>NZ_JBJMQO010000041.1:0-20937 GCF_045802675.1 Archangium sp. | reverse complement strand
CACCGGTGAGCAGCGGAAAGTGACGACGAGGGTTTCCACTCCTCACCGGTGAGCAGCGGAAAGTGACGACGAGGGTTTCCACTCCTCACCGGTGAGTAGCGGAACTTGAGCAGTCTCACTTCGCGGATGGTTTCTCCGTGCAGCGGGATGCCCCTGCGCGTTTCCCTCGTGCAAGTGCTTGTTTTCACGAAGTGCCCCGTTGGCTCAGGCGTTGCTCATGCCGGGCACGACCGCGATTCCCGTGGTCGCTCCACATTGTGGGGGGGCAGTTCATGAACCAGACGAATGGCAGCAACACCTTCTCCGAACTCACTACGCTCGAGCAGGTGCGGGACCGGATGATCGCCTACCTGAGGGAGGGCAACGCCGGGCACTACAACATTGGCCGACTCTACAACCACGCCGTGACCACCCTGCTGGCGGGGAAGAATGGGGCCAAGAGCGCCCAGGAGTACTTCAGCCAGCACCTCCAGGAACTCTCGCAGGCGACCCTGACCCGGTACGGCGCCGTGGCCCGGGAGTTCTCCGAGGAGGCGTGCCGGCAGTACGGCGTGGTGAAGCTGACCACGCTGCTCACCTATGCGAATGCGGCGAAGCTTCAGCTCCAGCCCGCCGAGCTGGGCTCCACGCCCATCGACGTGCCGGAGAAGGAGGGGGCCGTGGCGCGAAAGCCCTTCGCCGAGTGCAGCCTGGAGGATCTGAGGAAGGCCGTGAAGTACAAGAAGGAGCCTTCCGCGGCGAGCGTGCCCGATTCGGACAACGTGCATCTCGAGTTCCTGCGGAAGTGCGTCGCGAAGCACTTCGCCAAGGGCGCCCAGGTGCAGCTCAAGACGAGCGTCCAGAAGGGCAAGACGCTCCTCACCATCCAGGGCGTGCCGCTCAATGACCTGGAGCGGCTCGTGGAGATGCTCATGGACGGCCTGCAGCCTCAGCCCCAGCTCGTGCGTTCGGTGGGGTAGGCGCCGCGCGCCTCACGGCTCGTAGCGTTGGATGCGGGACTCGGGCACGCGCCGGGCCATGCGCTCCATGGTGCCCGCCACCTCGGCGAGGATGCGCTCCTTGTCGAGCGTGAGGTGACGGCGCTCGCTCATGAGGACGCGGCCGTCGACCATGACGGTATGCACGTCACTCGCGCGAGCGCTGTACACCAGCCCGGCGGTGAGGTTGTGGGGTGGCTGCCAGTGGGCCCCTCGGGTGTCCACGAGGATGAGGTCCGCCTGGTAGCCGGGCGCGAGCGTTCCAATCCGCTCGCCCATCCCCAGCGCCGCCGCGCTGCCTCGCGTGGCGATGTCGAGCGCCTCGGAAATGGGCATCACCTCGGGGTCGAGCGCCTCGTGCTTCTGCATGAGGGCCATGAGGCGCAGGCTCTCGAAGACGTCGAGCGTGTTGTTGCTCACCGCTCCGTCGGTGGCCAGGCCCACCGCCACGCCGGCCTTGCGCAGGGCGCGGATGGGCGCAATCCCCATGGCCAGCTTGAGGTACGTCTTCGGCGCGTGGGCAATCCCCACGTGTGCGCGGCGTTTGGCGAGCACGTCGATGTCCTGCGGCATCAGGCCGCACGCGTGGGCGATGAGGACGGGCACGCTCAGCACTCCGGTGTCCTCGAGCACCTGGATGGGCGTGAGTCCCCGCTTCTGCACGCTGGCGAGCGTCTGGTTCATCTCCTCGGCGGCGTGGATGTGGATGCCAAGGCCCAGCCGGTTGGCGTGCCCGACGGAGGCGCGCAGGAAGCCGTCGTCGCAGGTATAGGGCGCGTGCGGGGCCATGCAGGTGGTGATGCGGCCGCCCGCGCCTCCCTTCCAGTGCTCGGCGAAGGCCGCGCTGTCCGCGAGCGCCTTGTAGCCCCGGCTGGCGAACATGGCCCAGCCCAGGTGGGCCCGCGTGCCGGCCTGCTCCACCGCCTGGGCCACCCGGTCCATGAAGAAGTAGTGGTCGGCCACGGTGGTGACGCCGCCTTCGATCATCTCCAGCAGGCCCAGCTGCGCGCCCCAGTACACGTCCTCCTCGGTGAGGTTGCTCTCCAGCGGCCAGATGAACTCGTTGAACCAGCGCTCGATGGGCACGTCCTCGGCCAGCCCGCGGAAGAGCACCATGGGCACGTGGGCATGGGTATTGATGAGCCCGGGCATGGCGAGCATCCGGTGGCCCTCGAGCACCGTGACGCCGGGCTCCACGGGGCGCCCGGTGGGGCGGATCTCCGCGATGCGGTTGCCGCGGACGAGAATGTCCTGGTTGCGGGCCAGGGTGAGCGAGCCGCTCGGGTCCGGAACGAGCGCGTGACAATCGCGGACGAGGGTATCGGTCATTGGACCCTGAGTATGCGCGTCCACCCGGGCGCCCGGTGAGTGAAGCTGCTCCAGGACTGCTGGTTTTCGTACCCCGGGTGAATGGCGGGGCGGGGTGGGCCGGGTTAGATTGCAGGCGCCGTGCCCGAGAACCGTCCGCCCCCCGATTCCGCCCTCGATGGGGGCGACAACACCGTCATCCGTCCCGCCACCACCGGCTCGGCGCCTCCCAACGGGCCCGCGTCGCCCGGCGCCCTCTTCGCCGGGAGGTATTCCCTCGTGCGCATGCTCGGCCGAGGTGGCATGGGCACGGTGTACGAGGCGCGCGACAGCCTCGTGGGCGACGTGGTGGCGCTCAAGACGCTGGAATTGGGCAAGGACGCCAGCCCGGACGCACTCGAGCGCTTCAGCCGCGAGGTGCGCCTGGCCCGCCGCATCACCCACCCCCACGTGGCGCGGATGCACGACCTGGGCACCCACGAGGGACAGACGTTCCTCACCATGGAATTCGTGCAGGGGGAGGACCTGCGCGCCCTGCTCGCCCGTGAGCGCCCGCTGACCGCGCCTCGCGCCGCCCGCATGGCCCTGGCCGTCTGCGAGGGGCTGGCCGCGGCCCATGCCGCCGGGGTGGTGCACCGGGATTTGAAGCCGGCCAACATCCTCGTTGAGTCCGGGGGGCGCGTCGTCCTCACCGACTTCGGCATCGCCCGCGCGGTGGCGGGGGAGGTGGCCTCGCGCACCATGGGGACGGTGGGCACGCCCATGTACATGGCGCCCGAGCAGGTGTCGGGCGAGCCGGTGGACGCGCGCGCGGACCTCTACGCGGTGGGGCTGCTGCTCTTCGAGATGCTCACCGGCGAGGTGCCCTTCAGCGGGGAGTCGCCGTGGGCCGCCGCCATGGTCCGCCTGCGCCAGGCGCCTCCGGATCTGCGGCAGCGCTCCCACGTGCCCCCGCCGCTCGCCGAGCTGGTGCACCGCTGCCTGGGCCGCGCTCCCGAGGAGCGGCCGGCGAGCGCGCTCGAGGTGGCCGGGGCCCTGCGCGACTGGCTCGTCAGCGTGGGGGAGCCCACCCTGTCGGGTCCGCCCACCGTGGGGCACCTCACGGGCGCGCATACCCCCGCGCCCCTCACGCAGTCGTCCTCCACGCGCAACACGCCCCGCACCACCACGCCCTCGGTGAAGCACGGCGTGGCGCTGCTGCCCCTGCGCTACCAGGGCCCGCGCGACTTCGAGTACCTGGGCGACTCGTTGAGCGAGGCGCTCATCGACCAGCTCTCCCGCTCCCGGGGGCTGCGCGTGCCCGGCGGCGGGGTGACGGCGCGCTTCCGCGACGCGAGAGACCCGAGGACGGTGGGGCGCGAGCTCGGGGTGGAGCTGGTGGTGGACGGCACGGTGCAGAGCGCGGGCCCGGCGGTGCGCGTCTCCATCCGGCTGCTCGAGGCCCAGTCCGGCACCCAGCTGTGGAGCGGCCGCTTCGAGTACCCCTCCAACGACGCCTTCGAGCTGCAGGACCGGCTGGTGCCGCGCATCACCGAGGAGCTGCGCGGTGAGGCGGTGCTCGCGGTCTGGCGTGCGAGCATTCCTCCCGAGGCGCTGGCGCTCTACCGCCAGGCGGACACCGAGTTGCACGGGGCGTTCCGGGGCGGGCACGACGGCGGGCCGCTGGCGATGCTCGACTCGTGCCTGGAGCTGGCGCCGGACTTTGTTCCGGCCATCGCGCTGCACGCCATCGCGAGCCTGCGCGTGTCGTTCATGGGCATGAGGGCCTCGGCGCGGGCGGATGCGGAGGCGGCGCGGGCCAGCGTCGAGCGGGCCCTGCACCTGGCTCCGGGCATGGCCGCCACGCACCTGGCGCGGGCGATGCTGGCGGCCCAGCAGGATGACTGGCGTACGTCGGTGGCGGCGCTGCGCACGGCCCTGGACATCGCGCCCTGGCATGCGCCGACGTTGCAGTACCTGGGCAGCCTCCAGTGCGAGGCGGGCCGCGCGGACGAGGGGCTGGTGCGGTTGCGCCTGGCCTATGAGCTGTCTCCCACGCTGGTGACGGCGCTCTTCGAGCTCGCCCGGTGCAGCGCGCTGCGCGGGAAGATGGACGACTACCGGTGGGCACTGGAGCGGCTGGCCGCGTCGCCGACGCACCGCACCGTGGCCGAGTCGCTGCGGTGCCGCGTGGCCGGGTGGACCCGCAACCAGGAGGAACTGCGGCGCAGCCTGGCCGAGGCGGCCCAGGACTCCGACTTCATCTCCCAGATGAATGGGCGCTATGCCTCCGCGGTGCTCGGCGAGGTGGACGCGCGCTCGCTGGTTCCGTACTTCGAAGGGGCGATCGCCCAGTCGCACAGTCCGCGCTTCGTCTCCTTGATGTGCCAGATTTCCGCCGAGGTCCTGGGCCTGTGCGGCCACGCGGAGCAGGCGCTGGTGTACTTCCAGCGGGCCGCGGACACGGCGCTCATCGACCTGGAGTGGATTGACCGCTGCCCGGCGCTCCAGCCACTGCGGGCGCTGCCGGGTTTCGCGGAGGGGCGGCGCAAGGTGCGCGCCCGCGTGGAATCGCTCTGGACCGCGTGAGCGGGCTCACCCCTTGGCGGGCCGGTGGAGCGTGTCGCGCTTCATCCGGTCCACCAGGCCGCGCGCCACGCGGAAGCTGTTCGCCACGATGGTGAGGGTCGAGGGCACGCTGCCCGCCGTGGGCATGAAGCTGCCGTCCACGACGTAGAGGTTGGGCACCTCGTGGGCCCGGCACTCGCGGTCCAGCACCGAGGTGGCCGGGTCATCGCCGAAGCGGCACGTGCCGTGCTGGAGGATGGTCGTCTCGCCGGCGATGCCCACCCGCTGCACGTCATCCGGGTCCAGGCGCAGGAGGATTTCCTCGCCCCGCTCCACGAGGAAGCGCGTGGCGGCGAAATCCATGGGGTGCCGGTCCAGGGTAATGGCCGCCACGGGCAGGCCGTACTTGTCCTTCACCGACGGCTCCACCGTCACGTACGTGCCCGGGGTGGGGAGGAATTCGCCGTACACCTCGAACTGGAGGATGCGCGAGTCCCGGTACGCCCGCATCCGCTCCTTCAGCTCCTTGCCGAAGACGCCCTCCCCGCCGCTGCCCGCGAGCCCCACCGCCGCGAAGATGGGATTGGGGTGTGTCCACATGAAGCCCAGCGTCCCTCCCTTGCGGAAGCCGAAGCGCTCGTCCGGCAGGAGGTAGAAGTCCTGCACGCTCCGGTTCACGAAGGGCGCCGGGTCCGTCAGCCAGGGCCGCGCGGCCTTCTGCTTGGACACGCGGAAGGTGGCGCGCGACTCGCCGAACGAGCTGAAGAGGAGGTTGCGGCCCACCTGTCCGCTGCCGTTGGCGAGCCCGCTGGGGAAGCGGTGGGACACCGAGTTGAGCAGCAGCCGCGCGCTCTCCACCGCCGTGCAGGACACCACCACCACCCGGGCCGGCTGCTCCTGCTCCACCCCGTGCTCGTCCAGGTACACCACGCTCCGGGCCTGTCCCTGGGCGTCCACCTCCACCGAGCGCGCCATGCACCGCGGGCGCAGCTCCACGTGGCCGGTGGCGAGCGCCGCCGGAATGAGGTTGGCATTCGTGCCGCTCTTGGCCCCCATCTCGCAGCCGTAGCTGCCGCACAGCGCGCAGTAGGCGCACCCCGCGCGGCCCCGGTACGGCCGGCTGATGATGCCTCGCGCCGTGGGCAGGCTGTGCCAGCCCAGCTCCCCCACCACCCTGTCCAGCTCCCGGGCCATGGGGTGCACGTCCAGCGGGGGCAGGGGGTAGGGGCCGTTGCGCGGCTCGGCGAAGGGGTGGGGCACGGCCTCGCCGGACACGCCCAGCTCCGCCTCGGCCACGTCGTAGAAGGGCGCCAGCTCCTCGTAGGAGATGGGCCAGTCGGCCAGGGTGCTCCCCTTCACCGCGCCGAGCGTCGAGCGCAGCCGGAAGTCCACCGGCTTGAGCCGGTAGAAGTAGCCACTCATGTGCACCGTGCCGCCGCCCACGCAGTTGGCCGTCCAGGCCGAGTTGGTGCGCTCGTAGCGGGCGCTCGCGCCCTGGCGCACCAGGTGCGGCTCCTCCCACGGCAGCGGCATGAAGAAGTTGCGGCGGCTGTTGAGAATCTCGTCGTGGACGAAGTCCCTCGGCTGGTAGTGCGGCCCCTTCTCGAGCACCACCACCTTGAAGCCCGCGCGTCCCAGCTCCAGCGCCATGGGGGCACCGCCCGCGCCGCTGCCGATGATGCAGACGTCCACCGGCTCCTTCTTCACGGGTGTCTCCCGCAGGTGTGCAGGCACTTCGCGCCGTCATGGCCCTCGGGGGGCGCCGAGGCCACCGTGCCCACCGTGTCGAAGCCCACCTGCTTCCAGCCCACCTGGCCCTTGTTGCCGCCGTAGGACGGGTCCCCGAGGAAGCCCTCCAGCGTCAGCACCATCAGCAGCTCGAAGAAGTGCGCCTCGCCGCTGCCGGCCGGGCTGTCCTTGAAGAGGGTAAGCAGCTCGTCCTGCCGCTCGGGAGGCACCTGGGCGAAGCCCGCCTGGAACATCCGCTGCGAGCGCCGCTCCAGCGCGGCCAGGCCCTGCACGAAGTCCTGGCGCATCCGCGCGAGCTCCGGCGTCTGGAGGATGCGGTCGATGTAGACGGGCACGTCCGCGTCCTGTGCGCCCGGCTCCTCGTCGCGCGGGAGAATCCGCTCGCAGGCGGCGGCCACCACGGCGTACTCGGCGCGGGTGAAGGTGAGGTGGGGGGGCTCGGCCGGGAGGGTGGCCTGGGGGGATGAGGGCTCGGAGGGCGCGCCGCACCTGCTGCAGCCACCGCCGCCGAGCAGCACCACACCGCCGCCGAAGAACGTCAGCCGCTGAAGGAAGGAGCGCCGGTCCATGAGAGCGCCCCAGCCTAGCGCAGGTGACGTAGGATGGCGCCCTTGTCCGGTTCGCATTCAAGGAGACGCTCCATGAGACGGCAGGGATGGGCACTGGGACTGGCGCTCGCGTTGGCGTGTACCCCCGAGGAGACGCGCCGCCCCGACGCGGGCACGGAGGAGGACAACACGGACGTCCTCAATGGCGCCTCGCCCTTCAGCCGCACGGTGCTCGACGCGGCGGCCCGCGAGCTACAGCCGCTCGCGCTCGCGGTGGGCCCGGGGGACGTGGTGGGCGTGGCCTACTACAGCCGCGTGGGTGATACGGCGGACTACGAGCTGCGCTTCCTCGAGTGGAAGAACGGCGCGGCCTCGTCGCCCGAGCTCATCGCCACGGTGCAGCGGGTGAGCGGCGTGTCGGTGGCGTACGACTCCACGGGCAAGGCCGCGGTGAGCTACCTCGGGGGCGGGAGCGACCAGTCCACGTACTGGTTCCAGAGCGACCTGGCGGTGGCGTACCGCAACGGGCCCGGGAGCTGGACGCCGCGCATTCCCGCGACGAAGAGCAACAACGCCGCGACGGGCAACGCCCTGGCGGACTCGGGCTTCCTGGTGGGCCTCAACCCCGCCATCGTCTTCAATGGCACGAAGGCCTACGTCGCCTACCGGGACGGGCACAACGGCCAGTTCGGCAAGCAGGACTGGGAGGGGAGCGATCTCGAGCTGGTCGAGGGCGGCCCGACGAGCTGGACGCCTCGCATGCTGGCCATGTCGGCGGATACCAAGTCGGGTTATGGCGGCCACATCTCGATGGTGCTCGGCGAGGGCGGGCTGCCGGCGCTGGTGCACGACCAGGTGTCGGACGGCGCGGATGCCCGGGGCCACAACGTGCTCTTCCAGCGGCGCAAGGCGGACGGCTCCTGGACGACGCCGCTGCAGGTGCAGACGGTCTCGGACACGCAGCTGGGCGCGAGCCTCGCGTGGGACGGCCAGGTGGGCTACGGCGTGGCGGTGGTGGACCGCACGAGCAACAAGCTCACGTACACCTTCTCCAAGGACGGGGTGAGCTGGTCGGCGCCAGACCCCGTGTTCCAGTCGGGCGCGGGCGGCTGGTACCCGTCGCTGGCCTTTGACCCGGCACACCACGAGCCGCACATCGCCTATTACGTCTGCTCCAACAGCGCGAGCGCCAACGAGCAGGGCTGCGATGCGCGCGTGGACGAGCTGCGCGTCTTCGCGCTCATCGAGAACAACTGGCGGGACGTGCTGGTGGACGCGGGGGGCGGCTGGGGCTCGAAGCTGGCCTTCCTGTCCACGGGCAAGCGGGTGGTGGCCTACCGCGCGCCGGACTCGGGCGTGGTGAAGCTGGCGGTGGAGCCGTGAGGGAAGGGGCGCGGGTGCTGGCGGCGGTGGGGCTGTCCGGCGCGCTGGTGGGGGCGGGGCTGGTGGGGTGCGGGGCGGACAATTCGCTGTCCGGCAGCGTGGGGGACCTCTTCCCGCTGGAGGTGTCGCGCGTGGAGGTGCGGCGCAACGCCCAGGCGCTCCAGGTGAGCTACTTCCGCAGCACGGCCACGGACGTGGACCTGGTGGTGCGCGTGAGCGTGGACACCGAGGGACTGGAGCTGAGGCCGGGCCAGAAGGTGGACCTCGCGGGCGAGACTTCCGCCGGGCACGCGCGGGCGACGGTGGTGCACCTGGCGGCGGGCGAGCCGGCGCGCGTGCTGGCGCCGGTGGAGAAGGGAGACCTCGTGCTGGACGAGGGCGGCGGCTCGGGCGAGCCCACGCGCGGGGACTTCTCCATGTCCTTCCAGCAGGGCGAGGGCTACGGCGCGGGCCGCACGCTGAGCGGGCGTTTCTCGGCCCAGGCGCTGGACGGTGGCTTCGGCCCCGAGCCGCGGCCCTGACTCAGGCCCCGGCGGGCGCGAACGGGCCCCGCAGTCCCGAGCGGAAGAGCAGCAGGCAGAGCGCGGTGGGAAGGGCGCCCATGAGCACCAGCATCACCTGGACCGTGGCCTCCAGGGGCTCGCCGCCCTCCGAGGGCAGCCACAGGGCGGCGGCGATCACCAGCCAGAAGAGCCCGCAGGCCGTCAGCCCCACGGAGCCCAGGACGAGCTTGAGCCAGGACCCGAAGGTGCGCTGGGGCGGGGTGGGGGGCGGCGCGGAGGACAGCCGCACGTCCCCGGCGCTCCACTCCCAGGACGCGACGGAGGAGGAGCCAGGGCCGCCCATGGCCAGCTGCGCGGGCTCGCTCACCCGCACCTCCCCGGCCACTTCGGCCACGCCCACGGTCCCCAGGCCCGCCGCCTGGAGCTGCTCGGCCTGGAGCTGTTTGTAGAGGCCGCGGCCCCAGCGCACCTCGAGCAGCAGCACCGGAAGGGCCAGCAGCGCGTAGCCCGAGTGCGTCATCAGGACGGCGTCGTAGGCGCCGTGCAGGAGGATGGCCGCGCCGAGCGCGGTGGCCAGCAGGCCGAAGCGCCGGGTGGCGTCCTGGGCGAAGCGGGCGCGGCCCAGGAAGGCGCCCATGATGATGCCGGTGAAGGCGTGTTGTGGCACGGCGGTGAGGGCGCGCAGCACCGCCACCTCCAGGCCTCCGTCTCCCACGTAGAGGATGTTCTCCAGCGTGGCGAAGCCGAGCGAGGCCGTGGCGCCGTACACCACGCCGTCCAGCGGCTCGTCGAAGGCGGGCTTGCTCCACACGAACCGGCGCAGCACCAGGTACTTGAAGCCCTCCTCGGGGATGGCGGCGCCCAGGAAGGCCTGCACCAGCGCCGTGCCCCACACGCCCACCTCCCACCCCTTGCCCAGTGACTCCAGTCCCATCGCCACCGGCACCACCGGCGCGCAGATGGCCGCTCCCAGGAGGAACGTCTTGAGCAGGAGCCCTCTCGGTTCGGGGTTCCGGTCCCTCGCGTAGATGTACCAGAGCAACAGGAGGGACGGGACGAGCGCCGAGCCCCCCAGGACGAGCACGGACATGGGCTCACACCGTAGCAGAGCCCGCACGCCCCCGTGGGGCCGCGCGTCCCGCTCCCCGCGTGAGGGCCCCTCCTCCCGGAGTGGTAGTCGGATTGCACTTCCCGGCACGCGGCGCCCGGGGCCCCCGCGTTGCCCTTACTCGCACCCGCCTCACCGGGTTACTCTTGGCACGGCAATCTCCGGCAGTCAGAAGGGACGTCCATGGACACGCCTCCCCCCGCGCAGCCATTGCAGCTTGGCTCGGACGAGGAACTGAAGTGGCGCCTGTCGCTCATCGCGCCCGAAGACCTCATGCGCGGACTCTTCCACAACAGCCTGCTGGAGCTGGTGAAGCGGCTGGAGGGTGAGGAGGCGGTGCGCCATTGCCTGGCGCTCCACGGGGGCGAGGTGCGCTTCCTGGACTTCTTCAACTACTCCCACCGCTCCTACCTCGAGCTGATGTACGTGGCGGCGCGGCTGCTCACCCCCCGCTTCGGCGGCATTGAGCGGGCCATGTGGGAGCTTGGCTATGACGGATCGAAGACCTTCTACGCCTCGGCCGCGGGGCGGGTGCTGATGCTGATGGCCCAGGGCGACCCCCGCCGGCTGCTCAGCAACATCCCCACCGGCATGCAGACGGCCTCCCAGCACGTGGAGTGCAAGGTGACGCTCACCGGCCCGCGCAGCGGCGTCATCTTCAAGCACGAGGTGATGCCGCGGCCCCACACCGAGGGCGGCATCCAGGCCATGTGCGAGGTGGCCAAGGTGAAGGGCGCCCGCGTCACCTCCCGCGCCCTCAACCCCATGGAGAACGAGTACGAGGTGACCTGGGACTGAGCTCCCGGCACCCCGTCTCCTGTCTGCTGAAGTTGTCTGCTGAAGTGGACCGCGCACGTACAGCGGAGGGCCCTGTGGGAAGGGGCCTCCGCGTCGCGCTGCTCTGCCCTGAACTCCACCCCACACTCGGAGAGGGCACCGCGTCATCAAGGCAATATTCCGGCATTACCCAGATGGCCGACTTGAAAGATTGATTTTATTTTTCAGGTACTCCGGGTGTAAAAATACATTTGCCCGTCTGGTACCGGACGTATCCGGTCAGGCGCGGGCGTGCCGGGAACACGTGGTGGAGCGGAGTCCACCGCCATCGTCGCAGCGCCTCTCCAAGGAGAACGCGATGCGTCTGAACCAGAGGGGAGGGGTACGGATGCCGTCTGATACCCACGAGAAGCGCTGGAGCGGAGTTCGCAGCCGGCTGATGGTGGCCCTGGGCGTGTTGTTGCTCGCGGCCTGCGGTGGCGAGCCGCCGTCGGACGCGGAGGGAACCCTCCCGAGCGCCGATTCGTCGGTGGCGCCCTCGGCCGTGAGCACCCGCCCGCAGGGCCTGGGCAGTGGCAACAAGGTCCTCATCCTGGCCAGCACCGTCACCAACGGCACCAGCAGCATCGAGGCGCAGGCGGCCCGGAGCCTGGGCTACACGGTGGAGCTCGCCTCCGACGCGGCCTGGGCCGCGAAGAGCTCGGCGGACTTCGCCTCCTACCGCGCCATCATCATGGGCGACGCCACCTGCGCCAGCACGCAGAGCCGGATCGCCGCGGCGGTGAAGAACCGGAGCGTCTGGGGCCCGGTGGTCGACGGTAACGTCATCGTCGTGGGCACCGACCCCGTGTACCACATGGTGGATCAGGTGACGTTCAACGCCGTCCGCTTCGCCGCCGCGCAGGAGGGCAAGACGGGCGCCTACATCAACCTGAGCTGCTACTACCACGAGTTTCCGGCCAAGACGGTGGTGCCGGTGCTCGACCCCTTCGGCACCTTCACCGTGACGGGCGTGGGCTGCTACGACGACGCCCACATCGTGGCCACCAACGATGCGCTCTCGGGCCTGACGGACTCCGTGCTCTCCAGGTGGAGCTGCTCGGTGCACGAGGCCTTCGACGCCTACCCGGCCGCCAACTTCACCCCGCTCGTCATCGCGAGAGACCCCACGTACGGCGCGCGCCTGCCGGGCTCCAAGGACTTCGCGGATGGCTCGCACGGCGTGCCCTACATCCTGGCGCGCGGCGCGGTGCCGGTGCGCTGCGGCGACGGCACGATGCAGTACCCCGAGGAGTGCGACTCGGGCGCCAGCAACGGCGTGCCCGGGACGGCCTGCTCCTCCGTGTGCCGCCTGCACTGGTGCGGTGACGGCAAGCTGGACTCCGGCGAGGAGTGCGACACCGGCGCCGCCAACGGCTCGGGCAGCTGCACCGCTTCGTGCAAGTCCGTCTCCGTGGCCCGCGCTCCGGTGGCGCTGTGCAAGGACGTGTCCGCGCCGGCCGACGCCTACTGCGGCGCCTCGGGCTCCGTGAACAACGGCTCGTATGACCCCGACGGGGACCTGGTGGGCTGCACGCAGTCGGTGAGCCGCTCGGGCCTGTACACCAGCACGGTGACACTGACGTGCACCGACAAGACGGGCCTGTCCTCGAGCTGCACGGCGACGCTGACCGCCAACGATGTGACGCCGCCGTTCATCACCTGCCCGGCCGATGTGCAGACCCAGTGCATCCACAACCACGGTGCCGAGTGGTCCGCGGGCCATGCGAATGCCCAGGACAACTGCGCCCTGGCGAGCATCAACAGCCCCGCGGATGGCTTCTACGCGCTGGGCACCACGACCGTGACGCACACCGCCACGGACCTCTCGGGCAACATCGCCTCCTGCACCAACACCGTGACGGTGGTGGACACCTATGCCCCGGTGGTGTCGCTGAAGGGGGGTCCCGGTGCGACCGTGACGTGCGGCCAGCCGTACGAGGAGCCGGGCTGGGATGCCTACGACGCCTGCGGCGGCGCCTCGGTGACCGTCACCGGCTCCGTGAACACCAAGGTGCCGGGCACCTACGTCCTCACCTACACGGTGACGGATGACGTGGGCCTCACTGGCACCGCCACCCGCGCGGTGACGGTGGTTCCGGGCGCCTCGGGCTCGTGCGAGGACCGGGGTGGTGGCTGGATTCTCACCGGCAGCATGGCCCTGCCGCGCATGCTGCACACGGCCACCCTGCTGGACGACGGCCGGGTGCTGGTGGTGGGCGGCTTCAACTCCACCTCCGAGCTCTACAGCTCCGAGAGCAAGAGCTGGTCGGCCACGGGCAACGCCCTGGCCTCCCACCGTGGCCACACGGCCACGAAGCTGCAGGACGGCCGCGTGCTCGTGACGGGCGGTGGCCAGTGCCCCATCACCAGCGCCACCGCCGAGGTGTACGTGCCGGCGCTCGGCAAGTGGAAGCCCGCGGGCATCCTCAACACCCAGCGCTTCCACCACGCCGCGGTGCTCCTGCCCAACGGCAAGGTGCTCGTGGCCGGTGGCCGCACCGGTGAGTACGACAGCACCACGCTGGCCTCGGCCGAGCTGTATGACCCGGCCACCGGCTCCTGGACGTACACCGGCAGCCTGAACACGGGCCGCGCCTTCCACACCCTCACCCTGCTGCCCAACGGCAAGGTGCTGGCGGTGGGCGGCAGCGATGCCTTCGACGGCCTCATCTCCTCCGCCGAGCTCTATGACCCGGCCACCGGGAAGTGGACGGTGGTGGCGGACATGGGCACGGGCCGCTCCTCGCACACGGCCACCCTGCTGGGCAACGGCAAGGTGCTGGTGGCGGGCGGCTCGGGCCTCGACGTGGCGCTGAGCGCCTCGGCCGAGCTGTATGACGCGACCACCAACACCTGGACGGCCACGGGCAGCATGAAGGACCCGCGCCGCTTCCACACCGCCAGCCTGCTGCCGGACGGCCGCGTGCTGGTGGCCGGTGGCTACCACCAGCTCACGGGCATCCTGACGGCCTCCGAGCTGTACGACCCGGCCACGGGCAAGTGGAGCGTCACGGCGGCCATGAACGTGGACCGCTACCGCCACACGGCCACCCTGCTCAACAACGGCACGGTGCTCGCGGTGGGCGGCGTCAGCAACCATGACCAGGCGTCGGCCGAGTACTACGACCTGACGAAGCTGTAGACCGGATGAAGCAATAACCCGGCTGTGCTCACCGGGAGGGTGGCGTGCTCGCTGCCCTCCCGGTTTTTTTTGTCTCCACCCTTCGTGGCTGTGAGGGGCGTCAACGGTTGGAGAGTATCAATGTGGCCGCCCGCGCCCGTGTGGTGTAGTCGGTGTCGTCCATGACGAGGCCTGGCCTGGCAGCACCGTTCCCGCGGGGACCGAGGTGAGCACACTCATCACGTGTCTGGTGGCCTTCGGCTTCGGGTTCATCGGCTCCATTCCGCTGACCGGCCCCATCGCGGTGATGGTGTTGTCCGCGAGCGTGCAGAAGCGCTTCGGCGCGGCCCTGCGCATCGGGCTGGGCGCCGCGCTCGTGGAGGCGCTCTACGCCACCGTGGCCTTCTGGGGGTTCTCGACGTTCCTCGCGAACCGGCCCGCCATCCTTCCCATCTCGCACGGGTTGAGCGTGGTGGTGCTGCTGCTGCTCGGCGTGTACTTCATCCGGTGGAAGCCCGAGGAGGACGTGCGTGACGGACCCGCACGGCGCTTCTCGGGGTTCCTGCTCGGTTTCACCGTGTCCGCGCTCAATCCCACACTGCTGGCCACGTGGAGCGCGGCGGTGGCGGCCCTCTACGCGCGGCAACTCTTTACCTTCTCCGCGGTGCTCGCGCTCCCGTTCGGCGTCGCCGCGGGCGCGGGAGTGGCGTGCTGGGAGGTGATGCTCGTCTGGCTTTTGCGGCGCTACGAGAGCCACCTTCCCGTCTCCGCGATGACCCGGGTGGTGCGAGTCATGGGCCTGCTGCTCATCGCGGGAGCCGTCCTCGCCGGGAGGGACCTCGCCCGGGCGCTGGGTCTTCACCTGTAGCCCGAGCCGGGTGCACCGGTCCCCCGTGGACGCCGGCTCGCCGGGCATGCGACCATGCGCGGCGCATCGCGACTCATCGCGACGCGGGGAGCGGACTCATCCCGCTCCAGAGGGGGAAATCCACATGAGCTCGAGGTCACTCATCGGCCTGGCCATCTGCGCGGCCGGCATCATCTTCACGTTCGTCGTCAAGACGGGCTTCATCTGGTACGGCGCCATCATCTGGGGCGGCATCATGTTCTTCCGCGGCCTCGGCGAGGGCGGCGGCGGCGGCGACGGCACGTAGTGGCAACACGTTGAAACGAATCGAGGCACGGGGGTGAATCCGTGCCTCGCGGTACCCGTGCTCAGTGGGGTGCTTGGACTGTGATTACAGCACTCCGCGGCGCTCCTGGTCCCGCTCGATGGAGCGGAACAGCGCGCCGAAGTTGCCCTCTCCGAACGAGCGGTGGTTCCTGCGCTGGATCAGCTCGAAGAAGATCGGGCCCACCAGGTTCTGCGTGAAGATCTGCAGCAGGTAGCCCTCCTCGTCTCCGTCCACCAGCACGCTGTGCTTCTGGATCCGCTCCGGGCTCTCCTTCACGTGCGGTACCCGCTTGAATACCTCCGCGTAGTAGTTGGGCTCGATGTCCAGCGTCGGCACCTTCCCGGACACCGCGTCCAGCGAGTCCAGCAGGTCCTCCGTCAGCAGCGCGATGTGCTGCACGCCCGGGCCCTTGTACTCCTGCAGGTACTCCTCGATCTGCGACTTGGACTCGGTCCCCTCGTTGATGGGGATGCTGAACGTCCCGCAGGGCGACTGCAGCGCGTACGAGTGCAGCCCCGTCCGGTTCCCTCGGATGTCGAAGTAGCGCAGCTCCGTGAAGCCAAACACCTGCTTGTAGAAGTCAGACCACTGCCCCAGCGTCCCCTTGTAGACGTTGTTCGTCAGGTGGTCGATCCGCTGGAATCCCTTGCTCTTGACCACCTCGAGCCGCGGGTGCGCGGTGAACTCGGTCGTCCAGAGGTTGCCCTCGGCTCCGCCCCACGCGTCGATGAAATAGATGAGGCTGTCGCCAATGCCATGGATGGCCGGCTTGTCCAGCAGCGCCTTGCCGCCCTCGCCCTTGAACGGACGCGCACCGCGGCGCAGCGCCTCCTCGAAGGCCCGCTTCGCGTCGTGCACCCGCCAACCCATCGCGCTCACGCACGGACCATGCTGCTTGCGGAAGGACTCGGAGAACGAGCCCGCCTCGCGGTTGATGACGAAGCGGATGTCATTCTGGCTCCAGCCATCCGCCGCCTGCGTCCGGTGGCGGTACAGCTTGGAGAAGCCGAGCTCGCGGAACAGCGCCTCCAGCGACTCGGGCGAGGTGCTCGCGTACTCGATGAACTCGATGCCACGCAGGCCCAGGGGATTCTCGGGGGTCATCATGTCTGTCATTTCTCCATCCAGGACTTCCAATAGTCGGGATTCGCGATGCGCAGCGCCGCTTCCGTCATCTGCAGCGGGCGGCGCGTGTCCACCATCACCGCCTGCTCGTTGGTGCGCTCCTTCGTGTGGCTCGTCTTCACCGCCTGCGGCTGGGGCCCGTGGTGAATGCCCTGCGGATGGAACGTCACCATCCCGGGCTTGATGCCCGCTCGACTGAAGAAGTCCCCGTCGTGGTAGAAGAGCACCTCATCGAAATCGATGTTCGAGTGGTAGAAGGGCACGCGCAGCGCGGCGGGGTCCCCCACCTCGAGCGGGCGCGGCAGGAACGTGCACACCACCGCGTTGCGCATCAGGAAGGTGCCGTGCACCGGCGGCGGCAGGTGGTAGCGCTCCGAGGACACCGGGCGGATGTCCCGCACGTTGAGCTGCCACACCGTCAGGTCTCCCTTCCAACCCACCACGTTGAGCGGGTGGAACGGGTACACGATGGAGCTCAGCCGCCCCGCACGTTTCACCTTCACCTCCCACTCGGTGCGGCCCGGCTCCTTCGCGGGCACCTCCGGCGTGGGCACGTTCAGCACGTCAGGGTCGAACAGTGCGTGCTTGCCCAGCAGTCCACGGTCCGGCAGCTCCACCTCGTCGGCGGACTCGATGACCAGGAAGTCCGAGGGCTCCACCGGCGCCAGCCGGTACACCGTGCCCCTCGGAATCACCAGGTAGTCGCCCTTCGTGTAGTTCAGCGGGCCGAAGTCCGTCTCCAGCCGGCCCGCGCCCCGGTGCACGAAGAGGAGCTCGTCCCCGTCCGCGTTGCGGAAGAAGTACGGCATGGCCGCCGTCAGCCGCGCCATGCTCAGCGTGACGTCCGCGTTGTAGAGGAAGGCCACGCGCCCCTGGAGCCAGTCACCGCCCTGGCCGGGCAGCTCGTCCGTGGCGAAGGCGTGCGGGACGAGGTCTCCCTCCAGCCGCACCCAGTTCACCGGAGGCTCCGTCCGGTACATGTGACTCACGCGGCCGAAGAAGCCGCGACGGCCGTACTCCTCCTCGACGGTGCCCTCGGGAATGTCCACGTGGGCCTGCCGGGTCGTCCTGCCCTTCACATAGTGCATGGGGCCTCCCGTATCCCTAGAGGTAGGCCCTGGGCCCTTCGAAGGAAAGCATAAGGTTCTGTCCATCTCGTTCGAATTTTTCGATGATGTCTCCATGCGCATCTCCCTCGACGCCATCGAGACGCTGGAGGCCATCCAGGACACGGGCAGCTTCGCGGGCGCGGCGCAGCGGCTGCACAAGGTGCAATCCGCGGTGAGCTACGCCATCCGCAACCTCGAGGAGTCGCTCGGGGTGACGCTCTTCGACCGCAGCGGCCACCGCGCGCAGCTCACCGACGTGGGCCGCGCCATCCTCGACGAGGGCCGGGTGCTGCTGTCGCGCGCGCGCCGCCTGGAGACGCTCGCCGCGCGCTTCAACGACCAATGGGAGCCGCGCCTCGAGGTCGTCATCGACGGCATCCTCCCCGTGCAGCCCATCCTCCAGGTGCTCAAGCGCCTGGGCGACGAGGCCGTGCCCACGCGCATGCAGGTGAAGGTGGAGTTCCTCGGCGGCGTGCAGGACCGCTTCGAGAAGGACCGCGCCGACGTGATGCTCGTGAAGGACTACACGCCGAGCACCTCGCTCATCCCCCACCGGCTCCCCGAGGTGGAGGCCGCGCTGGTGGTCAGCCGCCAGCACCCGCTCGCGGGTGCCTCGGGGCCCGTGGAACTCGACGACCTGCACCGGCACGTGGAAATCACCGTGCACGACTCGAGCGAGAGCCGCCGCCTCATCAACCCCCACCTCTTCGGCGGCGAGCGCGTCTTCTACTTGAGCGACTTCCTCACCAAGAAGGCAGCCATCCTCCTGGGGCTCGGCTTCGGGTGGATGCCGCTGTATCTCGTGCGCGAGGCGCTCGACGCGGGCACCCTGTGCGAGGTGCCCTACCGTGGAGGCTCGCGCTACCGCTTCGCGCCCGCGCTGGTGCACCCGGCGGACCGGCCCCTCGGACGCGCGGGCCAGCGCTTCCTCGAGCTGCTCACGGCCGATGGCTTCACGTCCGAGCCCGCCCGGCCTCGGGCCCCCGCGCGCCCGGCGAAGAGGAAGGCGGCCTCACGGGGGAGGGGACAGCGCCGTTGAGTCGGGTGCGGCTACGAACTCCTTTCAAAAATCCCCTGGGGCTCTGTCAGCCCGAGGGGCGCTCCGCTCAACTGCGGTTTCTGAAAGGAGTTCTAAGCCAGATTGGGTAAGTCCTGTCAGGGGGAGGCTCCGGGCGCGTTTTCCCGCAACTGGTCCGATGGTCGTACCAGTCGGGACGAAACGCGACCGGAAGGTGCCTTGTTCTTTGCGCCGAGAGCTCACCAGCCCACGAGCCTGGGCACTCGGGCGCCACGCGAGCTTCTCGGGCTCCGTGGCCAGACGCATCTCCGGGAGCCGCTCCAGCAGCAGCTCGAAGGCGGCGGCGGCCTCCAGCCGGGCCAGGGGCGCTCCCAGGCAGACGTGGATGCCCTGGCCCAAGCCCACGTGCTTGTTGGGCGTGCGCCCCACGTCGAACCGGTTCGGCTCGGAGAACTGCCCGGCATCCCGGTCCGCGGCCAGGTAGTTCACCCGGACGGCCTCATGGGCCTGGATGCCAACAGGTTCCCGGTCGTCTCATAACCGCCAACGAGCAGAACGAAGACCATGCTCGTCAGCTCCTCGGCGCTCAGCCGATCCCCCTGCTCCTGCACGGCGACCAACGCGCTGCTCAGATCGTCCCGGGGCTGCTGACGGCGCTGCTCGAAGATGTCCTCCAGGTACTTGATGAAGAGCTGGTGGACCTCGCGGGTCTTCTCCTGGGCGTCCTTCGACGGGCCTTCAGCTTCTCCACCAGTTCCGAGCAGATAGCCGTGACGCGTGGGCGCAACTCCTCGATGCGGCGCGGGGTGAAGGCCTTGGACACTAGCGAGCGCCTGCGCGTGTGGTCCGGCGGATCCGCGGTCACCAGGTGCTGGCTGAGCTCCCTCAGCTTATGGCTGAAGTACCGCTGCCGGACTTCGTCGGGCAGGCGGGTGGGAGCCTGCGTGAAGCGCGGATCCTTCACGATCGAGACCACATCCGCGTAGCGCGTCAGCATCCAGAAGTGCATCCCCGTCTGCGGCTCCGTGATCCGGGCGGCGGGGAAGTCCTCGCGCATGCGCTTGTGGAGGGGGAAGGGATTGGCGCGCACCTGGGTAGACCACAGCGTCTCTCCCTCCGCGAACAGGGGACTGGCCGTCATGGAGCGCTCCTTCGCATGGAGGGCTCCGACCTTAGAACCTCGATGCCGGGGGTATAGGCCAGAAGAGAGCCCGTCGTGCGTGGTGCCGTCCTGGGTGTTTGCCCATTCCCGCGAAGAAAACCTATAGTCCTCCTGCTCGGACATACGGGCGGAACATGCTCCACGTTGGATGGAGCGAGCCGAGTGGGGGGAGCATGGGTCTTCGGCGCGGGCCAACCCCGATCATCACTATTGCGCGCTCCTGGGAGCGGGGCATGACGAGTCAGTGGGTGGGTCCTTGGCAGGCGCGGCGGTGGGCGCGTACTGCGTCTATCGGAGTGATGCTGGCGCTGGCCGCTTGCAATGAGTCTTCTCCCCGGGAAAAACCGGATGAAGGGCCCGCCACGACCGAGGATTCCCGGTTCTTGCGCAAGCGCGTCTCCCTGGAGATCAACGGTTTCAACTACACCGACCTGTACATCGACAGCTTCTCGGTGAATGGGCAGGGGGGTGGCAACATCAACGTCAGCTCACCGACCTCGGGTGGAGGAGGCAGTGTGTGCTGCGTGCTCTTCTCTCCGGGCAGTGCACTCCCCCTGCGCGTCAAGGTCGAATGGACGCGCGACGGGGAGCGCTGGTGCGAGCAGGAAGCGCTGATCACCGGCCCCGTGCCGGCCTCACCCCATCACCTGGGAGTCCACTTCTTCCCGGACGGGCATATCGAGGCCGAGATCACCGAAAACTACCCCAAGCCCAAACTCCAGTTGGAGCGAGTGGACCCGGGAAAGCGCAAGGAGTCGGGTAATACCGTGGCGGATGAGCAGATGGGGAGGTGCCGTGATGGCCGCTGAAAACTATCCGAAGCTCCAGCAGTCCAAGGAGGCACTCCAGCAGTCCGCGAAGCTCGCGGACGTGACCACCCAGAAGACCACGAAGGTGCCTCTCCTGAAGACCCAGGGAGGCAGCGCCATCTCCAGCGCTCCAGCCAAGGCTCCCGCTCCGTCAGAAGCGAAAGACCTCTGGCTCACCTTCTTCTTCGATGGCACCGGCAACAACCTGGACGCCGACCAGAGGGCTGATGAGCACAGCAACGTGGCACGGTTGTATCGAGCACATGAAGAGGATGACGAGGGGAAGGGCATCTTCCGCTTCTACATCCCCGGCATCGGCACGCGCTTCGCGGAGATCGGAGATCCCGGCGGCGAGAGGACCGGGAACGGTTTCGGCGCACGGGGCGAAGACCGGCTCCAATGGGCGATGGACAATCTGGAACGGCGCATCAAGGCCTCGGGCGGCAAGGGGGGGACGAGCAACGTGGCGATGTTTG
>NZ_JBJMQO010000040.1:0-141127 GCF_045802675.1 Archangium sp. | reverse complement strand
CCTGGACGACGCCGAGCTGCAGCTCGAGGTCGAAGGTCAGGTCCGGCGAGGTCGCGCCCGTCTGCTTCACGATCACCGCGATGGTGTTCTCCCCGTTGACGAAGGCCCCGGTGGGGATGGTGCCGGAGACGAGCTCGTTCTCCGTCCCAGCGCTCGCGTACTTGTCGTGGGCGAGCCCCTTGTCCACGTTCCGGGCGAACACCTGCGTGCCGTTGACGAACACCGCGAAACCGTCGTCGAAGAGGACGCGCAGGTTGGCCTCGGTGACACTGCCGTTGAGGGTGATCTTCTTGCGGAAGTAGACGCTCGACTGGGACGGGGAGGTGCGGTTGAGCACGGTGACCTCGTCCCCGTCGCCGTAGCCGAGCTGGCCCGCTCCGGACGGCCAGGCCGAGTCATTGAACTCCGGCATGGGCCACTGCGCGCCGGGGTCCACGTTGGTATCCAGGTACTTCCACGTGGAGCGGAACGGGATGGCCAGGACGCTCGTCTGGCGGCTGATGGTGAAGGGAGCGTTGCTCGTGTCGGAGAGCGGCGTGGTATCGCCGACGCGGGACACGCGCACGAGCGCCTTGCTGGTGCTCACGTCGGGCACCGTCCAGGCATACACGCCGGTATTGGCCACGCCGAAGGCGATGGGCGACCAGCTCGCGCCCGAGTCCGGGGAGAGCGCGAGGTCCACGCTCGACACGGCACCCGTGCTGGACCAGGTGATGGAGGTGGAGGCGCCCGGCTGGAAGATCTCCCCGCCGTTGGGCGCGGTGACCACCAGCGCGTCCGGCACGGGGCCGGCGGCCTGCGTCACCTCGAGCCCCAGGGCGAAGGTGAGATCGTCCGAGGAAGCGGCCACCTGCTTCACCATGGCCGTCACCACGTTCTCGCCCACGCGGAACGGGTTGGTGGAGAGCGGGAGCGTGGTGCGCTCGTACGCATTGGTCGTCGAGCCGGAGGCCCAGACGCCGAAGGCCGTGCCATTGCCCATGTTGCGCGAGAAGACGAGCGTGCCGTTGATCCACACGGCGATGGCATCGTCGTAGAGCACCTCGAGGTTGGCCGCGGTGACGACGTTGTCCAGGGTGATCTTCTTGCGGAAGTACACCGTGGGTGAGCCCTGGGTGATGACGGTGCCCTCGTCGTCATCGCCATAGCCGAGCTGGCCCGTGCCCGTCTTCCAGGCCGAGTCATCGAAGTCCCGGGCGAGCCACGCGGTGCCCTGATCGATGCCCCGGTCGTCGTACTTCCAGGTGTCGGCGAGGACGATCTTCTTCTGGGAGACCGGCGCCTTGGAGTTGAGCTTCACGATGCGAGCCACCGAGGGCACGCCCCGCCCGTCCAGGATGAAGAGCAGGTAGTAGCCCGGAGGCGCGGCGAGGTTGCTGGCGGGCGCGGTCACCGTGAGGCCCCCGCTCGTCACGGTGAAGGGCAGCTTGAGGAAGCGCTGGTTCTGATCGAAGGCGTGCGTCACCGAGCCGAGCGCGAGCAGCGTCACCTTGGCCACCTGCGCCGCGTCCGCAGTCTGGACGAGGAAGCTCGAGCCCGGATCGATGGCACCCGGAGCGGCCTGGATGGTGGGCCGGGCGCCATCCTGCTCGAGGTAGGGAGGCGTGAAGATCTCCGTGGTGTGCCGGTTGCGGCCACCGCCGGTCAGCACCCGCCCGTCGGGCAGCAGGAGCGCGGTCGAGTGATAGCCCCGGTAGTCCGCCGCGGGGGCGAGCTTCGTCCAGACGTTGGTCTCCGGGTCATAGAGCTCGGGCACCTTGACGGGCAGCGTGTCGTCATCGAAGTCCTGGCCGCTGCTGCCTCCGGTGACGAGCACCTTGCCGTCCGGCAACAGGGTGGCGTTGAGCTGGCGCCGGGGCCAGGTCATCGGGGCGCGGGCCTTCCAGGTGGGCGAGGGATCCGCCAGGTCGATCTCCTCCACGGTGTTCGTGGGCGGAGTGCCGCCTCCGATGAGGAGCACCTTGGAGCCGTACATCACCGCGCCGCCGTAGGCGCGGCCGTTGTACGCGGCCCTCGGGCCCTCGTACCAGGTGCCGGTGCCATCGGTATCCAACCAGCGGGAGGTGCGCTGGGGCGTGGCGTAGAACAGCTTGCCATTGGGCGCGACGAACATGCGCGGGTAGTAGGCCACGTCGCGGATGGCGGTCACGAGGTTGCGCCACGTGCCCGTGCTGGACTGCCACACCTGCGGCAACTCGTTGCAGGAGCCCGCCGCATGGGTCTCTCCCGAGAGCACCAGCACGTCACCATTCGGCAACGTGGTGTTGGTGGGGTACCACCGGTTGTCGTTCATGTCCGGCCCACGGCTCCAGGCCCCCGTGAAGGGATTGAAGATGCTCGTGTAGGGCAGGCCCACGTGAGACTCCTCGTGGCCTCCGGTGACGAGCAGGCGCCCATCCGGCAGGAACGAGTGGCCCGCGCAGAAGATGTTGTAGTCGGCCGCGGGAAGCGGCGTCAGCGCGCCGGTGGCGGGGTCCCACAGCTCCGGCGGCTCCAGACCTTCGTCGAACTCGCCGAAGAACATCACCTTGCCGGTGGGCAGCAGGTGCGTGTGCGTCATCGACACCGGGAACGTCGTCATCGGCGACCATTCCCCCACCACCTTTGGATCCGCTGCTCGCGCCGGCTGCGGCCCCAACGCCAACACCGCTCCCACCGCGAAAAGCAGACGTCTGCTCCACGCCCCAACGACTGATCGCTCCATCGTCCCCCTCCTCCACGACGCCACTCGGCTCCGGCGGCTCAACGTAGGACCCCCTCCCCTGTTGCCAAGCGGTGCCCAAGTCCAGCCCCCCTGCTCAATAACAGACAGGGAGTAGGACCTGTGTGTCCCCTCATCCGACATACACGGAGAGAAATGAGCTGGATTTGAAGCACTCCCCCTGCCCTCCGGGGCAGTTGTCGGGGGGTTGGCACGGGTCGAGTTTCAGGCCGCCCCGATGGACCGCGGGTCGTGTCGTGCGGATCGGGGAAGAGGGGGGTGGCGGCGCGGGACGAGGGCCAGGGGCGACCGTTGGAGGTGTGTGCTGGGCGCGCCGGGCTCATCCGCGCAGCCGGATGGGACATGGAACTCTTCCCCGTTCATCTGCTGGTGCTCATGGTGATGATGAACCGGTACGTGCTCGGCCCGCTGCTACGGCGGGTGCGAGGCCGCCGGGTCGACGCCACCGATGACAGCTACCAGCCCACCGTCACGGTGGTGATCCCTCTCTTCAACGAGGGCGAGGGCATCTACCACGCCGTGCGCAGCCTGCTGGTGCAGGACTACGCGCCGGACAAGCTGAACATCCGCGTGGTGGACGACTGCTCCACCGACGACAGCTACGCCTGGGCGATGAAGGCCGCCGACGGCCATCCGAACGTGAAGGTGATGCGCAACCCGCACAACATGGGCAAGCGCAAGGGCATCGCCCGGGCGGTGCGCGAGGCCACCGCGGAGATCATCGTCTCGGTGGACTCGGACGTGGTGGCGCACCCGAGCGCCGTGAGGGAGCTGGTGCGGCGCTTCGTCAGCCCGCGCATCGCCGCGGTGGGAGGCCGCACCTACGTCTCCAACCGCAACCAGAACTGGCTCACGCGGATGATCGAGATCAAGTTCTACTTCGCCCAGGAGTGGCTGAAGGACCTGGAGCGCAGCTTCCGCTCGGTGCTGTGCCTCTCCGGGTGCCTGACGGCGTACCGGCGCCACGTGCTGCTGGAGCTGGATCCCATCCTCGAGGCGCGCAACATCGCCGGAGTCCCCATCAAATACGGGGAGGACCGCTTCCTCACGCGGCAGATCGTCAAGGCGGGCTACGAGACGGTCTACACCACGGAGGCGTGGTGCCAGACGGCGGCGCCGGCCACGTTGGCGGGGTACTTCTCGCAGCAGCTGCGCTGGAGGCGTTCCAACCTGGTGGACATGATCTGTGGGCTGAGCCACGCCTGGAGGCTGCACCCGGTGGTGGGCGTCCACTACGTGTCACAACTGGCGCTGCTGCTCTCCTATCCCGTCATCATCATCCACAACGTCATCAACGGACAGTTCTGGGGAGTGCTGCTGCTGCACATGCTCGTCATGGGGGCCATGGGCGTCATCTACCGCGTGCACAAGAGGAACCTGCCGCCGGAGATGCGCGTGCCCGCGCTCTCCTTCCTACCCATGGGGTTGCTGATGCCCGTCACCTACGCGCTCTTCACGCCGCTGGCGCTCTTCACGCTGGACTCGGGCAGCTGGGAGACGCGGGGCAAGCCGAGCCCCGCCACCAGCGCCGTGCCGCCCGAGAGAGCCCCTCCCGCCGACGGTCCTCCCGGTGCCCTGCCGCCCCGGGCGGCCGAAGGGGGGTCCACCCCATGAACCAGCGCATCGTCAACAAGCTCAATGCCCTCGCCGTCAATTCCTACAAGGCGCTGGGCTCGGTGCTGCTCGCGATCATCCTGGTCGGGCTCGTCTCGTACCTGGGGGTGCAGATCTTCTTCTTCGTGGGCCACTCCTGGCTGACGCCCACGGTGGTGTCGCCGACGGATCCGCAGATCCTCCAGCTCAACGCGCAGCTGGCGCAGCAGGCGGCGGCGCGCGACAAGCTGCTGGCGGACCGGCGCGAGCTGGAGTCGCGGCTGGAGCAGGCCGAGCGGATGCTCGGCTCGGAGAAGGACTTCCAGGAGCGCTTCCGGCTGGCCATGGGCAGCGAGCGCGACGCCCGGGCGAAGTCGCTGCGCCGGCTGGCCACGCTGCGGCGGGAGTACCGGCAGGCGGCGGAGGAGATCGCCGAGTCCAACCGGGCCTACGCGGGCATGGCGCGCACGCGCACCGAGGCGCTCTACAACGCGAAGATGCTGGAGCGCGAGGAGCGGCTCACCGCGAACCACCAGCTGGCGCAGATGACGCAGACGAACCTGTCGCTGGCGCAGGGCACGGCGGAGCTGCAGACGAAGCTGGAGGCGCTCGAGCGCGAGGTGAACGGGCTGGACGCGTCGATGAGCGGCAAGGCGCGGGGCCTCACCACCGAGGCGCTGTTGCTGGAGCGGGAGTACACGCGCTCGGTGCTGGAGGTGGCGCGCGCGGAGAGCGAGCGCAACCACTTGAAGGAGAGCCTGCGCTCGCTGGACGAGGCGGTGGGGCGCTACGACGCGCTGCTCGCGTCCATTCGCGGCTCGCCATGGATGGAGGCGATCGAGAAGGGGCTGACGGTGGGCTTCGTGCCCTACGAGAACCTGGAGAACGCGGCGCCGGGCACGCCGCTGTACCGGTGCGCGCTGACGCTGGTGTGGTGCCGGGAGGTGGGCATGGTGGGCCACGCGCTGCAGGGCGAGGTGACCGTGAAGCACCCGGTGCGCCAGACGATGCTGCGCGGTGTGATGGTGGAGCTGCGGCTGACGGACGAGCAGTGGGCGCGCGAGAACCTGCTGCACCTGGGCCGGCCGCCGCTGCTGCTGTAGCGCCGGAGCCTGGAAGGAGATGCGGATGCGTTGGGCGGTTGCGTGGGGCGTGCTGGCCGGCCTGGGCGCGGGGACGGCACAGGCCCGGGAGCCGGAGTCCGCCAAGGACTCGGGAGAGCCGGGCTACTGCGCCTTCGTGCGCGGGGTGGGCGACGCCGAGTCGGCGGTGCTGCTCGCGCCGGACGTGTTCGCGAGCGTGGGCCTGGTGAACGCGGGCGAGGCCGGCGGGGACGCCAGTGGCGTCCCGTTGGGCAGTCCGACGCCGCGGCTCACCGCCGGTGTGAATTACGACGTGGTGGGGCTGTACCGGGGCCTGGCCATCCGTCGCCGGGCGGAGGCGGAGTGCGAGCGGTACCGGGCGCTCTCGGCGTTGCAGGCGGCGGTGAAGCGGGGCGCGGACGTGGGCGCCGACGCCGCGCTGGCCGCGCGAGCCCAGGTGCTGGAGGCCGCCCTGCCCCAGGCCGAGCAACTGCTCTCCTCGCTGCGCGAGGACGTGAAGGAGGGCCGGGCCACGCTCGAGGAGCTCAACGTGCTGCAGTTGCGGCTGGACGGGCTGCGCGCGCTGGCACACGAGACGGCGAAGGAGCGCGAGCGGCTCGCCACCCTCCCCCGCCCCCCCGAGCGGCCAGTGTCCACCTGGCTCGAGGACTTCCGGGCGGCGGATGCCCGGGTGGAGGCGGAGTCCGGGGGCCTGCGGCGCGCATCGGCGTGGACGGTGCGGCTGCGCGGCGGGTACGACGAGCTGATCAACGTGCCGCAGGACGTGCCGCTCTTCGGGTCGCTGACGGTCTCGTACAACCTGGGGAGCCTGTGGCAGCCCTCGGCGAACGCGCGGGCGAGCGAGGGACGCCGGCGCTCGCTCGAGGAGGACGTGGAGGGCGTGAGCCAGGACGTGGCCCGGCTGCTGCGCGAGCTGCGGGCAACGCACGCGTCCGAGGAGGCACGGCTGCGCGAGGTGACGGTGCTGGTGTCGGACCTGGAGGGGCAGCTCCGGGAGCTCCAGGCGATGGAAACGGTGAAGGTGCGCCGCTACCGGGACTACCTGATGCTGGAGCTGGCGCGGCTGCGCTCGGAGCAGGCGTGGCTGAAGACGCACGTGGCGGAGGTGGCGCGGTTCCTGGGAGAGGAACGGCCGTGAGCGCCAGATCGCTCCTGGTGGCCTCGCTGCTGGGACTGCTGGCGTCACCGATGCCACCGGGACGAGCCATGAAGAAGCCGGACGAGCCGGTGACCGCCGAGCGGATGAGGGTGACCGAGGGGAAGCTGAAACCGCTCCCCGGTGGCCGCCTGCGCATCGAGGACCCGAAGGTGCGGGCGGTGGTGTCCTCCAGCGAAGGGCCGAAGGTCCAGGCGCTGATGGCGCCGGCGCGAGCGGGCACGCAAGCACGAGTGGAAGCGCGAGTGGCGGAGCTGCGCTTCACCTACCTGGGGGCGACGGCGGAGCAGAAGCCGTTGCAGTCGGGGGAGCTGCGGCGCCAGGTGGGGCTGAAGCTGAGGGCGCAGGACGGCTGCAACGTGGTCTACGTGATGTGGCGCATCGAGCCGAAGGCGGGCCTGGTGGTGTCGATGAAGCACAACCCGGGGATGAACCGCTCGGACGACTGCGGCAACAGCGGCTACCAGACGGTGAAACCGCGGAGCAAGACAGCCGTCCCCGTGCTCGAGCCGGGCGCCAGCCACACGCTGCGAGCGGAGCTCGAGGGCACGGAGCTGAGGGTGAAGGTGGACGGCGAGCCGGTGTGGGAAGGGACGCTGCCGGCCGAGGCCCTGAGCTTCGATGGTCCGGTGGGCCTGCGCAGCGACAACGGCCGCTTCGACGTGGAACTGCTCTCCAACCCGTAGCCTCCAGCCCTCGCCCGAAGGGCGAGGGCGCTCACGGAGTGCTCAAATCACGGGCCGCTGCTCCGGTGTCTGCCCCCGCGTCTCGTCGTCCTTCTCCTTGCCGAGGGGCTCGGCCTTGATGGAGCACCCGTTGGTGCCGCAGGAGCCCCCGTCCTGGAGATCGAAGCGCCAGCGGTGGCGCGGGCACACGAGGTAGCGCCCCTCTTCGATCCACCCCTCGCGCAGGTCCGCACCCTGGTGGGGGCAGAAGCGGTTGACGGCGTAGCGCTGCCCACCGGCGGTGACCACGGTGCGCTCCTTGCGCGACTCATTGGCGAGCGTGTTGTCGCACATGGCGCGCAGGTCCTCGATCTCGGCGGCGAGGAAGTTGTGCAGGGTGGCGTCGTAGACGTCCGGAGCGCGCGAGGCCCGGAAGCGGAACGACAGCAGGAAGTCCTCCCAGTTCAGCTTCCGGTCCAGCACGCGGACGAGGTCCGCCGCGCTCGCGATGAGCGTGTACCGGCTCAGGTCCCTCACCTCGCTGACCACCTCCACCCGGCGCGCGCGGAAGTCCACGCGGATGAGCTGTCCGGGCAGCTCGATGAGGCCCAGGTACAGGGGCGTCATCACCCGGTCCGCGAGCGAGAAGGCCTCCAGCTTGTGCTGCATCTCCTCGCGCAGCCGCAGGTGGATGCGATCCACCTCCTCGAGCATCAGGTTGCGCCGCCGCTCGCGGAAGATGCGCGTCTGGAGCGTGGCGTAGGCGCGCAGGTACTGCGAGACGTTCTCGTCGGTGACGCGCTCGGGCGCCAGCGACACCAGGTCCCCCACCTCCGCGTCGAGCACGTCCCCCGGCATGGGCTCGATGAGCCGCGGCGTCTGCCCCGCGAGGCGGTGCTGCAGGAAGGTGAAGAGCTCCGAGGCGCGGGGGAAGATGTTCACCGGCTCGAGGTTGATGTGAAAGAGCGACGGATCCAGGAAGCACGCCGGGCCCGCCGAGGCCAGGTAGGCACGAGGCCGGACGGTCTCGAGGGCGCGAGCCACCGCCTCGAACTTGCTGGCGCGCTTCTGCCGCGAGTGCTCCGCGTACGCCTCGCGCGAGTAGTCGTAGCAGGTGGGGTGCCAGATGGCGCCCGAGAACTGGGCCGTGAAGATGTCGATGGGCCCCTCCTCCGCGACGAGCGCCGGAAGCCTGTCGTGCACCTTGCAGTCATTGAGGTTGAGGAAGCTCTTCCCGTCGGCCTGGATGAGCAGCGCCGAGTCGCGGTTGGTGCCCGTATCCGTGAGGAACAGCTTCAGGTAGCCATTCTTGAAGGGCACCTCCTGCTGGTCCTCGCAGGTGATGATGCGCCTGGCGCCATAGGCCACGAACTCGTCGCGGAGCACGGTGCGGCGGAAGCGGCCGATGACGACGGTGAAGTCCCGCTTCGTCAGCGTGCGCAGGAAGTCCGGATCGTAATGATCCTTGTGCTCATGGCTGATGTAGAGGAAGCGCTCCTTGGGCGAGTGCTCGAGCTTCTCGCGCACCATGGGAGCGAGCTGGTGGTTGCGCGGGAATTGCATCCATGCCGAGTCGAAGGCTCCATGAGGAGACAACCACGGGTCAGCGACCACCAGGGCGTGTTGGGTTTCAACCAGGAAGCCGGCGTGCCCCAGGAACGTGATCTGCATGGAAGGTCCCCCGCGAGGTCCGGAGCCAGAGGTGGCATGGCTCCGGAATGGCGCCTCCGCACGTACGGATCGCACGTTCGGCGGCGCCGGAAGGCTGGGGTGGGGGGGGAGATGCGGCCATGACCCCGGGGTACGAGCCCGGGGTTCATCACCCCGCAGAACCCGGGCACCGGGCATGAAAAAGGAGCGGGGACGATGGAAATCCCCGCGCCAGAGCCGTCACTCCAGATAGGCCGCTCGTACCCGACCTATTCGGTGATTTCCCGGACGCTCAGCCATTTGAAATCCACGTCCGAGGCGCTGTCCCAGCGGAAGGTGGCGATGGGGCCACCCCAGGAGATGGGCATGGCGGGCACGGAGCCACCACAGTGGTTGGCGTCGCCGCCCCACGTACCGTCATCTACCTTTTCATCGACCTTCTTCCACGTCACCTTGTCGGCATTGTCGTTGAGCCACAGCTCCAGACGCACGGCGGGCTTGCCATTGACGGAGGTGTTGCGCATGACGGACTTGAAGCCCACCCAGCGGCCCTTGAGGGACGCGGTGACTGTCTTCCAGGACGCGTTGTCGTAGCTGACGTGCCAGGACTCCTTCTCCCAGCGGGCCTTGCCGCTGTAGCTCAGGTTGCCCTTGTAGGACGAGCCCTCGCAGGCCAGCGAGTCGGTGTGGCGGCCTCCGCGGGCATACCAGGCGAAGTTGTCGGCCATGTCACTGGCGGCGTTCACCTTCACGAAGCCCGTCATCTCCACGTTCTTCCAGTCGTTGGGCGACTGCATGTAGCCACGGCTGGCGAGCACGTCCCGGTCATACGAGGGGATCTTCTTCGAGTCGTAGCCGGTGGTGGTGAAGGCCTCCATGCGCACCTGGGTGCTCTTCATCTTCCAGGAGCCATCCGCGTTGCGGGTGATGGTGTCCTGCGGGTCGAAGCGCGCGTCCTTCAGCGCGTCCTCCTTGAGGGACCAGGTCTCCCCGCCCGCCTTCGTCGGGTAGAGCATCTTCACGCCGAACGCGTCCTTGTCGGACGCGGGCGCCGGAGTCGGCGAGGGCGTTGGCTGGGGCGTGGGCTGAGGTGCCGGCTCGGGAGTGGGCTCCGGAACGGGCTCGGGCGTCGGCTCGGGAGCGGAGGTGGAGGGGGGCGGAGAGGAAGCGGGAGGCTGGGCCTCCGGAGTGCCGGGCAGGTCTCCACCCGAGGTGCCTCCGTTGATGCCGGAGGGGGTCTGCGAGTCCAGCGCCGGGCCCGGCGAATCACAGCCAGCGGCCGAGGCCAGGAGAGCGGAAGCACAGAGGGCGGAAAGGAGTCGGAGTCGATTCAACGAGGGGTCTCCCTACGAGGGGGCCGTGAGGCGGAGAGCCCTCGCGGAGGCGTCCGAAGACGGCCCACGTCGAGCGCTCCCGAGCGCGGAGACAGGCGGCGCGGAGGTCTCCACGCTCGTCCGCCGCACTCGCGACCGGCCAGGTGCTCACGAGCCCGGTGGACGTTCAGGTCCAGCCGGTATTGGGGCTCTGAACAGAAGCGGACACCGCATCATCCCGTCTTCTGGTGCAGGGTCAGGCTCGCCCAGCCGCTCTCCAGACACAGGAGACAAGCGCCCGCTTTACTTCGTTTTTTCCGAAGTGATTCAGCTTTATTACCTATTTGCCGAAGTGTTGCGTGGCTCTTATTTCAAAGGCTCGCGGGTCATCGAGTGCGCGTGGTGCGCCCGAGTCCCTCCGGGAACGAGAGCCATGAAGAACCAGATCAAGACCATCCTATTGCTCGGCGTGCTGTCGGTGGTGCTGCTGGGAATCGGCGCCGCGCTGGGGAAGGGCTTCCTGATGGGCGCGCTGGTGCTGTCCCTGGCGATGAACCTGGGAGCCTATTTCTTCTCGGACAAGCTGGTGCTGCGCATGCACGGGGCGCAGGAAGTGAGTCCCCAGCAGGCGCCCGGACTGCACCGGATGGTGGAGGAGCTGTCGAGGCGGGCGGGCCTCCCCAAGCCACGCGTCTTCCTGATGCCCGAGGCGCAGCCCAACGCCTTCGCCACGGGGCGCGACCCCGAGCACGGCGTGGTGGCGGTGACGACGGGCCTGCTGCAGATGCTCGACGAGCGGGAGGTGCGCGGGGTGCTGGCGCACGAGCTGGCGCACATCAAGAACCGGGACATCCTGGTGTCGACCATCGCGGCGGCGGTGGCCTCGGCGGTGACGTACCTGGCGCACGCGGTGGGCCTGTTCGGCTCGATGTTCATGGGCCGGGACGAGGACGAGGGCGAGGGCCTCTCGCCGCTTCAGACGCTGGCGCTGGCGCTGGTGGCGCCCTTGGCGGCGACGGTGATCCAGCTGGGGATCTCCCGCTCGCGCGAGTTCCTGGCGGACGAGACGGGCGCGGAGATCAGCGGGGACCCCGAGGCGTTGGCGCGAGCGCTGGCGAAGCTCGAGTCCGGGGTGGCGAGGCTGCCGGTGGAAGGGAGGCCGGCCACGGCGAGCCTGTTCATCGTGAGCCCCTTCGCGGGGATGCAGAGCATCCTGTCGCTCTTCTCGACCCACCCGCGGACGGAGGAGCGCGTGCGGCGGCTGCTGGAGCTGGCCTCGCGGATGCCCTCGGCCCGGGGTTGGAGCGGCGCCCTGCCCTTCGCCCGCTGACGCAATTCCACACACTTCAAACAGAAAGACACACATTCATGGAGACACAGAGTATAGGCAGCCCCGTCCTCTGGGCGGGATTCATCGTGTTCGTGCTGTTGATGCTGGCGTTGGACCTGGGGGTCTTCCACCGCAAGACGCACGAGGTGAAGTTCAAGGAGGCGCTGACGTGGAGCGGGGTGTGGATCTCGCTCGCGCTGGTGTTCAACCTGGGCATCTGGTGGAAGTTCGGGTCCATGCCGGCGATGCAATTCCTCACCGGCTACCTGATCGAGAAGTCGCTATCGATCGACAACATCTTCGTCTTCGTCGTCGTCTTCTCGGCGCTGAAGATTCCGGCGCTGTACCAGCACCGGGTGTTGTTCTGGGGAATCCTGAGCGCGCTGGTGCTGCGGGCGGGGATGATCTTCGCGGGCGTGGCGATGCTCGAGCGCTTCCACTGGCTCATCTACGTCTTCGGCGCGTTCCTCATCTTCACGGGGGTGAAGCTCTTCCTGCAGCGCAACAAGGAGGAGCACCCCGAGGACGGCGCCGTCATGAAGCTGGCGAGGCGGATCATCCCCTCGACGGCGCGCTTCGACGGGGACCGCTTCTTCACGCGGGAGAACGGGCGGAAGCTGGCCACCCCGCTGCTCATGTCGCTGGTGCTGGTGGAGCTGACGGACGTGCTCTTCGCGCTGGACTCCATCCCGGCGATCTTCGCGGTGACGACGGATCCGTTCCTCGTCTTCACCTCGAACATCTTCGCCATCCTGGGTCTGCGCTCGCTCTTCTTCGTGCTGGCGGGAGCGGTGGAGAAGTTCTCCTACCTGAAGGTGGGCCTGTCGGCGGTGCTGGTGTTCGTGGGCGCGAAGATGGCGCTGGTGGACGTGGTGAAGGTGCCGCCCGCGCTCTCGCTGGGAGTCATCGCCCTGCTGCTGGGCGGCTCCATCGTGGCCTCGCTGCTGAAGGCGCGGGCGCAGGAGCGGGCCGAGGCGGACAAGGCCCGCACGCCGGGCCAGCGGCCCGCGGAGGCGGCCAGGTAACACCGAGCCCCCAGGCCCCCAAAGCGAAGAGGCCGTGAGCCCCTGGGGACTCACGGCCTCTGTCGTGTGGGCGCACCAGGATTCGAACCTGGGACCCCTGCCGTGTGAAGGCAGTGCTCTACCGCTGAGCTATGCGCCCCCGACGAAGCGACGGGCGGGTAGATGCCACCGTCTGGACCCCTATGTCAACGGCTATTCTCTCGCGATTTCTTCCAGCTTCTCGTCCAGCTCGCGCAGCCGCCGCTTGAGCCCCGAGAGCTTCTTGCCCACCGCCTTGAAGTCGCTCCGGGGCGCGAAGCTCAGCGCCCGCATCAGCTCCTCCTGGCTCCGGTCCAGCGCCTGCTTGCCCCGCTGCACCGAGCCGAGCGCCTGCGCCACCGTCATGGCCCGCTTCTCGTCGGCCATGAGCTTCTCCATCGCCTTCTGCGACATGCCCAGCGCCTGCTTCTTCAGACTCTCTCGAATCCCCATGGCTCTGCCCCCCGCTGGCATACACCGCGCGGTACCCACTGCTCGACACCTACTGCTCGTCGATGAACTCCGTCTTCAACTGGGAGAAGACGCGATCCGCGATGCCCTTGAACCGCAGGCGCTCGATGAGCTGCTGCAGGTCCCCCTTCACCGCGATGCGCCGGCGCAGCACCGCCTCCACGGGATCCAGGCTGCCCTGCAGCAGGTGCTTCCACACCGTGTAGGGCGCCCGCGCCAGATAGGCCGGCTCGTACTCGTCCAGGTCATCCGGATCATCGAGCACGCGCAGCTTCTCGATGCGGGCGTCGCGCGGCACCACGTGCACCACGAAGGGCCGCGCCAGCTTGCCCGGCTCCGCGTCGACGATGATTCCGATCTCTCCCTGCCACCCCTGGGCGGCCAGCGAGCGCTCCGGATCCTCGTTCACCAACCGCACCGCCTGCTCACACCACTCCTTGGACGGGAACCTGGCCATGCCGCTCGCCTACCCTCTACGGAAGATGCTCTTGATGCTGGAGAACAGCCCGCTGCCCTCCTGGTGGGATGACGGCGTGCCCGCCGCCTGCTCGGCCTTCTGGGCCTTCTCCTCGGCCACCCGCGCCAGCTCCTTCTTCAGCAGCTCCGGGGTGTCCCGCGTGGCCAGCTCGATGCGCTTGGGGCCACCCGGCTCCTCGACGATCACCTGCAGCAGGCACTCCTCGTTGAGCCGGAAGTCGATCTTCCGGCCCGCCGCCTCGGCGGGAACGCGCAGCGTGCCCAGGTACTCGTTGTCCACCATCAGGTCGCTGTCGCCCTGGAAGATGTCCATCTCGATGAAGGACGCGCCCGGCTCCCTCGGCGGGGGCAGCCGGAAGCTCTTCACCAGCGGGATGATGGAGTTCTTCTCGATGACCCGGCGCACCCGCCCGTTGGGCAGCGCGTAGCCGATGGGCATGGACACCGCGTCCAGCAGCGTCACCGAGTCGATGCTGCCCAGCGAGTCCGCCAGCAGCGCCGCGCCCAGCGCCACGCACTCGTCCGGGTGCACGCCCTTGCGCGGCGGCTTGCCGAAGTGCTCCTGAATCCGCTGCTGCACCAGCGGCATGCGGCTCTGCCCGCCCACCAGGATGATCTCGTCGATCTCCGAGCGGTTGATGCCCTTCTCCGCCAGCACCCGGTCGCAGATCTCGAACGTGCGGTCCACCAGGTCCATGGTGAGCGCGTTGAGGTTCTCGCGCGTGAGGGGAATCCGCAGATCGAGCGGCTTGCCCTTGCGCTCCTCGAGGTAGGGCAGGTCGATGACCACGTTGGGGATGAGCGTGAGGTCGATCTTCGCCGCCTCGGCCGCGTTCTTGATCCGCTGCATGGCGATGGGGCTCTGCGAGAGGTCGACCTTGGTCTCCTCCCAGAACTTCTCGAGCACGTAGTCCATCACCCGGTTGTCGAAGTCGACGCCGCCCAGGAAGGTGTCGCCGCCGGTGGCCAGCACCTCGAAGACGTTGCCCGTGAGGTGCAGCACCGAGACGTCGAAGGTGCCACCGCCCAGGTCGTACACGAGGATCTTCTGATCCAGGCCACGGTTGAAGCCGTACGCGAGCGCCGCCGCGGTGGGCTCGTTGACGATGCGCTTGACGTTGAAGCCCGCGAGCTTGCCGGCCTCCTTCACCGCCTGGCGCTGGCTGTCCGTGTAGTACGCCGGCACGGAGATGACGGCCTCGTCGATGGGGCCACCCAGGAACTGCTCGGCGATCGTCTTGAGCTGCTTGAGGATGAAGCTGGACACCTCGGGCAGCGTGTAGATGCGCCCGCCCAGGGTCACCGCCGCGTCACCGTCCGGGGCCTCGACGATGTCGTACTTGAAGTAACCCTTCAGGTCGTCGACGACCTTCGACTGGTACTTGCGGCCGATCAGCCGCTTGGTCCCGTAGAGCGTGTTCTTCGGGTTGGTGACCATCTGATCCTTGGCCACGCCGCCCACCAACAGCTCGCCCTTGCCAGAGAGTGCCACCACCGAGGGGAGGATCAGGTTGCCACGATCCGTGGGGACGATCTTCGGGATGCGGTTCTTCACGGACGCGACCAGCGTGTTGGTCGTCCCTAAATCAATCCCGATGATGCGAGGTCTGTCCGCCATTGGAGCACCACTCTGTATCACGTCAGGAAGCGTCTTGCGCAGTTCTCGTCTCGGGGAAAAGCCGCACGAAGGGTGCTTCCTCGCCCACCGGTAGCTCCTCGATGAAACGGGAAAGCCGGAGGAGCGCCCGCTCGCCTCCTCGCAAGACCGCGGAGATGGGGTAGCTCAGCGCGAGCAGATCCCTGGCGCGCGTAACAGCCACGTAGAACAGCCGGCGCTCTTCCTCTTCCTCGTCCGGCGTGCGAGCCGCCCCGGGCAGTGGGAAGCGGCCCTCGGCCAGCGAGATGACGAAAACCGCCTGCCATTCCAGGCCCTTGGACTGGTGCACCGTGGAGAGCGTGAGGCTCTCCTGGGGGGGCTCGCCCGTCGCATCCCGGGCCGAGAATTCGGCCACCAGCGCGATCTCCGACAGGAAGCGCGGCAGGTCCTCGAAGCGCCCGGCGAAGTCCGCGAGCTGGCGCAGCTCGTCCTCGCGCCGCTCCTCCTCCGGGAACTCCGCGCGTAGGTATTCGCCGTAGCCCCCCTCCAGGACGTCCTGGATCATCCGCCCGGGGGTCGGATTTGACCCAGAGGCCCCCAGCCGCTCCAGGAGGCGGATCAGCCGGCCGAAATCCCCGGAGGCCTTGCGAGGCACCTCGGCCTGGAGCGCGGGGTGGGCCAGGGCCTCCACCAGGGTGAGCTCTGGAGGCAGGGCGAGCAGCGCGTCCCAGAGGGCCTCGGCCTTCGCCGGGCCGATGCCGGGCACCAGCTGGACGACGCGCTTGAGGGCCAGCTCGTCGCGTGGATTGCCCACCAGCCGCAGGTGGGCGAGCACGTCCTTCACGTGCCGCTGCTCGAAGAAGCGCACGCCCGAGCGCACCAGGAAGGGGACGCCCAGGCGCGTCAGCTCGAGCTGTAGCTCGATGGAGTGGCTGTGCGCGCGGTAGAGCACGGCCATCTCCGACAACGGCATGCCCTCCCCTCGCAGCTCGAGCACCCTCCCGGCCACGAAGGCGGCCTGCTGAGCCACGTCCAGCGTGGGCACCAGCACCGGCACGGCGCCCGGGGGCCGCGAGGAGAGGAGCTGCTTGGGGAACTGGCGCTGGTTGAGCGCGATGGAGGCGTTGGCCAACCGGAGGATCTCCGGCGTGGAGCGGTAGTTGCGGGTGAGCGGGAAGATGCCGCAGCCCGGGTGGCGCTTGGGGAAGTCGAGGAGGTTGGTGAAGTCCGCGCCGCGGAAGCTGTAGATGGACTGGCTGTCGTCGCCCACCACGGTGAGGTTGCCGCGCTCGCCAGCGAGCAGCTCCACGAGGTCACCCTGCAACCGGTTGGTGTCCTGGTACTCGTCCACCAGCACGCAGCGGAAGCGCTCCACGAGCTGCGCGCGGATGATGGGGTTGTCCACGAGCAGCCGCTCGAGCATCACGAGCAGGTCGTCGAAGTCCATCAGGTGCATGCGCGCCTTGCGCTCGGCGAAGCGGCGCGTCACCGCGAGCACCTCCTCGGCCAGCGGGAGCAGCTGCGGCCGGTGCCGCACCAGCACCTCGGCCACCGTCAAGCGCAGGTTGGCCGCCGTGGAGACCACGTCCAGCACCACCTCGGCCTTGGGGAAGCGCCGCTCGCGCGACAGCTTGCGCTCGGCGATGCACGAGGACATCAGGTCGCGCGCGTCCTCGCGGTCCAGCACCGTGAAGTCGCGGGAGAAGCCGATGGCCCCCGCGTGCTGGCGCAACAGCACATGCGCCGCGTGGTGGAAGGTGCCTCCGAGCAGCTTGCGCACCTCGGCGAAGGACCCGGCCAGCTCCTCCACCCGCCGCGTCATCTCGCGCGCGGCCTTGTTGGTGAAGGTGAGCAGCAGCACGCCCTCGGGGGGAACGCCCCGCTCCAGCATCCGCGCCACCCGGAACGTCAGCGTGCGCGTCTTGCCCGAGCCCGCTCCCGCGATGACCAGGACTGGCCCCTCCCCCGCCTCCACCGCGCGCAGCTGCTCCTCGTTGAGCAGCCGCTCATAGTCGATGCCCGGCGAGGAGCTCGCCGTGGCCTGCTGCGTCCGCGGGCGGGTGGCCATCGGCGACTCACTCCAAGGGTGGGGGAGAGCTGGTCAGTGGGAAGGAAGACGGTGCTCAGTCTCCCCGGAGCGCCGTCAGCCGGGAAGCGGCCTCGGCGCGAATCTCCGGGGACGGGTCCCTGTCCCGCGCGAGCTCGAGCAGCAGGGGCGCCAGCTTCGGCAGCTTCGTCCCCACCGAGCGCAGGGCCTCGCGGCGCTCGGACACCGCGCTCTCCAGGCGCTCGCGGACCGCGTCGTCTCCGCACGTGCGCGCCCCGGGCGTCTTCTCGCGCAGCACCAGCTCCGCGTCCGACAGCCGCGCCTCCGCCAGCTTCAGCGCGTCCGCCGCCGTCACCGCGAAGCCGTCCAGGTCCTCGGGGAACTCGGTGTTCGCCTTCCGGGCCCGGGCGATGACCTCCGACGCATAGCGCGCGCCCTGCAACGCCGCGCACAGCTGCCTCGCCGCCGCCAACGGCACGCCGCCCTCGGGGGAGATGGACTCCTCGCGCGCCACCCGCAGCGCCCACAGCGACAGCTGCCTCGCCGCCACCGCCGCCGAGAAGGTCTGACGGCGCTCCTCGCGGATCTGCACCCAGCGCCGCAGCACCACCGGATCCGGCTCCTCCGGCTCGAAGGCCCGCTGGTACTCGGGGGCCGCCTCGCCCATCCGGCCCGACAGGTCGAGCAGCACCGCCATCGTCAGGTACAGCTCCGGGCTGCCCGCCTTCTCGCGCAGCGACTCCAGCCGCACCGCCACCTCGTGGTCCGCCACCGGCCCGGGCAGCGCGCGCAGCACCGTCTGGAGGCTCTCCAGCGCCCGTTGCCGCACGAGCGGGTTGCGTCCCGAGCGGAACGCCTCGAGCAGCGGATCCAGCACCTTCACCGACACGTGCTGACCCAGCTCATCCGCCGCCTGCCACCGGTCCATCGGGTCCGGCGCCAGCAGCGCGCGCTTCAGGTCGTCAATGTCCCGCAGGTAGTGCCCCACCTGCGCGGACTGCACGAGCGGCTCACGGCTCTCCAGTGCCGCGCGCTCGGCTCGGGCCCGGGCCAGCCGCGCCGGGAAGTCCTTCAGCTTCGCCCCCAGCGGATGCCCCACCACGCGCGCCTCGGCCTCGTCCACCAGGCCCGACACGAGCAGCCCCTCCACCTCCAGCGCCAGCAGCCGCTCCTTGGCCTGCTCCCGGTAGCGCCCCGCCGGGAAGTCCCGCAGGTACGCGAGCAGCTGCGAGGCCCCCGCCGTCTCCGCCCGCGTGAAGCTCTCGTCGTCCAGCCGCGACTCCACCTCCAGCCGGCGCGGATCATCCGGCGCCTCGCGCAGGTACTCGCGCAGCTGCTCCGTGTCCTTCGTCGTGGCCAGCTCCTTCAGCTCCGCTTCCTTCAGCAGCCGCTGCGCCTCCTCGCGCTGCGCCCCGTCCGGATGATCCTTCAGGAACTGCCGCAGCGCCGCCGCCGTGCCCGCCTCCTTCGCCGCGTTGAAGCGCAGGCCCTCCAGCAGCGCCCGGGCCGCCCTCGCCTTCGGCGCCTCCGGGTGCGCCTCCAGGAAACGCTTGTAGGCCACCACCGTGTGCAGCTTCGAGGCCTCCTCGAACTCCAGCTCCTCGATGCGCACCTCGATGGCCTCGGCCTCGTCGCCCACCGGGTACTCACGCAGGAAGGCCCGGTAGGCCTCCAGCGTGTCCGCGTCCCGCGCCCGCTGGTACGCCCGGGGCGCACCACAGCCGGTCAGCAACAACACCAGGGAGAGGGCTCGGAGCTCGCGCATCGCCCCAGCATTACCACCACGCCCGAGGGTGAAAAACCCATGCCTCCTCGTCCGCCTGTCTGGGTGGTTTTTTTGACTACACCCCTCGTCCGCCCGACCATCCCCGCCGTGGACTCGCTACAGGGAGGTCGCGACATGAGGCTGTGCGTACTGCTCGCGGGGCTGGTGGTGATGACGGGTTGTGCCACCGGCATGCCCCTGGGCGGACACGTCATCGCCTCCAGCTACCGCTACAGCCCGCTGACGCCCGTGGCCGCGCCTCGCGAGTCCCTGAGCGTCGCCGCCCCCTCGCCTGCCCCCCGTCAGCAGGTGCGCCCTCCCCCGCCCGCCGGTAACCGGGAGGACGTGCTCGCCGCCGCGCGAGGGCTCGTGGGCAGCAGCAAGGTGCGGCTCGCCGGGCGCACCTGGCCGGATGACTGCACCGGCTTCGTCGAGGCCGTGTACGCCAGGGCCGGGGTCTCCTTCCGCGGCTCCGGCGTGGCCGGGGACAACGGCGTCACCGCGATGTACCGCTACGCCCGCTCGCACGGCCGCGTGTACACGAAGGGCCAGCCGAAGCCGGGAGATCTGGTGTTCTTCCGCGAGACGTACGACCAGAACCGCGACGGCCGGCGCAATGACGGGCTCACCCACGTGGGGGTGGTGGATGAGGTCGAGAGCGATGGCACCGTGGTCGTCATCCACCGCGTCAAGCGCGGCGTGGTGCGCTACCGGATGAACCTCGCGAAGCCGGGCATCCGGCGCGATCCCCGCACCGGCGAGGTGCTCAACGACATGCTGCGCGCGCCCGGGGCCGGGAAGATGCCCGTGCTCACCGGGCAGCTCTTCGCCTCCTACGGCTCGGTGCTGCCCGAGGCCAGGCCCACCGCCGTGGCCCGGAGATAGACCCCGGCGGTGAGGGCGGGAGCCATGGCTCGTCCGCACGGCCCCCCTCCCGCCCATCGAGCCCCACCCGGACTCTTCCCTTTGCGCGCCCCCCGGCGGGAGGTATGCAGCGGTGGAATGAAGGACGCCGAGAGAACCCAGATCCCCCCGGCCGCCGCGCCGCCCACCGACTTGTCACTGGACGAGGTGCGCCGCTGCACGAACCTCCTCGAGGCGATGGCCAAGGACCGCATCCTGCTGGCCAATCTCCCCGAGTCGGAGCGGATCGCGCTCCTGACCGCCGCTGGCGGCGTGGTGCACCCGGATCGCGACACGAAGACACGGCTCGCGAAGGCGCTGAGGCGCGAGAAGAAGAAGACGAAGCGCGAGCACGACCGCGTCGTACGTGCCACGACCGAGATCCGCTCCCTGCGCCGTGCCGCCGTGTTCACGGTGCCGCAGCTTCCGCCGCCGCCCCCCTCGGAGGCTTCGGAGGGGCCGGAGCGGATCCTCGAGGTCCCGCGCAGGTGCTACGTCTGCAAGGCGGAGTACCGGAAGCTGCACTTCTTCTACGACTCGATGTGCGGCGAGTGCGCGGACTTCAACTACGCGAAGCGGACCCAGCGGGCGCCGCTGTCCGGGAAGGTCGCGCTGATCACCGGCGCGCGCGTGAAGATCGGCTATCAGGCGTCGCTGATGTTGCTGCGCTCGGGCGCGCGGGTGATCGCGACCACGCGCTTCCCCAAGGACGCGGCGCAGCGCTACGTGCAAGAGCCGGACTTCGCGGCGTGGTCGCACCGGCTGCACATCCATGGGCTCGACCTGCGGCATGCCCCCAGCGTCGAGCTCTTCGCGCGGCACATCGAGCAGACGCACCACCGGCTGGACATCCTCATCAACAACGCGGCGCAGACCGTGCGCCGTCCGCCCGGCTTCTACGCGCACCTGCTGGAGGGCGAGCTGCGCCGCTTCGACGAGCTCCCCGCGCAACTGCGCCCGCTGCTCGCCGGCCACGAGGAGTGCGTCGCGGCGGTGCACCCCGCCCTCGGTGAGGGGGGCGTCGAGGCCTCGACGCTCGTGCCCACGTGGCGCAGCGGAGATCCCGCGCTCGGCATCCACTCGTCCGCCGCGCTCTCGCTGATCCCCTACGCCCTCGAGCAGGAGGGCGACACGCGCACCCTCTTCCCCGAGGGACGGCTGGACGCGGATCTGCAGCAGGTGGATCTGCGGCAGATGAACTCCTGGCGGATGAAGCTCGCGGACGTCCCGACGGCCGAGATGCTGGAGGTCCACCTGGTGAACGCCGTGGCCCCGTTCATCCTCTGCGGGAAGCTCAAGCCGCTGATGATGCGCGACCGCTCCGAGCCCGGCCACATCGTGAACGTCTCCGCGATGGAGGGGAGCTTCTCGCGCGGGACGAAGACGGACAAGCATCCGCACACGAACATGGCGAAGGCCGCGCTGAACATGATGACGCTGACCTCCGCGCCCGACTACGCGAAGGACGGCATCTACATGAACGCGGCGGATACCGGCTGGGTCACCGATGAGGATCCGGCCATGCACGCCGAGCGCAAGCAGCAGGAGCTCGACTTCCAGCCGCCGCTGGACATCGTCGACGGCGCGGCGCGCGTGGTGGATCCGGTCATGTCCTCGGTCAATACCGGCCAGTACGTGTGGGGCAACTTCTTCAAGGACTACCGCCACACGCAGTGGTGACGCCCGGCTACAGGAGAAACGCCGGGTCGAACTCGTCCACGCGAATCGGGAGCAGGCGCGGCAGCGGACGCTGGAAGACGCGGGCGTTCAGCTCGAGATCGATGATCTCCAGCCCGGACGGGACGAGCTCGCGGAAGCGCTGGCTCATGTACTCGCGCAACCCGAGCACCGCCACCTGCCGCTTCTCCTCGAGCAGCAAGCGCAGGGCGTCCGCGAAGTCGGCCCCGTCGTGGCTGGCGAGCCCCACCGCGGCCTTGGGGCGCTGGGTGCGGATGGCCTCCAGCAGCTTGAGGATGCCCAGGTCCACCACCTTCTGGTCGGGCCGGCCGTAGAGCAGCGCCACCTCGCAGCCCGCGGTCTTCAGGGCGCGCACGAAGCCGAGCATCACATCCGGCAGCTGCTCGCCCCGGGCGTTGAGCACCACGATGCAACGCACCGGAGCCGGGAAGTGGGTCTCACAGAAGGCCACCAGGCGATCGAACTGCATCCGGTCCTGGGGCTCGGGCTTGCGGCCCACGACATTGGACACGGCCCAATCGACGTTCTCCGCGTCGATGAGCACGTAGGAAGCTGCGGGAGGGCGTACGGGAAGCATGGCCGGGGAGGATACCCGGGGAGGGCTCGAACGGCTCCCTCCGATTCACATGCCCCCGCCCCCGAGCCCCCCTTACGACGAGGACGGAACCCGCGCCGTCCGGTCCCAGGCGGCCCGCTGCGTGTTGCGCAGGAACCGCCAGAAGCCCACCACGATGGCCAGGTTCATCGTCACGAAGTAGTAGGCCACCGAGGCCACCCGCCGCGCCGGGCCCTTGAGCAGGCCCTGCTTCCCCAGGAACGCCAGCCCGTAGAAGAGCACCTGCCCCGCCAACGTCAGCCGGTACAGCGGGCTGTGCAGCAGGAAGAGGTTCGTCACGAACGCCAGGGCCATCAGCGCCGGCGCGCACCAGCGCAGCAGCTTGTGCGACCAGAACGCGAACGCCGGGAAGCCCGACAGCGGCGAGAGCAGCCCCGGCACCATCCGCAGGCTCTGGAAGTTGCCCGCCGCGATGCGCGCCCGCCGCCCGAACTCCTTGCCGTAGTCCTCCGTCGTCTCCTCGTGCGCCACCGCCTCGGGCTCGTAGACGACCTTGTAGCCCTTCTCGAGGATGCGCAGCGGAATCACGAAGTCATCGACGATCGTCGACGGCGGCAGCGCGTTGAAGAGCGAGCGGCGGATGGCATACAGCCCTCCGTTCGCCCCCACCACCGCCCCGCGCTTGCCCTCGTAGAACTTGATGAGCGATTCGTAGGTCCAGTACGTGCTCTCCTCGTACTCGGCCTTCGTCGGGTTGTAGAGCCGCAGCTGGCCGCACACCGCCCCCACCTCGGGGTCCTCGAAGTGGCGCACCAGCCGCTTCACCGCCTCCGGCTCGATCATCGTGTTCGCGTCCGAGAGCAGGACGATGTCGCCCCTGGCCATCGGGATGCACCGGTTGAGCACCGACGTCTTCCCGCCACGAGGCGCCGCCGACAGCTTCACCCGCTCGTCCGTGCAGCGCAGCACCCGCTCGTCCGTGCCGTCCGACGAGCCGTCCGAGCCAATGAGCACCTCGAAGCGCCCCGCCGGATAGTCCAACGCCAGACTGTTGCGCAGCTTCTCCTCGATGCAGCTCGCCTCGTTGTAGGCGGCCACCACCAGGCTCACCCGGGGCTGCTCGCCCGGCTGCTCGCCCTTGCGGCGGCTCGCCCCCGAGCGCATGTAGCGCACGTTGTGCAGCACCTGGGCGACCCCATCCAGGGCGAACAACATCACCGGGTATAGAAAGTACGTGTGCACCAGCAGCACCGCGGCACACCAGAACACCAGCTCCCCCATCACCCCTGCCTCCCCGACCCTAGAGATCCGTTCACGCGGAGCACTCGCGATCAGACGGCAAGCAAGGCACGTACCGGCGCCCGGAACCGGCACTGCCCTCGGGGGCTGGAGTGCAAGGCACCCACCGCCCGCGGGAAGCAGGAACTTTTTTCCTCCCGGTGGGTAACCCCGGGGCCCCCCGGGTCAGGGCGCGGGCGCGGTGGTGGCCGTGGACTCGGAGGGAGCCGGCGCGGGGCTGGCGTCACCGCCCTCGGGCGCGGGGGCCTCGGGGGTGGGCTCCACCGGCCCGGGCGTGGGAGCCTGGGGGAGCTCCTTGGGCTCGTCCGCCTGGTCCGCCAGCTCCTGGGCGTACGCATGGAGCAGCCGGGCCAGCTCGTGCTTGGGATTGAGGGTGATGACGGTGTCCAGCAGCGACTGCGCCTGGGCCGGCGGCTCCTTGCGCATCAGCGCGATGCGAGCCCCCAGCACGTAGGGGCGCAGGTAGGCCTTGTCCGTCTCGCGCATCCCCTCCAGCCCGGTGACGGCCTGGGTGATGTGCGGCGCCTCGGGCGTGGCGTAGTGGAGGACGTACTCGGCCATGGTGAGCGTGCTCCAGTCGCCCTGCCCCGCCTGCGCCAGCTGCACGACCATGTTGAGCGCGTCCCCACCCAGCACGGCGTTGAGCAGGGCCCGGCCCCGGAGGCGCGCCAGGGCGGCCTCCTTCGACTCCTTCTCGGGCGCCGACTCCAGCTGCTTCATCACCTGCACGGCGTCCTTCGAGAGCGCCTTGGCGCGCTCCTCGAGTGGCGTGAGCTGGGTGCGCAGGGCGTTCAGCTCCTCGCGCATGGTGTTGACGCGGCTGAGCCAGTCGGCCGGCGCCTTGGCCTGCGTGAGGCGGGTGATGCGCGACTGCAGCGCCTCCATCCGCGCCTGGAGCGTGCGCACCCGGGCCTGGGTGTCGTCCAGGTGCATGGCGAGGGCGACGCCCAGCTCCACGAGGAGCTCGACGCTCTGGGGATGGGCGGTCGACAGAGACCGCAGGCGCGAGAGGGCCTCCTCCTTCGAGCCCGCGTCGTCGCGCCGCAACAGCGCCACCGCCTCGTCCCGGGTCACGCGCGCGTCGTGCGACAGGGCGTCGGACTTCGACAGCCAGGCCGGCGAGGTCAGGAACGCCGTCAGGGCGAGCACGAGCACGCCGCCCGCGATGAACAGGCCCCGGCCCTTGCGGCCCGGCTCCGGGCGCCTGTCGCGGCCGGACTTGTTGTTGACGTCGATGGAGCCATCGAGCAGCTCCGTGGGCAGCTCGAGCGGCTTGGTCAGGCCCGGCCCGGACGGCCCCGGCGAGGGCGGACGGTCCTCGGAGGACGACTCCTCCGCCATCAGCTCCGCCAGCGGGCGGTTGAGTTGGTCCAGGACCTCGTCGGGGAGCTCGATGGGCGTGGTCGCCGCGACTCCCATCATCGGCTCGGACGGGGAGGACGGGGCCAGGCCCACGAGGAGCGGCTCCGGGAGGGTGGTGGCCCGGGGCGTCATCCCCGGCGGCTGCGCGGGCGCCGGACCCGTGGCCGGCTTCGCGGGCGGCGTCCCCTGGGGAGCGCCGGTCTGGGCGAGCGGAGCCTCACCGAACAGCTGCGTCGGGGACAGGGACGGCTGCGGCACCGCGCCGAACACCTGCGTCGTCTGGGGCGCGGGCGTGGCCGCCGGAGGCCTGGCACCGGGAGCGGCCTGTTTCGCCGCCGGGGAGCCCACGGGCGGCGTGCCCGTCGCGGCGGGAGGCCTGGCCGGCTGGGGCGGCTGCGTCACCGCGCCGAACACCTGCGTCGTCTGGGGCGCGGGCGTGCCCGCCGGAGGCTTCGCCGCGGGCGGAGGCCGGGGACCCGCGGGAGGCTTGGGGACCGGCACCGCGCCGAACACCTGCGTCGTATGGGCGGACGGCGGAGTGCCCGCCGGAGCGGGCTGGGGCCTGGGAGCCACCGGCGCCACGGGAGGCACGGCCGGCGGCCCCTGCGTCACCGCGCCGAACACCTGCGTCGTATGGGGCGCGGGGGTGCCCGCCGGAGCCTTGGCCGCGGGCTTCGCCACGGGGGCCATGGGGGCGATGGAGGGGACCTGCGGCACCGGCACGCCGAACGCCTGCGTCGCCCCGAGGCCCGGCTGCGGGCCCGTCTTCCCCGGGCCACCGTAGGGCATCGTGGCCTTCAGGTTGGGGTTGGGCGGGAGGCTCGGCTTGGGCGCGGGACGAGGCGAGGCCGACGGGGCCTCCGGAGCGGCGATGAAGACGTGACGGCAGCGGGTGCACTGCACCGGGACACCCCCAGACGGCACGAACTGGGGGTCGAGCGCGTACTGCATCGAGCACTGGGGGCAGGCGATCTCCACACCCAGTGCTTACCACACGGCTCGGGGCCCTGGCGCCTACCGTAGCTCGGTTGTCGCCTGGAGGGTCTCCAACCGGGCGGTACCGACCCCGGGCACGGAGGCCACCTCCTCCCAGGCGTGGAACCGGCCGCGGGCCTCGCGTGTTTCAACGAGCCGGCGAGCGAGCGAGGGCCCCACTCCGGGCACCCGGGCGAGCTCGCCCTCGGACACGGTGTTGAGGTCCAGCTTCTGCCCCAGCATCAGTCGCTGGGGGGCGGAGGGCGCGGCGCCCTCGCCACACACCGCGACCCCGTCCACCACCCGCACCGCGCCGGGCTCACAGTCCAGCGCGGGGGCGGAGTCCGGCCAGCGGCCGCGAGCCACCACCCCCAGGCCCAACAGCCCGAGCGAGGCCACCGCGAGCGCGCCGGTCCGGTTCACGCCTCAGCCCGCCGTGGGAGCCTTGTCCAGCCCGAACGCGGTGTGCAGCGCCCGGACGGCCAGCTCCGTGTACTTCGAGCCGATGAGGCAGGAGACCTTGATCTCCGACGTGGAGATGAGCTGGATGTTGATGCCCTCGGCCGCGAGCACCTGGAACATCTTCGCCGCCACGCCCGAGTGGTTGCGCATGCCCACGCCCACGATGGAGACCTTGGCCACGTCGCCGTCCGTCTCCACGCCGCCGGCCTTGATCTCCTGGGCCACGCGCTCGACGAGCTCCTTCGCCTTGACCAGGTCCATCTTGCCCACCGTGAAGGACAGGTCCGTGCGGCCGTCCTTGGAGGCCGTCTGGACGATCAGGTCCACCACGATGTTCTGCGCGTCGAGCGCCCCGAAGATCTTCGCGGCCACACCCGGCACGTCCGGCACGCCATTGATGGCGATCTTCGCCTCGTTCTTGTCGTAGGCGATGCCGCTGACAACCACATTCTCCATCGACTTGTCCTCCTCACACACCAGGGTGCCGGGATCGTCCGAGAAGGACGACTTCACCCAGAGCGGCACCTTGTACTTCATCGCGAACTCGACCGAGCGGATCTGCAGCACCTTGGCGCCCAGGCTGGCCAGGTCCAGCATCTCCTCGTACGAGATGCGGTCCAGCTTGCGCGCCGCGGGGCACACGTTGGGGTCGGTCGTGTAGACGCCGTCCACGTCCGTGTAGATCTCACAGGCATCGGCCTTGAGCGCCGCGGCCAGGGCCACCGCCGTGGTGTCCGAGCCGCCGCGGCCCAGCGTGGTGACGTTGCCCTGCTCGTCCTGGCCCTGGAAGCCGGCCACCACCACGATGTGCTTCTGTTTGAGCGCCTCGACGATCTTCTCCGCGTCGATGCGTTTGATGCGGGCCTTGGAGAAGATGCTGTCGGTGACGATCTGCACCTGGTAACCGAGGAAGCTGGTCGCCAGGCCTCCCTGCGCCTGGATGGCCATGGCCACGAGGCCGATGGACACCTGCTCGCCGGTTGCGACCACCACGTCCTGCTCCCGCTCGCTCGGCCGGTCGGTGATCTGGGAGACGAGTTTGAGGAGGCGGTTGGTCTCGCCGGACATCGCGGACACCACCACCACCACGTCGTTCCCAGCGGCCTGGGCCGCGATGCAGCGGCGGGCCACGTTCTTCATGCGGTCGGTATCTCCGACCGACGTGCCGCCGTACTTCTGGACGATCAATGCCACGTTGGCTGGTTCCTCCTGGAACGGCGCGTCACACTAGAGAGGTGACCCCCGGCTGTCAAAAGCTCCCGGGGCCGTCCTGGAGGCAGGCGAAACGGACGGGCTGCGGAGCGCCGCGTGTTGGGATATAGGCTGCGCCCCTCGGCAGGCCCGCCGCACCCGTAGCTCCCGGAGCCCGACATGTACCGCCCCCGCCTTTTGATTGATGGAGACACCCTCCGCCTCGAGGAGATCCTGCAGGTTGCCCACAACGAGGTGACCGTGGAGCTCTCGCCGGAGGCCGAGACCTGCGTCCGGGCCTCGCGCGAGCTGGTGGACCGGGTGGCGGCGGGGGATGCCCCCTCCTACGGCATCAACACCGGCTTCGGCACCCTGTCCGAGGTGCGCATCGACAAGAAGGACCTGCGCGAGCTGCAGCGCAACCTCATCCTCTCGCACGCGGCCGGCGTGGGCACGCCCATGAGCCTGCCCGAGGCGCGCGCCCTGCTGCTCTTGCGCTGCAACGTGCTCGCCAAGGGGTACTCGGGCATCCGTCTGGAGACGCTGAAGCTGGCGCTGGACATGCTCAACAAGGACGTGGTGCCGGTGGTGCCCGAGCGCGGCAGCGTGGGCGCCTCGGGAGACCTGGCGCCGCTGGCGCACCTGGCGCTCGTCTTCATTGGCGAGGGCGAGGCCTTCTTCCAGGGCCAGCGGATGCCGGCGCGCTCGGCGCGGGAGCGGGCGGGCCTTCCGCCCGTGGTGCTGGAGGCCAAGGAGGGCCTGGCGCTCGTCAACGGCACCCAGGCGATGTGCGCGGTGGGCACGCTGCTGCAGCTGCGCGCCGAGATGCTCTCCCAGGTGGCGGACATCGCCGGCTCCATGACGCTGGAGGGCCTGCTGGGCAGCCACAAGCCCTTCATCCCCGAGATTCACGACGTGCGCCCCCACGAGGGCCAGAAGGCCGTGGCCGCGCACCTGCGCCGGCTGCTGGCGGGAAGCGATCTGGTGGAGACGCACGTCAACTGCAGCAAGGTGCAGGACCCGTACTCGCTGCGCTGCATGCCCCAGGTGCACGGCGCGGCGCGCGAGGGCCTGTCCTTCGCCCGGCGCATCCTCGAGGTGGAGGTGAACAGCGCCACGGACAACCCGCTCGTCTTCGTGGACACGGGCCGCATCGTCTCGGGCGGCAACTTCCACGGGCAGCCCATCTCGCTGGCCATGGACGTGACGGCGATGGCGCTCACCCAGCTGTCCTCCATCAGCGAGCGGCGCGTGGAGCAGCTCGTCAACCCGGCGCTGTCCAACCTGCCGCCGTTCCTGGCGAAGAACTCGGGCCTCAACTCGGGCTTCATGATCGCCCAGGTGACGAGCGCCGCGCTGGTGGCCGAGTCGCGCGTGCTGTGCCACCCGGCCTCGGTGGACTCCATCCCCTCCTCCGCCGGCCGCGAGGACCACGTGTCCATGGGCATGACGGCGGCGCTCAAGGGCCGGCAGGTGGCGGACTTCACCCGCACGTGCCTCGCGATTGAGTTGCTGGTGGCGAGCCAGGCGCTGGACTTCCGGCTGCCGGTGAGGGCGGGCCGCGGGCCTCGCGCCGCGCACGATCTGGTGCGCAGCCGCGTGCCCACCATGGAGAAGGACCGGGAGCTCCACCGCGACATCGAGGCCGTCTGCCAGCTCATCGACTCCGGCGAGCTGATGCGGGCGGTGCGCGCCGCCACGGCGTAGCCGCGCGACGGGGCTGGAGGCGGCGGGAATCGAACCTGCCGCCTGGCACTCCTTGAGCCCGTGGCGCTGGCGCGTCGCCGTCACGACTCGTCGGTGACCTTCTCCATCCACTCGACGGACTTGCCATCGAGCTGCTCCTGGATGGCGAGGTGGGTCATCGCGGTGGTGGGCCCCTGGCGGCCGCCTTTCCGGGGTCAGTCTGGGCCCATACAGGGGCGCGGCCGCGGAGGGCTCACCCCGCCAGGTCCGGCGCGCTGGTGTCCTCCGGGAGCGCTGCTGCCGGCTCGGTGACCCTGCGCCGGCCGAACACGCGCTGCACCACCACGAAGAACAGGGGCACGAAGAAGATGCCGAGCAGCGTGCCCACCATCATGCCGCCGAGCACCCCCGTGCCGATGGTCCGCTGCGCGCCCGAGCCCGCGCCGGTGGCCACCGCCAGCGGCAGCACGCCGAGCCCGAAGGCCAGAGAGGTCATCAGGATGGGCCGCAGGCGCGCACGCACCGCGGCCAGCGTGGCCTCCGTCAGCTCCATCCCCTTCTCGAGGTTCTCCTTCGCGAACTCGACGATGAGGATGGCGTTCTTGCTCGACAGGCCCACCGTGGTCAGCAGCGCCACCTGGAAGTAGATGTCGCGCTCCATCCCCCGCATCGCGCTCGCCAGCACCGTGCCGAGGATGCCCAGCGGCGCCACCATCAGCACCGCCGTCGGGATGGTCCAGCTCTCGTACATGGCCGCCAGGCAGAGGAACACGATGAGCAGCGAGAGCGTGTAGAGCAGCGGCGTCTGGGCACCCGCCGCGCGCTCCTGGTACGACTGCCCCGTCCACTCGAGCCCCACGCCCCGCGGCAGCTGCGCCACCAGCCGCTCCACTTCCGCCATGGCGTCACCGGAGCTCACGCCCGGGGCCGCCTCGCCCATGATCTGCATCGCCGGCACGCCGTTGTAGCGCTCGAGCCGGGGCGAGCCGAACCCCCACCGCGTGCTCGCGAAGCTCGCGAACGGCACCATCTCTCCCTGCCGGTTGCGCACCGACCAGCGCTGGAAGTCCTCGGGGACCATCCGGAACGGCGCGTCCGCCTGGAGGAACACGCGCTTGACGCGGCCACGGTCGATGAAGTCGTCGATGTACTGGCCGCCCCACGCCGTGGAGAGGGTGGCGTTGATGTCCGCCATGGACAGCCCGAGCGCGCCGGCCTTCGCCACGTCCACGTCGACGCGGAACTGCGGCGTGTCGTCCTGGCCATTCGGGCGCACGTTGGCGAGCAGCGGGCTCTGCGCCGCGGCGCCGAGGAACTGGTTGCGGGCCGCGGTGAGCGCCTCGTGGCCCAGGCCGAGGTTGTCCTTGAGGTAGAAGACAAAGCCCGCCGAGGTGCCGAGCTCGGGCATCGCCGGGGGCGGGAACGCGAAGGCGAGCGCGTCCTTGATCTGGCTCAGCGCCCCCATGGCCCGCCCGGCCACCGCATTGACGCCGAGCTCGGGGGACTTCCGCTCGGACCAGTCCTTGAGGTTGATGAACGCGATGCCGCTGTTCTGCCCGCTGCCGCCGAAGCTGAAGCCCTGCACGCTGAACAGCGAGTCCACGGTGGCCTTCTCGTCCTCGAGGAAGTGCCGCTCCATCCGCTCGATGACCTTCATGGTGCGCTCCTGCGTCGCGCCCACCGGCGTCTGCACCATGGAGAAGAGGAAGCCCTGGTCCTCCGAGGGCAGGAAGGAGGTCGGCAGCCGCGCGAACAGCACCCCCATCAGCACCCCCATGGCGGCGAAGGCGAGCATGAAGCGCCGGCTCCGCGAGAGGATGCCCCGCACCGCCCCCTGGTAGCGGGCGTTGCCCCGGTCGAAGTGGCGGTTGAACCAGCCGAAGAACCCGGTGCCGGACGCGTGGTGCCCCTTGGCGATGGGCTCGAGCATGGTCGCGCACAGCGCTGGCGTCAGCACCACCGCGACCAGCACCGAGAGCGCCATGGAGGCCACGATGGTCACCGAGAACTGCCGGTAGATGACGCCGGTCACGCCCCCGAGGAACGCCATGGGCACGAACACCGCCGAGAGCACCAGGCCGATGCCGACCAGCGCGCCGGTGATCTGGTCCATGGACCTCCGCGTGGCCTCGACGGGCGAGAGGCCCTCCTCGCTCATCAGGCGCTCCACGTTCTCCACCACCACGATGGCGTCGTCCACGAGCAGGCCGATGGCGAGCACCATGGCGAACATGGTCAGCATGTTGACCGAGTAGCCCAGCGCCGAGAGCACCCCGAACGTGCCGAGCAGCACCACCGGCACCGCGATGGTCGGGATGAGTGTTGCGCGAAAGTTCTGCAGGAACAGGTACATCACCAGGAACACGAGGAGGATGGCCTCGAGCAGCGTCGTGACCACGCCCTTGATGGCCACGCGCACGAACGGCGTGGTGTCGAAGGGGGTCACCGCCTCGAGGCCCTTGGGGAACGACGGCTCGAGTTCCTTCAGCGCCGCGACCACTCCCTGCGCGGTGCTCAGCGCGTTCGCCCCCGTGGCGAGCGACACCGCGATGCCCGTCGCGGGCTTGCCGTTGTAGCGGCTGATGACGCTGTAGTCCTCCGAGCCGAGCTCCACCCGCGCCACGTCACCGAGCCGCAGCGCCGAGCCGTCCGGGTTGCCTCGCAGGATGATGTCGCGGAACTGCTCCGGCGTCTGGAGGCGATCCTGGGCGGTGATGGCCGCATTGAGCTGCTGGCCCGGGACGGCGGGCGTGCCGCCCAGCTGGCCCACCACCACCTGCTGGTTCTGGGCGCGGATGGCGAGGGTGACGTCCCCCGGCGTGAGCCGGTAGGTGGCGAGCTTGTTCGGGTCCAGCCAGATGCGCATCGCGTACTTCGCGCCGAACACCTGGGTGCTGCCGACGCCGGGGACACGCGCAATGGGGTCCACCATGTTCGCGGCGACGTAGTCCTGGATGTCGTCGCCCCCCATGCTGCCGTCCTCGGACACGAAGCCCACCACCATCAGGAAGCCCGAGCTCGCCTTGGTGACGCCGAGGCCCTGCTGCTGCACCACCTGCGGCAGCGAGGGCGTGGCGAGCTGCAGCTTGTTCTGCACCTGCACCTGGGCGATGTCCGGGTCGGTGCCGTGCTGGAACGTCAGCGTGAGGGTGGCGAGCCCGTTCGACTCGCTCGTCGCGGACATGTAGAGGAGCCCGTCCAGCCCCTTCATGTTCTGCTCGATGACCTGCGTCACCGAGTCCTCCACCGCCTTCGCGGAGGCCCCGGGGTAGACGGCGGTGATGGTCACCGTGGGCGGCGCGATGGCCGGGTACTGGGAGATGGGCAGCCGCGCGATGGAGAGCGCGCCCGCGAGCATGATGATGATCGCCAGGACCCAGGCGAAGATGGGGCGGTCGATGAAGAAGCGTGCCATGGGTGGCTCCGATCAGTGCTGGGACGAGGCGGGCACCGTCAGGGTCCCGGCCCCGGCCTCGGGTGCGGCCTCCGTCACCTCCACCTGGGCTCCGGGCTGGACCTTCTGCAGGCCCTCGACGATGACCCGGTCCCCCGCGACCAGACCCTCCTCGACCAGCCACCGGTCCCCCACCGTCTGGCTGACCTTGACCACCCGCGCCTCCACCTTGCCGTCCTTCCCCACCACCAGGGCGGTGGCGTGGCCCTTGGGATCGCGGGCCACGCCCTGCTGGGGCACGAGCAGTCCCTGCTCGCGCACGCCGTTGCCGATCCGCGCGCGCACGTACATGCCCGGGAGCAGGACGTGGTCGGGGTTGGGCACGAGCACGCGCAGCCCGAAGGTGCCGGTGCTCGGGTCCACGCTGACGTCGGAGAAGGTCAGCTTGCCGGCATGTGCGTAGCGGCTGCCGTCCTCGAGCAGGAGGGTCACCGGCGTGCCGTCAGCGGTCTCGAGCCTGCCCGCCGCCACCTCCTTGCGCAGTCGCAGCAGCTCCCCGCTGGACTGGGTGAGGTCCACGTAGACCGAGTCGAGCTGCTGCACCGAGGTGAGCGCCTGGGGCTGGTTCGCGGTCACCAGCGCCCCCTGGGTGACGGACGAGCGGCCGATCCGGCCGGAGATGGGCGACACGATGCGGGCGTAGTCGAGCATCACGCTCGCGCGCTGCAGCGCGGCCAGCGCGGCCTTCACGTCCGCCTCGGCCTGCTGGAGGGCGACCACCGCCCGGTCGTGGTCCTGCGGGCTGACCACCGCGTGCTCCGCGAGCTCCGTGGAGCGCCTGGCGTTCAGCTCCGCCGCGGACAGGGTGGCCTTCGCGCGGTCGAGCGCGGCCTGCGCGCTGAGGTGGTCCGCGCGGTAGGCCGCGTCACTCAGCTGGTAGAGTGGCTGGCCCGCCTTGATCAGGCTGCCCTCGGTGAAGAGCCGGCGCTCGATGATGCCGTTGACCTGGGGGCGCACCTCCGCCACCAGGAACGCGCTGGTGCGGCCAGGCAGCTCGCGCGTCAGCAGGACCGATTCCGACTTCAGGGTGACCACCGTGACGGGGACCGCGCCGGGCGCCTCGGGCGGTGCGGCCCCCTGGCTGCACGCAAGCACGAGCACGGCGGCGGAAAGGAAGCCAGGCAGCGCCGGACGGGACGGGCGCGGGGGCGACGACATGGAGACCTCGAGGAAGGAGCGATGGGGGCTCACCTTCGGGGGAGGCGAGCAGGTCGGGGGGCTCAGTAAGGGCCGGGTTTGACCCTATACACCGCACCCCATGACTCGGGCGCGTCCAATTTCTGACGGCCGCGTTTCCGGCGTCGGGACGGGCCGGGGCTCCTCCGCTTCGCTGCCCTGCTGGGAGCCGTGGCGTATGGCCCAGGATCGAGTGCCGCCTCTGGCGGTTGTAGAAGACCTCGAGGTACTCGAAGAGCGCCGCCCTCCCCTACTTCAGCTCGCGCTGCAGCTTCGCCAGCAGGTTGAGCGCCTCCAGCGGCGTCGTCTCCTCCAGCTTCACCGCCCGCAGCAGCTCCAGCGCCTTCTGGTGGCTCGGCTCTAGCTTCGGCCCGGGCTCGGCCACCCCGCCGAACAGCCCCAGTTGCCCCGGCGACGGCGCCCGCCCGCCCCTTCGCGCCAGCCTCGGCCTCCCGCTGTCGTCGAACTCGCCCGACTCGAGGTTCTGCAGAATGTCCCTCGCCCGCGTCACCACCTCGGGCGGCAGGCCCGCGAGCCTCGCCACTTCAATGCCATACGAGCGGTTGGCCCCTCCCGGCACCAGCTTGCGCAGGAAGAGCACCTTGCCGCCCTGCTCCCGCACCGCGACGCACATGTTCCTCACCCGCGTCTTCTCCCGCGAGAGGTCCACCAGCTCGTGGTAGTGCGTGGCGAACAGCGTGCGCGCCCCCACCTTGTCGTGGATGTGCTCGGCCACCGCCCAGGCGATGGACAGGCCGTCGTACGTGGACGTGCCTCGTCCAATCTCATCCAGCACCACCAGGCTGCGCCGCGTGGCGTGGTGCAAAATGTGGCTCGTCTCCGTCATCTCCACCATGAAGGTGGACTGCCCTCGCGCCAGGTTGTCCGCCGCCCCCACGCGCGTGAAAATCCTGTCGCACAATCCCAGACGCACCACGCTCGCCGGCACGAAGCTGCCCGCCTGCGCCATCAGCACCGTGAGCGCCACCTGCCGCATGACGGTGCTCTTGCCTGCCATGTTCGGGCCGGTGATGACGAGAACCTGCGCGTCCTCCGAGTCCATCTTCACGTCATTGGGAACGAAGGCCTCGCCCGCTCCCAGCATGCGCTCGACCACCGGGTGGCGCCCGCCGGTAATGGCCAGCACCTCGGACTCGTCCACCAGGGGCCGCACGTAGCCGTACTCGGCCGCGCACCGCGCGAAGGACAGCAGCGCGTCCGCCGTGGCCACCGCCTCCGCCGCCGAGCGCAGCCGCGGCGCCTCCTTCACCACCTGGGCCCGCAGCTGCTCGAAGAGCTCCAGCTCCAGCGTGCTGCGCCGCTCCTCGGCCGTCAGCACCTTCTCCTCGTACTCCTTGAGCTCCGGGGTGATGAAGCGCTCGGCGCCCACCATCGTCTGCTTGCGGATGTAGTCCGAGGGCACCAGGTGCAGGTTCGACTTCGTCACCTCCAGGTAGTACCCGAATATCTTGTTGTAACGAATCTTCAGCGAGTTGATGCCCGTGCGCTCCCGCTCGCGCATTTCAATCTTGAGCAGGAAGTCCTTGCCGGAGGTGGACAGCTCCACCAGCTTGTCCAGCTCGGCGTGGAAGCCCGGGCGGATGAAGCCGCCTTCCTTGAGGCTGGTGGGCGGCTCGTCCACCACCGCGGTGAGCAGCAATTGCGTCAGCTCCGGCAGCGCGCCGAGCGGCCCGGCCAGGGATTTGAGCAACATGGCCTCGCACCGCGCGAGCACACTCCCCAGCTTCGGCAGCTGCGCCAGCGACAGCGCCAGGGCCCTCAAGTCCCGCGCGTTGCCCGCGCCCAGCGACAGCCGGCCGCACAGCCGCTCGATGTCCCCCACCTCCTTGAGGAGGGTGGTCAGCTCCTCGCGCCACACGCTGCGCTGGGACAGCTCCTCCACCGCGTCCAGGCGGGCGTTGATCTCCGGCAGCGAGCACAGGGGCGCGGCGAGCCACCGGGCCAGCTTGCGCGCTCCCAGGCCCGTGGCCGTCCTGTCCAGCACGCCCAGCAGCGAGCCCTTGCGTCCCCCGTCCCGCAGGGTGCGCAGCACCTCGAGGTTGGAGCGCGAGGCCTCGTCCATGAGGAGGTGGCCGCCGCGCTGCTGGCGGCTGAGCCGGTCCACGTGGGCGGCGGGCGTCTTCTGGGTGTCCTTGAGGTAGCGCAGCGCCGCGCCGGCGGCCCCGGTGGCCAGGGGCGCGTCCTCCAGCCCGAAGGCCTCCAGCGACTGCACCGCGAAGTGGTTGCGCAGGTAGAGCGAGGCCCTCGCGGGCTCGAAGGCGGCCTTCTCCAGCTCCGCCACCGCCGGGGGCCGGCCCAGCCGCGACACCAGGGCGGCCGTGTCCGGCGAGTCCTTCTCCCCCTCGGGCACCAGCAGCTCGCGCGGCTCCACGCGGGCCAGCGCCTCCACCAGCTCCTGCGTCGTCTCCGCCTCCAGGCTGAAGAACTCGCCCGTGGAGGCCTCCAGCAGCGCCGCGCCGAAGCCCTGCGCCCCCGGGTACACCGCGGCCAGGAAGTTGCTCGCCCTCGGCTCCAGCGACTCCTCGTCCAGCACCATGCCGGGGGTGATGACGCGCGTCACCTCGCGCTTGACGATGCCGGGGCCGCTGCCCGCCTCCTCCACCTGCTCGCAGATGGCCACCTTCAGCCCGTGCTCCACCAGCTTCGCGATGTGCCGGCGCGCCGAGTGGTACGGCACCCCGGCCATGGGCACCTTCTCCGCGTTCTTCGCCCGCGCCGTCAGCGTCAGGCCGAGCAGCTCCGAGGCGCGCACCGCGTCCTCGAAGAACATCTCGTAGAAGTCCCCGAGCCGGAAGAAGAGGATGGCGTCCGGGTTGAGCGCCTTCGTCTCGAGGTACTGCCGCATCATCGGGGTGAGCGAGCCGATCTCCCGCGCCGCGGCCGGCTCTCCCGGCGCTTCCACCGGTGCCTCGGCCTCGTCCCCGTGTCCCTTGCCTGCCTTCGCTTGCGTCGCGCCCATCGCCGCCCCTTGTGTCATGCGTCCGGTCCTGGATCAACAGGACACGTGACTTCCCCAGTCCACCCGTCCGTTCCTACTCCTCCGATGGCTAGCACACCCGCCTGACATGCGGCCCTGACGGGTGGGGCAAATCGGGTGCGGCCCCTCCGAAAACGGTGGCTGGGGAGCAGCCAGGAGGGCAACCTTTCGCGCGCCATGGAGACCCGCACCGTCCGTTCCGTTCCCCGGCTCTTCCGGGCCGCCGTCGCCCCCGTGCAGGCCTTCTTCCAGCTCGAGGCCAGCAGCGGCATCCTCCTGGCGCTGTGCGCCGTGGCGGCCATGGGGTGGGCCAACTCGCCCTGGGCGGACACCTACACGGGCCTCTTCGACGCGCCGCTGGCGCTCGGGCTGGGGAGCGCCCTCTTCCACTTCACCGTGCGTGAATTCATCAACGACGGGTTGATGACGATCTTCTTCTTCCTGGTGGGGATGGAGATCAAGCGCGAGCTGGCGGCCGGGGAGCTGCGCACCCTGTCCAAGGCGCTGCTGCCGCTCATCGCGGCGGTGGGCGGCATGGTGGTGCCGGCGGCCCTCTACGCGGCGCTCAACGCGGGCACGCCGGCGCTCAAGGGGTGGGCCATCCCCATGGCCACGGACATCGCCTTCGCCATCGGGTGCCTCACGCTGCTCAAGGGGCGGGTGAGCCACGGGCTGGTGGTGTTCCTCACCGCGCTGGCCATCTTCGACGACATCGGCGGCATCCTCGTCATCGCCCTGTTCTACGGCACGGGGCTGCACGGGGAGTGGCTGCTGGCGGCGCTGGGCGTCACCCTGCTGCTGGCGGCCTGCAACCGCTACTACGTGCGCAACGGCGTGGTGTACGCGGTGCTGGCCGGGGCGCTCTGGTACTCCATGCACCACGGCGGCGTGCACGCCACCATCGCGGGCGTGGTGGTGGGAATGCTCATCCCCGCCCGGCCCACGCGCCGCGGCCGGGACGTGCTGGAGGAGCTCCACGGCTTCATCGGCCAGCTGCTGCGCGAGCCCGAGGACGAGGCGGTGCGCACCAGCCAGCTGCTGCACATCGAGGAGCAGCTGGAGGACATCGAGCCGCCGCTCACCCGCTTCGTGCACCTGTGGCACGGGTGGTCGGCGTACGGAATCGTCCCGCTGTTCGCGCTGGCCAACTCGGGCATCTCCGTGAAGGGGATGCACCTGACGGAGCTGCTGCTCCCGCTGCCGCTGGGGGTGATGCTCGGGCTCTTCGTGGGCAAGCAGGTGGGCGTCTTCCTCTTCACCTGGGTGGCGGTGAAGCTGAAGCTGGCGGAGATGCCGGGACGGGCGAGCACCGCGCAGCTGCACGGGGTGGCGGTGGTGGCGGGCATCGGCTTCACGGTGGCGCTGTTCGTGGCGGGGCTGGCCTTCGCCGCCGAGCCGGTGCTGCTGGCCGAGGCGAAGCTGGGCATCCTGCTGGGCTCGCTGCTGTCGGCGGTGGTGGGCTACCTGTTGTTGCGTTTTGGACCCGGGCCCCGGCCCCGGACGGAGCCGGCCACGCGGAACGCCACCGGGACGGCGTGAGGCGGACGCCGCGGTGATTCTTGGGGTTTGCGGGCGGGGCGGGCCCGTGGAAAGGTGCCGGCCACCGTGCTCCTCCAGGATTTGAACCGCGTCCGGCAGATTGGGGTCATCGCAGCGCGCCACGGCTTCGGCGAGTGGCTCGAGCGTGCGGGGGTGTGGCGTCTGCTCGGGCGGCGCGAGAAGGTGGAGGTGTCGCCCGAGGCCAAGCGCGCCTCCACCGCGCGCCGCTTCCGGATGCTGCTCAACGACCTGGGCCCCACCTTCGTGAAGCTGGGGCAGATCCTCTCCACGCGCGCGGACCTGCTGCCGGCCGAGTTCATCGAGGAGCTCGCCACGCTGCAGGATCAGGTGGAGCCGATTCCGCTCGAGAACGTGTACGCGCGGATCCGCGAGTCGCTGGGCCGCGAGGTGAACGAGCTCTTCAAGGAGGTGGACCCTCAGCCGCTGGCGGCGGCGTCGATCGCCCAGGTGCACCGGGCGGTGACGCTGGAGGGGGACGAGGTGGTGGTGAAGGTGCAGCGGCCGGGCATTTCCGAGCGGATCGACTCGGACCTGGTGGTGCTGCGCTCGCTGGCGAAGCTGCTGGAGGCGGTGGTGGAGGAGACGGGCATCTACACGCCCACCGGCATCATCGACGAGTTCGACCGGGCCATCCACGAGGAGCTGGACTTCGTGCACGAGGCCTCGAACATCCGGGCGTTCCTGGAGAACCACCGCAACCGGCCGTACATGAAGATTCCGAAGGTGTACGCCGAGCTCAGCAGCCGCACGGTGCTGACGATGGAGTTCATCCGGGGGGTGAAGATCAGCCAGGCGGAGCTGTCGATGGAGGACCGGCGGGAGGTGGCGGGCCACATCATGGACGCGAGCTTCCGGCAGCTCTTCGAGGACGGGCTGTTCCATGGAGACCCGCACCCGGGGAACATCCTGGTGCTGGAGGGGAACCGGCTGGCGCTGCTGGACTTCGGGGTGGTGGGCCGGCTGCCGCGCGCCATGCAGGAGACGCTGGTGATGCTGGTGCTGGCGGTGGCGCTGAAGGACAGCGACTCGGTGGCGCGGATTCTGTACCGGGTGGGCGTGCCGGACGCGCGGGCGAACCTGGTGGGCTTCCGCAACGACATCGAAGGGCTGCTCGGGCAGCACCTGCCGGCGACGCTGGGCGAGGTGGACGCGCGCAGCCTGATGCGCGACCTGTTGGACCTGGCGGTGAAGTACCGCATCCGGATTCCGAAGGAGTACGCGCTGCTGAGCCGGGCGTCGGTGTCCACCGAGGGCATGATGCGCAGCCTGTACCCGGAGCTGAACATCCTCGAGGTGGCGATGCCGTACGCCAAGGAGCTGCTGGCGGACCGGTATGATCCGAGTCAGTTGCAGGGCGGGTTGATGAGGACGCTCTTGCGCTTCCAATCGCTGGCGGCGGATCTGCCCACGCAGCTGTCGCAGATATTGCTGGACCTGGAGTCGGGGAAGTTCAGCGTGACGGTGCGGGCCGAGCAGTTCGACAAGCTGAACGAGAGCCTGAGGAGCGCGGCGATCGTGATGTTCCTGGGGCTGTGCGCCTGCGGGTTCATCGTGGGGGCGTTCATCTCGTTCGCGCAGACGCAGTGGCAGTACCACGGGGTGCCGGTGCTGGGGATGATGGGCGTGGCGCTGTCGGCGGCGCTCTTCGGGGCGAGCTTCACCTGGTACCTGTTCGGCAAGCGCTTCGGGAAGGTGAGCGTGAGCCGGTGGCTGGGGAAGAAGCCGCGGCGGTAATCCCACCCTGAAGGGTGGCCCGGTGGGGTGACTCCCCAGGTGGTCCTTCAAAGGCACGGCGGGCTCTGGTTGAAATGGAGCGTCCCCTCCTCTTCGGGGCTCGACCATGCTCACCCTCCCGCGCTTCTATTCGACCTCCACCACGGCCCACCTCGAAACCCGGGCGAGGCAGCTCGGCATGCGCCTGGGCATCGTCTACGGCGAGGGCGACCGCTGTGATCGCTACTTCATCGTCTCGGTGAACGGAAAGAAGCTCGAGCGCATGGTACCGCTCGGTTGGACCGGACCCGAGGCCGAGGAAGGCCTCGTGCAGTACGCGCGGGACATGCACGCGTCCAAGTGAGCCGTCGGACGCGCACCGCACCGGATTTCAGCCCCGGTGCCGCTCGGCCACGCGATAGAGCTGGGTGAGGGAGTAGTCCAGCAGCGCTTGGCACGAGCGCATGTAGTGGTGGGCCCGGGCAAAGGGAAACCACACGCGATTGCCTACGAGCACCTGTGCTTCCATGAGCTTCTGGCGCGGAATCCACCTGCCGCCCAGGTTGCGCACCAGCACTTCGCCCAGGTACGCGCCAATGGCGGGCACCGCGTGCTCGTCGATAGCTTCCCGCATGCGGCTCGTCGGGAATTCCTCGCGCCAGAAGTAGAAGTCGGCGTCCGTGAGCGACTCGGGCGTCGCCTCGAAGACGGAGGGAACCTCGGTGTGCAGCAGTGCCACGAGGTGCTCGGCGAGGGTGCCGTAATGCTCGCAAGCACGTTCCTGGTCCTCTACGTCCGGAGGCAGGGCGGAGTCGGCGGGGCGCCACTCCTCGGGCTCTGGCGGTCGCCAAGCGTTGAGTTCGGCAATCCTCCGCTGGCGCTCATGACTGGCGGCGCGGTCCACCACACGAGAGAGGAGCGGTGCCAGATCCTGGGGGAGGCGGGGCTCCACAGGGGCGAGCGCGGCGCTGCGCTCCTGCAAGGTGCGCAGCACGGTGTCGAAATCGAGGTCCGGTCGGAGGTGGGCGTGGGCGCGGGCTTGCGCGAGCCGTGCCTCCTTGCTCGCGAAATCCGCCACGGTGGGCCACGTCACCAGGAGGACGGAGCCGTTGGGCAACTCCTCCACACGGTGGGCTGGAGTGGACAGCATGCGCTCGCGGCCCACGGTCTCCACCAGTTTGGGGCCGAAGACGTTGAGCCAGCACACTTCATAGATTTTGTCGAAACCGTCTCTGCGTCGAGTCTTGTCGTCGCGGCCAAAGTCGGGGAAGCCCGCCAACTCCATGTCGTCACCGCTGTGGGCTACGGCATGGGGAACCGGGTAGCGTGAGGCCCAGGCACGCACCATGTCTACGAGTCTCCTGCAGCGCTCCGCCTCCGAGAAAAAGGACAGCGGCTTCACGCGCATAAAGACATCCAGTTCTGGCGGCAGAGGTGGGAACCTGAGTCCGAGCGACATATCCAACGCAGGCCACTTCGTGCGATAAAACCCGCTGTGGGTATACCGTTCGCTACTCCGCTCCTCCAGGGCCGTTAAGAGGGCTGCGCGGGAGTACTTCCGCTTTCGCTTGCCACTAACGACGTCCGGCATCCACTCGCCCGCGCAATTTTCAAGCGCTTGGAGAAGGGGCGCTAGCTCACCTTCCCGATCCGCGTTCGGATTGAAAGCACCCGTGAAGGTAATCAGGAGGCTGTCCTCTTCCCCCAAGTCGGCAAACTCCAGCACCTTCATTGGAACGACACCTCCACCCCCGGAACTGCATCTGCGGCTGCGTCCACGGCTGCTTTCAAAATATTTGCTTTCGTTGGCTTGAGTTCGCCCCCCTCGTAGATGAGACGTACCCTCGGAACCTGCACCTCACTGCCCCCCGGAAGAAGGGACTGGAGGGAGGTTCGGCGGATGTCCAGCCTCTCACCGTAATGTCTCAGTGCCTCGCTCGCGTCCTCAATGATTTGCGCCGTCAAAGCGTCTCTCCCTAGCCCCGAGAGGTCGCGGCTCTTGAAGCTGAACGTCTCCACGCGCCGTGGCCGCCCGCCGAGCTCGCCCTCTTCGATGACGAGCATATCCGCATAGCGCAGGCCGAGGCCCGGCTTCCTCACGCCCACCTGAGTTTCAATGCGGGGCTTGTCGAAGTCCCCTAGGAAGCGGCGCTGCGCGCGGGGCAGTTGCGCGTCGGCCTCCAGCAGCATCACCATGGTGCGCTCGAAGGCCAAACCCCGAGCGAACCACCCCCGCATCTGCTCGTAGGCCTCCCACCGCAGGGGGCCCTCGGCGGCTGTGCCCTGCGTCACCTCGCCGAGGCGCTTCTCGTAGTAGTCGACGTACTCGCGCCAGCGTGGGTTTCCCCGGGCCTCGGACGGCGGGGCATCGAGGGAGGGACGCTGCTTCTCCAGCACACGCACGTCCCTGGACAGGCGCGAGCCCGAGGACTCGAGCTCCGCCGCCGCGAGTCTTGCTTGCACCACCTCGCGCGTGTGGCCGACTCCCTCGTCCACCAGTGAGGCCAGACCGCCAGGGCGCTCCACGCCGCGTGCCTCGTAGGAGCCCGTGGCCCCGGGTCTGACCCGGGACAGCAGCGGCCTCGCCCTGGCCACATCTCCCCGGGCCTCGTACAGCGCCATCGCGGCGTCCGGCCCGCCCACGGCAACGAAGCGGCCCGCCTCCCGGCTGGCCTGGAGGTACCGGGCCAGCTCCCGCAGACCGCCCACACCCAGACGCCCTTCCAAGCGCCGCGCTGTATCCTCGAGGGCCCGTAGGCGCAACTCCATCACCATACCCGGTCCCGGTGAACCTCGGGCCTCGGCGAGGTAGCGCACGCCCTTGCCACCCACGTAGAGGGCCACCAGCAGTGCCGCGGGCGCCAGCTCGCGCGTGGCCTGCTCGTACCTACCCTGCGCCAGCGCGTACGCCCCATGGCCCGTCCCGGCCAGCAGGTCGTAGAAGCCCAGGGGCACGCCGAAGGTGAGGTGGTCGAAGCTCCCCAGCGCCACGTTGCCCGCCGAGAAGTGCTGCTCCACGCCCCTCTTCTCCGCCTCGTCGAGGGCCTCCTGGTAGTCCGGCGGCAGCCCGCCTGGTATGGCGGAGAAGTCGAGTCCTGTCGCTCCGTCGCTCAGCGGAGAGCTGGAGAGCGCGTCGCGGCCAGCTCGGGCGAGGCCTCGGCCCAGGTCTCTCATTTCGAAGTCCCGGTCCGGACGGGCCGTGGGTTTCAGGCCCCTCTTCTCCAACGCGGACTGGAAGGCGGGCAGGAGCGCGAGCATTTCCTCGAGCCGCTTGTCCTGGGCCAACAGGTAGAGAATCTCTCTCAGGTCATCGTCATGGGCCGAGTCGACGATGTAGAGAGAAAACACCTGGGCTCTGGCAGCCCCGTATCGCTCGGTGGCATCCACGAGGAAGGAGACGCGCTTGCGATTGAGGAGGCGGGCGGCCTCCTCGCGCGGTGGCCCCTGCGCACCGAGCCGCACGGCGCGCCAGTCATCCAACACCTCCACCAGCCGGGGCATGTCCACGCGCTCCTGCAGCGCGAGGAATTCCGCGGGCGAGTTGCAGGTGAGAAAGGGAGCGAGGAGTGCCTCCCTATCTCCGGAGGAGAAGTCGGGCCAGCCCGGAGGCACGGCCTCACCTCCGCAGGTGGCGGGGCCCTGGGTGACACGCCCCGCGCTGGCCACTGCGAGAGCGGAGAGTGCCCCAAATGGGGGCGTACTGGCCGCCGTCTGTCGCAACGTCGTGCGGGCGCGCGGGCCCTCGGAGTCGCTCCCGCCGGATTGCGGAGCCAGCGTGACGCAGCCGCTCGTCAGCAGCGCGGCCGCCAGCAGCATCCGCAATGTGGAAGCCATCCGCCTCTCCAATGGAAGGGCCCTCATGCTAACAGGCCCTTCCCTTCCTCCCACCTCGCTTCGCCTCAGCTCCGGCGGCGGCGCAGGCCCCACGCGCCGAGCAGCAGCGCCAGCACCGCGGCCGAGCCCGTGTCCGTCGCTCCGCAGCCGCACGCCTCGCTCGTCAATCCACCGCCCAGGTCCCGAATCACTCCCAGGATGACGGGGCTGTTGTCCTGCACGACGGCCGGAGCGCCCTCGGTGCTGTACTGCTCCACGCGCTCGGCATTCGGACCCTGGTTGATGGGCTGGTTGAACTTCATGATGAAGAAGCGCCCGTCCGGCAGCTCGATGCGCACCTCGCGCTTGCTGAAGTCATCCTGGCAGGACTCGAAGTGGGCCTTGGCGGTGAAGGCGTTGGAGACGTCCGGCGCCTGCGTGTTGAAGTCGAAGTCCGGATCCTCCGTCATCTCCTCGGCGGACATGGTGGTGTACAGGCGCGTGAGGTACGGGTGCGACTCGAGCAGCGTCACCGCTCCCTTCACCGGCTGCACCACCTGCGTCTCCAGCTCCTGCGCGAAGCCCTGCGCGTCGAACGGCGGCCGCCCCGGATCCGAGTCGATCGCGTACCGGTAGCTCCAGATGGAGTTGTAGAACACCGTCTCCTGCACGCCCTGCTGCACGAGCGATCGCGGCATGGGGACGTACTTGCGCATCAGGGACAGGATCGTGGTGTCGCCCTGGAAGCCCTGGGACATCATCGCGCTGAAGAAGTCCACCGGGTGCGGGATGCTCGCGAGCGCCGCCGTGTTGAAGCTGCTGTTCATCTGCGCGAAGTTGAGCGCGAAGCTCCCGGCGCTGCCGGCGTACTCGGTGAGGAAGGCACGGCCACCGGCCTCGTCCACCGCCGCCGACGCCACCTGCGGGTAGTTGGTGCCACCCGACAGCCAGTTCACCTTCGTGGGGTTGATGAGCACGTGCCGGTAGTTCATCGGCACCGCGCGCTTGTCCGCCAGCACGTACGCGACGATGGGCATGTCCGGCTGCGCGGCGATGGCGGTGAGCCGGATGGGCACGCAGGGCCGGTTGCCCTCGAACTTCACCACGATGGGCAGCAGGTCCCCCACCGCCTTGTTCTGCTGCAGCTTGAGGGCCACGAAGTAGTAGCCGTTGCCCACGTAGGGCTCGAGCGCCTTGCCGGCCGCCTCGGGGATGTCGTAGCCGTTGGTGGTGAGCCAGGTGCGCAGCGCCACCGCGTCGCTCGCGGTGAGGATGGCCGCGTCATAGGGCCCCACGTCCTCGCGCGACACCACCGAAACGCCCCCGTCCGCCCCACCCGAGGGCGGACCCGCGTTGTCGTACTCCGGCGCGCTCACCGGAATCCCCCCGCCGAACCACCCCTGGCACGAGTCGTCCCACTGCAGCGAGAACCGCGGCTGCGTCACCTGATCCAGGTACGTGAAGAGCCGCGCCGAGCCCACCGCGAGCGTGGGCTTCGCCTGCATCGGCACCACCCAGGCGAACTTCTCCGCCGCGCCCTTGTACTGAATCTGGATGTGGGCCTCGACCGAGTTGCCGGAGACACCGAAGACGATGCGCTCTCCGGCCTGATCGATGGGCACCTGGGAACAGAAGAAACCACCGCACGCCTCGGCCCTGGGCGCCGACAGCAGCCCTACCGCCAGAAGCGCGCCGAACACCACCGCGTGACGCATGCAGACCCCCTCGGGAGTGAAGAAACGAGGAGTGCATTGCAAGCGGCTGGCCGGGTGTCAAACCCGCGACATCACGGGCCCCGGCCCCCGCGGGCCCCTCAGAAATCCACGAGGAGCCCGCGTGAAAACCATGGCGTCAGCTTCCGGCGAGCCGGGGCTTCTCGCCCTCGGCCACGGCGGCGCCCTCGCCCCCCGGGCCCGGGCCGTGCTCATCCGAGCCACTCGAGCGCAACCTCCGCCCCAGCCGCGACTTCACCCGGTCCGCCACCACGTAGAAGGCGGGCACCACCAGGAGGCTGAGCACGGTGGAGATGGAGAGGCCGCCGAGCACCGCCACGGACATGGGGGCGCGCGTCTCGCTGCCGGCGCCGAGCGACAGCGCCGCGGGCACCGCCGCCATCATCGTGGCCAGCGAGGTCATGAGGATGGGCCGCAGGCGCACCGGGCCGGCCCGCTGCATGGCCTCCACCGCGTCCGCGCCCTGCTCGCGCTGCTGCAGCGCGTAGTCCACCAGGATGATGGAGTTCTTCTTCACAATGCCCATCAGCAGCAGCAGGCCGATCATGCTGAAGATGTTGAGCGTCGTGCCCGTGCCCCACATGGCGAAGGCCGCTCCCGCCACCGACAGCGGGAGGATGGTGAGCACCGTCACCGGGTGGAGGAACGAGTTGAACTGCGCGCCCAGCACCATGTACGCCACGACGATGCCCAGGAAGAGGGCGAACACGAGGCTGCTCATGGACTCCTGGAAGGCCACGCTCGAGCCGCCGAACACCACGCGGGTGCTACCGGGCAACTCCTTGGCCAGTTGCTGCACGGCCTCCAGCGCCTCCTGCTGGGTGTGGCCGGGGGCCACGTTGGCGAAGATGCTGATGGCGCGCTCGCGGTCCTTGCGGGTGATGGCCTGGAGCGCCGGGCGCTCCTCCTGCGCCACCAGCGAGGAGAGCGGTACCAGCTCGCCGGAGCCGGTGCGGACCTTGAGGGTCGACAGGTCCTCCGGCCGCGAGCGCTGATCCTTGAGCAGACGCATGCGCACGTCGATGCGGCGCCCGCCGGTGCTGTACTTGCCCACGCGCACCCCGCCCACGAGGGCGTTGAGGGTGGTGCCCACCGACTCCATGGACACGCCCAGGTCCGCCGCGCGCGCGCGGTCCGGGGTAATCCGCAGCTCTGGCATGCCGAGCTGGTAGTCCGTGTCCACGTCCACCACCTTGCCGCTCGCCTGGAGCTTGTCGCGCAGGTCCGTGCTGGCCTCGATGAGCCGCTCCCAGTCCGAGCCGCGCACGCTGAACTCCACCGGGAAGCCGCGCGAGGCGGTGAAACCGCTCTGCGACAGGTCCATCACCACCGCGCGCAGGCCCGGGTATGAGTTCAGCTCCTTGCGGATGACCTGGTTGAACTCGGACATGGGCATGCGCTGCTCCTGCGGCACGAGCGTGACGAAGAGCATGCCGCCGTTCACCCCGCTGCCGCCGCCGCCCACCACCGCGAAGATGCGGTTCACCTCGGGCCGGTGGCGCAGGTACTCCTCGGCCCGCAGGAAGAGCCGGTTCGTCTCGTCCACCGTGCTGCCCACCGCCGTCTGCATGCGGATCATCACGCGGCCCTGGTCCTGCGAGGGCACGAACTCACTCGACAGGCTCTTGAAGGCGAAGCCGGAGAGCGCCAGCAGCACCACCGCGCCCGCGAGCACCCACCAGGGCCGCTTCAGCCCCTTCGCCAGCACCTTGCCGTAGCGGTGCTCCAGCCAGGTGAAGGCGCGGTCGACGACGATGCCCACCTTGCTGCGGCCCTCGCGGCCCGTCTTGAGCAGCTGCGCGCAACGCGCCGGCGCCAGGGTGATGGCCTCCACGTAGGACAGCGCCACCGCCACGCACAGCGTCACGCCGAACTGGAGGAAGAACCGGCCGATGACGCCCGGCATGAAGACCACGGGGATGAAGATGGCCACCACCGCCAGCGTGGCCGCCAGGGCCGCGAAGGTGATTTCGCTCGTGCCCTCGCGCGCCGCGCGCACCCGATCCTTCCCCTCCTCCGCGTGCCGGAAGATGTTCTCCATCACCATGATGGCGTCATCCACCACGATGCCCACGGCGAGTGAGAGGCCCAGCAGGGTGAAGGTGTTGAGCGTGAAGCCCAGGGCGTTGATGACCGCCACCGTGCCCAACAGCGACATGGGGATGGCCAGGATCACGTTCACCGTACTGGAGAGCGAGCCGAGGAAGGCCCAGCACACCAGTGCCGTCAGGATGCAGGCCAGCAGCAGCTCGAACTCGATTTCGTGAACGCTCTCCTCGATGAACTGGGTGGAGTCGAAGTTGATGCCCACCTCCAGTCCCTCGGGCGCGTCCTTCTGCACCTCGGCGAGCTTGGCGCGCACGCCCTGGGCCACGGCCACCGCGTTGGCGCCACGCTGCTTGCGGATGCCGAGCCCCTGCGCGGGCTGTCCGTCCACCCGGGCGATGCGGCGCTCGTCCTCGAAGCCGTCCTCCACCAGCGCCACGTCCGACAGGTACACGGGAGCGCCATCGCCCTCGCGCAACACCAGGTGGCGCAGCGTCTCCAGGTCCAGGGCCTCGCCCATGACGCGGACGTTGATTTCACGGCCCTCGGTCTCGATGCGGCCCGCGGGCAGCTCCACGTGCTGGGCGCGCAGCGCGTTGGTCAGGTCCGTCACGGTCAGCCCGCGCGCGTCCAGCTTCTGCGCGTCCACCCAGATGCGCACGTTGCGCTCCAGCGAGCCGCCCATCGTCACCTCGCCCACGCCCGGCACCGTCTGCAGCACCTCCTTCAACCGGTAGCGGGAGAAGTCGGAGATGAACTGCCGCGAGAAGGGCCCGGACACGCCCACCTGGATGATGGGCTGATCCTCCGGGTTGCTCTTGGAGATGACCGGCGGATCAATGTCCCGCGGCAGGCGGTTCTGCACCTGGCTCACCTTGGACTGCACGTCCTGGAGGGCCTGGTTCACGTCGATCTTGAGGTCCAACTCCACCGAGATGTTGCCGCCGCCCTGGCTCGCCTTCGAGGTGACGGCCTTGACGCCCTCCACCTGCATCACCGCTTCCTCGATGGGCTCGATGATGTCGCTCTCCACCGCCTCCGGCGACGCGCCCTCCCACGACACGTTGACGCTGATGACGGGGTAGTCCACGTCCGGGAACTGGCTGATGCCGATGCGCTGCGCCGCCACCAGTCCGAAGACGATGGTGGCCGCCATCAGCATCCAGGCGAAGACGGGCTTCTTGATGCACACCTCGGTGATGTTCATCGCGCGGCGCCTCCGTTACCGCCATCCACGTCGCGGCGCGGCTCTCCGGTGAACGAGGTCTTCGCGCCCTCGGCGATGCGCACCGCGACGCCGTCCTTGAGGGCCTCGCCCCCGCGCACCACCAGCTGCTCGCCGGGCTTCAACCCCTCGCGCACCTCCACGAGCCCGTCCGCCGTGCGCAGGCCGAGCTCCACCACGCGCTCGCGCGCCTTGCCGTCCTGCACCACGAAGGCCAGGAAGCCGCGCTCGCTGGGGCGCACCGACGTCTGGGGAATCACCGGCGCGCCCTGCGCCGCCCCCACCGGCACCGTCACCGTGGCGAACGCCCCCGGCCGCAGCACCTTCGCCTCGGGGCCTCCCACCTCGGCCGTCACCTTCACCATGCGGCTCGCCGGCTCCGCCGCGTCCGCCACGTAGCGGATGCGGCCCGTGTACGTCCGCCCATCCGAGCGCACCGTGAAGCGCGCCGGCATGCCCGGCTTCATCCGGCCCACGTCCGCCTCGGCCACCGTGAAGCGCAGCAGCAGCGGCTCCTTGCGCAGCAGCGTCGCCAGCACCGTGCCCGGCTGCACGTACTGCCCCGTCTGCACCGTGCGCGTCTGCAGCACCCCGTCCATCGGCGCCTTCACGTACGCGTCCCGCAGGTTCAGCTCGGCCTGATCCAACGCCGCCTTCGCCGCGCTCGCGTCCGCCGCGGCGGTGCGTGCCCGGGCCGTGGCGCTGTCGAGCTGCTCGGCCGGCAGCAGGCCCGGCTTCACCTCGTTGGCCGCCTCGCGCCGGCCCGCCGACGCCTGCGCCTCGGCCTTCGCCGCCTCGGCCTTCTCCAGCGCCGCCTGCGCCGAGCGCACCGCGATGCTGTAGCGCGTGGGCTCGATCTCCGCGAGCACGTCGCCCTTCGTCACCGCCTGCCCTTCCATGAAGCGCACCCGCTCCACCGCGCCCGCCACGCGCGCGGTGATCTGCACCTGCTCGAAGGCCTCCACCGAGCCCACCGCGGAGACGACGTACTCCACGTCCCGCGCCTCCACCGGCGCCACCTCCACCGGGAACTGGGCCGGCCCGCGGCCCGCGCCCTTGCCTCCCCCACCCTGCGCCGCTGGAGCACCCGGGCCCCCCTTGCCCGCCGGAGCGCTTCCCCCCGCCTCCTTGCCACACCCCGTCCCCAGGGCGAGCGCGGCGCCCAGTGCCATCGTCACCACTCGCGTCTTCACTTACGGCTCCTTCCCCAGCGGATCGAGTCCGACAGCGGCCCGCAGCTCCAGCAGCGCGAACCCCAATGCATACCGAGCCCGGGCAAGCGCCACCTCGGACTCGAACTGCCTCACCTGCGCATCGCTCAACGCCAGCGACGTGGCAATCCCCTGGCGATAGAGGATGCTCGTCTCCTCCGCGTTCTGGCGGGCGGCCTCCACAGCCACCTGGCTCTGGCTCAAGGCGGCCTGGGCGGTGCGCAGCGACACGTGCGCGCGCTCCACCGCCACGTCCACCCGCCGCACCCGCGCCGTCGCGTCCAGCTCCAGGGCCCGCGTCAGGGCGAGCCGCTCGTGGCGATCGGCATAGCGCTCGCCGCCATCGAAGAGCGTCCACGTCAGATCCACCGTGAAGAAGCCGTTGAAGTTGCTGGTGGTGGCGAAGCCGGCCTCGTTGGTGGCGGTGCCCTGCGCGGAGGCGGACAGCGAGGGGAAGAGCCGGGCCAGGGGCTCGCGCGCGAGCGCCCGCTGCTGCTCCACCCGCAGCCTGGCGGAAAGGATGTCCGGGCGGCGCTCCAACGCCTTGTCGGCCAGCCCGGCGAAGGAGTCCACCGGACGGGAGGCCTCACCGAGCAGCGTCTCGGGCGCGGCCAGCGGGCCCTCCACGGGCACCACCACCAGGTAGCCCAGCTCCAGGCGGCTCTCCTGGGCGTCCCCCACCGCGCTGGCGAGCTGGGCCTCCGCCGTGGCCACGTCCAACCGCGCACGCGTCACGTCATTGGTGCTGGCCAGTCCCGCCCGGGCCCGGGCTTGCGCTTCCTCGAGCGACTGCCGGGCATAGGCGAGCCGGCGCTCGGCGGCCTCCGACACCTGCTGCAGGCCCAGCGCGGAGAGGAAGGCATTGGCCGCCTGGAAGGCCACCTGCCGGCGCGTCTCCACCGCGTCCAGCGCCGTCGCCTCCTTGTCCCGCTTCGCCGCCTCGTAGAGCGGAAAGCCGCGCGCGTCGAAGAGCGTGATGCGCGCGATGGCACTGCCCCCCAGGGCATTGAAGCGCTGGGTGACCACCGTCTGCCCATCCTGCTCCCGCGTCGCCTCGCGCAGGCGCCGGGTGTAGGTGCCGTTGAGGGTGAGCCTCGGGAGGAAGAAGGCACGGGCCTTGTCCACGCGGGCCCCGGCCGCCTCGGCACGCGCCTGGGCCGACAGCGCGGTCTCGTTGTGCTCGGCCGCCAGCGACACCGCTCGCTCCAGCGTCAGCGGCTCCCGCGAGGGCTGCTTCTCCTGCGCATGGGCCTCGGACACACATAAGGCGAGCCAGGCACACACGGGGACGACAACGGCGGATCGGAACAAAGGCATGGGAGAACGGGAGGGGGACGATCCGGGGGGGAGGACGGCAGGCGGATATACAGGACCCAGGCGAGCACGGCCATGGGAAGGCACCTGTCTGGACGGTACGTCGCGCCTCGGGCTAATGGGGAGACAGACAGGGACTTTTCACGTCGGGCGCGGCGCGCCCGGGAATGCGTAAGCGATGCGTTTATTCCTGCTGGCAGTGGGAATGTGGGCGGTGGCGGGCTGCGCGAACTCGGACGCGGGCGCGGGTGCCCTGCGTGTGGAAATCTTCTACGCGACGTTCCGCCCCGGGTGCCTGACGGTGACGGCACTGGACATGGCGGACGAGAGCCACACCGAGACGCAGGAGCTCACGGTGGAGGAGCGGCACAGCGCCACGAAGACGGTGGCGGTGTTCCGCAAGGCGGACTGGGGCCGGGAGCTGCGGGTGACGGCGAGCGCGCGCGAGGGCTCGTGCACGGGGCCGGAGGTGGCCACGAGCGCGCAGCTGGTGCAGGTGCCCGAGACGGGCACCCGGGAGGTGTACCTGGACCTGCGCGCGGAGGACCTGGACGAGGATGGCTTCGTCTCGGCGAGCGCGGGCAAGGGCACGGACTGCGACGACTCGGATGCCACGGTGCACCCCGGCGCCCTGGAGACGTGCGACGGCAAGGACAGCAACTGCTCCGGGGACGAGTCGGACGCCACCGACAAGCGCGTCTGGTACACGGACACGGACGGTGATGGGTACGGCAACGCGAGCCAGACGGTGCGGGCCTGCGTGGCGCCCGCGGGCTCGGTGCAGGAGGCCGGGGACTGCGCGGATGGGGACGCCACCGTGCACCCGGGCCAGCCCGAGCTGAGCTGCGACGGCCGGGACGACGACTGCGACGGCAAGGTGGACGACGACTTCAAGGTGGGCCTCGTGTGCAAGACGGAGCTCGGCTGCGCGGGCAGCTGGGTGTGCTCGGCGGACACGAAGGGAGCCCGGTGCGACAGCGTGCAGTCCCCCATGGCGTGGTACGTGGACGCGGACGGGGACGGGCGGGCCGGCACGCTCTCGGCGCTCTCCTGCGAGCCGCCTGTGGGGGCGAAGTCCACGCCGGACGACTGCGACGACGGCTCGCGCTTCATCGGCGGCGCCGAAGCGTGCGACTGGCTGGACAACGACTGCAACGGCAGCGTGGACGAGGACCTCTTCTGCCTCGCGAACCACTGGAGGGCACGGACGGTGGGCGGGGGCTCGGCGTGGGGCGTGGTGACGACGTACGCGCAGGGCAAGGCGTGGCTCGCGGGAGCGGGCGGCCGGCTCGCGCGGGTGGACGGCTCCACGGAGACGGACGTCACGGCCTGCGGCACGGGAGATGACTGGACGGCCGCCTGGGCGAGGCCGAGCGATGGGCGCGTCTTCCTCGGCTCGTCGCGAGGCAAGCTCGCCACCACCTCGGGCGCGGGCTGCGACGTGGGCACCGCGGCGGGCGTGTCGAGCACCGTCACCGGCATGGTGGGCTTCGAGCGCAACGGCGTCACCACGGTGTACGCGGTGACGAGCAGCGGCCACGTGGTGCGCTGGGAGTGGCCGGACGCGCAGGCGGTGCCCTCGGAGCCGGTGGTGATGCAGCAGCTGCCGGCGAGGCTGCGGAGCGTGCACGGCCTGGGGCCGGACTCGCTGTTCACCGTGGGCGCCGAGAGCTACCAGCCGGGAGGCGCTGACGGCCCGCCGCGCGTCTTCCGTCTCGACACGGCCTCGGGTCGCTGGGTGCGCGAGGCCCTGCCGGCGGAGGCGGGCTCGGGCGCGTTGAACGCCGTGTACGTGGTGGGCGGAGGCCAGGCCTACGCCGTGGGCAATGGCGGCCTGCTGCTCGAGCGGCTCGAGGGGGCGTGGAGCAAGCTGCCCGCCCCCAACGGCACGGAGAGCCTCGAGCTGCTGGACGTGGTCGCCTTCGATACCAAGGCCGTCTTCGTGCTCTCCAACAAGACGGGCGCGTACCTGCACCACTTCGACGGTACGGCCTGGAGCGAGCCCTTCCCGCAGGCGCAGGCGCTCCTGTCGCTCGACGCCATCGGCCCCCGGGAGCAGTGGGCCGTGGGACAGGGCGGCACGGTGGTGCAGTGGGGCCTGCCCTGAGCCCGGAGTGACATGGAGCTGCGCGCGGACAGGCTGTCGGTGCGGCGAGGCGAGAGGCCCGTCCTCCGGGACGTGAGCTGCACGCTTCCACCCGGCAGCCGCGTGCTCATGCTGGGACGCTCGGGCGCGGGCAAGACGACGCTCTTCAAGGCGCTCGCGGGGCTGGTGACACCGTCCAGCGGACACGTCCTCTGGAATGGCGAGGACGTGGCCCGGATGGCGCCCGCGGAGAAGCGCGCGCGGCAGGCGGCATTCGGCATGGTGTTCCAGACGGATGCCCTCTTCGACTCCATGACGGTGCGCCGCAACGTGCTGCTGCCGCTCGAGCGCCGGCGCGTGCCTCGCGACGAGGCGGAGGCTCGAGCGGACGAGGTGTTGCGCGCGGTGGGCCTCACGGAAGCGGCGGACGCGCTGCCCGAGCGGCTGTCTGGAGGCATGCGCAAGCGGGCCGGCATCGCGCGGGCGCTGGCGGCGAGGCCCTCGGTGCTGCTGGCGGATGACCCTTTCGCGGGGTTGGATCCAGGCACGGCGCGGCAGGTGGCGCGGGTGCTGCTGGAGGTGGCCGGGAGCGGCTCCCTGATTCTCGCCTCGCACGAGGTGCCGCCGGAGCTGCCGCTCTCGCGCTGGCTGTACCTGCGGGACGGGGAGCTGCTGTACGACGGCCCACCGGCTCCCGAGGTGGAGACGATGACGGACGAGGCGCTCGCGTGAGCGCGGCACTCGGGTGGCTCGGGCAGGAGACGCTGGGCGCGGTGCGGGGCGTGGGAGCCCTGGCGCTGGTGCTGGCGAGGACGGTGCTGGGGCTGGCGCGGATGGAGCGCCGCGAGTTGCTGCGAAGCCTGGAGGAGTTCGGCTGGGGCTCGCTGCCGCTGGCGCTGGCGACGGGGGCACTGACGGGGGCGACGGTGGTGGTGCAGACGTCGCTGTACGTGCAGCGCTTCGGAGCGCGAGGGGTGCTCGGGTGGGCGGCGGGCTACGCGGTGCTGTGGGAGTTCGGCCCGCTGCTGCTGGGGCTGGTGATGGCGGCGAGGCTGGGGGCGCGCAACGCGGCGGAGCTGGCGACGATGCAGGTGGGCGGGCAGCTCGAGGGCCTGCGGGGCATCGGGTTGGATCCGTTCGCGGTGCTGGTGGCCCCGCGGGTGGTGGCGATGGGGGCGAGCATGACGGGCCTGTCCGCCCTCACCTTCCTGGTGGCGGTGCTCTTCGAGTCGATCGCGGCCTTCTTCACGCTGGGGCTGCCGGTGCGCGCCTTCTTCGACAGCTTCGAGCACATGCTGCACGTGACGGACCTCCTGGGCGGCATCGTGAAGGCGAGCGCCTTCGGGCTGGCGATCGCGCTGGTGTCCACGGCGGTGGGGCTGCGGGCGCGGGGAGGCGCGAGGGCGGTGGGCCAGGCGGCCGCGGGCGCGGTGGTGCTGGGCTGCGCGGCCATCTTCCTGCTGGACTTCGTGCTCACCACCACGCTGGCGAAGTGGCTGACATGATGGGGCCTCGCGCATGAACCCCCTCGCCTTCCTCGGAGCCCCGACGTTGATGCTCGCGCGCACGGTGCGGGCGAGCGTGCGCGATGGCGTCTCCTGGCGCGAGTGCGTGAATCAGCTGCACGAGCTGGGAGCGCGCAGCACGTGGCTGGTGGCGTCGGGGATGGCCTTCTTCGGGGCGGTGCTGGTGACGTTCGCGGACAGCCAGGCGCGCAAGGTGACGGGGAACTTGTCGGTGGTGGGCCCGCCCTACTTCGAGCTGCTGGTACGCGAGTTCGGCCCGGTGGTGTCGGCGCTGCTCGCGGCGGCGCGCGCGGGCGCGAGCCACAGTGCCGAGCTGTCCACCATGAGCGTGAACGAGCAGGTGGAGGCGCTGGAGATGTCGGCGGGGGATCCGTACGCGGACCTCGTGGCGCCGAGGGTGGTGGCGGGGCTGCTCGGCGTGCCGCTGTTGTGCGTGGTGGGGACGATGGCCGCGACGCTGTCGGCGGTGGCCACGGCGAGCTGGGTGTTCGGGGTGGACGGCACTGCCTTCATGGACGCGCGGTACGTGGACGGGTGGGATCTGCTGGCCGGGCTGGCGAAGGGAGCGGGCTGCGGCCTGTACATTCCGCTGGCGGCGGCGGTGGCGGGCCTGTCCGCGCGCGGAGGCGCCGAGGCGGTGGGCGAGGCCACCACGCGCGGGGTGGTGGCGGCGTGCTTCGGCTGCCTGCTGATCGACTTCGTGATAGCGCTCGGCTTCCAGGCGCTGGGGGTGTGAGCGGGGATGCTGCGCTTCTCGGACGTGGCGGTGACCTTCGAGTCCGGCCGGCGAGTGCTGGCGGGGCTGAGCGCCGAGCTGTCCACGCGCGAGCTGACCTTCGTGGCCGGAGCGAGTGGCGCGGGCAAGAGCGTGCTGTGCCGGCTGGCGGTGGGACTGCTGCGGCCGGAGGCGGGCCAGGTGGAGCTCTTCGGCGAGCGGGTGGACACGCTGCCCGAGCGCTCCCTGCGAGCCCTGCGCCGTCGCGCCCCCTACCTCGTGCAGGGCCCGGCGCTGCTGGACTGGCGGACGCTGCGGGAGAACGTGGCGATGGCGGCTCCGGGCCTCTCGCCGGACGCGGTGCACGAGGCGCTGGCGCAGGTGGGCCTGGAGACGGCGGCTGATCGCCTGCCCACCGAGCTGGGGCCCGGGGCGAAGAAGCGGGCGGCGATCGCCCGGGCGCTGGTGCTGCGGCCCGAGTACCTGCTGCTGGACGAGCCCACCACGGGGCTGGACCGGAAGGCGGCGGGGCACGTGGAGGAGGTGCTCGCGTCGGTGAAGGCGCGAGGACTGGGGGCACTGGTGGTGTCCCACGACTACCGGCTGCTGCGGACGCTGGCGGACCGGGTGCTGGTGGTGGGAGGGGGGCGCTGCGCCTTCCTGGGCACACCCGAGGCATTCCTGGCATCCTCCGAGCCGGAGCTGCGGGCCCTGACAGCGCCCTTTCTGGAGGCCGCATCGGATGGATGAGCGTCGCTTGGAGATGAAGGTGGGCGGGCTGGTGCTCGCGGCGCTGGCGGGGGTGCTCGGGCTGCTGTGGCTGATGGGCGAGCTGCGGGTGGGCCGCGACACGGTGCTCTCGGTGGACTTCAGCCACACGGGCAACGTGGTGAAGGGCGCGCCGGTGAAGCTGGGCGGCGTGGTGGTGGGCCGGGTGGAGCAGATCGAGCTGGAGCCGGACCGGAGGGACGCGAAGGGCCAGCCGTTGCCGGTGCGGATGGGGCTCTCGGTGAAGCCCGAGGCGCTGTCGGCGCTGCGCGAGGACACGCGGGTGACGGTGGCCACGGTGGGTCCGCTGGGCGAGCCGTACCTGGAGCTGAACCCGGGCTCGGCGTCCGCGCCTCCCCTGCCCTCCTCCGGGGCCACGGTGCGAGGCATCGACGCGCCGAGGTTGGATCTGGTGGCGCAGCAGCTCTCGGCCTTCCTGGACGTGGCGAGCGGCGCGCTCGTGGAGGATCCCGAGGGCCTCCGGAAGCTGGCGAGCAACGTGTCCCGGCTGACGGGAACGCTGGACGGCGTGCTGAACGAGAACCGGGGCGACATCAAGACGCTGACGGTGGAGCTGACCGCGGCGTCGAAGGATCTGCGGGCGCTGGCGAAGGTCGCGCGCGAGTCGATGCAGCCCGGAGGCAAAGGGGCGCAGTTGCTCGGGGACGCGGCGGAGACGGCGGCGCTGATGAAGCGGGAGCTGCCCGGCATCACCGACTCGGCGTCGAAGTCGCTCACCGGGCTGTCGATGATGACGAGCGGGCTCGACGCGAAGGATGGCGAGCGGCTGAAGCTGGCGCTGGAGCGCTACACGGCGGCGGGCGAGAAGCTCGACCAGATGGCGGCGAAGGCGGACCGGCTGCTCACGCGCATCGAAGCTGGAGAGGGCACGGTGGGTGCCCTACAGAAAGACAAGCAGGTCTACGAGGACCTCCGGGCCCTGCTGTCCGATCTCCGCAAGCACCCGTGGAGGGTGCTCTGGAAGGAGTGAGGGGTGGCGACGTCGTCTCGTCCGGAATACCCACGTCGACGTTGGCTCACTGCCCGCTGTTCGAGGCGCTCGCGTTCCGCGTGACCTTGCTCGCCTGTCGAGGAGCGTCGCCCCGCACGACGGCGATGATGGCGCCCACGTCGATGTAGCCGAGCTGCCGGGAGTCCTGGCTCCGGGCATTGTCGCCAGACACCACGACCTTTCCGGGGGGCACCCGGGTGTGCTCGTCCGCGGCGAGTGCCGGGCGCGCCCACTCGGGCACGGGGTCCCCGGCGATGGCGGCGACCCGCTTGACGCGGTGGACGAGGTTCTCCGCCGCCACCACCTTCTCGGGTGGCACGACGAAGACGACGATGTCCGAGCGCGAGAAACCGGCGTCACCCGCGCGGCCAGGACGCACCCGCCGGGCGAGGAGCCGCTGCCCGTGGTGGAGCGTGGGCGACATGCTGTTGCCCTCCACCGTCACGACCATCCACCGGCGCCGCGTGTGGAGCGCGAGCGCGAACCCCACCACGAGGAGAACCACCGCCAGCCCGAGAACCCAACTCATGCCGCTTCCTCCGTGGCCCGCGAGGTGAACAGGCGCGCGTACTCGCCCCCGGCCGCCACGGCCGCGCGGGCGGTGCGCGGGGCTTCCCGGAACAGGCCCCGGTGCACGCCCGCCCCGATCATGGCAGCACTTCGGCCAGTGTGTGGCCGGAGGCGGCGATGACGCCGTTCTCCACGCGCAGGAGCGTGGGATAGCCGGCCGGCTTGAAGGCCTGGTGGAGCGCGTCGTTGTTCTGGGTGTAAACCACCCGGGCGATGCGCTTGAGCGCCTCCGCCATCGCGCCCACCTCGGGATCGTCCACGCTGCCCTCGACGAAGGCCACGAAGGGGAGCGCCGGCGGCGACTCGAGCAGCTGCGTGCGCAGCGCCGCGCACGGCTTGCAGTGGGTGGTGAAGAAGCCCACCAGCGACACCCCCGGCTTCAGGGTCTCGTTCGACAGCGGCTCCCCCTCCAACGTGGTCGCCTGGAAGGAGCCGATGACCGCTCCCATTTGGGGAAGGGACGGGTCACGCCGGGGAGTCTGCTCCACCAGTTCCTGGAGCACCCGGACGCGCCGGATGAGCGCCATCGAGAGCAGGAAGTTCACAACGGTCAGGGCCCCGACGGCGCCCACCACCACGACGAGAAGCTGCGTCATTGCCTAGTGCCTCGACTTCTTCAGGGCCGCCGGAGCGCTGACGGCCGGGGGGGGAGTTCCCAGCAGAAACAGGAGGTCATCCCAGCGGGTGACGAGAACCCCGGCCAGCGCGCCGAACACGCCCGCCAGCACCGTCATCCACTCGGGCGAGGGTACCGCCGCGCCGGCCTGGCGTGCGAGGCCCCCCGTGACGAGGACCGAGAGCAGCAGGCCGTTGCGCACCAGGTGCGCCGCGCCTACCGGGGTGTTGCTCGCGCCGAAGCAGCGGCAGCTCACCGCGTCTCCCCGGCGCCACACCCGCGCGAGGCCCACGGTGAAACCGCCCAGCAGCACCAGCGCCGCGACAGTTCCCTCCCGCGGAGCCACCAGCAGCAGGAGCGCGGACAGCACCTCCGCGGCAATCACCCCGGCCGCGAGCGGCGCGCCCGCCCAGGAGCGCGGAAACCCGAAGAGCCCGAGCGTCTGGATGAAGTCCTCGAAAGGGCGGCGGCCCCACGCCTTGCTCAGCGCGGCGAGCGCGAGCACCACCACCACCACCCACCGGCACCCGATGTCCACGGCGTTCAATGGAGCCTCCTCATGAGTAAACCACGGCCAGACACCGGAGCGGCATGCCCAGCCATGGCCTTCAGCAGTGACTCATCAGAGGTCCGTACACTCGGTGCAGTACCCGTAGACGCAGGTGCCGTTACAGGCAATGACCTTCATGCTGGTAGCCGTGCCGCAGCAGCAGCCGTATTCGTACGTGCACGCACCGGCGGTAACGTCGGACAGGAACAGCCTCAGGATGCGGTCGCTGATCTTCTGGAAGAGCTTCATGTGACTCTCCTCGCGCGTTCCGGAAGATTCCGGTTATTCGCGCGCACGCACAGTCACAGGCGCGTCGCGCACCGTCAATAATTGCAACTGCGTACAAACGAGAAGCGGAAGTGTGTCGAGCGCACCTCACGCCAGGGTTTGCCGCATACCGCGCACAGGATTCATGCGCGGCCTTCTGCCAGGCCCCGGGCGACCCGTCGATCGCGAACTCCCCGTAGCCCGGGCCCCCGGCTCACTGCCCGCTGTTCGCGGCGCTCGCGTTCTGCGTGACCTTGCTCGCCGAGTACCGGGTGAGGATCTGGTTCATGTCCATCGTCTGGAGCGAGGCCCCGCCGTGCCCGCTGGGCATGAAGAGGATCTGCTTGCCCTGGAGCGCCTCGGCGATGCGCAGCTTCACCATCGTCCGGCCTCCCGCTCCGGCCATCGCCTCGTTCTCCTTGGCGATGCCCTTCGACTTCGCCTCGGCCTCCTTGAGGATCGCCGTCGCCTCGTTGTTGGCCCGCACCAGCTCCGCGTCCGCCGTCAGCTTCGCCTGCTCCAGCTCTCCGTTCGCCTGGGCGATCTTCTGCGACACCGTGCCCTTGGCGGACTCCAGGTTGCGCTTGGCCTCCTCCGCCGCCGCCTGTGCCTCGGACTTCAGCTTCTCCGCCATCTGCTCCGCCAGCTTCTTCTCCCGAATCACCTTCTCGTACTCGGGGTTGAAGCGGTGCTCCTGCAGAATCACCTGCTCCACGATGACGCCCTCGGGCTTGAGCGCGTCATCCAGCAGCTTGCGCGCGTTCTCCGCCGCCGCGAAGCGCTTGTCCGCCGTGTAGAAGTCCTCCGAGCGCAGCACGTTGAGCGCATCGCGCACCAGCGCCCGCGTCGCCGGCCGCACCAGCCGGCTCTCCACGTCCTCCGTCGAGCGCGCCACCTTCTGCACCAGGTGCGGCGCCAGCGCGGGATCGATCCGCCACGCCACCGTCACGTCCACCGCGATGTCGTTGCCGTCCACCGTCTTGAACTCGATGTCGTCAGTGCGCCCCTTCTCGTCCGCGCCCTTGGCCTGCATGCGCAGGTTCTGCAGCTTCGTCTCGAAGGTGGTCCAGTCCGTGGAGAACGGCGGGAAGAAGAAGTAGGTGGCGCCCGGTGCGTACGTCTCCGTCTGCACGCCCCGCGAGCCCACCAGCGTGAACTTCCGCGTGAGCACGCCCACCTCGTTCGCGTCCGTCGAGTGGCACGCGCAGCCCTGCACCACCGGCAGCGCCAGCAGCACGAGCAACCCCAGCATCCTCAAGTCCATGCGCTTCATGGGCCTCACATCCCCTTCACGTCGAAGCGCTTGAGCGCCGCGTTCAAGTCCAACGGGTTCACTCCGCCCTCGCCGTCCGTGGGCACGATGATCACCTGCGTGCCTCCGAGCACGTCCGCCATCTTCAGGCCCACCATGTTCTCGCTGCCCGCGCCGCGCAGCGCCACGTTCTCCAGTTCGGTGCCCTTCGCCCGGGCCAGCTTCACCACCAGGTCGCCCTGCGCCGCCTGGGTGCGCCGGTACAGCTCCGCCCCCGAGCGCAGCTTGGCCACCTCCGCGTCTCCACGCGCCAGCTCCACCTGCACCGTGGCCTGGCCCTCGGCGATGATGCGGTTCTTCTCCGCCTCGGCCTGCGCCGCCGCGGCCTCCGCCATGTTCTTGAAGACGGACTGGTCCTGGATCTTCCGCTGTTCAATCGCCTGCTGGTAGCGCGAGTCGTAGCGGTACTGGCGCAGCAGCACGTGCGTCACCTTGATGCCCCGGGGCTCCATCTCGGTGACCAGGAGCTTCTGCGCCTGCTCCATGGCCTTGTCGCGCTGGTCGCCCTTGTAGAAGTCGTCCGAGTCCAGCTCGCCCAGCGTGCGCCGCAGCACCTGCTCCGCGCGCGGAATCACCGCCGAGTCCTCGTACAGGCGCCCGGGGCCAATCTGGGTAATGACCTTGTACGGGTTCTCGATGCGGTAGAGCACCGTGACGTCCGCCGACACCGTGTAGCCCTCGGACGTCTGGATCTTGATGGCCCGCACCACGCGGTGCTCCGCGCCCTCGCCCACCTCGGCGGGGTTGTCCGCCATCTCCAGCACCTGGAGGTCCGTGGCGAACAGGTGCATGCGCTCGGCGCCCGGCGTCACCCAGTGCAGGCCCGGTCCGTACACCGTGTCCCGGATGCCCTTCTCGCCGCCGAGGATGACCTGCTTCACCCCCAGCTGGCCCGGCCGCACGTAGACGGTGCACGCGTTGTACGCGAACAGGCCCACGAAGAACGCCATGCCGATGGGCCAGAATATCCGCGTCCGGGGCTGCTTCAGCGCCGCGAGGATCTGATCTCCCGCCTTGCTCATACCTTCTCCTTGGAATGTCTCGACACCATCTCGAGGGACGGCGAAAGGGGCTCGGGCTCGGACTCGTCCAGCGGCCGGTAGGCCTCGAGCTGCCGCTGCTCCACGCCCATGTCCTTCACCAGCGTGGCGAGCTGCCCCCGGTAGCGGCGCTCGTGAAAGGACTCCTGCATGTCCGGCAGGAAGGGCCCGAAGAGGATGAAGACGAAGGACAGCGGCTCGAGCCAGTCGGGTACCGGCGTGAGGAAAATCACCGCCGTCGTGGCGATGCCCGCCCCCGTGTACGCCACGCGCGAGATCAAATCCCCCCCGCGCCACAGGCCATACTTGCGGCGCTGCAGGGCGTGGTGCTCGCGCGCCAGCTGGAAGTAGCGAGGCAGCACCACGGCGAACAGGCTGCGCTCCAGGCGCTCCCAGTAGCCGGGATCCACCGCCACCTCGGCGAATCGCCGGGACACGTCCGCCAGGGCCAGCCGCGCCTCGGCCGACAGCTGTGCCTCCACTTCGGCGTCCCACTCTCCGAACCCGGGCCGTCGCCGCTCGAGCCACGCCAGCACATGCGCGGCGACCTCGGGCAGACGGAAACGATCGGGATACACGCTGGGGTTCCCCCTCCATGCCGCGGCAAGGGCCGCGACCCCGCGAGTCTTCCATGTGCGCCCATTCCCCCACAATGGCCCGGCCCCCCTCGCGCTCCCCTCGGCGATCCGGATCGGACCGGCCGCTCCATCCAGGTGCGCCGGAATGGAGCGGACCGGCTCCTGTAGCGCCCTGGATTCCCAGCAAATCCAGCCATTTGACGTTGGCAACGTCCTTGCTCTACCCGGAGGCATGAAGGGCGGACCGGATCGGATCGCCCCAGGGTCTTCGAGGAGGAGCAGCCATGGAAGTGCGTTTCTACGGAGTGCGGGGAAGCATCGCGGTGTCGGGGTCGCACGCGGCGCGCATCGGAGGCAACACCTCGTGCCTGGAGGTGGTGAGCCAGGGGCACCGGCTCATCCTCGACGCGGGCACGGGCATCCGCGCGCTCGGCGAGGCGATGATGCGTGAGGGCGGCGCGCAGAAGGCGACGCTCTTCTTCTCGCACCTGCACTGGGACCATGTGCAGGGCTTCCCCTTCTTCACGCCGGGCTACCTGCCCAACACGGAGCTGACGCTGTACGGCCCGGGGACGGACGGCGCGCAGGCGCTCGAGTCCGTGCTGTCCAAGCAGATGGAGCCGCCCAACTTCCCGGTGCCGCTGTCCACCATGCGCTCGCGGATGACGTTCGGCTCGGCGCTGCACGGGCGCACGGTGGAGGTGGGGCCCTTCCGCGTGACGCCCTTCGACTCGCCGCATCCCCAGGGGTGCCTGGCCTACCGCGTGGAGGCGGACGGCCACTCCTTCGTCTACGCCACGGACATGGAGATCTCCCTGGCCTCGCTGGATTCGCGCGGGGCGCGGTGGATGGAGGGCGCGGACGCGCTGTGCCTGGACGCGCAGTACACCCCGGACGAGTACAACGGGCTGAAGGGCATTCCGAAGAAGGGCTGGGGGCACTCGACGATGGTGGACGCGGCGCAGGTGGCCTCGGCGGTGAACGCGCGCCGGCTGTTCCTCTTCCACCATGATCCGGCGCACAACGACGACCTGGTGGAGAACATGGCCGAGGAGGCCCGCAACCACTTCGCCGCCACCGAGCCGGCGCGCGAGGGCAAGCGGATCATCCTCGGGGCCGCCTGCGCGTGATGGGGAGGGCGCATGGGCCCACACTGCGATAGTCTTGCCTCGGGCTTCGAGCTTCCCCCCCTGCCCGTCACCGTCATGGCCACTTCCTCGGATGTCAGTCAGGTGCTGCTGCCCATCGGTGGACTCGTCGGCCGCGAGGTCGATCTCGACGCGTTCCTCCAGACGCTGATGGATCGCATCGCGGTGACGATGCAGGCGGACCGGGGCACGCTGTGGTTGTTGGATGCGGCGCGAGGCGAGCTGTTCTCGCGCGCGGCGCACCTGCCCGAGGTGTCGCAGATCCGCGTGAAGCTCGGCCAGGGCGTGGCCGGCTACGTGGCCGAGCACGGCGAGCCCGTCAACATGCCGGACTCCCGGGGCGAGAGCCGCTTCTTCGCGGACATCGACCGGATGACGGGCTACCGCACCAGCACCATCCTGGCGGTGCCGCTGCGCGACTCGAGCGGAGCGCTGTACGGCGTGCTGCAGGTGCTCAACCGGCGCGGTGGTGGGCGCTTCACGGACGACGACGTGGAGCGGCTGATGGCCATCGCCGTGCAGGTGAGCCAGGCGCTCCAGAGCACCAGCCTCTACCAGGAGCTCCAGCGCGCGAAGGATCAGCCGCAGGCGCCGGTGGGCTATTTCTTCAACCGGATCATCGGCGAGTCCGAGCCGCTCAAGGTCATCTACCGGCTCATCCAGAAGGCGGCGCCCACGGACGCCACGGTGCTGCTGCGCGGCGAGAGCGGCTGCGGCAAGGAGCTGTTCGCCCGCGCGGTGCACGTCAACGGCCCGAGGCGCGACAAGCCCTTCGTGAAGGTGGACTGCGCGGCGCTGCCGGCGTCGCTGATCGAGAACGAGCTGTTCGGCCACGAGAAGGGAGCCTTCACGGGGGCGGACCACCGGGTGCCGGGCAAGTTCGAGGCGGCCGATGGCGGCACGGTGTTCATCGACGAGATCGGCGAGCTGCCGCTGCCGGTGCAGGGCAAGCTGCTGCGCGTGCTGCAGGATCGCGAGTTCGAGCGGGTGGGCGGCACGCAGACGATCAAGGTGGACGTGCGCATCGTCGCGGCGACGAACCGCGACCTGGCGAAGATGGTGGCCGAGAACCGGTTCCGCGAGGACCTGTACTACCGGATCAAGGTGGTGGAGCTGGTGCTGCCGCCGCTGCGAGAGCGCGGTGGGGAGGACATCGATCGGCTGACGCGGCACTTCATCGCGGCGTCGGCGAAGCGGCACCGGCTGGCGACGCCGAGGCTGAGCCCGGGGGCGCTGGAGCGGCTCAAGCGCTACCGGTGGCCGGGCAACGTGCGCGAGCTGGAGAACTGCATCGAGAGCGCGGTGGTGCTGAGCGAGGGAGATATCCTCGAGGAGCACCTGCCGCTGCCCAAGGTGGTGGGCCAGGCGCCCGCCCCGGCCGGGAGCGGGGACACGGCGGCGGTGGAGGGCCCCACCGGGGAGCTGCTGCCGCTGGCCGAGGTGGAGAAACGGCACATCCTACGGGTGCTGGACTCGGTGAAGGGCAACCGGACGGCGGCGGCCAAGGTGCTGCAGATTGGCCGCAACACGTTGGGCCGCAAGCTCAAGGAGTACGGCATCGCGGACGAGGGGTCGTAGCGCACGAGCGGTCCCGCCCTCGCTCCTGCCTTGGCGTCCCGCGCTCCCATCCTCACCCCTCAAGGAGGGGACGGGAGGGATGCCACCACTACGAGCTGTCTTTCGCTTTCGCCGGAAGGGCCCGCGGGCCGCTTCCAGGCGCCCCGAGCCGGATACGCGGGAGGCGTCCGCGCGCCGTTCCCTCTCGCTCGCCCTGCTGTTGACCGCGGTGGTCGGCATGGTGCTCACCCTGGGGCTGATGGAATTCGACCAGCGGGTGCGCCAGGGACAGGAGCGGGAAGCGCTCGTCCAGCAGGCCGCCCGGGCCACCGAGCTGGCCTTCGGACTGGACTCGCAACTGCGCACCGCCGAGCAGCTCGCCGACAGCCTGGCCGTGCTCGCCGGTCCCCTCCACGAACGGAGCGAGGTCGAGGAGTTGTTGCACCGGCTGTTCTCCTCCGCCCCGAAGCAGGCCGTGTATGGGATGGGGGTGTGGTTCGAGCCCGGCCAGCTCGAGTCCGGGGCGCGCTTCTTCGGTCCGTACATCCACCAGAGCCAGAGCGTGCGCGGCGGCACTCCGGACCTCACCTACGAATGGTCCACGCCCTCCTACAACTACCCCGAGCACACCTGGTACCAGCAGGCGCGAAGGCTCGCTGGGCGTATCGCCATCTCCGAGCCCTACTTCGACATGGACCAGACCTACGAGTCACTGACCCGGACCTTCTTCGATGATCAGGGCCGGATGCGGGGGGTGGTGAGCGTGGACGTCACCTTCCCCCGGGTGCGGGAGGAGGTCGTCAAGGCCAATGTCTCCCCGGTGGAGATCCTCTATGTCGCCAGCCCTCGCGGCGTGCTCCTCGCTCACCCCCAGGAAGACGAGATCCTCGCCTGGTACCGCGAGCGGGGACGCCCCGTGCTCAGCCTGTCCGAGCTCTCGCTCGCGGATCTGCGGCGCTGGGAGCACGCGCACGGACTGGACCGGGGCCGGCGGACCACCGCGGTGAGCGTGCCGTCCTCCGGATGGAAGGTGTACGCCTCGATGAAGGAAAGCGAGCTCTTCGCCGCCGCGCGTCACCAGCGATGGCTGGTGCTGGCACTGGGCGTGGTGCTGTGGACGGGGCTGGGAGCGAGTGCGATGACCATGGCCCGTTCGGAGCGCACCCGCGCCCTGGTGCGCACGCTCGCCGAGCGACAGCACCAGGAGGAGGAGCGACAGCGGCTGCTCGCGCAGGTCCGGCAGCGCTCGGCGGAGCTCCAGGCCATCCTCGAGAACATGGTCGACTCCGTCATCGTGGTCGACGCCGGAGGCGACATCGTGCTCGCCAACCGGGCCGCACTGGTGCTCTACGGCCTGTCGACCTGCGAGGTCAGCAACCTGGAGCACGCGTTCCAGCTCCACGTCCCCACGGGGCTGGATGGGCGGGCGCTCGCGTTCGACACCCTGCCCTTGAGCCGGGCCCTGCGGGGCGAGCAGGTGAGCGACACGGACGTCGTCATCACCCAGCCGCTGCAGAACAACCGGAGGGTCGTTCTGAGGCTGAACGCCGCCCCCATCCGGGACGAGTCGGGGCGCGTCGTGGCCGCCGTGACGGTGTCGCGCGACATCACCCAGGCCATCGAGTTGGAGCGCCTCCAGGGTGAGTTCGTGGCGATGGCCGCGCACGAGCTGAAGACGCCGCTGGCGGTGACGAAGTCCTTCACCCAGCTCGCCCGGCGGACGGAGAGCCCCTCGCCCGCGCTGTGCCGGATGCTCGAGGGCATCTGCCGGGGCACGGATCGCATGGACCGGGTGGTGCGCACGCTGCTGGATGCCTCCCAGCTCCAGCTCGGGCGGATGCGCTTCGAACAGGAGGAGCTGGAGCTGCGCGAGCTCCTGGAGTCCGTCGCCGAGAGCTCCGCCGCACACCATCCGCGCAACCCGGTCCACGTCCGGCCGGGCCCTCGGGCGCGGGTGCTCGGAGATCGCACGCGGCTGGAGCAGGTCCTCCTCGAGTTGCTGGACAATGCCGCGCGCTACTCGCCCACGGAGCGCCCGGTGGAGGTGGAGCTCACGGAGAAGGGGGACGAGGTGGAGCTGTCCGTGCACGACGAGGGCATCGGTATCCCGGCGGAACGGCAGGGCCAGATCTTCGAGCGCTTCTACCGCGCCCACGCGGGGACGCCTCACGACCGGGGGGGCATGGGACTGGGCTTGTACCTCTCGCGAGGCATCGTGCTGCACCACGGGGGCCGGATGGAGCTGGAGAGCCGGGAGGGAGAAGGAACCACCGTCCGCGTCCGCCTGCCGCGTCTCCCCGAACAGCAGACCGCTCCGGACATGGCCGCGAGTGAGCCACCCGCCGGGGAAGCGCCCACCGCGCTTCTCTCCTGACATCGCCCGGCGTCCGAGCGGCCATCCCGTACCGAGGGGAAAAATCACGACCCCTTCTCCCGGCCTCTCTCCGTGAGAACCCTCGCCGGGGAGTCTTCAAAATATGGCGCGGCCGCGAGGGTCCGTGCCCGGGATGGTCTGTGTTCATGGGGACCGCGGCAACCCTGCCCCGTCCGGTGGGAAGCGTTCGCGAACCGCGCGTACAACTCCGGCGTTTCATTCCCTTGGCCGTGGTGGCCGTCGCGCTGGTCGCCTGGACGGGCTACCACACGTGGCTCGCTCGCCAACCGTACACCTGGGCGGGCACCGTGGAGGCGCGCGACATCGCCGTGGGCTCGCGCGTGGGCGGCCGGGTGAAGGAGGTGCTCGTCCGCGAGGGCGATCGCGTGGAAGCGGGCCAGCCGCTCGTCGTGCTGGAAGCCGGAGACCTCAACGCCCAGCGCCTCCAGGCGGAGGGCCAGTTGATGCAGGCCCAGGCGGCGCTCGACAAGATGCAGGGCCATGCCCGCCCCGAGGACTCCGGCAAGGCCGGTGCCCCGCCCCTGACGGGCAGCCTCGCCGAGCAGGCGGCCCGTGCCCGCGCCGAGCTGACCTCCGCCCAGGCCGCCCTGGAGCAGGCCCAATTGGACGTGCAGCGTGCCCGCGCCCTCTTCCAGCAGGAGGTGAAGAGCCGCGCGGAGCTCGATACCGCCGAGTCCGCGCTGCGGCAGGCCCGCGCCACGCGTGATGCCCGCCGCGCCCAGCTCCAGGAGTTGCAACAGGGCACGAGCGCCGACCTCCGCGCGCAGCAGGGCCTGGTCGAGGCCGCGCGGGGACGGCTCGAGGCCATCGACGTGGCGCTCGGGGAGCTGACCATCCGCGCGCCACTTGCCGCTCGCGTCGAGTCGCTCGACTTGCGGCCCGGGGATCTGCTCCCGCCCAATGCCACCGCCGCCACCCTGGTGGAGGATGACCAACTCTACGTGCGCATCTACGTGCCGGAGACGCGCCTGGGCAAGCTGCGGCCGGGGAGCGAGGTCCCCGTGCGTGTCGACTCCTTCCCGGGCCGCACCTTCACGGGCGTGGTGGAGAACATCGCCTCCGAGGGCGAGTACACCCCACGCAACCTCCAGACGCCGGACGAGCGGGCCTGGCAGGTGTTCGCCACGCGCATCGGCCTGCGCGAGGACGGCCAGCACCAGCTGCGTTCGGGAATGGCCGCCTACATCTCGGTGCCCAGGTGAGCGCGACCGAATCCGCCATCTCCGTCCGGGGACTCACCCGGCGCTTCGGTGATTTCACCGCGTTGGACCGCGTGGACCTGGAGGTGCACAGCGGCTCCATCTACGGGCTGCTGGGGCCCAACGGCAGCGGCAAGTCCACGCTCATCCGCATCCTCTGCGGGCTGCTCGCGCCCACCGAGGGAAGCGCCCAGGTGCTCGGCCTGGACGTGGCGCGCGAGGGCGAGGAGATCCGCCGCCGCATCGGCTACATGAGCCAGCGCTTCTCGCTCTACGAGGACCTCACCGTCCTGGAGAACCTCCAGTTCTACGCCCGCATCTACGGCCTGACGGGGGCTCGGGCGAGAAATCGGCTGGAAGCAGCGGTGGAGCTCACGCACATCGGCCCGTACCTGGAGCGGCGCGCGGGAGTGCTCTCGGGCGGGTGGAAGCAGCGGCTCGCATTGGGGGCGGCGCTGATGCACCAGCCGCGGGTGGTGTTCCTCGACGAGCCCACCGCCGGCATCGATCCCGTGGCCCGGCGCGAGCTGTGGGACCTGCTCTTCCTCCTGGCCGCCGAGGGCGTCACGCTCTTCGTCACCACGCACTACATGGACGAGGCCGAGCGCTGCGGTGAGGTGGGCTACCTGTACCTCTCGAAGCTGCTCGTGACGGGCACGCCGGAGGAGCTCAAGGAGCTGCCCGTGGTCCATCGTCCGGGACAGCGGCGCCTGGCGGTGGAGACGCCCAACCCGGCCCGAGCGCTCGCCCATCTGCGCACCGTGCCGTGGTGCCATGGGGCCACGCTCTTCGGACAGTCGGTGGAGGCGTTGGTGGACACGGGCCTGACGGACGCGGAGGTGCTCGCGCGGATGGAGGCAGCGGGCTTCCCGGGCGCGGAGGTGCGGCCCATCGCGCCCTCGCTGGAGGACGTCTTCGTGGCCCTCACCGAGCAGGCCTCGCGCGAGCGGGAGGCCCCCGGCACAGGCGCCATCCACGCCCGGCTGGCGGAGGTGCATCCATGAATCCGCGAGCCATCTGGGACTCGTTCATCGCGGTGATGCGCAAGGAGTTCGTCCACGTGACGAGGGACCGGGCCACGCTCATCATGGCGCTGGCCATTCCCCTCTTCCAGCTCATCCTGTTCGGGTTCCTGGACCAGACGGTGCGGCACGTGCCCACGGTGGTGGTGGATCAGGATCGGACGAGCGCCAGCCGGCTCTTCGTGGAGCAGCTCGCGGCCACGGACACCTTCCGAATCACGGAGGTGACGTCGGATCCGCGCGAGGCCCGGGAGCGCATCGTCCAGGGCCGGGCGAAGGTGGGCGTCGTGCTGCCTCCCGACTTCGGTGCCGCGCGAGCGCAGGCCTCTCCCGGGAAGCACGCCTCGGTGCTGGTGCTCATCGACGGCTCTGACTCGGTGGTGAGCGGACAGGCGCTCGCGGCGGTGAACGGGGTGGCGGCGAAGATCAACCTGGAGGCGGTGGCCGAGCGGCTCGGAAACGGGGCCACCCAGCAGGTGCTGGACGCGCATCCTCTCGTCCTCTTCAACCCGAGCGGCCGCACGGCCAACTACATCATCCCCGGCCTGGTGGCGATCCTGCTGCAGATCGTCGCCACGGTGCTGACGGCGCTGGCCATCGTGCGCGAGCGGGAGAAGGGCACGCTGGAGCAGCTCCTGGTGACGCCGGTGAACCCCCTGGGACTGATGCTGGGGAAGATCGCGCCCTACCTGATTTTGAGCATGGGGGAGATGGCGCTCATCCTCACGGCGATGCGTTTCGCCTTCCGCGTGCCCATCAGCGGCAACCTGGTGTTCCTCTTCGCGATGGCCGTGGTGTACCTGTTCGCGCTGTTGTCCCTGGGGCTGTTCGTCTCCACGCGCGCGCAGACCCAGGCGCAGGCCCAGCAGATGGCGCAGCTCTTCTTCCTGCCCTCGGTCTTCCTCAGTGGCTACATCTTCCCGGCGTCCGGCCTGCCGTGGCCCCTGTATGCGCTGGGCCGAATCCTGCCGGCGACCCACATGGTGGAGATCATGCGCGGCGTGGTGCTGCGAGGCGCGGGGCTGATGGACCTGCTGCCCAACGTGCTCGCGCTGGTCGCCATCTCCACCGTGCTGCTGACGTTGAGCGTGCGCCAGTTCCACAAGGTGACGGCGTGATGGCGCTCGGAGGAGGGCTCGGCGATGCTTCCTCCATGAGCGGAAAGACAAGCAAGCCCGCCGTGCGCAAGAACCCCCGCCGCAGCAGCGCGATGACCCTCGAGACGGTGCGTCAGCTCGCCCTGGCCCTGCCCGGGGTGGAGGAAGGTCTCTCGTACAGAACCCCGGCGTGGAAGCTCGGCAAGACGCTGCTGGCCCGGATGCACCAGGACGGCGAGGCGCTCGTGCTCAAGATGGACTTCCTCGCGCGCGACATGCTCATGCAGGCCGATCCGCACACCTTCTTCATCACCGACCACTACCAGAACTACCCGTGGGTCCTCGTGCGGCTCTCGTCCGTCCGGCGCGAGCAGTTGCGCGGCCTGCTCGATGACGCCTGGCGGAGCGCGGCCCCCAAGCGCCTCCTCGCCGCGCGGCAGGGAGGCGCCTGAGTCCACCGCGGCCTCGTCAGCGCAGCTTGCGCCGCAGGTGGTTGAGCAGATCGATGTGGGTGATGAGGCCCACGAACTCGTCCCCGTCCATCACGATGGGCACGAAGCCCTTGTCGAGGAAGGTGAGCAGCTCGCGCACCGGCGTGCGCACGTCCACCGTCTGCAACCGCGTGGACATGAAGTCGCGCACCGGCAGGCGCAGGCGCGTCGGGTCGTCGATCGCCGCGAGCAGCAGATCCGACTCGTCGATCATCCCCACGACCTTGTTCCCCTCGAGCACCGGCAGCTGCGAGACGTCGTAGAGCTTCAGCCGCCCGTACGCCACCAGCAGCGTGTCCGCGGGCGACAGCGTCACCACCGCCTTCTCCGCGTAGTGCCGGGTGATGACGTCCCTCAAGTCTCCATGCGCCTGGCGCGGCAGGAAGCCCTGGTCCGCCATCCAGAAGTCGTTGAACATCTTCGACAGGTACTTGTTGCCGCTGTCGCAGACGAGCGTGCACACGCGCTTGGGCGTCGTCTGCTCCCGGCAGTAGCGCAGCGCCGCCGCCAGCAGCGTCCCCGACGACGAGCCGCCCAGGATTCCCTCCTGCTTGAGCAGCAGGCGCGCCGTCTCGAGGCTCTCCGCGTCCGGAATCGAGTACGCCTTCTTCACCCGCGACAGGTCCGCGACGGGCGGCATGAAGTCCTCGCCAATGCCTTCCACCACCCACGAGCCCGCCTTGCCCATCTTGCCCGTGTTCACGTAGTCCACGAGCACCGAGCCCTGCGGATCCGCGAGCACCATCTCGCACCCGGGAATGGCCCGCGCGAAGTAGCGCGACAGCCCCGCCATCGTGCCTCCCGAGCCCACGCCGCACACCATCGCGTCGAGCCGGTTGTCCATCTGCGCGGCGATCTCCGGGCCCGTCGCCGTCTCGTGCGCCAGCGGGTTGGCCGGGTTGGCGAACTGGTTGACGTAGAAGCCCCCCAGCTCCTTGGCGACGCGCTCGGCCATGTCCTGGTAGTACTGCGGGTGGCCCTTCTCCACGTCCGAGCGCGTCATCACCACCTCCGCGCCCAGCGCCTTGAGGTGGAGCACCTTCTCCTGGCTCATCTTGTCCGGAATGACGAGCGTCAGCCGGTAGCCCTTCTGCGCCGCCACCAGCGCCAGGCCCAGGCCCGTGTTACCGGCCGTGGCCTCGACAAGGTGCATCTGGTGCGGCCCGAGCTGCCCCGCCTTCTCCGCCGCCGAGATCATCGACAGGCCAATGCGGTCCTTGATGGAGCCGCCCGGATTCTGGTTCTCGAGCTTGAGGAACAGCTCGCACGGGCCCGTGTCGAGCCGGGACACCTTCACCATGGGGGTGTTGCCGATGAGGCCAAGGAGATCGACGGGAGGGGGAAGAGTGCGCATATGGCGGCGCACAGTACATGATCCCCTCTTCACCGCGTCAGCCCGCGAGCACCCAGGCCGCCACCACCGTGAGTCCCCCGGCCGCCGCGAACAGCCTCCAGGCCCGGCGCGTCAGCACCGTGCCCGTCCCCTCCCCTTCGTTACCGAGAATCACCATCGCCGGTCCGCCCTGCTTGCCTCGCAGCTCGTACACCCCCGGCACCGGCCCCGGCTTCAGCTCGCCCACCACCAGGCACTCCTCGCCGAGCTTCCCCACCCGCTCGTACGACAGCGCCTCCTCCACCGCCTGGCCCTCCGCCGGCACGCCCGTCCCCGTCTCCGCCAGCGGCTTGCCCATCTGGCAGCGGCGGATCCGCATCGGCGCCAGCAGCAGCTTCGGCGAGAAGCTCACCGCCGCCTCCGCCTTCTCCCCTCGCACCTGCAGCAGCGGCGCGTACGCCCGCTCCACCGACAACAGCGGCCCCTTGCTCCCGTCCGCCATCACCCCGCGCAGCTCCGCCTCGTAGAAGGCGCACACCACCCCGCCCGGCGACGTCACCTGATCGCTCGACGCCAGCCGGCCCCGGTACACGCCCCACCGTGGCGCGTGTCCCTGGCGCAGCGCCGCCACGCCCTCGTCGAGGCTCCGGGGCGCCTCGGCCCGCAGCGCGTCCGCGCGCACCCGCACCCGCGAGCCCGCCACCGCCAGCCCCGCCGCCACCACCAGCAGCACCACGCCCACCCCGTCGCCCAGCGCTCCCAGCGACAGCCACATGAAGGGCCCCGCCCGGTAACGCAGCGCGACGATGGCGAAGAGCACCGCCAGCAGCCCGAACCAGGCCAGCGGCCACCGCGGCATGAAGGCACGGGCATCCTTCCGTCCGACGGAGAACGCCGCCATCACCAGAGCACCCAGGCCCGCCGCGTACAGCGGGGCAAATGCCCACCGCAAGTCCATGGCTCCCCCTCTACCGGAGTCACTCCGAGGCCCGCATTCGCACGCGGGCCTCGGCCCGGCCAAAGGTGGGGATGCTTCCTCGTGCGGACAAGGGCACACCGGGGGCGTGCGCCCTTGCACCCCCGGACACCGGCTCGCCCCGAGGACGAGCCCGCCCGTCACTCCTGTTGGGTTTCCGCCACCTTGTTGTGCGTCGGCTTCTGCGTCTGGATGCCGCGCACCACCACGTCATCGAAGGAGCAGGCCAGGTTGCGGCAGCCCAGCGCCACCTTCGCCGAGTGCCCCTGGAGGCCCTCGAGGAACTTGTGCGCGAAGGGCTCCTCGCCGCCGTTGAGGTAGGCCGACACCTCCACGCCGCTGCCGTTCTTCCTCAGCTGCAGCTTCACGCGGAAGGGGCCCGGGGGCACCGGCGTCTCGTCCTGCACCAGCTCCCGCTCGTCCTGCGCGCTGTTGCCCACCACTTCCCGGCCGTTGGCCAGCGTGTAGCGCCAGCTCAGCCGCATGCCCGCGTCCGGAATGGCGTAGACGGACACCTGCAGGCCCGTGACGCGGAAGGACAGCTCGGCGTAGTGCTGCGCGTCCGGATCCTCCGTGTAGCCCTTGCCCAGCGCCTGCGCGCTCATCAGCACCTCGGCGGAGAAGTCGTCGCTGGAGAAGTAGCGGTGGGCCAGGTACGCGCGCGGAATGAGCTGGCCGCCACCCGCGTCATTGCCGCCCTGCAGCACCTGCAGCCGCCCGTCCACCAGCTTCCACGTGCCCGCGTGGGCGTTGAGCTCCTCCTCGCCCGGGACGAAGTCCACGCCCAGGCGCACCCGCCCGTTCACCAGCTCCTCCACCATCGCGCTCGCGAAGAGGTCCGCGTCGGTGTTGGCCGGCCACGGCTTGTCCGCCGGCACCGTCCGTGGCATCCACGAGCCGAGCACCACCTTCTTGTCGCCCCACTGGAAGAGCGTCACCGGGCCCAGCACCTGCCGCGCCCCGGCGAAGAGCAACACCATCCCGCCCAGCACGGAGAGCCCCCGGCGCACGTTGCGCCAGCCCTTGCTCAACCGGCCGTGCCCGGCCTGCTGCATCGCGCCCGGCGGCAGCGACACGCTCGACACCAACCCCTCCAGCGCCTGGCACACCTCGGCGGCCCGCGCGTAGCGCGCCTCGGGCTCGGTCTCCAGCAGCCGCGCCACCACCTCGTCCACCCGCTTGTCCAAGCCGGCCACGCGCTCGGAGGGCAGCTTGAAGCGCCCCACCGGCAGCTCGCCGGTGAGCATCTCGTAGAGCACCACGCCGAAGGAGAACAGGTCCGCGCGCCCGTCCACGTTCTTCGCGTCCCGCCGCTGCTCCGGGGCCATGTAGTTGAGCGTGCCCATGGCCACCGCCGTCGCGGTGAGCTGGTGCCGCGAGTCCGGACGGCGGATGCCCGCCAGCCCGAAGTCCGCCACCTTCACGTGCCCGCGCCCGTCCAGCAGGATGTTCTCCGGCTTCAGGTCGCGGTGGATGATGTCCTTGTCGTGCGCGCACTCGATGGCCCGCGCCACCTGCAGCGCCATGCGCAGGGCCTCGGTGGGCGACAGCTCGCGCATCACGTCGCGCAGCGAGCGCCCCTCCACGTACTCCATCACGAAGTAGTAGTGCTCCCCGGCCACCCCGCGATCGATGATCTGCACGATGTTGGGGTGGTTGAGCGCCGCGAGCGCCGTGGCCTCCTTGTCGAAGCGCGTGACGAACTCGGGATCGCTCGCCAGCCGCGGCGGCAGCACCTTCACCGCCACCATGCGCGCCAGCGACTTCTGCCGCGCCAGCCACACCTCGCCCATGCCGCCCCGGCCGAGCACCCGCACCAGCTCGAAGCCCGGCAGTTCCAGCGCCGCGCCGACGGACGTGGCTTCCGCCAGGGGCGGCCGCCGCTCCGGAGCCGTCCCCATGGGCAGCGAGGGACGCACGAAGGTGGGCGCGGACAGCTCGGGCGCCTCCGGGGTGGCGGCCGGCGGGGGACGCGAGGGCGCACCCACGGCGAAGCGGGCCCCGCAGGCACACGACACCTCGTGCCCCTGCGCGAGCCCGCTCACGTCATGCGCACGCGCGCAGCTGGGACAGTTCTGGGTCTTCATCCGCGGGTCTATCCGCCCTTGGAGTTGGTGATCTCCAGCCCGAGCACCCGGTACGCCTGGACGCCCTTCTCCCTGCCCTTCACCTGGGTGACGGGCAGGGGCTCCGCCTCGAAGCCATCTCCGGCCTTGTGGATGGTGCTCTCGTTGGCCACCACCTCGCCGCCCTTGGCCAGGCCGCACAGGCGGGAGGCCGTGTTCACCGAGTCGCCGATGGCGGTGAACTCATGGCGCTCGGTGCTGCCCATGTAGCCCACGACGGCCTGGCCGGTGTTCACGCCGATGCCCACCTCGATGGGCTTCTTGCCCGCGGCCATGCGCGAGCCGTTCATCACCTCGACGGCGTCCTGCATCTCCAGCGCCGCGCGCAGCGCCCGGGCCGGATCGTCCGGGTGCGACAGCGGCGGGCCCCACACGGCCATCACGCAGTCGCCGATGAACTTGTCCAGGTTCCCCTCGTGGCGGAACACCACGCCCGCCATCAGGGTGAAGAACTCGTTGAGCATGGACACCACCTCCTGCGGAGACTCGTTCTCCGACAGGGTGGTGAAGCCGCGGATGTCCGCGAACAGGCACGTCACCTCCGCCAGCCGGCTCTGCCGCAGGTCGTCCGTCTCGCCGCGGATCACCGCCTCGGCCACCGCGCGCGACAGGAAGCGGCTGAGCTCGGCGCGGGTGACGGCCTCGGCTTGAATCTGCGCGGCCAGCGCCACGTTCTCCAGGGCGATGGCCGCCTGCGCCGCCAGGCCCGAGAGGATGGTCAGGTCCTTCTCCGAGAAGGCGTTGGTCTGCTGGCGCGAGTCCAGGAAGAGCACCGCCTCCAGCTCGCCCTTGGACAACAGCGGCACCGCCATGGCCGAGCGGATGCCCTGCGCCACGATGCTCTCCGAGGAGGAGAAGCGCTCGTCGATGATGGCGTCCGCGGTGAGCACGCCCTTCTTCGTCTCCGCCACCTTCTGCAACACGGTGTCGGACACCATCACGTTGGCCGGGCTGCCCTGGCGGTGCTTCATGGCCACCGCGGTGAACTGCCCGTCCTGGCCCGGCTTGAGCACCACGCCATGGTCGGCCGCGAGCAGCTGGAAGGCCACCGAGAGGATCTGCTCGAAGAGGTCGTCCTGCTGGCCGCGCTGGCTCACCTGGCGGTGGAACTCGTAGGCGATGCGCAGCTTCTCGTACTCGCGCTTGAGGGTGGCCAGCTCCTGGATCTGCTCGGCGGGCCGGAAGTTCTGCGGCACCTGCTGATCCATCTGCGCGAGGAACGCGGGGATGGAGTGCGACTGCGCCACCACCGTCACCCGGGGACCGGCGCGGCCCGGACTGGCGGCGCCCGAGGCCCCCGCCGACGAGGGCACCGGCGGCGCGGCGGCCACGGCTTCCCCGGTGTAGAAGATGAGCTTGGAGGCGCCCAGGCTGATCTCATCCCCGTCGCGCAGCCGCAGCTCCGCGACGCGCCGCCCGTTGACGAACGAGCCGTTGGACGAGCCCAGATCTCGCAGGATGTAGTCCCGCCCCATCCGCTCGATGGTGGCGTGCTCCTTGGACACCTCGCGATCCACCAACCGCACCGTGTTGGAGGGATGCCGTCCCAGGGTCGTCAGATCTCCCAGCGAGAACTCTCCCGACGAACCGTCCGGGAAGCGCCCCTTGAGGTGCGGCCCCTGCGGAGCCGGAGATTTGGAGGAGGATGGGGTGGACACTGCGCGGACACTACCAAAGCCGATGGGGCTCCGGAACGGCGACGCAAGCCCGCCTGGAGGGTGGGCTCAGGGAACAATCGCCGGGCTTTACGGGTTTAGCGGGGAATCCTGCCGGGCCGCCCGGTTGCTCAGCGGGAGGGGATTCTTGAAGGCCAGCCCCACGGACGGGTAGAGGGTGACGCCGCCCAGGTCGCGCCGCTCGCCGAAGACGGCGGGGCGGCAGTAGGTGTAACCGGCGGTGAGCTCGGCGTAGAGGTGGACGTACTTGTAGCCCAAAGCAAAGCCCACGCTGGAGCCGTAGAAGTGGCTGGCCACCTGGGCGGGCAGCGCCACGTCGAAGCCCGAGACGTCCTTGCCCGACTGCGCGTAGTCCACCAGCTTCGCGTCCAGCGAGGTGCGGCTGTAGATGTACTTGGGGGCCGCGTAGAGCTTGAAGATGTCTCCCAGGTCCATGCTCAGGTAGACGGGGAGCTCGAGATCCCACCGGGAGAATTCGTCGATCTTCACCAGCTCCAGGGCGTCCAGCACGGGGCTCTCGAAGCGGTGCCGGGAGAGGCCCACGCCGAGCGCGATGTCATAGGACTTGCGCCGGTAGTCGGGCAGGGCCGAGTCCTCGGCATCGCCGCCGTGCGCCAGGCGCACCTTGGTGTCGAAGCGCACGGAGGAGGTGCTCAGGCGCAGGCCCACGTCCAGACTGTTGGACTCGAGCAGACCGGCGCGAATCATCAGCTCGTGGGCCGGGCCCGGAGGCGCCACGGCCAGCGCCAGGCCCACGTCGAGCAGCCGCCGGGCCTGGTCCTCGGGCAACTGGTAGGGCTCGCCCGAGTCGATGTTCTTCTTGATGACCCTGCCCTGGGCGATGCCCTCTTCGACGAGCGTGACGAGCTGGCCCGCCGGGACGAAGGCGCCCACCGCGCCGGAGACCTGGAACTGGCCCCGGGCGAGCGGCTTCGCCGTCTGCATCGTGGAGAGGGTGGAGGCGCAGCCGGTGGCCGTCAGGAGTACGAGCGCGAGCAGGAGTCTCATGGGACGGGACGGGACGTTACGCCGGGGGTGTCCGCTTGTCAGTCCCCCGGCCATTCGTTCCTTCCTCCGGGGCGGCTCCTGCTGTTAAGGGAGCCCTGTGCGAATCAAGCAGAAACCCGAGGATTTCTCCGTCAAGGAGTCGTACCGCTTCGACGAGGTGGCGAGCGGACGCTACCGCGTCTACCTGATGGACAAGCAGAAGCTGTCCACCTTCGACGCGGCGGACCGCATTCGCGACGCGTTCGGCCTCAAGCCGGGCTCCATCTCGTACTGCGGCCTCAAGGACAAGCAGGGCCGGACCGAGCAGCTCATCGCGGTGGACGGCGCCGACGTGGACATGCAGGACCCGGATCTGCGCCTGAAGTACCTGGGGCGCTCGGACAAGGCCCTGTCGGCCGCCAACATCACCTCCAACCGCTTCGCCGTCACCGTGCGCATGCTGACGGAGGAGTCCGTCAGCCCCCTCAACCAGGCCGCCGCCGAAATCAACCGGCTGGGCGTGGTGAACTACTTCGACAGCCAGCGCTTCGGCTCGCTCAAGCACGGCCAGGGCTTCATCGCCAAGGATCTCATCCGCGGTGACTTCGAGGCCGCGCTGCGCAACTACCTGGCGCAACCCTCGGAGCTGGACCGGAGCGAGGACGCCAAGGTGAAGGCCTTCTGGCGCGAGAACTGGGGCCGGTGGGACGCGCGCGTGCCCTTCGAGGGCACCCGGAAGTACCACCGCATCCTCAAGTCCCTGCGCGAGCACCCCGGCGACTACCTGCGCGCCTTCCTGCAGATCGACTCGGCCTACCGCGCCATGCTGCTCTTCACCTACCAGAGCTACCTCTGGAACGAGGGCGTGCGGCGCTACCTCCAGCTGCTGCTGCCGCGCGAGCACCTCTTCCCCATGAAGTACCAGGCGGGCACCGTCCTCTTCCACCGCGACGCGGACCCCCAGCCGCTCCACACCCTGCGCGAGTCCACCTTCCCCCTGCTCGCCCCGGACAGCCGCATCGAGGATCCGCTCAAGAAGCAGGCCGTGGACTGGGTGCTCGGCCGCGAGAAGCTCGCCCTGGACCAGCTCCGCGTCGAGGAAGCCCCGCGGATGCTCTACTTCAAGCACGAGGAGCGCCCCACCGTCGTCGTCCCGCACAAGCTCGTCATCGGCCGCGTGCAGAACGACGACCTCAACCGGGGCTTCCTCAAGGTCAACATCGCCTTCACCCTGCCCCCGGGTGCCTACGCCACGCTCGTCATCAAGCGGCTCTTCCACTTCGCCTACCGCGAGGAGAGCCCCCAGCAGATCCGCGACTCCTGGCGCGCCCCCATCGAGGACCGCGAGCAGAGCGGCGACACGGCCTTCGCCCCCCGGGGCCCCCGCAAGGCCCCCGCCCCCACCCCGCCGCTGCCCACCGCGCCGCTGCCTGGCACCCGGGCCGCCCGGCGCTCGCTCGAGGCCAAGGAAGCCGCCCCCGCCCCGGGCCGGCGTCCCCAGGCCCGCGAGGCCCGCGAGGCCCCCCCCGCTCCCGACACCCGCCCCTCCCAGCCCTCGGCCGGATTCCTCGAGCGCCAGCGCCAGAAGAAGCAGACCAAGGAACAGGCCCGGCGCGAGCAGGCGGCCAAGCGCCCGGAATCACGGAAGAAGAAGTGACCGGGACCGCCGGATTTTCCGGCGGTGCAATCGGGGACACCATGTTCCGTAGACCAGGGCGTGACCGCTCTCGCCCTCAACGCAGCAAACGTCGCGGACCTCGCCCGGGCCATTGGCATGCTGATGGCCGATGACGCCGCCGCCCCCCCGTGGAAGGCCCACGTGGTGGCCGCCCGGCGCGGGGACCCCTCCGCCTTCGAGTCGCTCGTTCGCAGCGTGCAGCGGCCCGTGTACGGCCTGGCGCTGCGCCTGCTCGGCAACGAGGCCGAGGCCGCCGAGGTCTCCCAGGAGGCCTTCCTGCGCGCCTACCAGAACCTGCACAAGTACGACGAGGCGCGCCCCTTCGACCTGTGGGTGATGGCCATCACCCGCAACCTGTGCCTGGACTTGCTGCGCCGGCGCACCAAGGTGAGGACCGAGGAGCTCGAGCCCATGAAGGATTTCCTCCCCAACGGGGAGGCCTCGCTCGAGGACAGCGCCATCGCCCGCCAGGAGCGGCAATCCCTGGAGGCGGCGCTCGCCACCCTGTCCGCCGACGACCGGGAGGTGCTCGCGCTCTACTACGTGCAGAAGCGCACCACGAAGGAGATCGCCCAGGTCCTGGGCTGCGCGCCCGGCACCATCATGGCGCGCCTGTTCCGGGCCCGGGAGAAGCTCCGCAAGCAGATGACCCCGGAGGATCCCACATGACTCCCCATACCATCGAGTGTCCGGACCTCGAGGTGCTCTTCACCGAGCTGGAGGCCGGCGAGGGCCCCGCGCTGGAGCACGCGAAGGACTGCCCGCTGTGCACCGCCATCATCGAGGAGCACCGGCTGCTGGAGAAGGATCTCTTCCGGCTGTCGGATCCCCTCCCCCCGCCGGACCTGGTGCACAAGGTGATGGCGCGCGTGGCCTCCGAGCCCACGCCCGTGCGCCGCGAGCTGTGGACGGGCGTGTCCATCCTCGCCGCGTCGATTGTCCTGGGGCTCGGGGTGCTGATCTCCAGCGACGCGGCCCTCAGTGGCGCGGGCACCGGCCTGGCCCGCTTCGTCGTGGACGGCAAGGCCTTCCTGGATGCGCTCATGAGTGGAGCGCACGCCTTGTGGAACACCGCCGCGGCACCCGTCGCCGCCCTGCTCGCCCTCCTCCTCCTTTCTTCCCTCTTCGGCATCAAGCGGCTGGCCGGTAACGGCCCCACCCCTTCGGAAGCGTGAGTGTCGCCATGAAGATCTCCAAGCGCCTGTTGCTCCCCGCCCTGCTGCTCGCCTCGCCCCTGTCCCTGGCCCAGACGCAGGATTCCGCCCCGAAGGCAGAGGCCCACGCCCAGGACACCATCAGCGTCCAGTTCCGCGGCTCGCTGCGCGACGCCATCCAGAAGATCGCCGGCGAGGGCGGCCTCAATGTGGTCGTCACCGGCGATCTCGACTCGCCCGCCGAGGTCCGCCTCAAGAACGTCAGCGCCGAGACGGCCCTGCGCACGGTGGCCCGCGCCTACTCGCTGAAGATCGATCAGGACAACGGCATCTACACCCTGCGCCCGCTGACGGCCGCGGAGAAGGCCTCGGCCCCGGCCCAGGGCAGCGCGGCCCCGATGCCGCCCATGCCGCCGGGTCCCCCGATGCACGTGGGGCCCGTGTCGCCTCCGGGGCCGGACGTGTCGGACGACGTGGCCCAGAGCGCGCTCGATGAGGACGAGGTGAAGGAGCGCGTGCGCGAGAAGATGAAGGAGGCCCGGCACCACCGGGGCTCGCGTGACGTGGTGGCCCGCGGCCGCTCGCTGGAGGTGAAGGAGGGCGAGACGGTGGACAGCGCGGTCGTCTACGGCGGCAACCTGGCGGTGAATGGCCACGTGGAGGACGACGCGGTCGTCTTCGGCGGCAACCTGATGGTGAATGGCCGCGTGGAGGGTGACGCGCATGCCTTCGGCGGCAACGTGATGCTCGGCCCGAACGCGGTGGTGGAGGGCGATGTGTCGTCCTTCGGCGGCGAGGTCCTCAAGCAGGACGGGGCGAAGGTCGAGGGCAGCACCGAGTCCTTCGGTGGCGCCAACATCGGCCGCATGGTCGCCGGGGAGATCAAGCAGAACCTCAAGCAGTCCAAGTCCAAGCGGCACGACGACGCGGACGACGCGGACACCGAGCGCGAGGAGCGCGGCGGCGGCGGCTTCGCGGGCTTCCTGCTCACCTTCGCCATGCTCTTCGGCCTGGGCTTCCTGGGGCAGATCCTCTTCCCCGCGCGCATGAAGGAGCTGGGCGCGGAGGTGCGGGCGCAGCCGGTGAAGGACGGCGTGGTGGGGCTGCTGGGAGCGCTGGCGCTGATCCCCACCATCGCGGTGCTGGTGGTGACCATCATCGGGATTCCCCTGGTGCTCGCGCTGGCCATCGTGGTGCCCCTGGTGACGGCGCTGGGCTTCGCGGCGGTGGCGAGCGAGCTCGGGACGCGCATGCCGGTGCTCGTGGGCCGCAAGACGCAGGCGCTGGTGCTGGCCCTGGGACTGCTCATCCTCCTGGTGGTGGGCCGCATCCCGGTGCTGGGGCCGCTGGTGCTGGTGCTGGCCTCGTTCATCGCCCTGGGCGCCGTCATCCGCACCCGCTTCGGCCACCGCCCGCGCGGCATCCCCGAGCCCATCATGTCCGACCGCATGCCGGTCTGAGCCGCGGCACGCACTGAAGGACGAAGCACCCCTTGGGGGGCGGGAACGAGGCGCTGGGGCGCTTCGGCTCGCCCCCCGGTGCTTTTCCGGGCCCCCGGAACCCCTCGGCTGGCTCACGCCCCTTCGGGACCTCCGGCCAGCAGTACCCGCCGGCCGAGCCGCGCATCCGGGTGCGCCGGCTCCAGCAGCGAGGTGCCGTGCCGCAGCCTCCTGGCGACCACCAGGCCCCCCGCCCTCATCACCGGGCGCGGCATGAACGACGCCAGCCGCATCATCCACCGGTAGGCCAGGCCCGGGTACACCAGCGGCGCCGCGCGCTCGAAGCCCTCGAGCGCCTCGCGGGCACACCGCTCCGCGGAGATGCGCATCCACGAGGGCCGCGCGCTCCGATTCTCCCCTCCCGCCACCTCGCGGAACTCGGTGTCCACGGGCCCGGGAGCCACCAGCGTCACCACCACCCCCGTGCCGGACAGCTCCAGCCGCAGCGACTCCGTGAAGCCCTCCAGGAAGTGCTTCGTGCCCGCGTAGACCGACATGCCGGGGCGGAGCATCCGCCCGGCTCCCGAGCCGATATTGAGGATGCCGCCGCGCCCCCGCTCCAACATGCGCCGCAGCAACCGGTGGGTGAGCAGCACGGGCGCCTCCACGTTCACCTGCAACATCTGGTGGATGCGAGACCAGCTCTCCTGCTCGTAGAGGCCGTAGTCCCCCAGGCCCGCGTTGTTCACCAGCACGTCCACCCGCACCAGGTGCCGGTGCAGCGAGTCCAGCAGCGTATCCACCTCGTCAGGGTGGGACAGGTCGCACCGCTCCACCATCACGCCCAGCGTCGGGTTGTGCGCGAGCAGCTCGTCGCGCAGGGCCTCCAGGCGCTCTTCCCGGCGCGCCACCAGCACCAGCGTCCGCGCCCGCCGGGCGAGCTGCCGGGCAATCTCCCGGCCGATCCCCGAAGAGGCCCCGGTGATCAGGATGGTGCCGGAATCGATGGGTGGACGCATGAGCTCCTCCTGGCCTCGACGACAAGAAAAGCTAGGCACCCGCATGGACCCCTACATGGGACGCTGGATCAAACCACCCCCTCCTTTTCCAGGGGCACTCGCTCGTCCGTCCGTCCGCTCGCGAGGCGAGGCGAGGCGAGACGAGAACCTGGACTCGCGTCACCTCCAGGATGGACCAGACCCTCAACAGCGGGGCAAGGACGCCTGGTCCTTCTGAGGGCTCCGGGCCCGCATGCGTGGGACGCAAGGCTTGCGCCCGCCCCGCCGTCGCACGCAAGAGTTTGCGCGCGGACACCCTCCTGCGCGTGAAGCTCCCCTGGCACGCTTCTTCCAGCGATGAAGAGATTAGAAGCCCGCCCCGCTCCCGGGTCCGGGCGCCAACGGAGGGAGTAGCGATGCCCACGCCTTCTCGCATCCTCGTGCCCGTGGACCTGATGGAAGGGTCCCGAGCCATCATCGATTACGCGGTGCAGCTCGCCACACCGTTCAACGCTTCCATCGAGATCCTCCACGCCTGGGAACCGCCGCAGTACGTGGCGCCGGATCTCCTGGTGGCCGCGCCGGGCTGGAATCCCCAGTCGCTCGAGAAGACGGCGCTCGATGCGGCCCGCAAGGAGTTGGAGGTGCTCATCGGCGGCTTCAAGGGTTCCGTCCCCATCACCCACCGGCTGGAGGTGGGCGAGCCCGCCGCCGCCGTGATCCGCGTCGCCGAGGTGGGCGGGTTCGATCTGATCATCATGGGCACCCACGGCCGCCGGGGCCTGCCGAGGCTGCTGCTCGGCAGCGTGGCCCAGAAGGTCATCGCCCGGGCGCACTGCCCCGTCCTCACCCTGCACGTGCCCGAGGAGAAGTAACCCTCCGGGCCGCGGTTGCGGGGTGGGGCCTCGTCATGGGGCCCCACTCCCCTCCAGCGCGCGGCCCCTTCGAGAGCAGTCGACAAGGTGGCGGAATCGCGGGTACAGGGAGCGCTCCGAAGCGCACCGACCCAGGAGCGGACCGCCCATGAATCCGAAGCGAGGCTTTGCCAGCGACAACAACGCGGGGATCCACCCCACCCTGCTCGAGGCCATTGCCCGGGCCAACGTGGGCCACTCCCTGGCCTACGGCAGCGACTCGTGGACCGAGCGCGCGGTGGCGAAGTTCCGCGAGCACCTGGGCTCGCACGTGGACGTCCACTTCGTCTTCAACGGCACTGGCGCCAACGTGCTCGGCCTGAGCGCGCTCTTGCGGCCCTACCACGCCGTGCTCTGCTCGGAGACGGCCCACATCAACGTGGACGAGTGCGGCGCTCCGGAGAAGCTCACCGGCTGCAAGCTCGTGGACATCCCCACCCCGGACGGCAAGCTGACGCCGGCGCTGGTGGAGCCGCGCATCCGCGGCCTGGGTGATCAGCACCACGTCCAGCCCCGCGTCATCTCCATCTCCCAGTCCACCGAGCTGGGCACCGTCTACACGCCCGAGGAGGTGCGTGCGCTCGCGGACCTGGCGCACCGCCACGGCATGTACCTGCACATGGACGGTGCCCGCATCTCCAACGCCGCCGCCGCGCTCGGCGTCCCGCTGCGCGCCATCACCACCGACTGCGGCGTGGACGTGCTGTCCTTCGGCGGCACCAAGATTGGCCTCATGGTGGGCGAGGCCGTGGTCGTCTTCGAGCCGAAGCTCGCGCCCGACTTCCGCTTCATCCGCAAGCAGGGCATGCAGCTCGCCTCGAAGATGCGCTTCGTGGCCGCCCAGTTCGAGGCGCTGCTCACCGATGACCTCTGGCTGAAGAGCGCGCGCCACGCCAACGCCATGGCCGCGCTGCTCTCCAAGGAGGTCTCCTCCATCCCCAAGGTGCGCCTCACCCGGCCCACCCAGGCCAACGGCGTCTTCGCCGCGCTCCCAGCCGGCATCATCTCCCGGCTGCAGGAGCACACCTTCTTCTACGTCTGGGACGAGTCCACCTCGGAGGTGCGGTGGATGACGTCCTTCGACACCACCGAGGAAGACGTGCGCGGCTTCACCGCCCGGCTGCGTGAGCTCGTGGGCGGCTGAGCCGCGCCCGTCCTCCCGGCGGACCCGCTGGCGGACCTGCCAGCGGGCCTATCAACGAATCCCGGTCGGGCTAGAGATCGCGCTCGCCCAGGTTCTTGGCACCCACCCAGCGCATGCGGTTGAAGCCGTCCAGGTTCTTGTTGGCGACGATCTGGAAGCACGTGGAGGAGCCCTGCGCGGCGATCTCCACGGACCAGCCGAGGAACATCTGCCACACGCGGAACCACCACTCGCCATAGGTCTTCACGACCTCGGCGCGGTTGTTCATCCAGTTGTCGTACCAGCGCGAGATGGTCAGCGAGTAGTGGATGCCCACGTTCTCCACGCTGTGGATCTCGAAGCCCGCGCTCTCCATGTGGCGGACCACGAACGACAGCGGCATGGAGGCATCCGCGCCCGGGAAGATGTACTTGTTCATGAACAGGCCCCACACCAGATCCTCGAGGTGGAAGCCCAGCGTGCCCTTCTTGGCGCGCAGTCCGGCGATCTGCAGGTAGAACAGGCCGTCATCGGCCAGCATCCCGTAGATCTGCTCCATGAAGGACTGGAAGTTCTTCACGCCCACGTGCTCGGCCATCTCCAGGCAGGAGATCTTGTCGTACGGGCCCGGCGGGATGTCGCGGTAGTCCAGGGTGAGGATGCGCGCCCGGTCGCTCACGCCCATGCGGGCGATCTGCTCGGTGGCGTACGCGGAGCCCTTCTCCGCGATGGTGATACCCGTGGAGTCGACGCCGTAGTCCTTGGCGGCGGTGGCCACGAGCGTTCCCCAGCCACAACCGATGTCCAGGTAGCGCTCGCCCTTCTTGAGGTGCAGCTTCTCGCCGACCAGCCGCATCTTCTGGTCCTGCGCCTCCTCGAGCGTCTGGTTGGGCGAGGTGAAGAAGCCCGAGGTGTAGATCATCCGCGGCCCGAGGAACCAGCCGAAGAAGTCGTTGCCGCGATCATAGTGCTCGCGGGCGATGCGCACGTCCTGCTCCTGCGAGTGGATGACGACCTCGGGCAGGAAGCGGGTGAAGAGGAACTTGAAGTGCTCGGCGACGGGCTTGTAGTCGACGACCTTCTGCCGCTCGCGAATGAACGTGCGAAAGTCACCCTCGATGTCGAGCCGCTGGTGGATGTAGTCCTCAATGACGGTGGCCATCGGAACCGTCCCGGCGGCGTAGCGCGCGCTGATGGAAGGGTCCTTCGGGTTCAGACGGAACGACGTAGCTGCGTCCATGCATCCTCCTGGTGAGACTCGCGTGTGGCCACGGCCGACATGACGCGAGCGGCCAAATACTCTACGTACAGATGAGCAGGCTCGGGTATCTCCAAATACCGGAATTGAACGGGAACCGTCGCCCACAGGGTGATTGACTTCCCGCGTCCACTCGGGGTGCGTCCGGCCCCGGAGCCGCGCCCGGGCGCCCGGCAATCGTTCCCGGCGAGCGCCGTAGACCTGGACGCGCCGCCCCGAGCGGCCGCTCTCCCGGAGTCCCAGAACCATGTCCAGGTCCCTGCTGTCCGCCCTCGCCGTCGTGTCGCTGCTCGCCGTGTCCACCACCGCCCGCGCCGGAGACGAGGACTCGAAGGCCGACAAGGCCCACAAGGGCGGGAAGTGCACCATCAGCGTCAAGAAGGGGGACCTCGTCGCCCAGGGCAAGGACCTGGTCGTCGACGACAAGGGCTCGGCGGTCCGGGACGCGGTGGCCATCGACGGCAACGTGATCATCCGCGCGGGCACCACGGTGAACGACGTGACGGCCATCCGAGGCAAGGTGACGATCGAAGCGGGCGCCCGGGTGGTGGGCGACGTGTCCGCCCTCGGTGGGGACGTCCGCATCGAGAAGGGCGCCAGCGTCGCGGGCGACGTGAACGCCATCGGGGGCCGGCTTCAGGCCGACGAGGGCGCCACCATCGCCGGCGAGAAGAACCAGCTCTCCATCAACATCAATGGAGAGGAGCTCCTCCAGAAGCTCATCGGAGGAGTCCTCTCCGGCAGCGGCACCCGCAACTGCGAGCTGCGCTTCAGCGAGGACTGACCGCCTCCCCGCTCTCGGAGGGCGCCGCGGCCCCGGCGCTCGTGTGCGGCATCAACGAGGCCCGGAGCTCGAGGATCTGCGTCCGGGCCAGCTCCTTGAGCCGCTCCACGTCCGCGAGCGTCATGCCCTGGGTGGAGATGGGCTTGCCCACCGTCACCAGGGCGCGGGAGGTCGCGAAGCGCCACGAGTGCTTGGGCAGCGCCCGGCGCGTGCCGCTCACCGCCAGGGGCAGCACGTCCGCGCCCGTCTCGATGGCCAGGCGGAAGGCGCCGTCCTTGAAGGGCAGCAGCTCGTCCGTCTTCGAGCGCGTGCCCTCGGGGAAGATCATCACGGGCATGCCCTTGTCGAGCCAGCGGGCGCAGGTGGCCATGGCCTCCAGGGCCGAGTCCTTCTCGCCGCGGCGCACGGGGATGTCGCCGGCCAGCCACATGCTCCAGCCCACCACGGGAATCTTGAAGAGCGAGGCCTTGCCCAGCCACTTCATCTCCCAGGGAAGGAAGGAGATGAGGAAGGGGTCCGCGTTGGACTCGTGGTTGCTCACCACCACGGTGCGGCCCGAGGGGCGCGTGGGCGTCCCGTGCACGCCGAACTTCCAGAAGGGGTTGAGCCTGGCCGCCGTCACGCCGATGAGCCGGAAGGCGCGCCCCGTGAGGACCTTGCGCTTGTCGAAGGGCCAGGTGAGGGCCAGCGGGGCCTGCAGGCAGAAGCCCGTGAGGGCCACCAGGCCGGTTTCCAACCACGCATACATGGAGAGCAGTGCGTTCATGGGAGCCTTCCGCCCTATCAGCGGCGGACCTTGGGGTCCAGATCCACGCTCACCGGGCAGTGGTCCGAGCCCAGGATGAGGGGGTGGATGGCCGCTCGCTTCACATAGGGCATGGCCCCGGGCGAGGCCAGCACGTAGTCCAGGCGCCACCCCACGTTGCGCTCGCGCACCCCGAAGCGCTGGCTCCACCAGCTGTAGTGCCCCTCGCCCTTCTCGAAGTGGCGGAAGGTGTCCACCCAGCCGGCGCGGATCCACCGGTCGAACTCCTCGCGCTCCTCGGGGCGGAAGCCGCTCGTCTCCCGGTTGTCCCGGGGCCGCGCCAGGTCGATCTCCTGGTGCGCGGTGTTGAAGTCCCCCATCACGAGGATGCGCTCACCATCGCGAAAGCCCTTCTCCAGCCGCTTGAAGAGCCGACGGTAGAAGGCCAGCTTGAAGGGCACCCGGCTGTTGTCCCGCTCCTTCCCATTGCCGTTGGGGAAGTAGCAGTTGACCACCGTGAGACGGCCGAAGCGGGCCACCTGGAGGCGGCCCTCGCAGTCCATCTCCTTCACGCCCAGCAGCGACTCCACGTCGTCCGGCGCCTTGCGCGCGAAGAGGCCGACGCCGCTGTAGCCGGGACGCTCGGCCGCCACGAAATGCGTGGCACGCCAGCCCTCGGGGGTCCGCACTTCCTCGGGGAGCTGTTCCTCGCGGGCGCGCACCTCCTGCACACCCACGACGTCGGCCTTTTCGGCCGCCAGCCAGTCCAGGAAGCCCTTCTTGTGGGCCGACCTCAGCCCGTTCACGTTCCAGGAGACGATCCGCACACCGGCTCAATGCCCGAGCGGCGCGCACATTTCCAGTCCCCTCTGGGTAGGCCCCTCCCGCTTGCGACAGCTCCGTTGACACTGGCCGGGTTCTACTCCTCCAGGGCATTCAACTGCGTTTGAGCAATCTCGCGATACAGCGGCACGACCTCAACGGCCAGCACGTCCTCGAACAACTTCCGCGCCCCCTGAATGTCCCCGGTGTCTTGAAGACGGCTGGCATCCACAATGGCACGGGACAAGCGCCGAGAGCCTACGCGAATCCTTCGGGAAATCTTCGCCACGAGGAGTGCCGCGTCCGAGGGAGTGCGGAGGCCATGTACCGCATCATCATCGGACAGAGCCACTTGTCGGGCTGCACGCCGCAAGAGTTCGCATACGGACGCAGTGAGCTCCAGCGCATGGCCCCGCTCGAGCTGTTCCGCCAGTGCACGTACCTCTTCCCAATCTTTTTCTTCGCTCATGCGTCACATTCGCGGTTTGCACAGGTGAAACGGCCACTGGTGCTGCCCCTCGCACAACCGAAAGCAGGCATGGCAGTCGCCCTTCCAGCGCGGGTTCATCTGACTCCTGCACTGGACATAGGTGTCACGGCAATGCTCCCGCCATCCCTCATCGGGGTCATCAGCATCCTCCCCCTCGCCCTCACCCGCCCCCTCGTCCGTCCTGCGTTGTAGAGCGTCCTCGACCTTCACCCCTGCTTCTATCGCCTCCGCTATGTCCGCAGCAGTGGCACCACAAGCTCCCGCTGGGTCGTACGGGTGCTTTTGGATGCAACAGGTCATGGTGTTGTTCCCGCAGTCGCTCAGGCCAATAGCAGCAGTACCAGCCGAGCATCCCGATACGAGAACGCCCCACAACACAGCCACCCCGAAGGTCAGGGCGTCATTCCAATGTTTCATTCCCGCGAGGCTAGGGGTTGTCAAACAGGGCGCGCCAACGCGGGCCATGGGCTCGTCAGGTCGGTTGTTCATACCCTCATGCCCCGAGCGGCGCGCGCCGGTCCAGTCCCGACGCGCGCCGGCCACCCGGGTGCTTCACGGCTCGGACGGGCTGAGCTTGCTCTGCGGCCCTCGCGTGGAGCGCAGGACGAAGTCCGCGGCGTTGTTGTTCGAGTCGTAGCCGTTGCCCTGGGCGGCGTCCGCGCCCGTCTCCATCGAGGCGGCCGTGGAACTCGCACGGGCCTTGCGCTCGAAGCTGCCGCCCGAGGCCTGGGTCCCCGTCACGGGGCTCGTCTCGCCCGAGTCCGCGGTGGAGCCGTAGCCCACCGTGTCCACCGTCAGCGGATCCGTCTTCCCCGTGGTGATGCCCGGCTTGCCCAGGCGCACGTGACCCACCGTCCCCGAGTACCCCAGGGCGCTGGCCCAGTTCACGTCCCCCGCCACCGTTCCGGAGTAGCCCTTCCCCGTCACCAGGAAGTAGCTCCGCGGCGCGATCTTCGAGCCCGACGGCAGCGTGACGCTGCCCGTGTAGCTCACTCCGGCGGCGCTCTTGTACTGGATCTTCCAGCCGGACAGGTCCACCTCGGCGGCGGTCGGGTTGTAGAGCTCGACGAACTCGTCATCCGCTCCGCCGCTGCCCAACACGGCGAACTCGCTGATGACCACGTGATCCGTGGCGGGCAGGCCCTGCACCTCGATGGTGGCCGAGCGCGACTCGCCCCCGAGCGCCGCGGTGACGGTCGCCGTGCCGCTCTGGCTCGCGGAGGCCGTGAACGTGAACACGGCGCTCACCTGGTGCGCCGGGATGGTCACCGTGGCGGGCACCGTGCCAATCCCCGAGGGCGACACGGACAGCGACACCACCGTGTCCGTCGCGGGCGGCACATCCACCGCCACGGAGAACTGCGCCGTTCCGCCCGACGCCACCGTGGAGCTCGTGGAGCCCATCGCCGACAGGTGCGAAGGCTCGGCCATCGCCAGCACCTTCACCAGGGCGGAGCGCGAGATGCCATCGAGCGTCGCCGTCAGCAACGTGTCACCCGCGGTAGCGCCCGCGACCGACAGATTGACGTTCACCCACACCGTCGCGGTGCTCTGCCCGGCGGGAACGACCACGCCCGCCAGGGGGATGATCACGCCCGGATTCGTGGACGTCACCGAGACGAACGTGTCCACATCGGCCGCCCGGCTCAGCTTCAGGGTGATCTGCGTGGGGTACGTGGGGCCGGCGTCGCCATCCCGCACGAACGTCCCATCCGCGGGGCTCAGGTCCACGAGGCTCACCGTCGAGTCGACCACCACATCCGCACTGGAGCGCGGCTCCAGCTTGGAGTTGTTGTTGCGCCACTCGAGCACACCGGAGATGGACGCGTAGAGATCGCCCACCTTCGGCATCGTGTAGCGGTAGAAGAAGTCGTTGATGCGCAGCGACCCGTTCACCACGAACTCGTAGGTGGGGGCGGTGTCACCCGAGCCCACGGCCGGCTCGAGCTGCGTCACCTCGACGCCCCGGACGCGGACGAGCACGCCTTCCAGTTGCTGCGCGTACGCCCCACCGGTGGCCACGTCCGAGGGCCACATCTCGACGGGCGTGGGCAGCGGGTTGCCCGAGCTCCTGACGGTGAGGGTGGCCGGGCTGTTGAGCTGGAGCTGGCCGAAGTAGTCGGAGAGGGTCCCGTTGCCAATGTCCACGCGATCGCCCGCCTTGACGGTGTGGCCGGGCTTGTAGACGAAGAGGCCGGAGTACGAGGGGCCCGCGTAACCCGACTCCTCCGGCGACACCTGGACGAAGAAGCCCGAGGTGCCCGTGGCCGTCGCCAGCACGTTGTTGAGGGCGACGAGCTTGCCCACCCACGGCGAGGCGCCACCCACCGGCGTCTTGAGCGCGTAGATGCTCACCGGGCACGCCGAGCCCCCGGGGTTGGACACGGGGCACACGTCGCAGACATCGCCCATGCCATCCCCGTCCGAGTCCTCCTGACCCGGATTGGCGTCATTGGGGCAGTTGTCCACGGCGTTGAGCACGCCATCGCCATCCAGGTCATTCGGGTCGGGCGGAGCGCACTCGGTGGAGTACGCGGAGAGCGGGCACACGTCGCACATGTCCCCCGCTCCGTCCCCGTCCGTGTCCGCCTGCTTGCCGTTGTCCAGGGGCCGCACGGGGTTGAAGACGTTGGGGCAGTTGTCGGAGACGTCGGGGATGCCGTCGCCGTCGATGTCGTTACCGCTGGGGACTCCCGAGTACAGCGTCGAGCCGTTGACCGAGCCGGGGGCGCTCGAGCTCGTGGACGCGCGCTGCGGCGAGCACATGGGTTCGTCGGACGGATCCGCGCCGCAGAAGAAGAGCTTGTAGGCGCTCGAGTTCGCCGTCTGCAGCGTGGAGAACGACTCGCCGGTCTCCGACTGGAGGCACACCTTGCGCGAGGTTCCGCACACGTCGAGCGCGTCGCAGCCCGTGACGCCGAGCCCATCCAGCAGCGTCGCGTCACCGTAGAGCGGCTTGCCGCCGCGCAGGGTGAGGACCACGTCCTCGGGATTGGCGGCGATGACCGCTCGGTACGGCGAGTGCGCGAAGGCGTTGAGCCGGAAGATGGCGAGGTCCGCCACCTTGCCCGGCACGAGGTCGCCGATCTTCGACGAGGTGCGCGTGGCCTGGGCCGCGTTGTGGGTGACCATCGCCCACAGCTCGGAGTCCTTGAAGCTGGCGTTGTAGTAGATGCTGTTGAGGTAGTCCGCGCAGCGCAGCTCGCGCAGCAGGTTCATCGAGCCGGTGGGCAGCCAATCCGAGCCCAGCGCGATGTTGACGCCCAGCCGCTTGTAGACGGACACCTGGGCGGTGTCTCCGTAGAGCGACACGTTGGAGCGCGGCGACCAGACGAGGCTCGCGCCCTTGGTGGCCATCAGCCCGATGTCCGAGGCGCGCAGGCCGATGCCGTGGATGACCGCCGTCCGAGGACCGATGAGCTCCTGCCCGGCCGGGTTGAGCCCCGAGGTGCAGAGGAACTCGTTGCGGGCGGAGGTCTCGATGCCCTCGGCGATGTGCGGCAGGTAGGCCGCGTCGCTCGGGATGTCGCTCGGCGTGTCGATGCCCGGGTAGGAGCAGCCCGAGGTGAGCTCGGTGCCCGAGGTGTCACCCAGCGGGAAGGTCGCGTAGTTCGCTCCGGAGACGCCGATGCCGAGGCCCTCCTGGTTGCCGCCGCTCGTGGAGGTGCTCGCCTTGTCGAGGTTGCGCAGGAGCCCGTTCTGGCCGCCGGAGCCCGCGATGGAGGTGGTGCCCGCCATCACCTGCCGCAGCTCGGCCCAGCGGATGGCCGCGGAGGTGGCGGTGCTGCCGGACGGGATCCTCGTGTGCCCGTCGTGGCCCGTGCGCCAGTCGTGGCGGTGCTCGTAGCGCTCCGCGGTGTAGCCGGTATAGGGAGGGCTCTGGAAGGTGATGTGGTCGTGCGAGTTGATGAGACCCGGCGACACCACGCCGCGAGGGCACACCACCTGCGTGGCCGTGGCCGCACCGGCCGCACCCGAGCAATCGCAGCTCACGCACTGGATGACGCCGGCCGAATCGAAGAGGACCTGGCCGCCGTTGTAGACCTTGTCCGGCGCGAGGATGACGCCGGTGATGAGGCGGCTGGTGCTGCCCGGCGTCACCGTACACGTGCCCGACGTGGGCGGAGGCAGCGAAGCGGCGGGGCACTCGACGATCGTTCCGATCCCCGTGCCCGCGTCGGAGCCCGCATCCCAGCTCCCTCCATCCGAGCCCGCGTCCCAGGTGCCCGCATCAGAGCCCGCGTCCGTCGTGGTACCCGCGTCCGTCGTGGTGCCCGCGTCCACCGTGGTGCCCGCGTCCGTCGTAGTGCCTGCATCCGGCGCATTGCCTGCATCAAGCGTGGTACCCGCGTCCGTCGTGGTACCGGCGTCCTCGTACGTACCCGCGTCCGTCTCGGTGCCTGCATCCGGCGCAGTGCCTGCATCAAGCGTGGTGCCCGCGTCCTCGTACGTACCCGCGTCCGTCGTCGTACCCGCGTCCGTCGTCGTGCCTGCATCCGGCGCAGTGCCAGCATCCATTTCGATGCCCGCGTCTGTCGTAGTGCCCGCGTCGAGCTCGGTACCCGCGTCGGTCACCGTACCGGCATCCGCATGGGTTCCCGCGTCCGTCCCCGCGTCGTCGGTCACCGTACCGGCATCTGCCTGGGTTCCCGCGTCCGTCCCCGCGTCCACCGCGGGCAGGGTGCAGTTGTGCTCGCACCCGTCACCGCCCACCGTGTTGCCGTCATCGCACTGCTCGGGCGGCTCGAGGATCGAGTTGCCGCAGACGGGCCCCGACGAACCCGCGTCCGTCGTGGTGCCAGCATCCATCTCGGAGCCCGCGTCCGTCTGGGTCCCCGCGTCCGTCTGGGTCCCCGCGTCCGTCTGGGTCCCCGCGTCCGTCCCCGTGCCGGCATCCGTCCCCGTGCCCGCGTCGGCCCGCGTCCCCCCGTCCACCTCGGGCAGGGTGCAGTTGTGCTCGCACCCATCGCCGCCCACGGTGTTGCCGTCGTCGCACTGCTCGGGCGCTTCGAGGATCGCATTGCCGCAGACCGGCGGTGCCCCGGGAGTCGGAGTACAGGTGTTCTCGCACCCGTCTCCATTCACCGTGTTGCCATCGTCACACTGCTCGGCGCCGTTCCTCACGCCATCACCGCAACGCGCGGCGTCTTCCCCTCCACCGCACCCCGTCAACACGAGCAGCACCGCAGTGAAGGCAACGACTCCAAGTCGACGGATTGGCAGCATCGGGCACACCCGATCCGGTGCAACCGCATCCCCGCTGCAGGCGGGGTGTGACCGGATCAGCGTCCATCATGCCCGATTTTGATGTGCCAATTAAGTGACACTGATTTGATTTCACCTGCAACGGAACGTCCCAGCGCTCAGGTCGCCTGGGCCGGGTGCGCCGGGCCCACGCCGCGGGCCTGACGGAAGGCACGCACGGCCTCGGCGATCTCCGTGCCCGCCTCCACCAGCCCCGCGTGGCCCGCGTCCTCCACCAGCACCCACTCCGCGGCGGGTATCCGCTCGCGCATCCGCTCCATCTCGCGCAGCGGCACCAGCAGATCGTTCTTCGCGGCGATGAGCTGCGTGGGCACCCGGACGTGGGGCAGCACATCCCAGCTCGGAGGCGCGTCCACCAGGCCGCGCATCATCATCCAGAAGGCCTGTGGATCCATCCGGCGCAGGGCCAGCAGGAACTCGACGATGTCCGCGCGAGGGGCCCGGGCCCGCAGCAGCCCCGAGGCACGCCCGAACGGATACGCCAGCCGCGAGGCGAGGAGCTGATGGACGAGGGGCGCCGCCCGGGGCACCAGCGGTGTCAGGGTCCGCAGGCCGCGCGCCAGGGTGCCCTGTCCGCCGGGCAGCGGGAGGAGCCAGGCCGTCGGGTCCGGCGTGGAGGGGCTGCCGGCGATGAGCGTCATGGCGGGCACCAACGCGGGCCGGCGCCGGTACAGCTCGAGCACCACCCGGACGCCCATGGAGAAGCCCACCTGGTGGGGCGGGCGGCCGTCACCACGGGCCATCACCTGCTCGGTGATGCGCTCGAGGTCGTCCACGTGGGCGCGCAGCGCGTAGTCACCGATGGTGGACAGCTCGCTGCGGCCGTGGCCCCGGTAGTCCCAGTGCACCACGCGGTGGTCCTGCTCCAGGTCCGCGACGATGTAGCGCCAGAAGTTCTCCGAGGTGCCGATGCCGTTGGTGAGCAGCACCGCCTGGCGGGTGGCGAACTCCGGTTCCGCCTCGTCCTCGGGGGCATTGCCCACATGCGTGTGGTACGCGATGCGGGTGCCATCGGGAGCGGTGACGAAACGGGTGAGGCGGCGGTAGGGCATGCCCTCGCACCATTCGTCCGCCCCCCCCAGGGCGCAAGGGCTCGCGTTCACTATCCGGTGTCACGAATGTTCCCGCCGGGCCTCGTGTTTCCCAGCGTTCTCCCCTCTGCTTCCCATGACCTTCTCCGACTCCTCCCCTCTTGTGCGCTGGCTCGAGCCCCGTCCCCCGGGCCCGGAAGCGCCTCCCGCCGTCGTGGCCGTGGGCACGATGAACTTCGGTGCCCGCACGCCCGCCCCCGAGGCGCAGCGGCTCGTGGCTCGCGCCCTGGAGCGCGGCGTGCCCTTCTTCGACACGGCCAACTCGTACGGCAACGGTGAGGCCGAGCGGCTCCTCGGCCAGGCGCTGCGCGGCCGGCGCTCCGAGGTGGGCATCGCCACGAAGGTGGGCCTGGCGCGCGTCCGGGGCAGACCCGAGGGCCTCTCCGGAGCGCAGGTGACACGTGCGGTGGAGGACAGCCTGAAGCGGCTCGGGACGGACTACGTGGACGTGCTCTACCTGCACGCCCCGGACGCGGCCACGCCGGTGGAGGAGACGCTGGAGGCCGTGCACGGGCTGCTGCGCGCGGGCAAGGCGCGGCACTGGGGCGTGTCCAACCACGCGGCCTGGCAACTGCTGGAGCTGCGCGGCCCGTGCGACGCGCGCGGCCTGCCGCACCCCAAGCTGTCCCAGGTGCTCTACAACCCGCTGGTGCGCCAGCTCGAGGTGGAGTACCTGCCCTTCACGAGGCGCTACCCCATCCACACCACCGTCTACAACCCGCTGGCCGGAGGGCTGCTCTCCGGGCGCCATGTGCCGGGCGGCCCCATCCCCCCGGGCTCGCGCTTCGACGGCAACCGCCTCTACCAGCGCCGCTACTGGTCCCCCCGCCTCTTCGAGCTGGCCGGGCGCCTGCGCGAGGTGGCCGAGGCCGCGGGCCTCTCGCTGGTGGAGCTCGCCTACGCGTGGCTGGCGGGCCGGCCCGGGGTGGACTCGGTGCTGGCGGGCCCGGGCACGGTGGAGCACCTGGACGCCGCGCTGGACGCGTGCGCGAAGCCGCTGCCCGCGGAGGTGGCCTCGCGCGTGGACGAGGTGTACCGGGAGTGGCTCGGCACGGACGCCACGTACGCGAGGTGAGCATGCTGGCGGTGGACGCGGAGACTTTCGACATCGCCGGGCCGCTCGCGCACTACGCCGAGCATGGCTACGCGCGCCTGGGCCCGCTGCTGAGCCCCGAGGGCCTGGAGGCCCTGCGCGAGCGCGCGGACGACTTGATGCTGGGCCGGGTGAGCTACCCCGGCTTCTTCTGGCAGATGGACGCGCCCACGGGCCGCTACGAGGACGCGCCGTTGGGGCTCGGCTGGCAGGGGCCGTCGCTGGACTACCGCAAGCTGGAGAAGCTGGAGAAGGATCCGCGCTTCCTCGAGTGGATGGAGAATCCCCTCTTCGAGCGCCTCGCCCGCGCGCGCCTCCCCGGGGACATCTGCCTCTACCGGGCCATCCTCTTCCACAAGGGCCAGCGCGGCGGCAGCGAGCTGCCCTGGCACCAGGACGGGGGCCGGCTGTGGGGCCTCACCAAGGATCCCGAGCTACAGCTGTGGACGGCGTTGGATGACGCGCCGCTGGACGGAGGCTGCGTGGAGGTGGTGCCGGGGAGCCACCGCTGGGGGCTGGCGACGGCGCTCGGGGGCGTGGTGCCGCCGGACCAGGTGGCGGCGCGCGAGGCGGACACGCTCGCGGTCCCCCTGCCGGTGAAGGCGGGCGAGGTGCTGCTGCTGCACAACTACGTGTGGCACCGCTCGGCGCCGAGCCGCACGGGCCAGCGGAGGCGGGGCTTCTCAGCCTGTTACATGAGCGCGGACACGCGCTGCGTGCGCAAGAAGAAGGCCCCTCGGGACTTCTTCCCGCTCTTCCGCCGCGCCTCGCGCTGAGCCGCGCTACGCGCCCAGCTTCATCCGGTTCTTGCGGATGGAGGGCAGGCTGATGCGGAAGGTGCTGCCCTTGCCCTGCTCGCTGCTGGCGGTGATCTCCCCGCCGAAGCCGGTGATGATGCCGTGGCAGATGGACAGGCCGAGCCCCGTGCCCACGCCCACCGGCTTGGTGGTGAAGAAGGGATCGAAGATGCGGCCGAGCACCTCGGGGGCCATGCCGCACCCGGTGTCCCTCACCTCGATGATGGCGTGGTCGCTCTCGGCGCGCAGGCAGACGCGGATCTCGTTCTTGTCCGGCTGGCCGGCGCTGATGGCGTGCGCGGCGTTGATGAGCAGGTTGAGCACCACCTGGCCGAAGCGCGCCTCGCTGCCCTCCACGAGCGGCACCTCGGCCACCTCCTTCACCACGGTGGCGCGGTGGCGCAGCTCGCCGCGGGCCAGCGCCAGCGCCGAGTCGATGACGCGCCGCAGGTCCACCGCCGTGGGCTGCTCCTCGTCGCCTCGCGAGAACGTCTTGAGATCCTGGACGATGAGGCGCACGCGGTTGACGCCCTCGTTCGTCTCCTGGAGCACCTCGTTGATCTCGCTCAGGCGCCCCTCGGGCAGCTGCTCGGCGATGGCCTGCAGCTCCTCGGTGAGGAAGGACAGGTTGGAGATGACGAAGGCGAGCGGGTTGTTGATTTCGTGCGCCACGCCCGCGGCGAGCGTACCCACCGAGGCCAGCCGGTCCGCGACGACGAGCCGCGCCTGAATCTGCCTGCGCTCGGTGAGATCCCGCGCGCTCACCAGCGTGGCGGGCTGGCCGGCGAAGACGAGCCGCAGGCTGCTGATCTCCGCCGTGAGCACGCCCCCGTCCGGAGGCTGGAAGCGGATCTCGCGCACGCGGTGGCCCCCGGGCATCAGGCCGCGGCCGGGGAGGCCCTCGAGCATGCTCGCGGCCTCGGCGCGGTCCTCCGGGAGGACGAAGTCCAGCAGCGAGCGGCCCACCAGCTCGTTGCCCTTGAGGTGCAGGAAGGAGCAGGCCGACGGGTTGACGTAGAGCAGCGGCCCGCCGCGGTGCACGAAGATGGCCTCGGGCGAGCCCTCGATGAGGGCGCGGAAGCTCTCCTCGGAGCGGCGCAGCGCCTCCTCGGCGGCCTTGCGCTCGGTGATGTCGAAGGACACGCCTCCGAGGAAGCGCCGGCCCGAGCTGTCGCGGGCGATGAAGCGGTAGGTGAGGAACTGGCGCGGCTCGCCGTCCGGCGTGGGGATGGTGCTCTCGGTGACCGAGGGCTGGCCCGTCTTGAAGGCCTGCTCATCCTGCTCGTGCAGGTGGGCGACGGTCTCCGGCGGCATGAGCTGCTCGTCGGGGATGGTGCTCACGTCCACGCCGGGCGACAGCCCGAAGAAGCGCCGGAAGGGCTCGTTGGCGAAGATGCGCCGGCCCGCGTCGTCCTTCATGTACGCCAGGGCCGGGTTGTTGTTGAGGAACGAATCGAAGAGGTGCTGCGTCTCCTGCAGCGCGGTGACGATGGAGGCCACCTCCGTCATCAGCGCCTGCTTCGCCGCGTGCTCGGCGGCGTTGCCCATGGCGGCCCCGAGCAGGCCCGCCATCAGCTCCAGGGTGCGCTCGTCCGAGTCCACGAAAGCGAACGGCACCTGCGAGACGATGCTCAACACGCCCACCGTCTGGTTGTCGCGCTTGAGGGGCACGTTGAGCATGGAGCGGACCTTCAGCCGCCGCGCCGCATCCACGTTGGCGCGAGGGTCGCGCTCGGTGTCGTCGGTGCGCATCACCTCACCGCGCAGCACGCTGGTGCCCGCCATGGTGCTGGCGATGGCCAGGCGCGCGCCCTCGAATTGCTTCGAGTAGCCCGTGCACACGCGGTAGTACATCTCCTCGCCCTCGATGATGCCCACCGCCGCGCCGCCCGCGCCGCAGAGGATCATCGCCCGCTCGGCGATGAGCCGCATCACCACGTCCAGGTCCAGGCCCGCCAGCGCGATGTCGTTCTGCGTCTGGATGATGGCCGCCAGCCGCTCGATTTCGCCGCGCGCCGACTCCTCGTGCGACTGCCGGCGCATGAAGGCGTAGCAGCGGCGCTCGAAGAGGGCGATGCGGGCGCGCACGTCCGCCGGGTGGTAGGGCGACACCAGGTAGTCGTCCACGCCGATCTCCATCAGCGGGGCGAGCTCCTCCTCGGCCAGGCTCTCCGCCATGCCGAGCACGGACACCTCGGCGGCGCGGATCTGCGCGCGCAACCGGTTGAACCACTCGGACTTCTCGCGGACCTGCGCGGCCCCGACCACCAGCACATCCACCAGCGAGACGGTAGCGGCCGTGACCTCGGGTCCCGAGGCGACCACGACCTCGTGGCCCATCCGGGAGAGCTCCGCCCCGATGGGGTGGTCACCGTCGCGACTGAGGAGGAGAAAGCGCATGGAGGCAGGAGCGGATTCTGGGGAAACGAAAGATTGCTAGATCGAGGCCCTCTCGGTCCACACAGGAGCGCCCGGTTCCAGGAGGACCGCTCTCTCCTGTTGGGCGGAAGCGTACTCTCGTTGACTGCTCCTCGGGGAGAGGTGGGGGGGGACGGACGGGGGCATCCCGGCTGGCCGGAGGGTCAGCGAGCGCCAGCATTATTGCCACGTGTCCAACCTTTGTGCGACCTCGACGTGCTCAATGGTGATCGCCAGGAAGAGGAGGAATGCGTGGCCCCCTGGCATCCGAGCGGGGGAGCCCTATCTCCCACCGGTTGTCCGCCGCGGGTGGGTGGACAGGGGTAGCTCGGGGCGGGGCCGGTCCGGGGGGTAGGTCACTGATGAAGCGGGCGATCGCGGTGGGGTTGTGGATGGTGGCGCTGGGCGCCTGCCAGGTGGCGGCGTTGCCCCAGGTGATGGAGGAGCGGCGGGAGGAGGTCTCGACTTCGGAGCTCTTCGACCGGGGCGCACTCACGGTGATGACGCGCGACCTGAGCCCGGAGACGGGCCTGGAGCGGTTGCTGCGGACGCCCGGGGAGGAGCTGCCGGCGCGGGCCACGGCGGTGCTCGGCGCCCTGCACTCCGAGGACGTCTCCACGCGGGCGCGGGCCCTGGCGGACGAGATTCAATACGCGAGGCCGCACCTGATTGGCCTGCAGCGGGTGGCGCAGGTGCGGCGGCAGAGCCCGGGGGACTCCCTCTTCGGCGGAACCCGTGCGGCGGAGGCGGTGACGCTGGACGTCCTGCCCGAGCTGATGGACGAGCTGGAGGTGCGCGGGCTGCACTACCGGGAGGTGGCGCGGGTGCGCAACGCGGACGTGGAGGTGCCCGTGTTCACCGGCGCCGGGCCCACGTTCGACGATGTGCGTCTGACGGACTTCGACGTCATCCTCGCGCGGGCGGATGTACCGGTGGACGGAGTCCGGACGGACAATTACGCGGCGCGGCGAGAAGTGCCGGGCGCGGGGCTCGGGCCGGTGGCGCTGCCGAGGGGCTGGGCCTCGGTGGCGGCGACGGTGGAGGGCCGGAAGTACCGCTTCGTCAGCACGCACCTGGAGCCGGCGCCGGACGAGGAGGGCCTGCGGGTGCAGCTGGCGCAGGCGGAGGAGCTGATCGGCTCGCTGCGGGGCGAGCGGCTGCCGGTGGTGCTGGTGGGGAGCTTCAACACGCCGGCCAACCTGGGGCTGGTGGGGGCGCCCACGTACCGGGAGCTGCTGCTGGCCGGCTACGTGGACGTGTGGACGCGCCGCCTGGGGAGCGCGCTGACGGACGGAGGAGACGTACCGGCCGGGCTGCCCGCGTTGGCGGAGCGCGGCAACCTGGTGCTGGTGCGCAACCCCGTGATGGCGAGCGTGCGCCGCCTGGGCCCGGTGCTGGCGTACGGGGTGGGAAGCACACGCGAGGCGCCGCGGTTCGAGCCCGGAAGCTCGAGCCTGGCCGGGGTGGTGGCGCGCCTGCGGATGCCCGCGTCCGCGAGGAACTGAGCGGAGCGGCTCAGCTGGCGGCGCCCTGGCCGGGTGTGCCCGGGGTGTACCAGTCCTCGTGGGGGCTCCACTGCATGCAGCGGAAGCACTGGGTGTTCTTCCAGTGGATGCCGCACCGGGGGCATTTGCCGCCCGTGTCGAAGGTGTTCCACGCGCAGCCGCAGCGGCAGCCCCAGAGGTCGCTCTTGCGCGGCCGCCAGCCACACTTCGGGCAGCGGATGCGCCCCCCGCCCACGGTGTCCTCCAGGCGCTCCTCCTGCTTCACGCCGCCGTGCCGCTCGGGGTCCTGGGCGCCGTGCTTCGCTTCCTGCCGGAGAGGGGCTTCGCGGTGCGGGGGGAACACCCCTCGAATCTGCACCCTCCGCGGAGCTTGCGCACGCTTCCCTCGTGCCCCGAGGATGAGCGCACCGTGAGCGCACCATCAGGAGTCCTGGTCGCCGAGCAACCCCACTACCTGCCGTGGTTGGACTTCTACGAGCAGGTGGCGAGGGCGGACACGCTGCTGGTGCTGGACAACGTGCAGTGGCTGAGGAGGGGCTGGCAGCGGAGGGCGCGGGTGGCGCTGCCGCCGGGCACTCCCCTTCCCCCTCCGGCCGAGCCCGCCTTCCAGTGGCTGACGATTCCGCTGGAGGGCGCGCACCGGGACACGCGCATCTCCGAGCTGGCGGTGGACCCGGGGCAGCCGTGGACGCGCAAGCACCTGGCCACGCTGACGACGCTGTACGGCCGCAGGCCCTACTTCCGCGCCCAGGTGTTGCCAGGACTGGAGCGCTTCTACGCCGAGGCGGAGAAGGAGCGCGGCCCGGGCTCGCTGCTGCGCACGCTGCTGGCGAGCATGGCGCTCTTCTACGAACCGCTGGGGTTGAAGCCGCGCGTGGTGCTGGCGTCGACGCTGGACCGCTCGCACCCGGACAAGACGGGGCGGCTGGCGTCGTACTGCACGCAGTTGGGGATGGACACGTACTACTCGGCGGTGGGCTCGCTGTACTTGAAGCCGGGGCCGTTCCGGGACGCGGGCGTGCGGCTGCTGTGGCAGAAGTACCGCTATCCCGCGTACGACCAGGGCCGCAAGGGTGAGCGCTTCGTCGTGGGCCTCTCCATCGTGGACGTGCTGTCGAATGTTCCGCTGGAGGAAGCCCGCAAGTGGTTGGAACCGAACCCCTGGGGACCGTTCGCGAAGCAGACTCCCTGAAGGCGCTGGAGCAGGCGCCAGGGCACGGCGCCGGGCGTGTCGGGGGCGCGTGAAACACTCCCGGCACCATGAGCACAAGAGCTGCGGCCCCTTCCGAGGGGCACGAGGGCGTGGGCCTCTACGTCTTCTGTTTCATGCGTGCGGGCGCGGCCGGTGCGGCGACGGGCCCGGGGTTCTCGGAGAACGCGCCACTCGGTGCGCGGGTGCACGAGGGGCTCGCGGCCATCTGCTGCGAGGTGCCCCTTCACGAATGGACGGGCGAGACGGGCGAGGCCCATTTGAAGGACGTGGGCTGGCTCGGACCGCGCGCCCTGTTCCACGAGGAGGTGCTCGAGCAGATGATGCGCGCCTCGCCGGTGCTGCCGCTGCGCTTCGGCTGCCTTTTTTCATCGGCCGGGCGGCTGGAGGAGCTGCTGCGGCGCGAGCGGGTGCGAATCACGGCCTTCCTCGAGCGGGCGGAGCACGAGGAGGAGTGGTCGCTCCAAGGCCTGCTCGACCCGAGGGCCTGCGAAGAGGCGGTGTTCGCCGCCGACCCGCGCGTGGCGAAACTGCCAGCGTCCGCGGGGGCGCGCTACCTGATGGAGCAGAAGCTGCGGAAGGACGCGGCACGCGGCGCACGGGTGTGGGTCGAAGAGGCCCAGGCTCAGCTGGTGAAGGCGCTCGGAGGACTGGTGCTCGAGCGGCGCACGTTGCGGCCCCCGCCGCGAAGTGAAGGAGAACCCGCGCGGGAGGGCGCTTTGCACTGGGCGCTCCTCCTTCCGCGCGGGGCGCGGGCGGAACTGGCCAGGCGCCTCGAGCCGCTGGCGGAGTCCCTGTCCGCGCGAGGCCTGTACCTGTCGGCGCGCGGGCCCTGGCCGGCCTACAACTTCGCGCCCCGCCTCGGAGACACACCGGGCGAAGAGACCCAGGAGCGGACGCTTGGCTGACCCCACCCCGTCACGTCCCGGAGACACCGGGCTGTTGCTCTACTGCATCTCCGACGCGTCCTCGCCCTGGCCCGGCGAAGGGCTCGGGTTGCGAGGCGCCAGACTCCAGCGCATCACGCACGGCGGGCTCGCGGCCGTGGTCTCCCCCGTGTCGGAGCTCTCGCGGGAGGCGGCACCGACGGCGGAGCTGCTCGAGTTCGAGCGCGTCATCCGCACCCAGCACGCCGTGGCCGATGTGCTGCCGATGCGATTCGGTGGCGTGCTCTCCGGCGAGGCGGCGGTGCGCGCGCACGTCGACGAGCACCGGGACGCCTATCTGCGTTCGCTCGCGCGGGTCTCCGGCTGCGTGGAGATGGGCGTGCGGGCGCTGGTGTCCCCTCCCCCACCGCCCGTGGCGCGAGAGGATGTCGCGAAGCCGGGGCTCCGCTCGGGAGCCGCCTATCTCGAGGCCCGGCGCCACCGCTATTCGGCGGAGAACCGGCTGCGCGACCAGTGCACGGCGCTGGAGCAAGCCCTGCTGTCGAAGGCAGCGCCGCTGTGCAGGGAGCACCGTACGGAGCTCTCGCCCCCGCGTCCGGGCGAGCCCGCCCTCTGCTCGCTGTATTTCCTGGTGCCGCGCGGCGAGGTGTCCGCGTTCCGGGCCGCGCTCTCGTCCGTCCCGGGCGACGCTCCCGCGAGCCTCACGCTGAGCGGACCGTGGCCTCCGTTCAACTTCGTGGACTGAACACTTGCAGGTGAAGCCCGTTTCACCAGACGTGCGAGTCTTTGCTGTTCAATGACAAACATGTCGGACGCCCTTGTTATTCGTGAGAGCAATCATGGCGCCGCTGGGGGAAGCCAGGAGAGCACCTCAACCCGAGGTAGAACAACAGGAGGCAGCAATGGCAGCCATTCAGAAGTCGACCGACTCGTCCAGCCTGGCGCAGGTGATCAGCATCATCCTCGACAAGGGAATCGTGATTGACGCGTGGGCCACGGTCTCGCTGGTGGGCATCCAGCTGCTGGCGATCGAGGCGCGTGTGGTGATCGCCTCGGTGGAGACGTACCTGAAGTACGCGGCGGCGATCGGCCTGACGGACGCCTCGGCGGGGCTGAAGAACGCGGCCCTGCCGATGGCGACCACGGTGAACGTGGCGGCTCCCGCGCCGGCCGCGGTGGGCGCGTAGCTGAACGGACCACGGTAGGAAGGGAGACGGGGAGATGACGAGCGCTCAGGTCGGAGGCACGTATGTCTATGCGATTCTCACCAGCCCGGAAGCTGTCGGCGAGCCGGGTTCGATAGGCATCGAAGGTGGTGAGGTCTACTGCGTCAGCGCGGGGGACCTCGCGGCAGCGGTGAGCCGTGTGCGCCATGCGCGCCTCCGGCCCGAGCGCAAGCATCTCCTCGCGCATCAAGCCGTCCTGCGGCACTTGATGGAGCGAAGCACGGTGTTGCCGGCGGCGTTCGGGCTCATCGCCGGGAGTGACGAGGCCGTGCGGGAGCGGCTGCTCGAGAACCAGGACGCGTTCCGCGAGCAGCTCGCGCTGGTCGCTGGCAAGTGGGAGATGGGGCTGCGGTTGAGCTGGAACGCCCCGAACCTCTTCGACTACTTCGTTGAAATCCACCCGGAGCTCGGCGCCATCCGCGAGCGCCTGAGGGGCCGCCACGATGTGAGCCGCGAGGAATTGCTCGAGGTGGGCAAGCTGTACGAGAGCCTCCGGGAAGGCGATCGGGAGGCGCACGCCGGGCGCGTGGTGGCGGCGCTCCAGGAGCACGGCATCGAGCTGAAGTGGGGCTCGCCGCGCGACGAGCGCGAGGTGATGAGCGTGTCGTGTCTCGTGACGCGCGAGGGCCGGGAAGCCTTCGAGAAGGTGCTCGAAACCATCGCCGCGAGCTTCGATGACCACTTCACCTTCGAGCTCAACGGCCCCTGGGCCCCGCACAGCTTCACGGAATTGAAGTCCACCCCCCGGACCGCGCAGGAGTGACGATGCTGCTCATTGATGATCTCCTGCTCGCGCCGCTCCATGGCCTGCTCTGGGTCGCCAGGCAGCTCGACGACGCCGCGAGCCAGGAACAGGAGAAGGAAAAGGAGGAGCTCGAGGCGCGGCTGCGCGAGCTCTATCTGCGGCTCGAGGGCGGGCAGCTCGACGAGCGGGAATTCGAGACGCGGGAGGCGGAGCTGCTGGATCGGCTCGATGCCATCGCCGCGAGCCGGGAAGCGGAGGACCTCGCGGTCCAGCAGGGAGCGGAGCCATGACGGGAGCACCGGCTGAATCCGAGTCCATTTCCCTCTGTGAGGCGCTCGACCGGGTGCTCCACAAGGGCGTGGCGCTGCGCGGGGACATCGTGTTGTCGGTGGCGGATGTGGACCTTGTCTACCTCGGCCTGCAGCTCATCCTGTGCTCGGCGGACACGGCGCGGCGCGTGGGCATTGTCCCGCCCCCGCCGCTGCGCCCCGCCTCCCGCCCAGGTGGAGACGTGGAATGAGCGGCACGGATGGGGCGATGGAGGCGGCGCTGAAAAGACAACTCACCCCACCCTCGCGGCGGCTCGCGCTCGACGAGGGCACGCTGAAGAACGGGCTCGGTCAATTGGTGCTCACGCTCGTCAAACTGTTGCATGAGCTGCTCGAGAAACAGGCGATCCGCCGCATGGAGGGCGGTTCCCTGCGCGATGAGGAAATCGAACGCCTGGGAACGGCGCTGATGCTTCAGGCCGGGGAGATCGAACGGCTCCGGGTGGAGTTCGGGCTCACCGAGCAGGACCTGAACCTCGACCTGGGCCCACTCGGCAAACTGCTGTGAGGAGCTGACATGACGGCATCGAACATCGTCCAGAGCACCCGGAGCGCGACGCTCGCGGACGTGCTGGAGCGCGTCCTCGACAAGGGCCTGGTGGTCGCGGGCGACATCAAGATCAAGCTCCTGGACATCGAGCTGCTCACCATCCAGGTGCGGCTGGTGGTGTGCTCGGTGGACAAGGCCGCCGAGATGGGCATGGACTTCTGGAGGAGCGATCCCAGCCTGTCCTCGCTCGCGCGGCGCGAGCCCTCGCGAGCCCTTCCCGCCCCCGGCTCACCGGGCCATGACGCTCGGACCGGGACGGGCCAGCCCGAGGAGCTCGCGCGCCGGGTGGCGGAGCTGGAGGCGGTGGTGGCGAAGCTGGAAGGCAGGTAGCCCCTTCCAGCCGTTCACCGGCGGCGGTGCGCCAGGGCCGCCCGGACGAGCTTCAACACCCGTTGGCGCTCAGCCTCCGAGAGCCCGAAGTGCTCGAGCTCCGCCGTCAGGGCGTCCAGCTTCCACTGGCCGTCGACGCAGGCGTTGAGCCACATGGCGACGGTGGAGTCCTCGAATTCACGCTCGCTGTAGGCGCTGAGCTCGCGCATCAGGTCCGTATACCGGCGGAGGTAATACTTCTGGTGGTAGTCCTCGGCCCGGTAGAACGTGGCCAGGGGCAGGATGGGCAGGAGCATGGGCCCGCTCCGCCCCGCCATCGCCCGCTGCGCCGCCGCGAGCGCCAGGCGCCTCTGCGCCTCGTCCGCGTAGAACACAGCGGCCATGTACTGGCGACTGTAGGGACGCTCGGTGGGATCGGCGCCCTGCCAGAAGTACCCCAGCAGCGTCTCATAGGAGAGCCGCGCCGGGTCGTAGTCGATTTGGAAGGACTCCGTGTGGTCCCCGAGGTGGTGATAGGTCGGGTCCGGCTGGCTGCCGCCGGTGTAGCCCACGCGCGTCCGGAGAACACCTGGGAGACACCCGAACCGGGCGTCAGGACCCCAGAATCAACCCAACGAGAAGGTGGCCGTCTCCACGCGCCCGGGAGCCCTCGCGTCCACGGGCAGCAACCGGGTGGGGGCAGCTTCGGCGTTCAGGGTGGGCTCCATGGCGTTTCCTCCACCTGTTCTACGAATGAACCCGGCCCGCGGTTACAACACTTCCCGGCATGGCGTCGGACGGACCCCCGCCCGCCGAGGGAATGAGCTCGGCGGACGTGGGGCTTCGCTCAGCGCTTGTCCTTGTCGAACCGGACGAAGTAGCTGCGCACCGACGCGTCGATGAGATCCGTGTCCAGCTGCGGCGGCATGCCCCGGTAGTGCGCCATGTCGATCATCTGATCGAGCAGGTCGCGCGGCTGGCACGCGGCGAAGCGGCGGCCCACGGGCTTGTAGTGCGTGTCGATGAGGTACTGCACCATCTCCGCGTCATAGGGCACGCCGCGCTTGCGGCACATGACTTCGAAGATCTGGTGGAACAGCTCCTCGTCCGGGGGCTGCACCTCGAGCTTGTAGCGCACGCGGCGCAGGAAGGCGTCGTCGACGAGGTCGCTCGGATCCAGGTTGGTGGAGAAGGCGGCGAAGACGTCGAAGGGCACCTGCACCTTCTTGCCCGTGTGGAGCGTGAGCATGTCCACGTCGCTCTCGAGCGGGACGATCCACCGGTTGAGCAAGTCCTTCGGGGAGACCTTCTGCCGCCCGAAGTCGTCGATCAGCAGCATCCCGTTGGTGGCCTTCATCTGGAAGGGAGCCTCGTAGTACTTGACCTCGGGCGAGTACACGAGATCGAGCATCTCGAGGGTGAGCTCACCGCCCACGACGACGAGCGGCCGGCGGATGCGCACCCAGCGCCGGTCATACGAGCTGGAATCGTCCTCGACGGGCTTGTGCAGGATGCTGTCGTAGATGCGGACGATGAAGTCGTCGATGAGGATGGCGTGGGGGATGAAGATGTCCCCATCGAGGCAGTTGATCATGCCCTGGCAGATGGCCGTCTTGCCGTTGCCGGGGGGCCCGTAGAAGAAGATGGCGCGGCCCGAGTTCATCGCGGGGCCGATGCCGTCGAAGATGTAGTCGCGGATGATGAGGTCGCCGAACTTGTCCTCCATCCGCTGGCGGGTGATGCGGTTGCCGCGCACGGTCTGCTTCTTGACCGAGTCGATCCACTCCTGGAGCGTGACGGGAGCCGGACCGTTGTAGCGGTTGCGATCGAGGATCTGCCGCAGCACGTCCGTGGCGAACGTGGTGAGCTGGTAGATCATCGTGGACTTGCCCACGCCCGAGCCGCCACCGCCGCGGATGTCGATGTACTTCTGGCGGCGCAGGCCCTCGAGGATGTCATCCACCACGGTGGTGGGCAGCTTGAGGCGGTTGGCGATGTCCATGCCCCGCATCTCGCCGGCGAAGAAGATGGCCTTGAGGACGAGCTCCTCCACCATGGTGCCAGTGAGGCCCGACTCGGCGAGCGTGCGAGGCTGGGCGGGCCAGAAGCCGGCGGAGTTGGCCGAGGCGCCCCCACCACTCGCCTCGGGGGCGACGGCGCGGCGCATGCCGGTCGCGCCGCGGCGCTCGGGGCCTCCGACGGCCGGGGTACCGGTGGCGGTGGCCCGGCGCGGCGGCTCGGAGGGGACGGGAGGCAGCTCGGACGTCGGCACCGGCGGGCCCGCGCGGCGCGGCGGATCGACGATGACCGAGGGCAGATCCATGGAGGGCACCTGCGGGGCCGAGCGGGATCGCAGCTCCGAGGGAAGCGGCGTCAGCTCCATGCTCGGCACCGGGGGCGCCGAGCGCTTCTCCATGGGCACCGAGGCCAGGTCCATGCTGGGAGGGGACGCCGGGCGGCGCATCTCCGCGGGCACGGAGGAAAGCTGCTCGGTGGGGAGGTTGGAGATGACGCGGCGGGCCTCGGGACTGGGAGGGCTCGAGGGGCGGCGCTCGAGGAAGGGACTGGGGCCGACGGGCCTGCGCTCGGGGCCGCCCTGGGCGGGGGGACGCGCCGGAGCACCCGGAGCCGCGGGGCCCTGCCCGGGGGGCACGCGGGGCCGAGGCGGCGCGGAGAGCCCGTTCCCCTCTCGAGGGGTGACGGTGCGGCTCGTGTCGGTTTCGAACTCAGGGGACTCGAATGGCGGGGGATTGCCCCCCGGCCTCCGCTGCTCGGCCATGCTTGCTCCGGGTTGAGGCCGCCGAGTGTAGCAGGAACTGGCCAGGGTACCTGGAGCCCGGACGCGAAAACCCGGGCGCGCAAGCGGACTGCCCCCGTCCCGACCCGGTGCTAGCTTGCCCGGTATGAGCTTCTTCCAGGAACCCCCGAGGCTTGGAAACCAGTACGAGGACGACGCCCTGCTGCGCAGCTACCTGGACCGGGTGCTCCCGAGGGACTTGCGGGCCGGACTGGAGGGCGAGCTCCGGGAGCTGGGCGAGCTGGGAGGCAGGTACTTCTACGAGCTCCAGCTCAGGGACCGGCTGAACGAGCCCGAGCTGACGCAGTGGGACGCGTGGGGCCACCGGGTGGACCACATCGAGGTGTCGCCGCTGTGGAAGGAAGCGGAGGCGCTGGCGGCGAGGCGGGGGCTGGTGGCCACGGCGTACGAGCAGAGGAACGGAGAGCTCTCGCGGGTGCACCAGTTCGTCCTGAACTACCTGGTGCAGCCGTCGCTGGACGTCTACTCGTGCCCGCTGGCGATGACGGACGGGGCGGCGAGGACGCTGCTGTCGTTGGGGAACAAGGAATTGGTGGAGCGCGCCCTGCCCCACCTGACCTCGAGGGATCCGGCGGCGTTCTGGACGTCGGGACAGTGGATGACGGAGCGGACGGGCGGCTCGGACGTGGGGCTGACGCAGACGGTGGCGAGGCCATCGCCCGAGGGGTGGAGGCTGTACGGGACGAAGTGGTTCACCTCGGCGACGACGGCGCAGATGGCACTGACGCTGGGGAGGCCGGAGGGGAACGGGCCGGGGGGCAAGGGGCTGGCGATCTTCTACGTGGAGACGCGGGGGACGGACGGGAGGCTGAACGGGATTGAGATCAACCGGCTGAAGGACAAGCTGGGGACGAGGAAGGTGCCGACGGCGGAGCTGACGCTGGAGGGGACGCTGGCGGTGCCGGTGGCGGGGCTGACGGACGGCATCCGGAACATGGCGTGGATGCTGAACGTGACGCGGACGTGGAACGCGATGGGCGCCGCGTGGAGCATGAGGCGGGCGCTGGCGCTGGCGAGGGACTACGCGAAGCGGCGGGTGCAGTTCGGGGCGGCGCTGTCGGAGAAGCCGCTGCACGTGGACACGCTGGCGGGGCTGGAGGCCGAGTTCCACGGAGGCTTCCTGCTGGCGTTCCGGGCGGTGGAGCTGCTGGGGAAGCTGGAGGCGAGGACGGCGACGGAGGAGGAGCTGTTGCTGCAGCGGCTGGTGACGCCGTTGGCGAAGCTGACGACGGGGCGGCAGGTGGTGCACGTGACGTCCGAGGCAGTGGAGAGCTTCGGAGGAGCGGGCTACGTGGAGGACACGGGACTGCCGAGGCTGCTGGCGGACTCGCAGGTGCTGTCCATCTGGGAGGGGACGACGAACGTGCTCTCGCTGGACACGCTGAGGGCGATGGCGAAGGGCGGAGCGCTGGAGGCGCTGTACGCGGACGCGGAGCGGCGGCTGGGGGCGGCGAAGGACGCGGGGTTGAGGCCGTGCGTGGAGGCGGCGCAGGAGTCGCTGGAGAAGGCGCGGGCGTGGGTGATGAAGGCGATGGAGAACCCGGCGGGGGTGGAGGCCGGGGCAAGACGGTTCTCGCTGACGCTGGGCCGCACCTACGAGCTGGCGCTGCTGGTGGAGCACGCGCAGTGGTGCCTGGACCATGGGCACGGCCCGAGGACCATGGCGGCGGCGAGGAGGCTCATGCGCAACGGCGTGGACCTGATCGCGGACATGGACCTGGACGACGCGCGGCTGCTGGTTTCGTGAGCCGTGGCTCAGGGGCCGGACGGGAGCGTTCCGGCCTGCTGCGAGCCTTCGCTCGCGAACCGCATCAACTCCTGGAGGGTGGTGGGCTTGTCGAGCACGTCATTGTGGTGCTTGCCCTCCAGGATGCGCACGGTGGCATTCGGGAACAGCGTTCCCAGTGTCCGCCCCATGTCCACGGGGATGACCTCGTCCCGAGTCCCGTGGACGATGAGCACCGGCAACTCGAGTCCGGGGGCCTTGGCCGCGCTGTCGAACGGATCCCTCACGAGCAGGCGCGCGGGCAGCCACGGGAAGATCCTCGCGCCCACCTCCACGAGCGAGGTGTAGGGAGTGAGGAGCACCAACCGCACGCCGTGACCTCGCTTCGCCATCTCCACCGCCACTCCTGAACCGAGCGACTGTCCCTGCAGCACCGTGCGCTCCCGAGGCACGCCCAGAGGGCCGTGCAGGTGCTCCAGCGCGGCCGCCGCCGCCGCGTAGATGCCCTTCTCGGAAGGCCCCTGCCCCACCGCCGCGAGCCCGTATCCCGGGTACTCAACCGCGAAGAAGCCGAGCCCCGCCTCCTGGTAGCGCTGCGCCAGCCACTGCCCGTCCGCGAGCTGCTCGCCGTTGCCGTGGAAGTGCACCACGGTCGGCGCTCCGTCTGGCGCGGGCACATGCAGAGCGAACACCGTCGAGCCCTCCGGCCCGGGGATGCGCAGGAGCGTGGCTCCGGGCAGCGAGGGCTCGTGAGCCCCCGGGGGTACCGGGAACACGAGCTGCCTCTGGTTGAGGAACACCAGCACGCAGAGGCCCACATACGCGATGACCAGCGTGGCCAGCACCAGGAGCAGCATCCGCCTCGCCCTTTGGAGAAGACGTCCCATGGAGCAGAACCTTAACCGTCATCGCGTCAGTCGAGGAAGCGCCTCCACCAGCGCCTTGCCTGCTCCTCGGTGAAGCGTAATGCCGTGTGGCGCGGTGGCTCGCCGGAGGACGTGACTTGCGACAGGTGGAGAGGCTCGAGCCAGGGCTCCAGTACCCGGGCGAGCTCGCGGTACGCGGGAAGAATCTGCCCCGCGGACAGGTCTCCCGCCTTCCAATCACAGCGGCTTCAAGGTTCCTGCCTTCCACTCCTCCAGCGCCCACTCCGCCGAAAAGCCAACCAGACCGCCCGCGTTTCTCGCGAGGTCGGCGAGCACCCTTTCCCCCTCATCTGGCGCGAACTCCATGACTGCTGTCGCAGCCCAACAACGAGTTCCCAGGTCTGGATCGTCAAGCAACGATAAGAGCTGTCGCTGCGCCTCGATACCTCTTGCTCGCAGCTCCCGGTGAATCGCAACGAGAAGATCGAACATGCGATTTCCGTCCTTTGGCTTGCCCGCATAGATGGCGCGCATCCTCTCCGCGGATAGCGTTCTGGTCTTTTCGATCAGGTGTTCCGTTGGGAGTTTGTCCACCTCCATCTTCTTCATGGAATGACTCCAAACTGCCTCAATCTCACGCCGCTTCCTGTGCCGGGACATAGGGGAGCTCCAGCATGAAGGTGGCTCCGCGCCCCGGCCCCTCGCTATGGGCCGTCAGCGAGCCGCCCAGTTCCTGGGCCGCCAGCGCACTGGAGTGCAGGCCGAAGCCATGCCCCTCCTGGCGGGTGGTGAAGCCAAACTGGAAGATGCGCGTGAGCATTTCCGGTGCGATGCCCATTCCATTGTCCCGCAGCCCGATGCGGATGCGGTGGTCCCCGGTGTGCTCCAGCGTCACCGTCACGAGCCGCTCGCCCGGGGGCACTCCATCCAGGGCGTATTGGGCGTTGCTGATCAGGTTGACGAGGATCATCAGGGCCTTGTGCTTGTCGGTGAGCACGGGAGGCAGCGGGGCCAGGTCGCGCACCACCTTCACCTGGTGGCGGTTGAGGCCGGTCGCGTTGATGCGCAGCGCGTCGTCCACCACCTCCGCCAGTTGCACGGGCTCGTGCAGGCGGGGCGTGCGCGCGTGGTTCTGCTGCAGCTTGACGATGTCGCCCACGTGCTCGGTGTAGCGGCCCACGTCCTCGATCAGGGTCACGATCTCCTGGCGCTCGTCGACCAGATGCTGTCCCAGTTTGTCCAGGAAGGGCATGACATTGCGCCCGCGCTCGTCCTGGGTGAGGAAGGTGCCGATTTCGGCCTGGCGCTCCTGCATCATGGACGCCACGCGGCCCACCTGCTCCAGGCGCATCTCCGACAGGCGCTCCCGGGCCAGCTGCGCCGAGGTGTACACGCTGTTGAGCACGTTGCCCACGTTGTGCAGCACGTTGGTGGCGATCTCCGCCATGCCCGCCCGCCGGGCCGTCTGCACCAGCTGCTTGTGGACGTCCTTGAGCTCGCGGGTGCGCTCCTCGACGCGCTGCTCCAGGCTTTCGTTGGCGTGGCGCAGCTCCTCCTCGCGGTGCTGAACCTTGTCGGCCATCATGTGGAAGGAGCGGGCCAGCTGGCCCAGCTCGTCCTGGCGCCCGGTGTCCAGCTTGACGTGGAAGTCGCCCGAGGCCACCCCACGAGAGGCACGGGTGAAGGCCAGCAGGGGCACGGCGATCTTCTGCTCGAGCACCCAGTACATCATGACCAGCTCGAGCAGGAGGGAGACGATGCCGAGCAGCAGGACGTAGCGGGTGGCCTGGATGGCCGGAGCCGTCACCCTGTGCTCGGGGAGCACGGTGACGAAGTTCCAGCCGGGACCCTGGATACGGCCGATGGCGAGGTACTCACGGTACTCGGGGAGCTCCAACACGGACTCACCCGCCGGACGGTTGCGCACCCGTTCGAAGATGTCATGCAGGTGGGCGCGCAGTTCGGCGGGGGCGGGCTGCGAGGGGGCGCCCTCGGGCGGCTTCGAGGCATCCACGATGTTGTAGTTGCCGTTGGTCTGCTTCGGCGTCAGCTCCGGATGGGTGATGAGCTGCCCATCGTCGCGGATGAGCATGTTGTACGCGCCGGGCCCGTTGTCCTGATGGACGCGGGCCAGCATCCCCTCGAGCAACACATCCTGGGAGATCGTCGCGACATGGCGGTGCTCCAGGTCCAACGGCGTGGAGACCGAGACCATGGGCAGCTGGGAGGATTTGTCGAAGTAGGCCTGGGTCCACACGGCCTTGCGCGCCGGATTGTGCTCGGGGCGGCTGAGGCGGAAGATGTGGGACTGGGTGGCGAAGAAGCCCGGCCTGGCTTGCTGGCTGAAGTTGGGGTGCTCGGGCCAATAGAGGATGAGCGGCCCCTCCGGCAGCATGACGTAGGTGTTCGTGAAGCGTGTGTGGAAGGCGGGCCCGTACTGGGCGAGCACGTCATACGAGGCGAGGATCCTCCGGCGCAGGCTGGCGTCGACCGTCACGCCCCGGGGAACGATGACGCCCGGCTCGCGCGTGCCATCCAGGAGCTCCGCACGGCTGCGGACCGTGCCGTCGGGCAGTGCGCCGAACAGGCGCTCGAAGCGGGCGCTCACCTCCTCCTCGGAGAGGGTACGGATCCTCTCCTCCAGGGCCTTGTGGAGGACGGCATGGTTGTCCTCGGCCAGCAGGAAGATGCCTTGCTCCCGCTGGCTGTACTCCGACGCGTAGCCCCCCAGCCGTTCCAGCGCCTCCTCCCGCTGGGTGTGGAACATGTGGAGGTAGCTGAGGAGGGTCGTCAGCGCGACGATGGTGCCGATACGCACACCCATGTGGATGAGCGTCGAGCGAGCCAGGGGAGCACGAAGTGGGCTGGACGGCATGGCGACCGGGCGGGTTTTGTTGCGTTGTAAATCCTACATTCTAGCCCGGCGAGCCCCGCTCGCGAAGGAAGCGGGAAGCCTCGGCCGCACGCCCGGTGACAGCGCGGACGCGCCGCGCGTCAGAGGACCCCCTGCCGGGTAGGCCCCCCTCCCCTGTTGCCTCCCCGTGGAGAAGGAGCTCCGGGGCGCCACTCCGGATTGCATTCGTGTCCACGAGACACTATGTTGGTGTGCACCGAACACGAAGATGGGAGGGCTGGAGCATGAGCATCCGGTACATGAAGGCGCCGCCGACGACGTACGTCATGCAGTTCAAGGATGGGCGGGTGAAGCGCGAGGGACCGGGCCTCTCCTTCTTCTACTGGGCGCCCACCACCACCGTGGTCGCCGTGCCCCTGGCCAGCGCGGACGTGCCCTTCGCCTTCAACGAGGTGACGCAGGACTTCCAGGCCGTCACCCTCCAGGGGCAGCTCACCTACCGGGTGGCGGACCCCAAGCTGCTCGCCGGGCTGCTGGACTACTCGGTGAAGCCCTCGGGCGAGTACGCCTCGGAGGATCCGTCGAAGCTGGAGGAGCGGCTCGTGCAGCTCGCCCAGGTGCGCGCCCGCATGGTGGTGCAGTCCATGCCGCTGCGCGAGGTGCTCGTGCAGGCGGCCACCATCGAGGGCAAGGTGCTCGCGGCGCTGCGCGAGACGGAAGCGGTGCGGATGCTGGGAGTGGAGGTGCAGGGCTTCGCGCTGCTGTCGGCGCGCCCCACCCCGGAGATGGCGCGGGCGCTCGAGGCCGAGGCGCGCGAGGCGCTCCAGCGGCGCGCGGACGAGGCCATCTACGCCCGCCGCAACGCCGCCGTGGAGCAGGAGCGGCGCATCAAGGAGAGCGAGCTCGCCACCGAGCTGTCGGTGGAGGCGGGCAAGCGGCGGATCCGCGAGGCGCAGATCGCCGCGGACATCGCGGTGGAGGAGCAGCGCGCCGCCTTCATGGAGCGCTGGAGCGAGAACGAGCGCAAGGCGGCCGAGGCCAAGGCGTACGCGCTGGAGAAGACGCTCGCGCCGGTGCGGGACATGGACTGGAAGGTGCTGATGGCGGCGTCCGGCGGAGGGAACGATCCCAAGCTGAACATCGCGCTCGCCTTCCGGGAGATGGCGGAGAACGCGGGGAAGATTGGCGAGCTGAACGTGTCGCCGGACCTGCTGCGCACGCTGCTGTCGGCCCCGTCGGGAAACCAGGCGCGCCATGGCTGAGTACGAGAAGCTCGTCCTCGTCACGCGCAAGACGCGGCTCGCCGAGCTGGTGGAGCGCTTCAACACGCGCTCGCAGGCGCGCTTCTACCTGGAGCACGCCGGCCAGGACTTCGAGGACTACGCGCGGGAGGACGACACCTACCGCCGCGCGTTGGACGCGCTGCACAAGCTGCTGGATCTCGGCCTGCCGGTGCAGCAGGTGGACCGCTCGCTGGTGCCCACCTTCCTCTTCACCGGTAGGGAGCTGGTGGTGACGGTGGGCCAGGACGGCCTGGTGGCCAACGTGGCCAAGTACGTGGGGGCGCAGCCGATTGTCGGCGTCAACCCAGACCCCGAGCGTTTCGACGGCGTGCTGCTGCCCTTCGGCGTCGACAAGGCGCGGGTGGCGGTGAGACAGGTGCTGGAGGAGAAGGCGCGCTTCCGCGAGGTGACGCTCGCCGAGGTGGTGCTGAGTGATGGCCAGCGGCTGCTCGGATTCAATGACCTGTTCCTCGGGGCGCGCACGCACGTCTCCGCCCGCTACACCCTGCACTACGAAAGCCGCGCCGAGTCCCAGTCCTCCAGCGGCATCATCGTCTCCACGGGAGCGGGCTCGAGCGGCTGGCTGTCCTCGGTGTTCACGCTGGCGAGGGGACTCACGGAGGCGACGGGAGGACAGCCGGGCCAGGCGTGGAGGCTCACCTGGGAGGACCCGCGGCTGGCCTTCGTGGTGCGCGAGCCCTTCATCAGCCGGCACTCGGCGGCGAGCGTGGTGGCCGGGTTCGTCAGCGAGCGGCAGGAGCTGGAGGTGGAGTCGCGGATGCCCTCGGGGGGCGTCATCTTCAGCGACGGCGTGGAGGAGGACTTCCTCGCCTTCAACGCGGGCACCACGGCCCGCGTGCGCCCGGCGGCCCAGCGGGCCCGGCTCGTCGTGCACTGAGAGCTGGTTTCGGTAGGGTCCTCAACGCTCTCCTGCGTTTCGAGATTGTTCCAGAAGAGCTGTCGACTGGAGCTAACCCGGCAGCGCGGAAGCGAGCGGCTCGAGTTGCTGCACCTTCACGTTCGTCACCTTGCCCGTCTTCTCCAGCGTCCCCTGCCCCACCAGGAACAGCGCGCCGTGGATGTCCTTGCGGAACCGCGCGTACGCGTCTGGTGGCACCACCAGGTTCGCGATCCCCGTCTCGTCCTCGAGTGACAGGAAGCAGAACCCCTTCGCCGTCGGCGGCATCTGCCGGCAGATGAGCATCCCGCCCACCGCCACACGGGCTCCCGCTCGCACCCGCTCCAGGCCCGCCGCTGTCACCGCGCCCCGCTTGCGCAGAATGGGCCGCAGCAGCTCCAGCGGGTGCTTCTCCAGCGACACGCCCACCGTCTCGAAGTCCTTGCTCACCCGCTCGGCCACGTTCATCTGCGGCAATTCCACCGGCGTCCCGTCCATCGCCATCCCGAAGAACAGGTCCGTCTCCTCCAGCGGGCCCAACGCCTGGATCTCCCAGAGCGCGTCCCGCCGCGAGCCACTGAGGCTCCCCAGAGCCCCCGCCAGCGCCAGCCGCGCCAGCTCGTGCCGGGGCGCCCGCGTCCGCCGCGCCAGCTCTCCGATGCTCGTGTAGCGCGGCCCCTGCCGCGCTGTTTCCACCCGCCGCCCCGCCGCCTCCTGGAGCCCTCGCACCATCCGCAGCCCCAGCCGCAGCGCTCCGCCCTCCTCCATCGTGCAGTCCCACCCCGAGTGGTTCACGTCCACGCCCAGCACCTTCACGCCGTGCCGCTGCGCGTCCGCCACCAGCGTGTGCGGTGCATAGAAACCCATCGGCTGCGAGTTCAGCAGCGCCGTGGTGAAGGCCGCCGGGTAGTGGCACTTGAGCCACGACGACGCGTACGCCAGCAGCGCGAAGCTCGCCGAGTGGCTCTCCGGGAAGCCGTAGTGCGCGAACCCGCGGAACTGGCGGAACAGCGTGTCCACGTACTCGGGCGTGTACCCGCGCGCCACTCCGCCCTCCACGAAGCGCTGGTGGAAGGGCCCCAGCCGCTCCTCCGCGCGCTTGTGCGACAGCGCCCGCCGCAGCCCATCCGCCTCCGCCGGAGTGAAGCCCGCCACCGCCATCGCCAGCTTCATCGCCTGCTCCTGGAAGAGCGGCACCCCGAGCGTCTTCTGCAAAATCTTCCGCACGTCCTCCGACGGGTACTCCACCGGCTCGCGCCCGTCCCGCCTCCGCAGGTACGGGTGCACCATGTCCCCGACGATCGGCCCCGGACGGATGAGGGCGATCTCCACCACCAGGTCGTAGAAGCACCGCGGCTTGAGCCTCGGCAGCATGTTCATCTGCGCGCGGCTCTCGATCTGGAACACGCCAATCGAGTCCGCGTTGCACAGCATCTCGTAGACCTGGGGGTCCTCCGCCGGAATCGTGGCCAGGGACAGATCGCGCCCGTGGTGCTGCTTGATCAACGCCAGGCACTTCGCCAGCGCCGTCAGCATCCCGAGCCCCAGCAGATCCACCTTCAGGACGCCCACCGCCTCCAGGTCGTCCTTCTCCCACTGCACCACCGTGCGGCCCTTCATCGCCGCGTTCTCCACCGGGATCATCTCCACCAGCGGCTCGCGGGTAATCACGAACCCGCCCACGTGGATGGAGAGGTGCCTCGGGAAGCTTTCAATCTCCGTCGCCAGCGCGAGCGTCTGCCGCACCCGCCGGTCCTCCTCCGACAGCCCCACTTCCTTCAGCAGCTCCGGGGACATCTCGCCGCCGTGCGAGCCCGCCACCTTCGCCAACCGGTCCACCTGGTCCAACGACAGCCCGAGCGCCTTGCCCACCTCGCGCAGCGCCAGCCGTCCCCGGTAGCAGATGACCTCGCACACCATGCCCGCGCGGTGCCGGCCGTGCTTCTCGTAGACGTACTGGAGCACCTCCTCGCGCCGCTCGTGCTCGAAGTCCACGTCGATGTCCGGCGGCTCCTTGCGCTCCATGCTCAGGAAGCGCTCGAAGAGCAGCCCCATCCGCACCGGATCAATCGCCGTCACGCCCAGCGCGTAGCAGACCGCCGAGTTCGCCGCGCTCCCCCGCCCCTGGCACAGAATCCCTCGCGAGCGCGCGAACCGGACGATGTCCCAGATGGCCAGGAAGTACCCCGCGAAATCCAGGGCCGCGATCAGCTTCAGCTCGTGCTCGATCTGCTTCACCACCTCGGGCGGGACGCCACTCGGGTAGCGCACCTGGAGCCCCTGGTACGTCAGCTCGCGCAGCCAGCTCGACGTCGAGTACCCAGGTGGCAGGTCCTGCTCCGAGAAGTGGTAGCGCAGTCCATCCAGCGTCGCGTGGCAGCGGCCCGCCAGCTCCACCGTGCGCTCGAGCGCCTCCGGACAGTCCGCGAAGAGACGCGCCATCTCCTCGGGCCCCTTGAGCGTCCGCTCCGCGTTGGGCAGCCGCCGCGTCCCGAGCTGCGCGAGCGTCGTCTTGTACCGGATGGCGGTGAGCACGTCCTGCAGCGGCTGGCGGCTGCGCTGGTGCGTGTGCACGTCGTTGTGCGCGCACAGCGGCACCCCGAGCTCCTTCGCCAGAGCCTTCGAGCGGGCCACCCGCGCCTCGTCTCCCGAGGACAGTGAGCGCGAGACGCCCACGTAGAAGCGCTCCGGGAAGGCCTCCGCCAGGGGGGCCACCTGGTCCAGGGGCGCCGCGAACGGGAGCAGGGCCAGGAGGCCCTCGTTGCCCTCGGCGAGCTCGCGCCAGGGCAGGCCCGCCTCGCCCTTGGGGTGCAGCATCCGGCTCTTGGAGATGAGCCGGCTCAGGTTCGCGTAGCCCCTCGCGTCCTGCGCGTACACCACCACCGGCGGGCCACCCATCAGGGTCAGCTCGCTGGCGATCAGGTACTTGATGCCCGCGTCCTTGGCCGCGAGGTGCGCCTTCACCGCCCCGTACAGCCCGTCCGCGTCCGCCAGCGCCACGGCGGTCAGTCCCCGCTCCGCAGCGGCCTGGATCAGTTCCTCGGGGTGCGAAGCCCCGCGCAGAAACGAGAAGTTCGACCGGCAGACCAACTCAGCGTACACGCTCGCCAACCTACTGAGCAGCCGTTCAGGCGGAAGGTCCGCCCCAGTAGGTATGTTGAGTCTACCAGCCGTGTCACGTCACTTCATAAGTGAGATCGATCCGCATGACCTTCTTCTGGAGTGCGTGCACGCGGGAAGACTCGAAACGTCCGATCGAGGGTGCTCGCCACTCTCCGCGCATTCGTGCGATGGAGCGCCCATGAAGGTTCGCTCGTTGCTGCTGCTCGTCGCTCTGGCCTCCCCCGCTTGTGCCGTGCGGCCCGCGGCCCAGGCCCCGGCTCCCGTCACGGGCGACAGCCTCTCGCGCTCCGAGATGGAGGCCCTGTCCGCCGTCTATCTCCAGGCCGGCGAGGCCCTCGGCAAGGGAGACCTCTCCGCCGCCGCCAGCAGTCTCACCCGCGCGCTCGAGCTGAACCCGGGAGACGAGTCGCTCGTCTACGACATCGCCGCGACGCTCGCCCAGGCCGGCCGCGCCGAGGAGTCCCTCTCCTGGCTGGAAAAGCTCGTCGCGATGCACAGCAACCTCGTCCCGCAGGCGCGCGACTTCCCCGGCCTCCAGGGCGAGCGCTACCAGCGCATCGTCGAGTCCCTTCAGCGCAACACGCCCGCCCCTCGCGGCACCGAGGCCTTCACCCTCTCCGAGCGCGACCTCATCCCCGAGGGCATCGCGCATGATCCGCTGACGCGCACCTTCTTCGTCAGCAGCATCCACAAGCGGAAGATCGTCGCGGTCCGTCCGGATGGCTCCCCCTCCGACTTCGCCACCTCGGAGGCGCAGCTCGACAGCGTGCTCGGCATGCGCGTGGACCCGGCCCGCCGCATCCTCTGGGCCAACAGCTACGCCTCCCCCTCCATGCAGGGCTTCAATGAATCGCTGCGTGGCCGCTCCACCCTCCACGCGTTCGACCTCGCCACGGGCAGGCAGGTGGCCCGGTTCGTCCGAGGCCCCGGCGGCCGGCACCTGCTCAATGACCTCGCCATCCGCCCGGACGGTGACGTGTTCCTCACCGACAGCGAGACCGGCGAGGTGCTGAAGCTGTGCATCCATACTCTTCTCACGGAACCCTCCTTCGAGGTGCTCGTCCCGCCGGGACAGCTCTTCCATCCCAACGGCATCACCCTCTCCGACGACGGCAAGACCCTCTTCGTCGCGGACTTCGTCAACGGAATCACGGTCCTCCGGCTCGACTCGGATGAGCGCTTCACCCTGCCGCACCCGCGCGGCGTCTCCACCCACGGCCTGGATGGCCTGTACTTCCACCAGGGCGGCCTCGTGGGCGTCCACAACGGCAACGGACCCGGGCGCATCGTCCGCTATGTGCTCTCGGACTCGCTCGACCGCATCGTCCGCATGGAGGTCCTCGAGTCCAACCACCCGAGCTTCGATATCCCCACGACCGGAGTGCTCGTGGGCGATGCGCTCTACGTCATCGCCAACAGCCAGCTGCGCGGCCTCGGCGCGGATGGGAAGTACCTGCCAGCCGAGCAGCTGAAGCCGGTGTCCATCCTGCGTCTCTCCGTGGCCCGCGGGAACTGAGCTAGGATCCGGCCGTGTCCTCGATACAGCCACGCGCCGGGGGGTGGTTGGGCGTGCTGCTCCTCGTGCTCGGCCTCGCCTGCACACGGAAGGACTCGCCGCCCCCGCGAGCCCTCGTCCACGAGACCTACGTCTGGCAGCGCGACTGGAGCCCGGCGCTGGGCCAGGCCGTCGCGGAGGCGCCCTCGGAGCTGGGAGCCTTCCGCGTCCTGGCGCGTGAGCGTTCGGGGCCCCAGCGCACGCCGGTGGACGTGGCGGTGGACGTGGAGGCGCTGGCTCGCAGCGGCCGCGAGGTGGTGGCCGTGATGCGGGTGGATGGCACGGCGCCGCTCGAGGGCATCTCCCTCCAGGAGGTGGCCACCCATGCGCGGGCCTGGCGGGCCCGGGGCGTGCGCGTCCGGGGCATCGAGCTCGACCATGACTGTGCCACTGGAGCGCTGGCCGGTTACGCGGACTGGCTGGCGCGCGAGCGGGCGGCACTCGGGGATCTGGCGCTGTCCATCACGGCGCTGCCCACGTGGAGCGCCTCGCCCGAGCTCTCCCGGCTCGTCTCCATTCCCGAAGGCATCGTCCTCCAGGTGCATGCCGTGCGCGCCCCCACGCTCTTCACCCCCGAGGAGGCCCGGGGCTTCGTCGAGTCCTGGTCCCGCGCCACCGGCCGTCCCTTCCTCGTGGCGCTCCCCACCTACCGCGTGCGGCTGCGCGATGGGACGCGCCTGTACGCGGAGCCTCGCGAAGTGGCCCGCTTCCTCGCGGGACTGCGCGAGCACCCGGTGGAGGGCGTGACGGGCATCCTCTGGTTCCGGCTCGGCCACGGGGGCGATCCGGACGCCTGGAGCCTCTCCACGCTCACGGCGGTGGTGCGCGGTGAGCCGCTCGCGCCGCGCTTCGTACCCCGCCTCGTGGACGCGGGGGGCGGCACACTGGACATCGTCCTCGAGAACACCGGCCGCGTGGACGCCGAGGCCCCCGCGAGCCTCTCCCTTTCCGGCAACCTCGAGGTCCTCGACGGCGTGGGTGGCTACGCCCCGCGAGGGACCTCGCTCGTGGCGCGCACGCCTCCCCGCCTGCGCGTGGGCGAGCGCCGCGTCATCGGCTTCGTGCGGGGAACCGAGGTGACCCTTGCGGCTCCGTAGTGTGTCGACGTGTCTGGCCGTCCTGCTGGTGGGGCTCGCCCCCGTGCGCCGCGCTCGTGCCTGCGGCCCCGACTTCCCTCCCGAGCTCTTGAGCCATCGCGCCCGGACGTTGGCGGAGCTGCCGGACGGTGCCTTCCTCCACGAGGCGGCACGGTTGGTGCCGAAGCCAGCGGATGTCTTTCCGGTGGTCGAGAGCTACGAGGAGCCGGAAGGAGCCCGCACGGGAGGCGGCGCCCGCGAGACGGAGCTCTATACCTCCGGTGCGAAGGCTTTCCATGAGGGCCGCTCGGACGAGGCCCGGACACGGTTCCTGGAAGTGCTCGCGCTGCCCGCCGAGGAGCGCCGTCACTTCTCCACCTTCTCGGCCTTCATGTTGGGGCGCACGGCGGAGTCGACGCAGGAGGCACGGGAGCGCTTCGCCGAGGTGCGTGAATGGGTCCGCCAGGGATTCGAGGATCCCCTGGGTCTGGCCGTGGCGAGCCTGGGCGAGGAGGCGCGGCTGCATCTCCGGGAAGGCGATGACGTGGGCGCGCTCCAGCTCTACGCGGAGCAGGCGGCCCATGGGAGCGGGAGCGCGACCACCTCCTTGCTCTTCATGGCGAGGGCCATCGCCCGCGACGAGGCGCGCCTGCAGCGGGCGCTGAAGGATTCCCTGGGGCAGCGCCTGCTCGCGACGTATGCGTGGACGCGCGGGCAGGAGGCGCTCTGGACGGAGGAGGATCCAGAGCCCCACCCGACCCCACTGCCGCGTCTGCTGGAGGCGCTCGCGTCCGTGCCCGCGCTGTCCGGCGCGGACCGGTTGGCGGCGGGTGCATGGCGCGCGGGCCGCTTCGACCTGGCCGAGCGGTTCGCCGACAAGGAGCGGACGCCGCTCGCCACCTGGGTGAAGGCGAAGCTGGCGCTGCGCCGGGGAGACCGGACGGCGGCGGAGCGATACCTCGCGGAGGCCACGGAGGGCTTCCCCGAGACGGAGAATTGGGCGGGCGTCTCCTGGCAGCCCCAACTGAAGCCGAGGGAGCGCGTGGAGGGAGAGCGGGCCCTGCTCGCCCTGCTGCGCGGCGATTTCCCCGAGGCGGCGGAGCTCGCGCTGAAGTCGTGCGCCTGGCAGGACATCGCCTACGTGGCGGAGCGCGTGCTGACGGTGGAGGAGCTGCAACGGTTCGTCGCGGCCCATGCCTCCGGCTCGGAGCGCCTGTGCCGCCCCGAGTCTCCCAGCGCCGGGGCTCCCAGCGAAGAAACGTCGGCCATCACGGTCCAGGGCTCCGGCGAAGTGGAGGAGCCGCAGGACGAGGACATGGGCACACAGCTCCGCTTGCTGCTCGGCCGGCGCCTGTTGCGGAGCGGGCGTGGGCAGGAGTCCCTCGAATACTTCCGAGGCACGAAGTGGGAGGAGCCCGCGCGCAAGTACGTGGAGGCGCTCGAGCGGGCGCGCTCGGTGTGGAACGACGTGGATGAAGCGGAGGCGCTCTATTCGGCGGCTCGGCTCGCGCGCACCCTGGGCATGGAGTTGATGGGCACCGAGGTGGCTCCGGATTGGGCCTTGGTGGACGGACAGTTCGACCTGAGCGGGTGGTACCAGGAGATGCAGCAGGCCACCGCGGAGGGTTCCCCGGAGCGAGCCGCGCAGGAGGAGCTCGCGCTCACCTCGGACGCCGAGCGCGCGCGGCTGACGGCGAATGCACCGCCGCATGCGCAGCGCTTCCACTACCGCTCCACGGCGGCGGACCTGGCCGAGAAGGCCGCGGAGCGGGTGCCCCCTCGCAGTCAGGCGTACGCGGCGCTCATGTGCCACGCGGCGCGTTTCGTCTCTCACGCGGATCCGGAGCGGTTCCAGCGGATCTGGCGGACCTATGTGAAGCAGGGCGCGTACGTGCCCGAGGTGTCGGTGTTCTTCGGCGAGCGCTGCCCGGAGCCGGACTTCGAGCGGCTGCGCAATCAGAAGCTCGCCATGCCCTGGCGGGGCTGGCGGCTGCGCACGCTGGCAACGGTGGGCGGCGGAATGTTGCTGCTGCCCGTGGTGGGTGCCGTCTTCTTCGTGCGCCGCAAACGCAAGCAGTAGACCTCCACCCCCAACGGCTCAGGGGCGGATGCTTTCAGTCTCGATGGCCCGGGCCGCGGTGCGACTGAGGACCCGCACCGCGACGATCATCCCCGCGAAGCGCTCGTCCTTCGTCAGGCCCTGCTTGAACCGGGAGTAGATCTGCTGCGCAATCACAGACACCTTGAAGAGTGACAGCACGTAATGGAACGCGATTCCGCTCGTGTCCCTGCCGCTCTTCTCCGCGTACCGCGCCACCAGTTCCTCGCGCGTCAGGTTCCCCGGCAGCATCGACAGACCGAACGGGAGCGCCAACCGTTCCTCTGGATCGCCGTGCTGTGACCAGTACGCCAATGCCATTCCCAGGTCCGACAGCGGATCGCCGATCGTCGCCATCTCCCAGTCCAGCACCGCCCGGATGTTCGGCAGGTGCTCGGGGTCCAGCACCAGGTTGTCGTACTTGTAGTCGTTGTGGATGAGCGTCGGCGCCTGCTCCGCCGGAATGTGCCCGGCCAGCCACTTCGCCACCTGCTCCATCTCGGGCAGGTCGTCCGTCTTCGCCTTGCCGTAGCGCTCCGTCCACCCCGCCACCTGCCGGCCCAGGTACCCCTCGGGCTTGCCAATGTCCAACCCCGCTGCGCGCCAGTCCACCGCGTGCAGCTCGACGAGATTGTCCACGAAGTTCTCCGACAGCTTCCGCATCAGCTCCGGCGTCAGCTCGAGTCCCTTCGGAGGCTTCGCGCGGATGATGAGTCCGCGCACCCGCTCCATCACGTAGAAGGGCACGCCCATGGGTGACTCGTTCTCGCCGCGGAACACCAGCGGCCGAGGCACCTTCGGGTACACCGGCAGAAGCCCACTGAGGATCCGGTACTCGCGCCCCATGTCGTGCCCGGCCTTGATGGCCTTGGCCCCAAACGGAGGCCGGCGCAGCACCAGCTCCTTGTCGCCCATGCGCAGCAGGTACGTCAGGTTCGAGTGCCCGCCCGGGAACTGCTCCACCACCAGCGGCCCCGAGAGCCCTGGCACCTGCTCGGTCAGGAACGTCTCCAACCACGCGACGTCGAGCTCCTCGCCCGGGCGCACCGCCCTCGTCCGATCCATCCAGTCCGGCGTGCTCATGTGTCCCTCCGTTCGAACGGCTCGTCTTCAGGCCCGGCTCACCCCGCCCAGGAATTCCACCAGCGCGGCGTTCAGCAACTCCGGCTCCTCCACCGACGAGGTGTGTCCACCGCGCGGCAGCGTCACCAGCTTCGAGCCCGCGATGGCTCCGTGGAGGCGCTCGGCCTTGGCCGGCACCGTGGCCACGTCCTCCGCCCCAACCAGCACCAGCGTGGGCGTCTTGATGCGCGACAGCTCCTCGTACACCCCGCGCCGCCGGATGACGCCGTTCACCGCGCGCCAGATGTCGCGCCGGTTCTCCTTCAGCCGGCGCCTCCACTCGGCCCGCTCCGCCGAGCGTGCGGCGTCTTCCAGGAACGTGCGGCCGAACATGATGGGCATCACCCGGTCCGCGACCAGCCCCAGGCCAATCCACCGCGCCACGAAGGTGAGCAGCTTGTAGCGCGGGACATTCTTCTCGGGCTCCGGGTCCGCCGAGGTCTCCAGCAGCGCCAGCGAGCGCAGCAGCTCCGGCCGCCGCGCCGCCAGCCGCATGCCCATGAAGCCGCCCATGGACAGGCCCACGAAGTGGCACGGCCCCACGCCCAGCTTCTCGATGAGGCCCACCGCGTCCGCGTACACCGTCTCCATGTCCACGGCGTCCACCTTCCACACGTCGCTCTGGCCCTGGCCACGGTGGTCGTAGGTGATGCAGCGGTAGCGGTCCTTCAGCGCCGCCACCTGCTTGTCGAACATGCGGCCGCTCCACAGCAGGCCGTGGCTGAACACGATGGGCTCTCCCGAGCCACCCGTGTCCTCGTAATAGAGGCGGGTACCATTGACGTCCAGGAAGGGCATGGTGCGCTCCGGAGTGGAGGGGTGCTCACATCGCCGTGGTGCCGCCGTCCACGACGAGCTCCGAGCCCGTCATCAGCTTGGACTCGTCCGAGGCCAGGTACAGCACCGCGTACGCGATGTCGTCCGGCTCGCCGATGTGGCCGAGCGGAATCATGCGCGCGAGCTTCGCCTTGCCCGCGGCCATGTCGCCCATCGCGCTCGCCAGCCCATCCACCATGGGCGTGTCGATGAACGTGGGGTGCACCGAGTTGCACCGGATGCCGTAGCCCTTGCGCGCGCAGTGCAGCGCCACGGACTTCGTCAGCAGCCGCACGCCGCCCTTGCTCGAGTTGTACGCCGGGAGGTTGTCCACCCCCACCAGTCCCGCCACCGAGCTGATGTTGATGATGGAGCCCTTCGCGCCGCACTGGCGCATGCCCCGGATGGCGTGCTTGCAGCCCAGGAACACCCCGTCCAGGTTCACCGCGTGCACCAGCCGCCACTCCTCCAGCGACAGCGTCTCGATGTCCTTCACCACCCCCATGCCCGCGTTGTTCACCACCACGTCCAGCCGGCCGAACGTACTCAGCGTCTCATCCACCACCCGCTGCCAGTCCGCCTCCTGCGTGACGTCCAGCTTCCAGGCGCGCGCGGCCTCGCCCAGCGCTCCCGCCACCGCCTTCGCTCCGGGCTCGTTGCGATCCGTGACCGCCACCCGGGCGCCCTCGCGCACCAGCATCGCCGCCATGGCCTTGCCCAGCCCCGACGCCGCCCCCGTCACCAGCGCGACCTTGCCCTCGACTCGACCCGCCATCACTTGCCTCCTACCGGACCCGCCGGTGTCAACAGAACCTTGCCCTGACGCCCGCCCTCCATCGCCCGCGTCAGCGCCTCCCGGATGTTCTCGAGCGGGAACGTGGCGTCCACCGGCGTCCGCAGCACGCCCTCGGCCAGCCACTGCGCCAGCCGCTGCATCAGCGCCATCTGCTCCGCGCGCGGCGTCTTGTTCATCCAGCTCACCAGCCAGAAGCCCCGCAGCGTCACGTCCTTGAAGATGGTCGCCGCGGCCGACAGGCTCGGCCCCTTGCCACTCATGGCGCCGTAATTCACCACCACGCCGCCCGGGGCCACCGCATCCCCCAGCCGCGCCGTCGCCGAGCCGCCCACCGCATCGATGCCCAGCGCAATGGCCGCGCCTCCGGTGGCCTCGCGGAGGTGCGCCGCCAGCTCGGGCCCGTCCACCACCACCGCGTCGGCGCCCAGGGCGCGCAGCTCCTCGCCCAGCTCCGCGCGCCGCACCACGTTGACCGTCCGGTAGCCCTCGCGCCGGGCGAGCGTGATGAGGTAGCGTCCCACCGCCGAGTTCGCCGCGTTCTGCGCTACCCAGTCGCCGGGCTTCAGCTTCACGAACTCGCGCAGCAGCAGCTCCGCCGTGGGGGGATTGATGGACAGCATCGCCATCTGCAACGGGTCCGCGCCTTCTGGCACGGGCAGCAAGCGCTCGGCCTTCGCCTTCAGGTGCGTGCGCCAGGTGCCCGCCCCCATGGGGAGGAAGACGAGCTGTCCGGGCCGCACCGCCGCGTTGCCCGACACGTCCACCACCCGCCCCACGCCCTCGTTGCCCGGCACCGCCGGCAGCTTCGGCAGCAGGCCGTACTGGCCACTGAGCGTCATGACGTCCGAGGGATTGATGGGCGTGGCCACCACCTCCACCAGGGCCTCACCCGGGGCGAGTGGCGCCACCTGTTCGTCCACCACCTCCACCACATCCAACGGCGGCCCGAAGGCCGAGAAGCGCACCGCTTTCATGGGACGACTCCGCTCGTCTGGGGGTTCGACGGCGGCGGAGCCTACTCCGCCCCCTGCTCGGACGGGCGAGGAATGTCGGCCGGCCCATCCCCGTGGTGGCGCCCCCCGTCGGCGCGGTGGCAAGCTCTGAGCCAGACAGGAGCACGCATGGACATCCAGGCCTGGCAATTGTGGATCCTCGCCGCGATCATCGCGGGCGCGCTGGAGATCGCCCTCCCCGGTTTCGTGATGCTCTGGTTCTCCGTGGGAGCGCTGGCCGCGGCCCTCGCGTCGGCGGTGGGGCTGGGCATCAACTTCCAGCTCGCGCTCTTCACGCTCGTCTCGGTGGCCCTCTTCGCCGGCTCGCGCACGATCTTCAAGAAGGTCCTCATGCGCAACGCCGACAACATCAAGACGGGCGTGGCGGCGATGCTGGGCCAGGAGGCCGTGGTCACCGAGGCACTCACCGAGGGGCATGGCGGCACGGTGCGCATCAACGGAGAGCTCTGGTCGGCGCGTCCGCTGGGCGGCCCGGTGGCCGAGGGCGAGCGCGTCATCGTCGAGCAGGTAGAAGGTTTGAAGTTGTGGGTGCGGCGTCCCGCCGTGTCCCTGGAAGTTCCCCTGAAGAAGAAGGAAGGTCGTTAGATGGGTACTGCAATCTTCGTCATTCTCGCGGCGGCGGTGGGCTTCGCCCTCGTCAAGGGCCTGCGCATCGTTCCCCAGGCGAAGGTGATGGTGGTGGAGCGGCTGGGCAAGTTCGACCACGTGGCCAGCAGCGGGTTGAACGTCCTCATTCCGTTCCTGGACTCGCCCCGCGTCATGGAGATGCGCTCGAGCATCGATATGCGGAGCAACCGCTTCTCCCGCACCTACCTGGTGGACCTGCGCGAGCAGGTCATGGGCTTCGAGACCGTGCAGGTCATCACCCATGACAACGTCACCATGGAGGTGGGCTCGGTCATCTACTACCAGATCGTCGACCCGGCCAAGGCGCTCTACCAGGTGGAGAACCTGGCGCTCGCCATCGAGCAGCTCACGATGACGAACCTGCGCAACATCATGGGCGGGCTGACGCTGGATCAGACGCTCACCAGCCGCGAGACGGTCAACAACAAGCTGCGCGCGGTGCTGGACGAGGCCACCGAGAAGTGGGGCGTGAAGGTGACGCGCGTGGAGCTGCGCGAGATCGAGCCGCCCAAGCCCATCAAGGACGCCATGGCCAAGCAGATGACGGCCGAGCGCGAGCGCCGCGCCGAGGTGACCAAGGCCGAGGGTGACAAGTCCGCCGCCATCCTCCAGGCCGAGGGCGAGAAGATCTCCCGGATCCTCCGCGCCGAGGCCGAGCGCGACGCCGAGGTGGCCCGCGCCGAGGGCCGCAAGCGCGCCACGCTGCTGGACGCCGAGGCGAAGGCCGAGGCCACGCGGCTCGTCTTCGATGCCGTCAACTCCGGAGGCGGCGCGACGCCCGAGGTGCTGGCGCTGCGCTACATGGAGACGCTGCAGGAGCTGGGCAAGGGCGACAACAAGATGTTCGTCCCCTACGAGGCCACGACGGCGCTGGGCAGCATCGCGATGCTCAAGGAGGTGTTCGCCAAGGAGGGCACCACCCAGACGTCGACCGCCCCGAGCGCCGCGGCCCGGAGCGCGCAGGCCCTGTCCCGCACGGTGACGACGCAGCCGCCCGCGGTGCCGGTGCGCGCCCGCCCCTCGCTGCCGACCGAGGAGTAGTCCCAGCGCAAACGAACACCCTCACCGCGCTTCCCTCCCCTCGCCCCCGGGAGAGGGACGGGGTGAGGGTATTTCGAGTCCCGGGTTGGAACCTTTCCCGGGGTGCGGTGTCCGAGGGGGCACACACTTCACGGAGGACAACATGAGGGACGCTTTCATCGCGGGTGGTTGGGGGATGTATCCGACGCTCATCGCCGGTCTGGCGCTGCTGGCCACGTGCCTGCGGTACGCGAGCCGTCCCGAGTCTCGCTATGTCCCGCTGATGATCACGCTGGGGCTCTTCACGCTCTTCGCGGGCACCCTCGGCTTCATCACCGGTGTCATGAGCTGCCTGCGCGGCTTCGATGTCCCGATGCCCAGCGAGGGGCCGAACGTCCTGTACCTGGGCATCCAGGAGTCCCTGCACAACGTCGCCCTGGCGCTCCTGATGACCACGGCCTCGGCGCTCGCCGCGTCCATTGGCGCGTGGCGGCTCTCCCGGCAGGCGCAGGCCGCCACCGTGCCGGTCCGGTAGTCCGAATCCCGTCAGGGATTGCGCGGGGGCCCGTCGGTGGTTGATAGTCCCGGGCTCCCGCGGTCGTCCGGGCGCACTCGTACACGAGGCTTCGTACTCCATTGAAGATCCACTCCTGAATCGTCGGCGCTGTCTCTCAGCCACCCACCGGGCCCCTCGTGCGTGCCCGGTACGATTCCGGAGTTCCTCGTGTCACTCGTTCGCGCCCACCGCGTTTCCTTCGCGTTTTCCGACGCCATTCCCCTCTTCTCCGATGCCGAGTTCCACCTGCCTTCAGGCTGGACGGGCCTCGTCGGCTCCAATGGCGCCGGTAAATCCACGCTCCTGCGGCTGATCTCCGGCGAGCTGCAACCCTCGGACGGGCACCTCCGCTTCGAGCCGCCCTCGGCGCTCGTGCACCTGTGCCCGCAGCGTGTCGAGGCGCTCACCCCCGACATCACCGCGCTCGCCGAGGCCTATGACTCGCGCTCGCGGCGGCTGCTGGGCCAGCTCGGGTTGGATCCGACGGCCCTCGAGCGGTGGAGCACGCTCTCGCCGGGCGAGCGCAAGCGCTGGCAGATCGGCGCCGCGCTGGCCCGCGAGCCGGACGTGCTGCTGCTCGACGAGCCCACCAACCACCTCGACGCCGAGGCCCGGGAGTGGCTCGTCTCCGCCCTGCGCCGCTTCCGTGGAGTGGGCGTGCTCGTCTCGCACGACCGCGAGCTGCTCGAGGCCCTCACCTCCTCCACGCTGCGCGTGCACGGGGGTACGGTGCGCCTGTGGCCCGGGGCCTACTCGGCCGCGCGCGAGGCCTGGGAGGGAGAAATGGAGGCGCGCCAGGCCTCCCGGCAGCAGGCCCAGGACGAGCACCGCCGGCTCCAGCAGCGGCTCGCGCAGACGAAACGGGAGCAGGAGGCCACCTCCGCGGCGCGCAACGCTGGCGCCCGCATGAGGAACAAGTACGACAGCGACGCGCGCACCCTGGGCGCCAAGAACCTCGTGAACTGGGCGGATGAGAAGCTCGGGCGCTCCGTGAGCAAGACCCGCCGCGAGGTCGAGCGCGCCGCCTCCGCCGTCGAATCCATCGAGATGGAGAAGTCGCTCGGCCGCTCCATCTTCGTCGACTACGTGCGGCCGCCCAATCCGCTGCTGTTCAGCCTCGACGTGCCCGGCCTGCACGCGGGAGAGGTGGAGCTGTTCGGCCCGCTGCGGCTCGACGTGCACCGGGACGCCCGCATCCGGCTCGAGGGCCCCAATGGCGCCGGGAAGAGCACCCTGCTACGGGCGCTGCTCGGCCAGGCGCGCGTGCCGCTGGAGCGCGTGCTGTACCTCCCCCAGGACGTGAGCGCGGAGGAGGCCAGCGAGGTGCTCGAGTCGGTGCGCGAGCTGCCTCCCGAAGAGAAGGGCCGCGTGCTGTCCCTGGTGGCGGCGCTCGGAGTGGATCCGGATCGCCTGCTCGCCTCGGAGCAACCCTCACCCGGCGAGGCGCGCAAGCTGCTCATGGCGCGAGGGCTCGGGCAGCATGCGTGGGCGCTCGTGCTCGACGAGCCCACCAATCACCTGGACCTGCCCTCCATCGAGCACCTGGAGGAGGCCCTGCGCGAGTACCCCGGAGCCCTGCTGCTGGTGACGCACGACGCGCACTTCGCGCGGCGATGCACCACCGAGCGCTGGCAGGTGCGGGAGCGAAGCGTGGATGTCTCTTCGGACTGACGCGCGGCTTCAGACCGCCGCGAGGGGCTCGGTGACGATCTCCACGTCCGTCGTGGTCATCAGCTTGTGGACGGGGCACTGGGCGACCGCGGCGTGGAGCCGCTGCTTCTCCTCCGGGGACAGCGCGCCGTGGAACGCGAGCTTCACCCGGAGCACGTAGGTGCCCTGCCGCTCGCGCGAGTCGTCGCGCTCGACGTGGGCCTCGACGCGCTCCAGGGCCATGCCGTGCTTCTTCGCGTACCACGTGGCCGTGAGCGTCTTGCACGCCGCCAGCGCGGCATCGAAGTACTCGTGGGGCCCCGGAGCGGAGTCCTGGCCGCCCAGCGCGGGCGTGACGTCGGCGTTGAAGGTGTGGGCGCCGGCGTGGATGACCTGCCGGAACGCGCCGCTCTGCTCGGTCTGTGAGTGGATGGACATGAGGTGGAAGGTAGCGGTGAACGGTGGCCCTGATTAGATGGGGCGGTCTGGAAGCACTGTTCCACTCCTGGAACAACTTCGGAACCGGGAACCGACATGGACCTCAACGAGCTCCTCGTTTTCGCCAAGGTGGTGCAGGCCGGCGGCTTCACGGCGGCGGCGCGCGGGCTCCGGATGCCCAAGTCCACCGTCAGCCGGAAGGTGTCCGAGCTCGAGGAGCGGGTCGGCGCGCAGCTGCTGCAACGCACGACGCGCAAGCTGCACCTCACCGAGGTGGGCCGGGCCTACTACGAGCACTGCGCCCGCATCGTCGCCGAGGCCGAGGCCGCCGAGCTGGCCGTCACGCGTCTTCAGGCCGCGCCTCACGGGCTGCTCCGCGTCACGGCTCCCCTCTCCATCAACCTCCTGGGGCCGATCGTCGCCGAGTTCATGAAGAGCTACCCCGAGGTGCAGCTCGAGCTGGTGTGCACGGACCGCGCGGTCGACCTGGTGGAGGAGGGCTTCGACGTGGCCATCCGCGCCGGAAAGCTCGCTGACTCCTCGCTCATCGCCCGGCGGCTGGGAATCATCGAGCGCCTCGTCGTGGCGGCTCCGAGCTACATCAAGACGCGGGGGGCGCCCAAATCCCCGAAGGAGCTGGAGAAGCATGACTGCCTCCTCTTTGGCGCGGGGCGGGATGGCAACACCTGGAGCCTGCATGCCGGGAACCGCTCGGTCGAGGTCGCCATCCACTCCCGGCTCGTCGTGAACGAGCCCGACATGCTCCGCGCGGTGACGCTGGCCGGGGGCGGAGTCGCGCTCCTGCCCAACATCCTCTGCACCACCGACCTCTCCACCGGACGCCTGCAACGCATCCTGCCGGACTGGGCCTCGCCCGGAGCCCCGGTGCATGCCGTCTACCCGAGCACCCGGCACCACTCTCCCAAGGTGACGGCCTTCGTGGACTTCCTGCGCGAGCGCTGGCCTGCCCCTTCACACGAATGAAGCGCGCGTTGTTCCAGCCATGGAACGGTCCTTCCTGTCAGCCACCTCTAGTGGGGAGCGGGTCTGGCTCACATATTGGGTGAGCAACAAGGAGCACCTCACATGATGATCGTTCGACCTTCTGAAGCGCGCGGCCATGCGAACCACGGCTGGCTGGATTCCCACCACACCTTCTCGTTCGCGGACTATTTCGACCCCAGCAACATGGGCTTCCGCGCCCTGCGCGTGATCAACGAGGACCGCGTGGCGCCCCGTAGCGGCTTCGGCACGCACCCGCACCGGGACATGGAAATCATCACCTATGTGCTCTCGGGGCAGATTGAACACCGGGACAGCATGGGCACCCTGGGCATCCTGCGCGCGGGAGAGGTGCAGCGGATGACGGCGGGCTCGGGCGTGCTGCACAGCGAGATGAACCGCAGCGGCGAGGAGCTGCACTTCCTGCAGATCTGGATCCTCCCCGAGCGCAAGGGCCTGACGCCGAGCTACGAGCAGAAGGCCTTCACGGAGCAGGAGCGCCAGGGGCGCTTCCGGCTGGTGGTGTCGCCCGAGGGGCAGGACGGAGCGCTGAAGGTGCACCAGGACATCCGGCTGTACAGCACGCTGCTGGGCAAGGGCGAGCAGACCGAGTACACGCTGGCCCCGGGCCGGCACGCGTGGTTGCAGGTGGCGCGTGGCGCGGGAACCCTCAATGGCACGGCGCTGAAGGCCGGTGACGGCGTGGCCGTGTCCGAGGAGTCCCGGCTGGTACTCTCCGCCTCCGAGCCGCTCGAGGCCCTGTTGTTCGACCTGGCCTGAAGCCCGGGCCCGACCCCCTGACGCAAGGAGCACCCCATGAGCTGGGATGGACCGGACGAGACGAGGCAGATGCACCCCGCGCTGGAGACCCTCATCGTCAGCCCGACGAAGGACCTCGGTGATGGTTTCCAGGTGCGGCGGGCGCTGCCCTCGGCACGGCGCAGGATGGTCGGGCCCTTCATCTTCCTCGACCAGATGGGGCCCGCGGACTTCCGCTCGGGCCACGGGCTCGATGTGCGGCCACATCCGCACATCGGCCTGGCCACCGTCACCTATCTCTTCAATGGCGACGTGCTCCACCGCGACAGCCTCGGCACGGTGCAGCACATCAAGCCCGGCGAGGTGAACTGGATGACCGCGGGGCGTGGCATCGCCCACTCCGAGCGCACGGGCCCCGAGGCCCGGGCAGCGGGCGGGCGGCTCTACGGCATCCAGGCCTGGGTGGCGCTCCCCAAGCAGCACGAGGAGACCGCGCCCGCCTTCGTCCACCATGCCTCCGACACCCTCCCCTTCCTCGAGGGCGAGGGCGTGCGGATGCACCTCATCGCGGGAGCGCTCCACGGGAAGCGCTCGCCCGTGAAGACGCTCTCGGACATGTTCTACGCGGACGCGGCGCTGGAGGCGGGCGCGGGCCTCGTGCTCCGCGCCGAGTACGAGGAGCGCGCGCTCTACCTCGTCGAGGGCACGGTGGAGATCGACGGCATCGAGTTCAACGCGGGCGAGCTGCTCGTCTTCCGCCCGGGGAGTGAAATCGCGCTCCAGGCTTCGGAGGCGTCGCGGATGATGCTCCTCGGCGGCGAGCCGATGGACGGGCCACGCCACATCTTCTGGAACTTCGTCTCGAGCTCGAGAGATCGGCTGGAAGAGGCGAAGGCGGACTGGAAGAACGGCCGCTTCACCGCGGTACCGCAGGAGACGGAGTTCATCCCGCTCCCCGACGAGCCCGCCCCGGTGCGCTACCCGTAGGCCCGTGCCCTCTTTGAGGGCACATGACCAACATTCATTGGATTCATCAAGGTCCTCGGCCGAGGATGGGGAGCCATACCGACGAGGCCCCTCATGAACTTCGAGCCGAGTGAGCGTTCCAAGAACTACCGCGAGCGCGTGCAGCGCTTCATCCGCGAGCACATCCAGCCGGTGGAGGCGCAGTACCACGCACAGGTCCGCGCGGCGCTGCATGACGGTGACTGGCGGCGCTGGGTCGTCCCGCCCGTCATGGAGGAGCTCAAGGCACGCGCCCGGGCCGAGGGCCTGTGGAACCTGTTCCTCCCCGACGAGAAGCTCGCCCCCGGCCTGAGCACCCTGGAGTACGCGCCCATCGCCGAGGAGATGGGCCGCAGCTTCATGGCCCCCGAGGTCTTCAACTGCAATGCCCCGGACACCGGCAACATGGAGGTGCTCTGGAAGTACGGCACAGAGGAGCAGAAGGCGCGCTGGCTCACGCCGCTGCTCGCCGGGGAGATCCGCTCCGTGTTCTGCATGACCGAGCCCGACGTGGCCTCCTCGGACGCCACCAACATGCAGGCCACCGCCGTCGTCGAGGGCGATGAGGTGGTGCTCAACGGCAAGAAGTGGTGGACGACCGGCCTCGGCAACCCGAAGGCGAAGATCGCCATCTTCATGGCCCGCACGGCCGACGCGGCGGGAGATCGCCACCACCAGCACTCGATGGTGCTCGTGCCGCTGGACACGAAGGGCGTGGAGATCCAGCGCATGCTCCAGGTGTACGGCGACTACGACGCGCCCTCCGGCCACGGCGAGGTGCACTTCACCAATGTGCGCGTGCCGGTCTCCCACATCATCGCGGGACCGGGACGGGGCTTCGAGATCGCCCAGGGACGCCTCGGCCCCGGCCGCATCCACCACTGCATGCGCTGCCTCGGCGCGGCCGAGCAGGCGCTCGAGCTGATGATCGACCGTGGCATGAAGCGCACCGCCTTCGGCAAGCCCCTGCTCAACCTCGGTGGCAACCGCGAGCGCGTCGCCGAGGCGCGCATCGCCATCGACCAGGCCCGCCTGCTCACGCTCTACGCCGCCTGGAAGCTCGATGAGCTGGGCGCGCTCGGCGCGATGAGTGAGATCTCCGCCATCAAGGTCGCCGCGCCCAACGTGCTCCAGAAGGTCGTGGATGATGCCATTCAAATCCACGGTGGCGCCGGGCTGTCCCAGGACACGCCGCTCTCGGCCTTCTTCGCCCAGGCACGCACCCTGCGGCTCGCGGACGGCCCGGATGAGGTCCACAAGGGCGTCATCGCCCGCATCGAACTCGCCAAGCGCGGGTACTCCCGGCACTGAGGACCTCGAGCCTCCATGTCCTCCACTCCCCCTCTCGATGAGGCCAGGGCCGTGCGCGCGGGCGAGGAGCTCGACGCCGCGGCCGTGGATGCCTGGCTCAAGGCCCTGGTGCCCACCCTGGAAGGCACGCCCCAGGTCACCCAGTACGCGGGCGGCGCCTCCAACTGGACCTACCGACTCAAGTACACCCACCGCGACCTCATCCTGCGCCGGCCTCCCGCGGGCACCAAGGCCCGCTCGGCGCACGACATGGCGCGCGAGTACACGGTGCAGAAGGCCCTCAAGCCCGTCTACCCCGCCGTGCCCACCATGGTCGGGCTCTGCCAGGACCCGGGCGTCATCGGCGCCGAGTTCTACGTGATGGAGCGCATCCCCGGCCTCATCCCGCGCTCGCGCATGCCTTCGGGGCTGAACCTGGACGCGGCGCAAACCCGCCAGCTGTGCCTCAACGTCATCGACAAGCTCATCGAGCTGCACCGGGTGGACTACCGGGCCGTGGGCCTCGAGTCGCTCGGCAAAGGCTCCGGTTACCCCCGGCGGCAGGTCGAGGGCTGGTCGGAGCGCTACGAGAAGGCACGCACCTGGAACGTCCCCAGCTTCCGGTTCGTGCGCGACTGGCTCGAGGCGAATACCCCCGACGACGTCGCCACCTGCGTCATCCACAACGACTGGCGCTTCGACAACGTGGTGCTCGATCCGCAACGCCCCACCGAGGTCATCGGCGTGCTCGACTGGGAGATGGCCACCCTGGGCGATCCGTTGATGGACCTCGGCAACACGCTCGCCTACTGGGTGCACGCCGATGATCCCTGGCTGATGCGCATCACCCGCCGCCAGCCCACGCACCTGCCCGGCATGCTCCGGCGCGAGGAGGTCGTCGCGTACTACCTCGAGCGCACCGGACTGAAGCCCACCCATTGGGCCTTCTACGAGGTCTACGGCCTGTTCCGCCTCGCCGTCATCGCCCAGCAGATCTACTACCGCTACCACCACAAGCAGACCCGCAACCCGGCGTTCAAGAACTTCTGGGTGCTCGTCAATTACTTCGACTGGCGCTGCCGGCGCATCATCAAGAAGGGAGCTCGCTGATGGGTGCCGTGTACCTCGTCCGCCACGGGCAGGCCTCGTTCGGCGCGGCGGATTACGACGCCCTCTCCGAGGTCGGACTCGAACAGGCACGGGTGCTCGGCGAGGCCCTGCGCTCGCGCATCCCCCAGGTGGACGCGGTCTTCTCCGGTACCCTCAAGCGGCATGCGCAGACGGCGGAGGGATGCCTCGCCTCGATGGGGCTCTCCCTCGCGCCCCAGCGCATGGCCGGGCTCGATGAGTTCGACCACGAGGAGCTCATCGCCCGCTTCGAGCCCCGGTTCGCGGACCATGCCCAGATGGTGGAGATGCTCGCCGCCGCGCCGGATCCCCGCCGCGCCTTCCAGGAGATGTTCACGCAGGCCGTGGCGCGCTGGACCGCCGGAGGACATGACGGCGAGTACACGGAGCCCTGGTCCGCCTTCCAGGCCCGCTGCCTCCGGGCGCTCGAGGAGCTCGTCCAGCGGCTCGGGCCGGGGAAGACAGCGCTCGTCTTCACCTCCGGCGGGCCCATCACCGCCATCTCCCGCGAGCTGCTACAGATCCCCGTGGCTCACGCGTTCCGGCTCAACTGGACGCTCGCCAACTGCGGCATCACCAAGGTCATCTACAGCGAGCGCGGCCGCTACCTCTCCTCGCTCAACGAGCACGGCCACTTCGAGGGCTCGTGGCGCGCGCTCATCACGTACCGCTAGGTTCTGGGCCCCCGGCTCGCGGGACGGCGCTGGCCCCGCTCGTGCAACTCAGTGGCATCCGTGATGAAAACAGGGCTTTACGCTCGGAGTGCCCCTGGTAGAAGGCGCCGCTGCCGAAGTCCCTCATCCCCTCCGCGAGTCCGCCGTGCTTCCTGCTCACGCCCTCCTGTCCGCCTTCCTGACGTTCCAGACTCCCGCTCCCGCCGCGAAGCCTCCGGCCCAGGCGGAAGCCACCACGCCCGACTCGTCCGCCGCCGCCGCCGAGCGTGCCGCCTCCTCCGCCGAGCGCGCCGCCGCCGCCGCCGAGCGCGCCGCCGAGGCCAACGCCCGCATGGCCGAGGCCATCGAGCAGCTCGCCAAGGGTATCGCCCGCACGGCGAATCCCGCCGAGCCGCCGCCCGAGGCCCCCGAGACTCCCGCCGAGAAGAAGGCCGAGGCGAAGGCCGAGGCGAAGAAGGACGTCTGGGACGTCACCGTGGGCATGGGCCTCATCTTCATCACCGGCAATGCCTCCACCGTCACCTTCAACGGTCTGGCCACCGCCGAGCGCAAGACGGAGCACTGGATCTACTCCGTCAAGGCGACGGGCGTTTACGGTGAGAGCCGTCCCCCCGGCGTGGCCGGAGAGGTGGATCAGCCCGTGTCGTCGGTGACGGCGCTCGGTGCGGCCATGCAGCTGCGAGGCGACCGCCGCTTCACCGACAAGGTCAGCGGCTACCTGCTGGGCAGCGGGGACACGGACCATGTGAAGAGCATCGAGTTCCGCGGTGCCGGCGAGGCCGGTATCGGCGTCATCTGGTGGGACGAGAAGCGCAAGGACGGCGGCGAGGCCTTCCTGCGCACGGACGTCGCCTTCCGCTACGCCCGGGAACTGCGCTTCCAGTACTACCCCACGCGCACGGACGTGCCCGACGTGTCGCTCGGCGGCCCGCGCTTCGGCGTGGCCTTCCGCTACGGCCTCAACAAGGACGTCGCCTTCCTCGAGGAGTTCAGCGTGCTGCCCAGCCTCATCGAGGGCTCGCGCCTGCTGGCCAACAGCCAGACGCAGCTCAACGTGAAGCTCACCCAGACGCTGGCCGTCTCCACCACCTTCCTCCTCCAGTACGACAGCGAGCCGGCCCCGGGGAAGGTGCCCACCGACACCTCGCTCGCGGTGAGCGTCGCGGTGACCTTCTAGCGCGGCGGCATGTCCGCATGCCCAGGGGGCAGGCGAGAGACGATGCGCCCTGCGTTCCCCTGGCGTGCGTGGATAGCTTGGGCGGAGGTGCGAGGAGGCACCCCACCCCATGGCTCCCGTGACGCTCTATACGAAGACGTACTGTGGTTTCTCCAAGCAGGCCAAGGCCCTTCTGTCCGAGAAGGGCGTGGACTACGACGACATCGATGTGACGGAAGACGAGGCGCGCTTCGCCGAGATGCAGGAGCGCGCGGGCGGCGCGGCGACGGTGCCGCAGATCTTCATCCGCGGGCGGCACATCGGCGGCTTCAGTGAATTGGCCGAGCTCGACGAACGCGGCGAGTTGGAGTCGCTCCAGGACGGCGAGAGTCCCGCCGCGAGCCCGTAATCAGCCCTCGCGGCCGGCGGTACCACGCCACCAGCCGGGCCAGCCCCTGTTCCAGGGGCACCGCGGGACGGAAGCCCGTCTCGCGCTCCAGCGCCGTCACGTCCGCGCACGTCACGTCCAGCTCGCCCGGCTGCGCGGGCCGCAGCTCCACCCAGGCCTTCGTGCCCAGCTGTTCCTCCAGCAGG
>NZ_JBJMQO010000039.1:0-66353 GCF_045802675.1 Archangium sp. | reverse complement strand
CGGCCCGCCCTCCCCGTGTTCATGGCCGCCGAGGCCGTCTTCGCCATCGCCTACACGCTCCACTCCGGCGCCGACGAGGCGCTCGCCTATGACAGCCTCAAGAGCCTCGGGCAGACGGAGCGGGCGGCGCACGTGCTCGGCCGCATGGAGTCCTTCAAGCTCGTCGGCATCATCACCGGCACGCTCACCGGCGGTTTCATCGCGAGCGCCTACGGCCTGAGCGCTCCCATGCGCGCCTACGTCTTCCCGGCCGCCGCCGCCTTCCTGCTCGCGCTCACCCTCCGCGAGCCCCCGCAGTGGACGCAGGAGCGGAAGACCCGCACGAGCTACGCCCGCATCCTCACCGAGGGCGGACGCTTCTTCCTCGGCCACAAGGTGGTGCGGCTGCTCGCCTTCGAGCTCGCCCTCACCAACGCGCTGGCCTGGGGGCTCATCTGGCTCTTCCAACCGCTGCTCGAGCGCAGCGGGCTGCCCCTGCGCTTCTTCGGCGTGGTGCATGCCCTGTCCTGCGTCGGGCAGATCCTCTTCCTCGGCAACGCCGCGCGGCTGGAGCGCTGGAGCGGCTCGATGCGGCGGCTGCTGCTCGGGGCCACCGTGCTCTCGGGCGTGAGCTTCCTGCTGCTCGCCTCCACGCGGTGGCTGCCGCTTGTCATCGTGGGGATCATCGTGGGCTTCACCTTCAGCCTCCCGCGCATCCCCCTCTTCAGCGCCTATATCAACCACCACGTCCCGTCCGAGCGGCGGGCCACGGTGCTCTCCTTCGTGTCGATGGTGCGGACCCTGGGCATCGTCGTCATCAACCCGCTCATCGGCCTGCTCGCCGAGTGGTCCCTGTCGTGGACCATGGCCATCCTCGGGGCGGGGCTCATCGCGCTCGCGGCGGGCTCGCGCATCGAGGAGCAGCACCTCGTCAGCTCCGAGGTGCCTCCCGAGCCACCCGCCGCCGGGTGACGCGAGCCCTGGCTTACAGGGGCCGGGGACTCAACCGTGGGTGCCCGCGTCGGTACCTGCGTCCTGCACGGGAGGCCGCGCGGTGGGCGTAGGCTGCGCGGGCGCGGTGGGCTGCGCATCAGGCGCTGTGGGCGTGGGCTCGGGCTCCACGGGGATGGCGCGGTAGCTGTCGAGGAACTCCTGCAGCCAGTGCCTCGGCTTGGAGAAGCCGTGCCCCACCTTCTCGAGCCGCACCACGTGCGCGTTGCCCAGCTCCTTCGCGAAGGCTTCCACGTTCGCCAGGGAGCACGTCTCGTCGAGGGTCCCTCCCAACACATACCAGGGCGAGGACAGCTGCTTCACGGGCGCGAGCAGCTCACCCTTGCCGTTCGGCGTGCGCGTGCGGGTCAGGCCGTTGGCCTCGCAGATCGGCGTGCTCATGTCCTGGTCCGCACAGAAGCCGAGGCTCATTGCTCCCTGGAACCGTCCCTCCGGAGACTGCGCCAGCGCGGCGTACGCGAGCGTCGCCCCGGACGAGTACCCCACCACCACCGGATGCAGAGAGCGCTCCATCCCGAGCTGCTTCTGGACGAACTGGCTCAACGCCTCCAGGTCTCCCGCGATGTCGGCGCACTCCACCTTCGTCGAGTCCAGCGCCTGGAGGTAGCGCGGCGTATTCAGGCCCAGCACCAGCGCGCCCTCGGCCACGAGCGAGCGGCCCATGTCCACCACGCCCGCCGACCACCCGCCATCTCCGGATAGGAAGAGCACCACGCTCTTCGGCTCGCCCTTGGGATGCAGGAGCGACACCTTGCCGAAACGCCCGAAGGTCAGCTCCCTCGGCCTGGCCTTCGCCTTCGCCTTCGTCTTCGCCGCGGTGGCCGTCTGCTTCGCGGCGAGCGCGGGCGAGCAGACGGCGCACGACAGGGCCCCCCCGAGCAGCATGGCCCGGAGGCTCCTCGCGCTCGTCATCCGCATGGCTCCCCTCCCTTTCACGACGTGTCACGAGGTGGATGTGGAAACGGCCGCTCACGCGATGAGCGCGATGCGCAGCCCGAAGCTCGCGGCCAGATCGATCGACAGCCGGCCCGTGGCCTGGGAACCCAACAGCTTGCGCTCGGCGAGGAACACCCGGGCCGTGTCGAGGGATTGAACCTTCAGGACGAGCTCGTCGATCCGCTCGTCCGGACCTGGAATCACCCGGAGGGCGGGGCCCCGGCCCGGCTCGAAGCGCCCGGCCTCCGAGGGCTCGAGGGGCGCGAGGATCTCACTCCACGCGCGCCGCACCCGCAGCGGGTCTCGCGACATCATGACGATCTCATCGACGCCGAGGATGCCGAGCGGACCGAGCGGGCCCTTCGCGTCTGCGAGCACCCGCTCCATGCTGCGCAGGGGGCCCTCGAAGGGCGGCACGTACTCCACCGCGAACAGCATCCCCTTGTTGGCGAACGCCCGGTTGAAGAAGCGCCTGGCCCACTTGCCCTGCACCTGCCTGGGCTTGCGCGGGGTGCGCGGCCGGCGGCGCGTCATCGCGAGGAAGAGCCGCAGCCAGAGACTCGAGCCGCCCCGGTCATCGAAGTAGACGCTCTTCCAGAGCGTCCGCGGCGCGCCGTCCTCCGCCGGCTCCACCATGGGCGAGGCCCCGCCGGAGCGGACGCCGCGGGCCCGGAGCGCCTGGGGCAGCTCGTCGATGGGGAGCGTCGGCTCCAGGACGAGTCCGAACAGTTTGACCGGCGGAGCCCCCGGACGCGGCGGCCCCATCTGGAGGAGCTCCAGGGGAATGTTGCCGAGCGCCACGCCCGCGCTCGAGAACGACGCGTTCCGGGTCATCCACGGCGAGGGCAGGCCCAGTGTCTTGGTGAAGAAGTCGAGGACCTTGTCCAGATGCCCGGGAGCGACACGCACGATGAGGTGCTCGAAGCACCGGAACAGGGCAGCAGGAGATTCCGAACCCGTCATAGAGACTCCAACCCTAGCCGGTGGAACTCCCGGGTCGAGGACACAAGCTCCATGCGCCTCCGACTGAACAGATGGAACGCTCACGGGCCAGCGCGAGTGCGCACCCCGATGCAGAGTGGGACCATGGCCCCACGCCAGGACGGCGCCGAGACGACACCGGAAGCAGCCTCGCCCCTCCTCCCCCGGATCGAGGCGCTCGTCTTCGTCACGGTGTTCCTCGACCTGGTCGGCTTCGGCATCGTCATCCCGCTGCTGCCCTTCTACGTGCAGTCCATGGGCGGCTCGCCGCGCACCGTGGGTGTGCTGCTCGGCTGCTTCTCCTTCACCCAACTCCTCGCCACTCCCGTGCTCGGGAGGTACTCGGACCGCTACGGCCGCCGCCCCATCATCCTGTTCAGCCTCGCGGCCAATGCCGTGGCCATGGGCCTCTTCGCCCTCGCCAGCTACCAGCTCCTGCTGCCGCTCCTCTTCGTCTCGCGCATCCTCGCCGGCGCCACCTCGGGCAACATCTCGGCGTGCCAGGCGTCCATCGCGGACGTCACCACGAAGGAGACCCGCGCCCAGGCCATGGGCCGGATTGGAGCGGGCATCGGCCTGGGGCTCATCCTGGGGCCCATGATTGGCGGCGTGTCCTCGCAGTGGGGTGCGTGGCTCCCTCCCCTGGCGGCCGGTGCCCTCGCGCTCGTGGGGGCGCTCGGGGTGCTGCTGGCCATGCCCGAGACCCACCCGGCCTCGGCCCGCACCACCTCGCAGGTCCGCTCGCGGTGGAGCGCCATCCAGGACTCGCCCCACCCGCGCGCCCTGCTGATGGTGCTGCTGCTCTACTTCCTCGTCTTCCTCGCCATGACGACGCTCCAGGTGGCCTTCGCCCTGCTCGCCCAGGCGCGGCTCGACTGGAGCCCGAAGCAGGTGGGGTACGTCTTCGCCCTGCTGGGTGCACTGGGGCTCGTCATCCAGGGCGGGCTCATCGGTCCGCTGTCGAGTGCCGTGGGCGAGGTGCGTCTGTTCGTCATCGGCGCGCTGCTGCTCTCCGCGGGCCTGCTGGGCGTGAGCCTCGCCGAGCATCCTCTTCCCCTCATCGGAGCCGTGGCCGTGCTCGGCACGGGGCTCGGCTTCGTCCAGCCCCTGCTCTCGAGCCTCGCCTCCCAGGCGGCGAACCCCTCCCTTCAGGGGCTGACGCTCGGCCTGGCGCAGTCCTGCGGAGGGCTCGCGCGCACCGTGGGGCCAGTGGCCAGCGGCGCGCTCTTCGCGTCCCTCGGCACCAGCGCGCCCTTCACCGCCGGAGCGTTCGTCGCGCTCATGGCGGCGGCCATCGGTGCCCTGCTGAAACGGGAAGGACTCGGGAAGCCGCGCCGGTAGCTCCGGGCCGCGAAGGCCACGGGAACAGCAGGTCGCGGCTCCCCGAGGGACTGAACGTGATGGAAACCGCGCCTACCGCAGCAGCCGGGACCACCAGCGCCAGGCGCATTGGTCATTGGCGGGGATGTTCAGCTCGAGCTGCTGGATGACCGTCCCGTCCCGCGCGATGCCGAGACTCCGCCCCGAACACGCACTCCCGCCGAAGGGAAGGACGAGGTCACCACACGACTCCCCGGTGCTGGTGAAGAGGCGCACACTCTCCTGACAGCCCGAGCCCGCGATGAACGTGGGCGGGGGCACGAGGGCGTAGGCGCGGTCATGGCGGATGAGGGTCAGGTCGGTGCCGGGGTTGGCCACCAGCCAGCTCGGGGCCGGCAGGGTGGTGGGCTCGCCACTGGGGTACTGCCGTACCCACGCGTCGTCGAGCCGGAGCACCAGCCCTTCTCCGACCAATGGCCGGAGAAACGCCGTGGAGACGGCGGGCGGATCCGACGCCTCGGTCGCGGGGAAGGGTGGCGTGCGTGCCGACCCATCCTGTCTCAGCCACTGTCCCGTCCAGACGGCGGCCCCACTCGCGCGCCACAGCACGAGCGTGCGCCCCCGCTGGTCGACTCCGACGAGGACGCCGGGGGACTCGGAGGCGAGGAGGGTCAGCACGGTGCGGGGTGACGCACGCGGGCGGCCCTTCTCATCGAAGGATTGGACTCGCAGGGTCCAGGTCTGGCCATCTCCCCCCGCGGCGCTCCACCAGGCGGCCACGGTGCCACCGGAGGGATCCGCGGCCACATCCAAGGCCCCCAGGGGTACCGGCAGGATCGAGGTCTGCCGTAGGAACTCGCCCTTGGAGGAGTACGCCTGCAGCCTCGCGGCGGCGGGAAAGCTGTCGATGAGGAGGTGGAATCCCTGGCGCTGGGGAAGGAGCAGGGAGCCGAAATCGCCCCCCAACAACCGCACCCCCAAGGGGACGCCCTTGATCGACACGAGCGTCCAGACCACCACGCCCAACGGGCCGTCGTTGCGGAGCGCCAGGGTTCCGGAGCCATCGCCCGTGCCCGGGCCGCAAGCCGCCTCCGGGCCATTGGCCGGGGTGATGAAGCTCGTGCTCGGGCCGAGCTCCTCCGGCCGGACGTCCGCGCACGACAGCGCGTGCCCGGTGTTCCACTGCGCGGACACGGCCTCCTCCTGCTCCGCCGGTTCCGGTGCTGCCGCACCCTCGTCCTGAGTGTTCCGCCACGCCTCTTCCCGCTGCCCGGGCGTTTCGAGCTCGGGCTCCTGTGCCGTTTCAACGCACGCGGCGAGCCCCACCGCGAGTAGCAGAACCACCTGTCCCGCACTTCCCCGTTTCATGCTGTCCCCCCTCCTCGAAGCAAGACGAGTCCCTCAGCCCATCAAGGCCTTGTCTCGAGCCCCCTGCTGGCGTCACCCCGGAAAGGGGTGAGGCCTGGCGCAAGGGTGCACATCACCTCTCGCATCCGAAGCCGGACGTTGGGAGGGGCACTGGGTTCATCCAAGGACCACCACACGGGCCCACCGCGCATGGCCATTGTCGCCAAGACGATGAATCGCGGTGGGGGGACGCCTCGCCGAGAGGAGCGGGTGCTGCACCGTATGGCTGGCGTGCGAATGTTCCCCGCATGACCACCCCTTCTCCCCGAACCGCCACCGTCCTGATCCACGACGAAGAAGAAGGCCCCGGGCTGCTCGGCCCCGCACTGCGGCGCGCGGGCTTCACCCTGGACGTCCGATCTCGAGCCCCGACCCCCGAGGACACGGAAGCGGACCTGGTCGTGGTGATGGGAAGGTCCGTGGGCGGCTCGGAAGCGGAGCCCTCCTCGCTCCTGGAGGAGGAACGGCGGTTGCTGGCTCGCCGGTTGGAGGCGGGGCGGCCGAGCCTGGGCATCGGAACGGGCGCGCGGTTGCTCGCCGCGGCGGCGGGCGCCCGGGTGCACCCGGGTGAGAAGGGTCCGGTGATGGGCGTGCATCCGGTGTCGCTGACGCTGGAGGGGCTGTCGGATCCGCTGTTCGCCGGCTTCGAGGAGTTCTTCGACATCCTCCACTGGCAGGGCGACACCTTCGAGTCCGTTCCCGGGGCGCAGTTGCTGGCCTCGACGGCCCGCTACCCGCAGCAGGTCTTCCGGGTGGGCAACTCCTATGGCGTGCAGTTCCACCCCGAGGTGGATGGGGCCATGCTCGAGCGCTGGATCCGCGCCTCACCGGACGACGTGGCCCGCGTGGGGCTCGGCGCCGAGGAGCTGTTGAAGCGCGAGGGCCCGAGGCTGGCGCGCGTGCAACAACACGCGATGCTGCTGATGGAACGGCTGGCGAGCTACTTCGCGAAGCAGGTAGGAGCGGGAGGCGGAGAGCGCTTCCTGTTCACCGTGGAGTCGATCCACCGCCTGGCGGGCCGGGGCGTGCTGCTCTCGCCGGGCATTCCGCGCCGCACGCCCATCGTGCGCGTGGGCCAGAGCATCTCGCTCAAGCGGCCCGATGGCTCGCGCGTGGAGGGCACCGTGCGCGGCATGGCCAGCTTCGGAGAGACCGGGGCCGCCATTCCCCTGCTCGTGCTGCTGGACGCGCCCGACGCGGAGGTGCCCGCGGGCTCGGAGGCCCTCACCTCGGCGCCCCTGACGGTGTAGCGCGTGGCCTGTCAGGCGGAAGCGCTGGCTTCCACCCGGCGGCCCTGACGAGGCGCCTCCACGCCCAGCTCGGCGGCGAGTGCCTCCAGGGCCTCGGGCGCGACCCGGGGATCCTGCCGCAGACGGCCGAGCGCGCGAATCGACTCGGGCGCCTCGGGCTCGGCACACTGGACCTGGGCGACGAAGGCCGCCGCGCACAGCAGGGCCCTCGCGGCGGCGCCCTGGGGAGGACCGGAGTTACGCCCCGCGAGCAGCACCTCGGAGAGGAGCTCGCCCAGCTCCGGCGACTCCCCCACCAGCGTCCGCACGCGCGAGAGCGTGGGCAGCACGAAGCGCCGGGGCTCCTCCAGCCGCGCCGCGAGCACGAGCGTCCGCGCCGCCAGGGCGGCCCGCGTCTCCTCCGCGTCGTCACCCCCCAGCCGCCACACTCCGCCACGGGTGAGCCGCACCAACAGGGGCGCGAGCTCCGCGCTGCCACCCACGAGCCCCAGGGCCTCGCCCAGCAGCCGCGCGTGCAGGTTCTCGGGCGGCGGCTGACGAGGCGGTGCGGGCTCCGTCTCCAGGAGCGCGTCATCCGGAGGCGGCGGTGGCTGCGGAAGCTCCACGGGGAACAGCACCGGCGGAGGCTCCGGATTCAATCGCCGTCCCTCGGTCACCGGGACGAGGTGCAGCATGGCCTCCGGGCGCGCCGGAGTGCGATCCGTCTGGGAGAGCGCCTCGGGCTGTGCGCTCCCGCCCTCCTCGAGGAACGAGCGGCGCGCGGGGAACACACGGGAGAAGAGCTGGGCGAGGTCGAGATGATCCACCCCGAGCTGACGCTCGACGAGGAAGTCGCGCAGCGTGTCGGCGAACGCGCGCGCCGAGGGGAAACGGGCCTCGGGTGAAGCGGCGAGCGCCTGGAGCAGCACCGCCCACAGAGAGGGAGGACACCCGGGCACCGGAGCGAGGCCGCGCTCGTCGAAGGTGCGGATGTGGTGGAGGACCCGCGGCTGGGAGCCATCGAAGAGGGGCCGTCCGGCCAGTAATTCGTAGAGGATCAACCCGAGGCGGAAGACATCGCCGCGCACATCCGCGGGGCGGCCCCGCACCTGTTCGGGCGTGAGATAGGGCGGCTCGCTCCGGGAGGCGCCTCCCGTATCCACGAGCTTCACCTCTCCACTCCGGGAGAGCCACACGTGGCAGGGCTGGAGGCCCCGGTGTTTGGCGCGAACCTCGTGGAGGGACACGAGGCCCTCGGCCACCTGCTGAACGATGAAACACAGCTCACGCAGGCCGAGCGGCAGTCCGCGCGCTTTCACCGTCGCGAGCAGCGAGGACAGGGTCTCTCCGTCCACGAGCTCCAGCACGCGGCAGGGCAGCTCGCCACTCACGCCGGTCTCGAGCACCCGTAGAACCCTTGCGTGCGGCCGCGCGGCGGACGTGCGGGCCGCGCCCAGGAAGAGGTCCACGAAGGTGGCCTCGCCCGCGAATCCGGGCAGGAGTCGTTCGATGAACACGGGGGACTCCCCTCCTCCCGCCCCCGCCAACCTGGCGAGGAAGACATCGGCTACACTGCCCGCACTCAACTTCCGGATGATGCGGTAGGTCCCCACGGGCGCCCCCCAGCTTCCGACCCCACCTGCCCGTCCGGCTCATCCCGGAAGCGGGCAGCCCGGGCATCGCCTGAAAGCTAGGAAGCCTTCGCGTACCGGCCACCCCGCCCCGCGGGACGAGTTGCCAGCCCGACAGCGCACGCCGCACGGTTCGGCGCCCTCTGTCCGCACCGGCACGCTTCCGCCCGGATCGAGCGCCTCGCTCACCCGGCAGGCGGCCATACAGCGGGCAAAATTCCAAGAAAGTCAGGAACTTGAGGGACCCGCCAACCACATGGTACGACCCCTGGCAGGCCTGCATTTGATGCCTTGATTCCCCTCACGGAGCCGGCTTTCCCATGAGCGAGCGAAACGATCTGCCGAGGATGCCCTCCTCGACCTCCCCGGGTGTATCCGTGCCTTCCGTCACGCTGGGCGGCACTCCCACGCGCCCGAGCGGCACCACCGAGGCCCTTGCCTCGCAGCTCTCCACGCTCCCCGCTGCCTCCAGCCCCGAGCAGGAGGCCCGCGAGCGCATCGTCACCCTGGAGCGCGAGGCGCGCGCCCTCGGTACCGAGCCCCAGGCCGCCCTGCTCTTCCATGAGATGGGCCGCCTCTGGGAGGACCCGCTCAAGAACCCGCGCAACGCGGCCATGGCCTACAACCAGGCCTACCGGCTCGCGCCCCGCTTCCTCGCCAACATCCGCGCCGCGCGCCGCCTCTTCGCCGACGTGGGCAACTGGCAGATGGCCGTGCAGCTGCTCGAGGCCGAGCTCGCCGCCACCGACACGCCCGCCGGCCGCGCCGCGCTCCTCTTCGAGAAGGGCACGCTGCTCGAGGAGCGCCTGTCGCGCGAGGAGGACGCCGCCGCCGCCTGGCGCCAGTCCCTGGAGTTGCAGCCCCAGGACGTGACGCTGCTCACCCAGCTCGAGGCCATGTTCGCCGCGCGCAACGACTACCCCTCGCTCGTCGAGGTGTACCGCCTGCTGGCCGCCACGCTGGAGACGCCCGAGCTGCGCGCCCACTACCTCTGCGCCGCGGGCATGGTGCTCGAGGAGCGCATCAAGCGTCCGGACCTGGCCGCCGCGTGCTTCCGCGAGGCCTTCGCGCAGGACCACTCGGATCCGCTGCTGCTCAACGCCCTCAAGCGCGTGGCCGTGCGCGAGGGCCGCGCCGAGGAGCTGCTCGAGGTGCTGTCCGCCGAGGCCGAGGTGCTCGGGGCCCAGGGCGCTTCCGCCTGGCTGCAGCTGTCCAAGATGTACGAGCGGCTCGGGCGCAAGGAGGAGGCACTGGCGGCCCTGCTGGACGCGCGCCGCGTGAGCCCCAACGAGCCGCTCATCCTCTCGGCGCTCGCCAACATCTACGAGACCCGCCAGCGCTTCGAGGAGCTCTCCGACGTGCTGCTCGCGTGGGTGGGCAGCATCAACGACGAGAGCGAGCTGGTGGCCATCAACCTGCGCCTGGCCGCGCTGTACGAGGAGGACCTCAAGCGCGACACGGACGCCATCGCCCGCTACCAGGCCATCATCGCGCGGATTCCGGGCCACGTCCCCGCGCTCGCGGGCCTGGGCAAGCTCTACTACCGCACGCAGAACTGGGAAGGCCTCGTCTCCGTCTTCGACGCCGAGAGCGCCGCCGCGCAGGACCCCAAGGAGAAGGCCGCGCGCATGTTCAAGGCGGCCGAGGTGCTCGAGGAGCGGCTGGGCCGGCAGGAGGAGGCCATCCAGCGCTACAACACCTGCCTCCAGCTGCAGCCGGGCTACCTCCCCTCGCAGAAGGCCCTCACCCGCCTCTTCGAGCGCCAGAGCCGCTTCGCCGAGCTCGTGGCCATGTACGAGCAGGATCTGCTCCAGACGCAGGACCGGGATCAGCTCATCACCACGCTCAACAAGGTGTCCCTCATCTACGAGGAGCGCCTGAGTGACCTGGACCACGCCATCGAGTGCATGCGGCGCATCCTCGAGCTGGCGTCGGACCACCTGCCCACCATCCGCAACCTGTCGCGGCTGCTCGAGCGCGCCGGGCGCTACCAGGAGCTCATCGACAACCAGGAGGTGGAGGCCTCGCTGGTGGGTGACACCAAGCAGGTGCTCTCGCTCTACCACCGCAACGCGGAGATTCTGGACGAGCACCTGAAGAACCGCGCGGGCGCCATCACCGCGTACGAGCGCGTGCTCACGCTCGCGCCCTCGTACCTGCCGGCGCTCAAGGCCCTGGGCCGGCTGTACGCGCAGGAGAGCAAGTGGGAGCAGCTCAGCCGCATGTACCGGGCCGAGGCGGAGTTCTCCGCCAACCCCGAGGCCGCCGCGGCGCTCATCTACAAGATTGGCGAGCTGTACGAGCACCGCCTCAAGGACGAGCACCAGGCCGTGGCCTGCTACCAGGAGGTGCTGACGCTGGCGCCGAGCCACTTCCCGGCGCTGCGCGCGCTGGCGCGGCTCTACAAGGCGCAGGGCGCGTGGGAGAGCCTCATCGAGGTGCTGCGCTCGGACGCCGCCAACCGGACGGACCCCCTCGAGCGCGCCAACGCCCTCTACCAGGCGGCCACCATCTGGGAGGACCAGCTCAAGCGGCCGGACATGGCCATCGAGGTCTTCCAGGAAGTGCTGCGGCTGGCGCCGGGCCACACGGTCACGCTGCGCGCGCTGGAGCGCCTGTTCCTGGCCGACGAGGACGTGAAGGAGCTGGTGGCGCTGCTGGATCGCGAGACGCAGATGGCGCAGACACCGGGCGCCCGCGTGGCCGCGTACGTGAAGCTGGCGCGGCTGTACCTGGACCGCTTCCAGGAGCCGGCGCGCGCGGCCCAGTGCTGCGAGGCGGTGCTGGCGCTGGAGCCCCACCACCTGGTGGCCCTCAAGACGCTGGAGCGCATCCGCGCGGGTGACCGGGCACGCCGGGGCGAGCTGCGCCTGCGCCTCGCCGAGCGCGTGAAGGATGGCCGGCTGCACACCGCGCTGCGGGTGAACGCCGCCACCGACCTGGACAAGGGCGCCGACGTGGAGGCCCTGCGCCGTGCCGTGGTGGAGAACCCGCGCGAGCCGCGGCTCGCCTTCATGCTGGAGCGCGCCCTGCGCCAGACGGGCGACGCGGCCGGGCTGTCCGAGCTCTACATCCGCCGCCTCCAGGTGGTGTCGGACGAGCTGGAGCGCGTGGAGCTGATGCTGCGCAGCGCGGAGCTGGACGAGACGCGGCTGAACAACCCCACCCGCGCCGAGCAGGCCTACCGCGCGGCGCTCCAGCTCCAGCCGCAGTGCCTGCCCGCGATGCAGGGCCTGCGCCGCGTGCTGGCCCGCAAGGGAGACACCGCCTCCGCCCGCGTGCTCCTGGAGAGCGAGGCGCGCACCAGCAAGGATCCCCGCAGCGCCATCGAGGCCTTCATCGCCGCGGCGAAGCTGGCCGCGGGCCCGCTGCAGGACTCGGACGGCGCCATCGCCCTGTACCGCCTGGCGCTGGAGAGGGATCCGCTCGACGCCACGGCCACCGCGGGCCTGGAGGATCTGCTGGCCTCGCGCGGAGGCGCGGCGGACCTGGCCACGCTGCAGGAGCGGCGCGGTGAGGCCCGGCTGGCCCAGGGTGACACCGCCGCCGCCGCCACGGCCTTCTTCGGCGCGGCGAAGACGTACCTCTCCGCGCTGGGCAACCGCGTCCACGCCCTGGAGCTGCTCGAGCGCACCCTGTCCATCCAGCCCAACCACCTGGAGGTCCTGGAGCTGCGCGCCCAGCTGCTGCTGGAGGACGGCCGCCACGCCGAGGCCGCCGCGCTGTTCGCCCAGCGCCTCCAGCTCGGGGGGGAGGCCGCCCTCCTGGCGAAGCTGAACCTCACGCTCGGCGCGCTGTACCAGGATCACCTGGCCGAGCCCGCCCGCGCCGCCGTGCACCTGCGCGCCGCGCGCGAGGCGATGCCGCAGAACGCCGAGGTGCTCGAGCGGCTGGCCACCCTCTTCCAGCAGGTACGCAACTGGGCGGGCGCGGTGGAGTGCCTGCAGAAGCTGCTCGAGCTGGAGCTGCCGGTGGCCGAGCGCGCGCGCCACACCGTGTCGCTGGCCGAGATTCACGAGCAGGGGCTCAACGACGGGGCCTCCGCGTCCACGCTGTACCGCCAGGCGCTGGAGCTCACCCCGGGCGACGCGACGCTGGTGGACCGGCTGGTGGGCCTGTACGAGCGCGCCGGCAACCTGCCCGAGCTGGCGCGGATGCTCGAGGCCCAGGCCGTCCAGGCGCACAACACCGGAGACACGAAGCGCGCGGCCTCGCTGCGCCTGAAGGTGGCGGACCTGTTCGCCGGCCCGCTGGAGGACCCCAACCGCGCGGTGACGCTGTACCGGCAGATCGTCGACGGGGACACCACCCACGTGCAGGCGCGCGCGGCCCTGGCCAACCTGTACATGCGCGACGCGGCGGCCTCGCAGCTCGCCATCGAGGAGCACCGGCAGTTGCTGCGCCTGGAGCCCACGCGCGTGGAGAGCCTGCACGCGCTCTTCCGGCTGTGGGAGGGCCTCAAGCAGAACGACAAGGCCTTCTGCGCGGCGTCGGTGCTCAACTTCCTGCGCTCGGCCAATGAAGTGGAGATGGCCTTCTACACGGAGATGCGCAGCCGCCTGCCCATGGAGACGCAGGAGCGGCTGACCATGGCGGACGTGGACGCGGGGCTCATGCACCCCTCGTCGCGTGGGCCGCTCGTCGAGGTGCTGCGCGCCGTGGGCGACCAGCTCAGCAAGCTGCACCCGGCCCAGCTCGAGCTGCTCGGGGTGGACCGCAAGACCGACAAGCTCAAGCCGGACCACGCGGTGTTCAAGGCCGTGCGCTCCGTGGCGCAGGTGTTCGGCGTGGAGGAGTTCGAGGTGTACCAGGCCCGCCGCGGCCTCATCGGCATGGAGACGACCGAGCCCCTGTCGGTGTGCGTGGGCCAGGACGTGGTGCGCCGCTTCAACGTGCGCGAGCAGAAGTTCCTCTTCGGCCGCGCGGTGATGGGCCTGGTGAACAAGACGGCGGTGCTCAGCAAGCTGTCGCGCGGTGAGACGGTGGACCTGTTCGGCAACTCGGTGCGCATCTACGCCCCGCAGTTCACCGCGCTGGGCCGCAACAACGAGGAGCTGGTGAAGCAGTACCGCCGGGCCTACTCGCGCAAGGCGCTCAAGGCGCTGGAGCCGGCCGCCCTGGAGCTGGGTCCCCAGTCGAAGGTGGAGCTGGAGCCCGTGCTCGAGGGCCTCTCGTACTCGGCGGACCGCGCGGGCATGCTGATGTGCGGCGACGTGTCGGTGGGCCTCACCATGGTGCTGCGCGAGGACCCGCACTTCGCCACCGCCCGCATCGACAATGCCGAGCCCCTGTTGCAGGCCCTGCGCGAGCGCGCCGACCTGCAGCAGGTGCTCTCGTACATCCTCACCGACGACTTCTTGCGCCTGCGTCAGCGCCTGGGTCTGTTGGTCTCGTGATGAAATGACCCGAGGTGAGGGGCTACCCCCCAGCGGCCCCTCACCTCGGATCGACCTGCAACCCCTCGGGCGACGTGTGTCGGTAGCAACGACGCGTTCTCCCCCGCGGCCTTCCGGACGTTGAACCCGGCGTTCAGGTAGAGGAAGGACACCTTGAGCGTCAGCCCGGTGTAGACGTTGGCCGGGAAGCCCGCGCCGCCCAGTGCGAACATGCCGCCCAGGCTGAACGTCTGGCGGCGATCCCGGCTGTTGAAGTCCACCGGCAGGAAGGCCACCCCGCCGAAACCATCGAGCGCCCACCCGCTGCTGCGGCTCGCGCTGCCCGGAGAGGCCTCGACGCCTTGAGGACGATCGGCGGAGGGGCCGGAGCCTTGGCCACGGCCGGAGCCGGAGCGCCCGCCGCAGCCGGAGCGGGCGTGGTGGCCGGAAACGGCACCGGGGCCACGACAGGCACTGGCGCGTTCTGCGCGAGGACAGGCCTCGCGAGGAGACACATGACCCCAGACATGCACAACCCCCGTGAAGCGCTTCACACCGCGAGACGAAGACATCATTCCCCCCTCCTTCTCTTCATCGGCGGGCCCGGCAACCCGCGACCTGACGAGAACCTTGCCGCCGAGGTGTGATCAGCGCGTGATGGAGGCCGTCACACCCCGGTCCCGAGCGTGACTGCGGTGTGACTGCTGTCTGTCTTCACGCGCGCACCCCCCTCACAACCTCCTTGCGGCCGACCTGATGGGGCGCGAAGAATCCACCCACCTTGGGAGGGGGCTATGGATACAGAGGCCACACGTATCGAATTGCTCGGACGTGCGCGCGTTGTCTCCGCCCCACTCGGGCCCAGGCACCTGGAGCGCAAGGCGGCGGCACTCGTCACCTATCTCTCCATCGAGGGCCCCACCGAGCGCAGCCGGCTCGCCAGCCTCTTGTGGCCGGACACGCCCGACAAGGCGGCCCGGGGCAACCTGCGCCAGCTGCTGCGCCGGCTCCGGCTCACCCTGGGCGAGCACAGCCTCGTGGGCGAGGACCCCGTCTGGTTGGGCGAGGGCCTGCTCATCGACACCCGCCTCATGAACGCGGGCTTCGAGGCGCACGACTACTCGCGGCTCTCCACCCTCCAGGGCGAGCTGCTCGCCGGCTTCACCTACGACGACTGTTCCGAGCTGGACGAGTGGCTCCGCGTCCAACGCACGCGTTTCCACTACCTTCAATGCCGCGCCGCCGAGGCCGAGGCCCTTCGCCTGGAACAGGAGGGCCAGCTCGGGGCCGCGCTCGACGCGGCACGGCGCCAGCTCCACCTCCAGCCCACTTCCGAGCAGGCCTGGCGCATGGTGATGCGCCTGAACCTGCGGCAGGGAGATCGCTCCTCGGCGCTCCAGGCCTACCGCGATTGCCAGGCCGTGCTGCACCGGGAGCTGGGGATTGATCCCTCCCCGGAGACGCGGGCGCTCGCCCAGGAGATAGAACGGCCCACGGACACGGAGCGCGCCCGGACCCGTCACGCCGACGAGGTGCCCTTGCTGGTGCTCTCCCCGCCGGTGCTGGTCGGGCGCGAGCACGAGTGGGCGGTACTGGAGGAGACGTGGACGGCGGGCCGGCCCGTGTACGTGCTCGGGCACGCGGGCCAGGGGAAGACGCGGCTGGTGTCCGACTTCTGTAGTGCCCAGGGCTCGTGGCTGCTGGTGGCGGCCCGGCCCGCGGATGCGACCACGCCCTACGCGACGAGCGCCCGGGTGGCCCGGGCCGTCCTGGGGCTCGCGCCGGAGCGGCCCTTGGAGCCGTGGGTGCGGCAGGAGATCGCCCGGCTCGTTCCGGAGCTCGGCCCCAGCGCGCCTCCCCTGCCCTCCAGCCCCGAGGAGAAGGCGCGGCTGGCCGAGGCACTCGCCCGGTTGATTCGCGCCTGCTGCGAGGAGATGGCGGCGCTGGTGCTCGACGACGCACACCGCTGCGATCCGGCCAGCTTCGAGCTCCAGCTGCGTGTGCAGGATTTGCTGATGGAGAACCCACCCGGTGAGGACTCGCTGCGGCTGTTCACCTGCTTCCGCACGGGCGAGCTGGCCCCCGGCTTCGAGGAGCGGCTGCGCGAGCACCGGGAGGCGGGGCTGGCGGCGTGGCTGGAAGTGGAGCCGCTGGCGCCGGGCTCGGTGGGCGAGCTGCTCGCGAGCATGTCCGTGCCCGGGCTGGAGGCGAGCGCTTCCGAGATGGCGCGGTACACGGGAGGCAACCCGCTCTTCATCATCGAGACGGTGCGCAGCCTCGTCGCGTCCGGAGTCTTCAACGGGACGCTCCCCGCGGTGCCGCCCACGTCGGATCGCGTGATGTGGCTGGTGGAGCAGCGGCTCAAGCGGCTCTCGCCGGATGCGCTGCGGCTCGCGCGCACGGTGGCGCTCACGGGAGCGGACTTCCGCCTGGAGCTGGCCGCGAGCGTCCTGGGGCTGCCGGCGGATCAGCTCGCCGCGCCGTGGAAGGAGCTGGAGGAGGCGAAGATCCTCCGCGGCGCCACCTTCACCCAGGGGGTGCTGCGCCGGGTCGTCATCGAGTCCCTCCCCCAGCCGGTGCGCGAGGCCGTGCTGCAACGCATCTCCGCCTGTTCACGCCGGGCGTAGGACGGGCATCGCATCGGGGTGCTCGCCACCTTGTGAGTCCGTGGTTTCCCGTAGATCCAAGTACCTCCAGAAATCGCAAGAGATAGCGGATTCATTGCTTCTCCTTCGCTTTCTCTATGATGGCCGCCATTCGGACGAGGGGGAGTCCATCACATGAGGTGCCTATGGGCGGTTTGAATGGGTTGCAGCGAGTGCTGAGCGCGCTCGTGGTGGCGCTGTTGATGGGAGCGGGATCCGCGGGGGCCTCGACGCCGTTCCAGCGGGGCATGGTGAGCATCACGCTGGATGACGGCTGGCCGTCGCAGTTCACGGGGGCGCGCCCGGCGCTCAACGCGCGCGGCCTCCCCGCCACCTACTTCCTGGTCACCGAGGGCATCCGCAACGGGTGGACCGGCTACATGACGGTGCCGCAGCTCCAGACGATCATCGCCGAGGGCAATGAGATCGGCGCCCACACGATGACGCACCGGGATCTCACCACCCTGTCCGCCACCGAGGTGGAGACCGAGCTGCGCGATTCGCAGGCGTGGCTGAAGACGCAGTTCGGCCTGTCGGCGATGCCCTCGTTCGCCTCGCCCTACGGTGCCTACAACGCGAGCGTGCTGACCACGATCCAGAAGTACTACCGCAGCCACCGCACGGTGAACGGCGGGCAGAACTTCAAGGACTCGAACATCCTCCAGCTGCGCTCCTATGACGTGAACAGCGCCGTCACCGTGGCCACCGTGCGCGGGTGGATCGACAGCGCCGCCGCCGATGGCAGCTGGCTCATCCTCACCTTCCACCAGTTCGTGAGCGGCACGCCCACGCAGGAGACGGAGATCAACCAGGCCAACTTCGAGGCGATCCTCGACTACCTCCAGACGAAGAACCTCAAGCCCGTCACCGTCGCGCAGGGCGTGGCGCTGATGGATGGAGTGACGGGGGACACCTCGGGCAACGCGACCGTCTACGACGACGCCACGGGTGATGGCTTCGCGGACTGGAGCTGGGCCACGCACAGCCTCGGCGACCGCACCGTGGTGCACAGCGGCGTCGCGTCCATCTCCGCCGAGCTCGATGGCTGGAACGCCCTCTTCCTGCACCACACCTCGGGGCTCGCCGCGAACCAGTTCTCGGCGCTCGAGCTGTGGGTGAACGGCGGCACCACCGGCGGCCAGGGCGTGCGGGTGGCGTTCTATGACGGCTCGACGCCGCTCGGCTCGGTGCGGCTGGACACGGTGATGGGCCATCCCATCCAGGCGGGCACGTGGCAGCAGGTCGTCGTGCCGCTGAGCTCCGTGGGCCTGTCCACCGGCACCGTGCGCGATATCTACATCCAGGACGACACGGGCACGGACCAGCCCACCGTGTACCTCGACGATATGCGGCTGGTGAAGGCCAGCACGCCCCCGCCGCCCCCGACGACGCCGGCCTTCTCCCTCTACGCCGACGGGCTCGGCGCCGGCTTCAATGACTGGAGCTGGGCCACGCACAACCTGTACTCGAGCGGCATCGTCCACGCGGGCACGTCCGCCCTCTCCGTCGAGCTGGACAGCTGGTCGGCCCTCTACTTCCACACCAACACGGGCGTGGACCTGAGCCGCTACAAGACGCTCTCGCTGTGGGTGCACGGTGGCACCTCGGGCGGGCAGATCGCGCGCATCATCCTCAGCGACGGCTCGAACTTCCTCGGGGAGATCCGCCTGGATCAGGCGCTGGGCCACTCCATCCAGCCAGGCACCTGGCAGCAGCTCACCATCCCATTCAGCACGATCGGGGTGCGCGCTGGCTCGCTGCGCGAGATCTACATCCAGGACCAGTCGGGCACCGACCAGGGCACGCTCTACATCGACGACCTGCAACTCATCCCCTGAAACTCCCCGGCTGATCGCCCTTCCCACTCCGAGGTCACCCTGCGTCTTCTCCGTCCGACACTCGCTCCCCTGATGGTGCTGCTCGCGCTCACGCAGGGCTGCGGAAAAGACGACCCGGCGGTGGCCGGGCCGGGGGGCGATCAGCCGCAGCAGGATCCGAAGTACTTCGCGACACTGCCGCCCGGCGCCACCCTGCCCTCCGGGGCCGAGTGCGCCGCGCGGGTCCGGCGCTCCTCGTGGGAGCCCCGCCCCGAGAACGCGCAGGCCAACCAGACGCGAGGCCACTACATCCCCGACGTGCTCATCGACGGGGCCAGTGACGCGTTCAACGCGCGCATCACCCCGAGGATCGACGGAGACTTCACGGGTACCACGGATGAGATCCTCCAGTGGGGCGCGTGCAAGTGGGGCTTCGACGAGGACCTCGTGCGCTCGGTGGCGGTGGTGGAGAGCTGGTGGAGGCAGTCCACCGTGGGCGACAGCGGGGCGAGCTACGGCCTGTTGCAGCTGAGGACGACGGTGCACACGGGCACGTTCCCGCTCGCGCGCGACAGCAGCGCCTACAACGTGGACTACTCGCTGGCGTGGCGGCGCGCCTGCTACGAGGGCGAGTTCACCTGGATGAACGACCCGGGCAAGCACGGCGGGTACGTGAAGGGTGACGAGTGGGGTTGCGTGGGCGCGTGGTACTCGGGCGACTGGTACGACGGGGACGAGGACGTGCGCTACAGCGGCGCCCTGCCGTACCTCAAGGAGGTCAAACAGCGGCTCGCCGAGCGCACCTGGACGCTGTCCGAGTTCCTCTACTGAGCCTGGCGTTCATCCTCCGCACCACGCTCGAGGACCTCACGCTCCAGCGCGAGCTGCCCGGTATCTGGTAGCGCCCCGTGCTCCTGGCGACTAGGGTCGCGCCCCTCGCCAGGAGTGAAAGACCATGAAGGTTTCAGCCATTTTCAATCCCTCGCGCTGGCGCGAGGTCGAAGGCTTCGAGTTCGAGGACATCACGTACCACCGGGCGGTGGACCAGGGCACGGTGCGCATCGCCTTCAACCGCCCCGAGGTGCGCAACGCCTTCCGTCCCAAGACGGTGGACGAGCTGTACACCGCGCTCGAGGACGCGCGCACGACGACGGACGTGGGCTGCGTGCTCATCACTGGCAACGGGCCCTCGCCGAAGGACGGCGGCTGGGCGTTCTGCTCGGGCGGGGACCAGCGCATCCGCGGCAAGGACGGCTACAAGTACGAGGGTGACGAGGCGGGCAAGCCGGATCCCGGCAAGCTGGGCCGGCTGCACATCCTCGAGGTGCAGCGGCTCATCCGCTTCATGCCGAAGATTGTCATCGCCGTGGTGCCGGGCTGGGCGGTGGGCGGCGGGCACAGCCTGCACGTGGTGTGCGACCTGACGCTGGCCAGCAAGGAGCACGCGCTCTTCAAGCAGACGGATCCGGACGTGGCGAGCTTCGACAGCGGCTACGGCTCGGCGCTGCTGGCGCGGCAGGTGGGCCAGAAGAAGGCGCGGGAGATCTTCTTCCTGGGCCTCAACTACACGGCGGACCAGGCCGCGGCCATGGGCATGGTGAACGCGTCGGTGCCGCACGAGCAGCTCGAGGAGGTGGCCCTGGAGTGGGCGGGCCTCATCAACTCGAAGAGCCCCACGGCCATGCGCATGCTCAAGTACGGCTTCAACCTGCCCGACGACGGGCTGGTGGGCCAACAGCTCTTCGCGGGCGAGGCGACGCGGCTCGCCTACGGCACCGAGGAGGCGCAGGAGGGCCGCGACGCCTTCCTGGAGAAGCGCAAGCAGGACTACAAGCGCTTCCCCTGGCACTACTGAGACACGTCAGGGAACGGCGGTGCCGTCGAAGTACGCCCGGGCGCGCTCGACGGCCGCCAGCCCCACGTCGTATCCGAGCCGGCGGCCCACGAGGTCGTCCGGCTCGAGGTGGATGCCGCCCCACAGGCGCGATTGCCCGGCCTGATCCGCCGCGTCTTGGTACGTGGCCCACTGCAGGCGGAGCTCCGAGGACGGGCCCCGCTCGAAGCCGAGGTACTCGTCGCGCTTCGCCACGAACTCCCCCAGGCCCCCCGGGAAGTACGAGCTGCCGGTGAGCGAGGTGAGGACCTCGGCGGCCGAGCGGCTGAAGGTGCTGTGTCCGGAGATGAAGCCCGGGAAGGCCGGCGTCACGAAGGTGCGCAGCTGGTACGGCATCCACTCGACGGCGCGCACCCAGCCGATGCCCCCCACCTCGTTCTTCCTGTCTCCCGGCTCGCCGCGCCACGCGTACACGGCCACCTGGCCCTGGAAGCGCGCCAGGTGCGCGTGCTTCTGCCCCGGCGCCGAGCTCTGCTCGGTGATCAGCTCGATGAGCCCGGTCTCCAGCGGCAGCCCGTTGGGGTGGTAGGACGGACCCGACGGGTCGGACGACTGGCCCAGCCCGCCCATGTAGCGGATGAGGGAGATGGGGCGCACGGTGATGAACTGGCGCTTGATCTCCCAGGCGGTGATGGCCGCGTCGTGCACGGCGCCGTTGAGGGCCAGGTACACCTTCACGTCCCACTCGAGCGGCTCCAACACCTCCCCGGTGCCGAAGAGGCGGCGGCTGAAGTCCGGCGCATCCGCCACCTGGTTGGCGAGCACGTTCCAGTGTCCCGGAGGCGTCTCGGACCTGGGCCCGTCCGCCCAGAACTCGGCGAGCACGCGGCCGAAGTCCCCGCGCCGCACCAATTGAGACGCGTACGGCTTGCCGGTGACGGGGTTCACCGGATGGCCCGTGCCGTCATTGGCGCCCAGGCTGTTGTTGCCGGTGGTGCCCGGGGACAGGTCCATCAGCACGCTGCCGCCGAGCTGGCTGGACTTGCGAATGACATCCACGACGTAGTCGCGCATCGCGGCCTCGCCGAACGCGGGCGCCGGCCCCGGGTCGTGGTACAGGCCGCCGCCCGAGGGCCGCGTCATGGCGAAGGGGGTGACGTTCCTCCAGTGCGCGCCGATGTAGCCCTGCACACCCGACTGGGTGTCGATGCCATTCTGGGTGACGGACACCGCCAGATTGAGCGGCTGCCAGACGGAGGGATTCGTCAGGACCGAGCCCGGCTCATCCACCACGAGCGGCGCGTTGACGAAGGAGAAGCCGGTGGTGTCCGCGTAGTCGTTCTTCTCGTTGGCACCATCATTGGCGCCGAAGTCGATGAGGGCCTGGCCGATGCGGTTGCCCAGGGCACGCGGGCTGTCCCCCGTCGACGTGGTGTCGTCCGGGTCATAGCCCAGCTTCTTCATGAAGGCCGTGAAGCAGGCGGCCGACGTCTTCCCGCCGAGGGCCGTCGTGTAGCGGTGCGCGAGCACCCGGTAGGCCGCGTAGCTGATGGCCTCGGCGCGGGCCTGGGCCACGTCGGGAGCGGTGAGCTTCTCGTGCACGAAGGTGCCATCCGCGGTCGCGTCATACGCGGCCCACGCGTCCCACATGGCGGCGGACACGTGGTACAGGTTGCGCGCGTGCACCGTCGGGCGGGGAATGTCCCTCCGGATGGCTCCCAGGAGCTGCTCGTTCCAGCGCCGGGCGATGGAGCCCGTCGGACGAGGGTCCACCTGATCCTCCGGGCACGTGGCCGGCTGAGCGACGGGCTCTGAAGGGACGGGCCTGGCCGGCGTCACCGCCCCGCCGAAGTGACCGATCGCGCCGCCATCCAGCTTGGGGGATTGGACGTTGCCGCCCACGGTCCATATTCCGCCCTCGGGATCCACCCAGACGCCCTGGAGGAACTGGACCTGGAAGTCGAGCCGGTGGTCCACGAGCTTCCACTGACCGTTCTCGCGGCGGAACATCTGGCCGTAGGTGCCCACGGCGTAGCCGGTGCCATCCGCGGTGATCGTCACGTCCTGCAGCATCTGGCAGCCCGAGGGCGTCTTGTCCTCGAACTGGCCGGAGGCGTTCAGCTCCAGCACCCTGCCGCCCACGCGGCCGCCCACCACCACGACCGTGTCGCCCGTGCCGGACACGGAGACGAGGCGATCCGCGATGCCGGTGGGGATGACCTCGAAGGCCCCGCCCTCGTGCGAGTGGAGCACCACGCCCTGGGCGCCCACCACGTAGACGTCGCCCTTGCCATTGCCCCAGACCTTGAAGAAGGGCAGCAGGTCCCCATCCGCGGTGCGCGGCAACTGCGCATGGGGGAGCGCCACCTCGCGCCAGACCGAGCCGTCGTAGTGCCACACGAAGCCGCCCCGGTTGGGACCGCTGCCCACCGCCCAGACATCCTCCAGGCTGGTGCCCCACAGCCCGTAGACGGTGTGGCGCGCGAGCCCCGGCGTGCGCATGCGGGTGAACTGGCCCTTGGTGTCGTAGCGCAGGATGGTGGCGTTGGAGCCCGCCATCAGCGCCTCCCCGTTCGGGAAGGGAAGCACCGCCCAGGCATCGAACCGCATCCCGGGGACCAGCTCCGACCAGCCCAGGCCGTCGTAGTGGAGCAGCCCGGGACCGCGGCCGCGATCCATGCCCACCGCGAAGACGTCCCGGTGGGAGCGGCCGCGCACCGACAGGAGCGCCTCGGGCCTTCCCGAGGCCACCAGGGACCAGGTGCCCGAAGGGGGCGGAGTCGGCTCGGGCTCACACCCGCCGAGCAGTGCGGCGAACAGCACCAGCAACGGTAACCGGGACATGTCTTCCCCTCGTCAGATGCCACCCGATTACCACGGGACGCCGTGCGGGGACGAGGGGGGGAACCCGGGAGGTACATACCCTCACCCCAACCCTCTCCCGGTGGGAGAGGGAGGGTTGCGCGAGGGAGTGCTTCGTGAATCAGAACTGCGCCCAGCCCGGCACGCGCGGGTAGGGAATGGCGTCGCGAATGTTCTGCAGTCCGCACATGTAGACGATGAGCCGCTCGAACCCGAGCCCGAAGCCCGCGTGCGGCACCGAGCCGTACCGCCGCAGATCCCGGTACCACTGGTAGTGCTCGGGCTTGAGGCCGAACTGCTGCATGCGCTTGTCGAGCATGTCCAGCCGCTCCTCGCGCTGGCTGCCGCCGATGATCTCCCCGATGCCCGGCGCCAGCACGTCCATCGCCGCCACCGTCTTCCCGTCCTCGTTCAGGCGCATGTAGAACGCCTTGATCTTCTCCGGGTAGTTCATCACCACCACCGGCCGGCCCACGTGCTCCTCCGTCAGGTAGCGCTCGTGCTCCGTCTGGAGATCGTTCCCCCACTCCGGCTGGTAATCGAACTTCTTCTTGGCCTTCTTCAGGATCTCGATGGCCTCGGTGTAGTCGATGCGCTCGAAGCTGGAGTTGATGAACTTCTCCATGCGCTCGATGACGCCCTTCTGCTGGCGCTCCTCGAAGAACTTCATGTCGGGGGCGCACTCGGCGAGCACCGCCTTGAAGACGTACTTGAGGAAGCGCTCGGCCAGGTTCGCGTCCTCGTTGAGGTCCGCGAAGGCGATCTCCGGCTCGATCATCCAGAACTCGGCCAGGTGCCGCGTGGTGTTCGAGTTCTCCGCGCGGAACGTGGGGCCGAACGTGTACACCTTGGACAGCGCGAGGCAGTACGCCTCCACGTTGAGCTGGCCGGAGACGGTGAGGTAGGCCTCCTTGCCGAAGAAGTCCTTGCCCCAGTCGATCTTCCCGGCGTCCGTGCGCGGCGGGTTCACCACGTCCAGCGTGGACACGCGGAACATCTGCCCGGCGCCCTCGGCGTCGCTGGCGGTGATGATCGGCGTGTTCACCCAGAAGAAGCCCTCTTCGTGGAAGAAGCGGTGCACGGCCTGCGCCGCCACGTGGCGCACGCGGGTGATGGCGCCGAACGTGTTGGTGCGCGGACGCAGGTGGGCCACCTCGCGCAGGAACTCCAGCGTGTGCTGCTTGGGCTGGATGGGATAGGTGTCCGGGTCGTCCACCATGCCGAGCACCTTCACCTCCTCGGCTTGAATCTCGAACGACTGGCCCTTGCCCTGCGACTTCACGAGCGTGCCCCGGGCCACCACCGAGCAGCCCGCGGTGAGGTGGAGCACCTCCTTCTCGTAGTTGGGCAGCGTATTGGGCGCGACCACCTGGATCGGATCGAAGGTCGAGCCATCGCTCACGTTGACGAAGCTGATGCCCGCCTTCGAGTCACGGCGGGTGCGCACCCAGCCGCGCACCTCGATCTTGGTGTCCGGGGCGACCGAACCCTCCAGCGCCTTCTTCACACTGACGACCTGCATGACTCCCCTTCCCTTCCTCACGAGTCTCGGAGAACGCGGAGTTAGCCGCCCGCTGGCCAGAGGACAAGTCCCATGAGCACCCTCCGGGCAGCCAGCCAGTGCTTGACAGCTTCCCCGCCCTCCTCCAGGGCGGGCCCGGGGCGCTCCCCACCAGGAGCCAACGCGGCGCGGCACGGCCGGGAGGAGACCCGGTGGGTGGGAACGTGGTAATCCCGGCCTACCCATGCGTTCCCTCTTTCAACGCAAGCAGATCGCCGACCTCCTCCCCGAGGGAGAGTCGTCCGGGGGCCTGAAGCGCGCGCTCGGCACGGGCGATCTCGTCATGCTCTCCATCGGCGCGGTCATTGGCGCCGGCATCTTCTCCACGCTGGGCACCGCGGCCGCTGGCGAGGTGCTCCCCACGGGCGAGGTCGTCCGCCACGGCGCCGGCCCCGCGCTGGTGGTGTCCTTCCTGCTGCTGGGCGGCGTGTGCGCCCTGGCCGCGCTCTGCTACGCCGAGCTGGCGTCGATGATCCCCCAGGCCGGCAGCGCCTACGCGTACTCCTACGCGACGCTGGGCGAGCTGATCGCCTGGATCATCGGGTGGGATCTCATCCTCGAGTACGCGGTGGGCAACGTGGCGGTGGCCATCGCCTGGGGCGGGTACTTCAACTCGCTCATCTCGCCCTGGGTGCACATTCCGGACTGGCTCACGCACGGCTACTACAACGTGCAGGCGAGCACGGATCCGGCCATCCACGGCCTGCTGGAGACGGCGCCGCGCCTCTTCGGCCTGCCCGTGCTGGTGAACCTGCCGGCCTTCCTCATCGTGCTGCTCATCACCTGGCTGCTGGTGATCGGCGTGAAGGAGAGCACCCGGGTCAACAACGTCATGGTGGTGGTGAAGCTGCTGGTGCTCACGATCTTCGTGGGCGTGGGCGCGCTGCACATCAACCCGGCCAACTACACGCCCTTCGCACCCAATGGCTTCATCGGCGTGCACCAGGCGGCGGCCATCGTGTTCTTCGCCTATATCGGCTTCGACGCCATCTCCACCGCCGCCGAGGAGACGAAGGATCCCCAGCGCACCATGCCCAGGGGCATCCTGATCGGACTGGCCGTGTGCACGGTCATCTACGTCATCGTCGGGGCCGTGGCCACGGGCCTCATCCCCTACCAGCAGCTCAAGTCGTCGGATCCGCTCGCGCACGCCTTCGAGGTGGCGGGGCTCACGCAGTTCAGCTGGATCATCTCCCTGGGCGCGGTCGTCTCCATGGCGGCGGTGCTGCTGGTGTTCCAGTACGGCCAGCCGCGCATCTTCTACGCCATGGCGCGCGACGGGCTGCTGCCCCCGTGGGCTTCCAAAATCCACCCCAAGTACCGCACGCCCCACGTCACCACGCTCATCACCGGCGTGCTGGTGGCCGTGGGTTCGCTGGTGGCCGATGACGCCGCCACGTACGACCTGACCAACATCGGCACCCTGTCCGCCTTCATGCTGGTGTGCCTGGGCGTGCCCGTGCTGCGCCTCAAGGAGCCGGACCGGCCCCGGCCCTTCAAGGTGCCCTTCGTGTGGCCGGTGTCGCTCGGCGGTGCCGCCGCGTGCCTCTTCGTCATGAAGGGCCTGCCGGTGCACGCCTGGGAGCGCTTCGGCATCTGGCTGGCCATCGGCCTCGTCGTCTACTTCGCCTACGGCTACCGCAACTCCGTGCTGCGGCGGGGCGTGGCCCCGGTGAACCTGGAGGCCCCGGTCTCCCCGAGCCCCGGCGTGGAGCCCCCCGGCAACGCGTAGGGGCTCCTCGGAAGTGGGACCTCAGGCGCCCGGCGAAGCCTCGCCGCGCGCCGGGGGCGCCCAGAGCAGCCCGGCGGAGTGCAGCAGGCGCTCGTTGCCCAGCCGCGAGAGCGCCTCGCACAGCCCGGTCTGATCCAGCAGGTGCCGCTCGCAGCTGCCCCAGTCCAGCCGCAGCAGCAGGCAGGACGTCTCCGCGCGCACGGTGGCGGTGGCCGACAGGCCCAACATCAGGGCGATCTCCCCGAACATGTCGCCCTCCCCCAGCGTGCGCACGAGCTGCTCGCCGCCCTGCGGCTGGGGATGCAGCACCTGGCACCGCCCCCGCATCAGCAGGTAGAGCGCATCCACCGGCTTGCCCTGCTCGAGCAGCGTCGCCCCTGCGGGCCTGGCGCACAGCTGGAAGTCCCGGGCGACGGCCTCCCTCCGCTCGGGCGACAGCAGCCGGAAGAGCGCGTTGCCCCGCATCACGTCATTCAGCAGGCGCTCGCGCTGGTAGGTCCGCAGCGCCTCGGCCACGGCGGGGTGCCGCTGGATGATGTGCTCCAACCGCTCCCGCGAGAGCTCCAACACCGCCGTGCGCTCGAAGGCCTTGACGCTCGCGAGCCGCGGCACGTCGGAGAGGATCGACATCTCCCCGAAGAAGTCGCCCTCGCCCATGAAGGCCACCGTGCGCCGCCGCCCCGACTTCAGCGTGCGCACCACCTCCACGCTCCCCTCCACGAGGGCGAACATGGAGTTGCCCGGCTCTCCCTCCTCGACGATGACGTCCCCGGGCTGGAACTCCCGCAGCTCCAGGGCCTCCATCACCGACAGGAACTCCTTCTCGCCGAGCCGCGCGAGCAGTGAGACGCGCGCCGGCTCCGGCTCCCCGCTCGCCCGCGCCAGGGTGGCCGCCACCCGGGCCAGGAGCCTCGGGACGGCAGGCCCCGAAGGAGCCAGCGGATCCATCCGCCGGGAGTCGAGCTCCGCGAGCAGCCGCCGCGTCGGCTCATGATCCGGCTCGAGCCGGAGGATGACCTTGCACAGCGCGATGGCTCGCACCAGCCACCCCTGCCGGGCCCAGGCCTCCGCCAGGTGCTCGTAGTCCGAGAGAGCCTCTTCCGGCTGCTGGCTGGAAGTGTGTGCAACGGCCCCGTCCTCCTGCTGCCGCGACGTGTCGGACATGGTTCCCCTCTGACAGGGGCAGCACGGATTTCGTGGCTTCGACCCCTATCTACCCACCAGGGTGCGCCCTCCCCCTCCCGGTGTCTGTGAACGGTTTCACAGGACTCGAGAGCTCACCCTCACACCCGGCCGGAGGGGCGCCAGGGAGGACCTACACCTACTCCGTGCGCAGCACCGAGCCCGCCGGCAGCCCCGCCTGGAGCCGGGCCACGGCCTGCTCGACGGCGTCCTTCTCCACGCTCTCCACCGTCACCTTCACCGAGTAGTCCAGTGTCCGGTCGAACATGGGATAGGAGCCAATGGCCACATGCGGCATATCCAGCGCCACCCGGTCCAACACCGACGCCACGGCGCTCTCGCCCAGGCCGAGGTAGAGCACCCGCAGGTGCACCGGCGTGCCGCTCAGCCGCGACAGCACCGCCTCGAGCTGCGCCCGGAAGAGCTGCGGCACCCCGGGCAGCAAGAACACGTCCTCCACCGTCAGCACCGGGTACCAGCTCCCCGGCTGGGCGATCAGCACCGCACCCTCGGGCGCATCCGCCAGGCGCAGGGCCTCGGCCGTCGGAGCGTCCACGGCCTTCTGGCGGATGAGCTCCACCATCTCCGGCAGCCGCACCACCCTGCGCCCCATGGCCAGCGCCACCGCGCGCACCGTCACGTCGTCGTGCGTGGGCCCGATGCCGCCACTGGTGAAGACGTATTGGGCCCGTAGCCGGGCCCGCGCCACCGCTTCCACGATGACGTCCACCTCGTCCGGGACAATTTCCAGCGAGCGCAGGGGAATGCCCACCTCGCGCAGACGCCGGATGAGGTGGGGGCCATTGGCATCCACCACCTTCGCCGTGAGGACCTCGTTGCCGATGATGACCGCCGCCGCGCCGGTGGGCTCCATGCGGCCGGGACTCTACCGCACCGCCGCGCGTCCGGGCTTGCGTCCGAGCAGCTTGCGCACGTGCGCCAGACAATCGGCCGTCACGGCCTCCACCGACTGGTCCCCGTCGATGCGCACCACGTGCTCGCGCTTGCCCCGCAGCCGGATGGCCGCCTCGTACTGCTTGGAGATGCGGCGCTGCTTCTCCTCGGCGTCGAAGAGCTCCTCCGGGCCTCCCCGCGCCGCCCGCCGCCTCGCCGCCACCTCGATGGACACCCCGACGAAGAGCGTCAGGTCCGCCGGTACCGCGTGGGCGTTGATCTCCTCCACCCACTCCATGGGCAGCGACGCCCCCTGGTAGGCCAGCGACGAGAGCACGGAACGGTCGCTCAGCACGACCTGCCCCGCCTCCAGCGCGGGCAGCACCTTGGCGCGGAGATGATCCGTCCGATCCGCCGCGTACAGGAGCGCCAGCGTCTCGGGGGCCAGGGGCTGCGTGCCCGAGGGACCGGGCAGTACCATGCGGCCCGTCAACGCCTGCCGGATGAGGACACCCACCGGCCCGTCCGAGGGCTCGCGCGTGGTGAGCACGGGGTGGCCCTCGGCCCGGAGCGCGGACGCCAGCCGCTCCACCTGTGTGGTGGTGCCCGCGCCGTCCAGACCCTCGAGGACGATGAGACGCCCGCTGCGAGCGGGCTTCCGGGCCGGGCTCACTGGGGCAGCAGCGCCGTGGGATCGTCCAGACGCAGACGGCGGCGCAGCTCCAGCAGGGTCTCGAAGCGCACCAGCTCGTCGGCCAGCACCGTGCGGCCCTGGCGGTAGCGCACCAGCCCGTAGAGGCCCAGGCCCACGGTCGCCGCCAGACCCAGCCACGCCACGTACGGCGCCCTCGCCGAGTCCCAGAAGAGCTTGGCCGTGGCGCATCCGAGGATGACCGAGACGATGAAGGAGATGCCCGCGTGGGCGAAGAGAAGCGTGCTCTGCCGGGTGGACAGCGCCTCCTGGAGGCGCTCGAGCTGCTCGTGGAGATTCTGCGTTTCTGCGTTCACGGGGCGGCGAACCTAGCGGAACCCGGGGGCCACGTCGAGTCGCCGGAAGCCCGTCCCACTCCTGGACCCCCGCCCCGCGCTAGACTCCGCCGGCATGCCCATCCACGCGCGGCCACTCACCCGGGAGGCGTTCGCCCCCTTCGGCGACGTCATCGGCCTGGAGCTCTCCGGGGGCTCCAGCGCCAATCAGGGAACGGCCACCCGGTATGACCGGATCGCCCAGCTCACCAACAGCCGGCCCGGCGCCCAGCCCAACCTCGCCGTGTTCCGCTCGGTGGCCAAGGTCCTCCCCTTCGAGGTCCGCCTCCTCGAGCGCCACCCCTGCTCCACCCAGATGTTCGCGCCGCTCGCGTGCCGGCGCTTCCTCGTCGTCGTCTGCCCGGATGATGCTCGCGGCGAGCCGGACCTCTCCGGCCTGCGCGCCTTCGTGTGCGGCCCCGGCCAGGGCATCAACTACCGCCCCAACGTCTGGCACCACCCCATCATCGCGCTCGACGGGCCGGCCGATTTCCTGATGCTCGCGTGGGAGGATGGCACGGCGCTCGACTGCGAGGAGCGCCCGCTCTCCACTCCCCTGCTCGTCACGAGCGACTGACCCCGTCTCCGGGGCCGGCCCTCACAGGTCCGCGAGCGCCTTCTTCACCGCGCCCAGGTCCGCCGGGAGATCCACCGGCGGGTTGGCGTAGCGGCTCGTCACGTCCGCCAGCGCGCCCCGGTGGTAGCCCACCTTGAAGTCCGGGAACTTCAGCCCGTGCGCCGTGGACACCACCGCCACTCGCGCACCCTTCGCAATCACGCCCCGCGCCACCAGCTTCTCCAGCGCCGCGAGCGCCACGCCCGTGTGCGGGCACGTGAAGGTGCCTTCCCGGTCCGCCCTCGCCGCCGCGTTGGCCAGCTCGGACTCCGTCGCGTCCTCCACCACCCCGTCGAAGCTCTTCAGCATCCGCACCGCGCGCCGGAACGACACCGGATTGCCAATCTGGATCGCCGACGCCAGCGTGCGCTCGGCCTTCATCGGCTCCAGCTCCTTGAAGCCGCCCCGGAAGGAGCGCACCAGCGGGTTGGCCCGCTCGGCCTGCGCCACGGCGATCCGCGGCCGCCGCGTAATCAGCCCCAGCGCGAGCATCAGCTCGAAGCCTTTGCCCAGCGCGCTCGCGTTGCCCAGGTTGCCGCCCGGAATCACCACCCAGTCCGGCGGCTCCCAGCCCAGGTCCTGGCACAGCTCGATGGCCACCACCTTCTGCCCCTCGATGCGCAGCGAGTTCATCGAGTTGGCCAGGTACAGGCCCGCGTCCTGCGTCACCTGCTGCACCAGCCGCATGCAGCCGTCGAAGTCCGTGTCCAGCGACAGCACCCGCGCCCCGTTGGCCACCGGCTGCACCAGCTGCGACAGCGACACCTTGTCCTTGGGCAGGAACACCACCGAGGGAATCCCCGCCGCCGCGCAGTAGGCCGACAGCGCCGCCGAGGTGTCCCCCGTCGACGCGCACGCCACCGCCCGGATGGGCACGCCCTTCGCGCGCATGTGCTTCACCGACGACACCAGGACCGTCATGCCCCAGTCCTTGAAGCTGCCCGTCGGCGAGACGCCGCACTCCTTCAAGTCCAGGCTCGCCAGTCCCAGCTCCGCCGCCATGCGCGGCAGCGGCTTGAGCGGCACCCGCCCCTCTCCCAGCGAGACGATGTCCTCCGCTGGCAGCTGCGGGTACACCCACTCGTGCTTGCCCCAGACGCCCGAGGCGTACGGCAGCCGCGAGGAGCCGAAGCGCTGCTCGAAGCGCCGCCGCCACTCCTCCGCGGGCACCGAGCGCAGCGCTTCCACGTCGTGCGCCACCTCCAGCAACCCCTGGCAACGCGGGCAGCGGTAGACGACCTCCAGCAGCGAGGCGCGGAAGCCGCACCCCTCACTGCAGGCATACTCGGCGCGGAAGACGGGCGCGCTCATGGGCTCACTCCGCCGCCGGAACGAGGATACCGCACGTGACGCACGCCCGGCCCGCGTACGCGGGCGAGTGGCACTTCGGGCACGAGGTCCGCTCACCGGACTGGGGCAGCTTCGCGGCCGCCACGGGCTGGGCCGCGCGCACCTTGGGCAGCCGCATGCCGCAGCGGTCGCACACGGCCCCGCTCTCCTGCACGTTGCGGCAGTAGCGGCAGACGACCGGGCCCACGGGCGCCGCCGTCCGGTGTCCGTCCGACTCCGCGCGCCCCGTGTCCACGTCCGGAATGGGCGCCACCATGACGTTGGGCGCCGCCGCCGCGCGCCCCGTGTCCATGTCGGGCATCGCCTGCACGGGCACCGTCGGCACCGCCTGCTGGGCCGTCAGCTCCAGGTCGGGAATCGCCGCGACAGGTACCGGCGCCCGGCCTCCCGCCAGCTGCGTCTGCTCCAGTTCCGCCAGCGGCGCCACCGCCACCGCCACCGGGCCCGTCACGATGAGCTTCTTTCCACAGACTTCGCACTCGGCGCCCTGAGCCTGCTGGTGCTCACACACGGGGCAGATGATCATGGGCCGAGAGGTTAGCGGCCCCGCTCCACCCGGGCAATGCATGGGTGGGGGGCCTCAGTGCAGGAAGTCAGGCGGGGGCGCGCTCGTCATGGGGACGAAGCGCACACCCAGCAACTTCTCCACCTGGGGCGCTCCTCCCTCGAGCGGCCGGGTGACGCGGATGAGCTCCTGTGCTCCATGGCGCGGGCCCACCGGCAGCACCAGACGCCCCCCGGGCCGTAGCTGCTGGTAGAGCGCTGGAGGCAGGTGCTCCGGGGCCGCGGTGCCCATGATGGCATCGAAGGGCGAGGCCTCCGGCCAGCCAGCCGTGCCGTCGCCTACCTGGTAGCGGATGTTGTGGAACCCCAGCTGCTCCAGCCGCTCGCGCGCCGGCCCCGCGAGCTCGGCGACGGCCTCCATCGTGTACACCTCGCCGCAGAGCCTCGCGAGCACGGCCGTCTGGTAGCCCGAGCCCGTCCCAATCTCCAGCACCCGCTCCCCCGGCTGGGGATTCAGCGCCTGGGTCATGTACGCCACGATGAAGGGCTGGCTGATCGTCTGCCCGTGCCCGATGGGCAGCGGCGTGTCCTGCCCGGCCGCCTCCCGCATGGCCGCCGGGACGAACCGCGCCCGCTCGAGGCCGCGGATGACCTCGAGCACACGTGTATCGGAAATGCCCTGCCGCCGGAGTGCCTCCGCGAGCTCCACGTCACCCATGGGGCAAAACCTAATCCCACGCGCGGCACGGCGCAGGTCCTCCCTCACTGCGCCGAGAGCACGGGGCGGATCTCGTCTCGCGGAGGCGGGTCCGGGTGCTCGCGCAGGTACGTGGCCACGGACTCGGGAACCACGAGGCCCATGAGCGTGAGGTAGCGCTCGATGAGCCGCACACGGGCCCGCTCGAAGGCCTCGCCGCCGTCGGGCACGCGCCAGGGAAAGGGGATGACCTCTCGCGCCACCTGCCGGGCGAACGGAGCGTCTCCCGCGTCCCCGACCCGCTTCAACCACTCGTAGTCCTGCATCCCCTGGCGGATGAGCTTGAGCCTCATGGAAGGCAGCGGCACCCCGGTGCTCCCTCCAATGGCGGAGACCGTTCCCGGATAGAGGAGCGTCCCGTCACCATTGCCCCCGTAGGCGTACTGGTTCGTCCACGCCGTGGAGAGCATCTCCACCACCTGGTAATAGAGCTCGCCCGTCGCGCCCACCTGGAAGGAGATCCACTCCAGGGCACGCGCCCTCGTGGACGGACGATCCACCATGTACGAGGGCCAACCCTGTCCCGGAAGGTTCTCGGGCCGGAGGGGGCCGCCGCAGCCGTGGGCGTTACAGCTCTGATAAAGCCACAGCTCCCGGTCCGGCAGGCGGAGGAACGACTCGTAGGACGGGAACGACCCGCCCCCCCGCGAGCGCGCCTCCTCCCCGTAGAGGTAATCGACCAGCACCACGGCGAGGTCGACGAAGCCGGTCAGCCCCTGCCGCTCCATTTCCTCGAGGGAGCCGATGATGAGCATCGTCCGCAGCCGCGGCGCCATCCGCCGTGACAGCGAGGCGCGGGCGCGCACCTCGTCGAAGGAGATGTGCCAGGGAGGCTCGTCGCCCACGGTGGTGAAGGCCAGGGGCTGCCAACCACGCGCGTCCATCTGGGCCTCGAAGTCCGCCAGCCGCTCGGGAGAGAAGGGCCCCCCATACGGCACGCACGTCATCCGCGCACCGGGCAGCCGCAGGGGCGCGGTCCCGTTGACGAACGGCCCCCACCAGGTGTCGTAGGTGGCGGGGTCCGGAAGGTCCTGGGGATCGAAACGGCTGGTGAACGTGAGGCGGTGCTCGAGCCCCAGCTTCTGGAGGTACGCCAACAGCCGCAGCTGCTCCTCCCGCGAGCAAGTCCTCTGGCCCGTGAAGGCCTTGCACACGGCGGGCGTCCACACGGAAAAGCTCGTCCGCAACGACGACGTGCTCGGCATCTCCCAGTCCACCACCGTGAGGAGCACCTCCACCCGCGCGAGGTACCCGGCGCCCTTCACCTCGACCGTGCCGTGGTACTCGCCCGGGGGCGCATCCACCGGCACGTGCACGTCCACCCAGAGGGCTCGCGACTCGCGCGCGGGCACGTCCATCGGGAAGGCCTGGCGCTTCTCGCCCACCGTCTCGTCCACGTCCGGCACCAGCCCATCCGGCCACCACCCCACCTCCGAGTACGGCGTCGGATGGGTGGTGAGCAGCAACGTCTCCCGGTACAGGACGAGGTCCGCGCCCTCGATGCTGCCCGGACCCAGCAACGCGGGCAGGCTCGCGCTCACCCCGCTCCACCCCGAGTCCCCTCCGTGCAGTCCCACCTGGAAGGAAACGAACTCGTTGCGCGCGGCGAACAGCCGCACGCTCGTGTGGGTGCCCGGTGCCGTCTGGGGCCGCACCTTCTCCATGGCGTCCTCGCCCCAGGCGGAGGGCTCGGCGCTCGCACGGGCCGGCAGTGCGAGCACCCACGCCAGCACACCCAGAACACACGCGAGGGCTTTCATGGTGTGTTCATCATGGGAATGATTCCCCTCCCCGTCGTCCCGTCCACCAGTGCGAGGTGAACAGTGGAGCCGACGGCGAGGCGGGCAGGCGCAGCGCTGGCCGCTCCCACGCCAGGGCAGCGGGGGGAGCCCGGGGGAGGTGTCTTCTCGCTTGCACTCGCGCAAGGCGCGTGGTGGGAATCCGCGCCGGAGGAACCCGCATGGACGCCGCTGCCGATGAACTGATCCGCCTCGCCTTCGACCGCGCGCCCGCCCTCGAGGCCAACCACGCCATCGCGCGCATCCGCGACAGCGCGGGCGACGAGCTCTCCGGAGCCACCAGCTACGAGCTCGTGCTTCCCCAGGAGAACGTCCGCGCCTGGCTGCTCGAGTACATGCTGCCGCGGCTGGTGGACTACCTGGAGTCGAGCGGCGCGAAGCTGCCCCACTGCGGCGGCGTGTTCCTCTCCGTGTTCTCCGGGGACACGCTCCACTTCCTCCACGCGAAGGACGTGGTGGAGCTGCTCTCGCGCTGGAGCGGCCTGTCCATGGCCGAGCTCAAGACGCGCTACGGGCCCAAGTAGCCCGCGTGTTATTGCTTTCAGAGTCATGACCCCCACCGAGCGCCTCTACTACAGCGATCCCTTCCTCTTCCGCTTCAGCGGGCGAGTCCTCGCGCATGGCACGTGGAACGGAGCCCCGTCCGTCGTGCTCGACCGCACCGCCTTCTACCCCGAGGCCGGTGGCCAGATGGCCGACCGGGGCGTGCTCGGGGGCCAGGCCCTGCGCGACGTGCAGGTGGATGACGCGGGCGTGGTGCACCACGTGCTGGAGCTGCCCGAGGGCACCGGGCTCCCCGAGGTCGGCGCCGAGCTGACGGGTGAAATCGACCGCGTGCGCCGCCGCGTGCACATGGCCCTGCACACCGGCCAGCACATGCTGTCGCGCGCGCTGGTGGACGTGGCCAACGCCCACACCGTGTCCTCGCGCCTGGGCGAGACGCTGTGCACCCTCGACGTGGACCTGGACGTGCTCGACGAGCGGCGCGTCGCCGAGGCCGAGGACCTCGTCAACGCCATCATCGACGACGACATCGCCATCCGCGCCTTCTTCCCCACGCCCGAGGAGCTGGCCGCCCTCCCCCTGCGCCGCGCCCCCAAGGTGACGGACAACGTCCGCGTGATTCAAATCGGCGGGTTCGACGTGTCGCCCTGCGGCGGGACGCACTGCACGCGCTCGGCGCAGGTGGGCATGGTGCGGGTGCTGGGCGTGGAGCGCTACAAGGGCAAGGGCCGCGTCCTCTTCTCCGCGGGCCGCCGCGCCCGAAGCGAGCTGTGGCAGGAGGCCGCGACGCTGCGCGCGCTCGGCCGGTCGTTCTCGTGCGGACCGCTCGATGTGACCGCCTCCGTGGACAAGCTGCGCAGGGATTTGACCGACGTGCGCGAGGCGCTCGGCGCCGCCCGGGCGAAGCTCGCCGAGTCCACCGCCGCCCAGCTCGCCGCCCAGCTCGCGCAGTCCCCGGACAAGCGCGTGGTGGCCGTGCTCGATGGCGCCACGCCCGAGGACCTGCGCTCCGTCGCCGCGCGTCTCACCAGCCAGCCCGAGGCCGTGGTGCTGCTCGCCGGCCGCGCCCCCGAGGGCCTGGCCGTGCTGATCACCCGCGGCAGTGGCTCCAGCTTCGGCTGCGGGGCCTTCCTCAAGCGCGCCGCCGAGGCCGCCGGTGGCCGTGGCGGTGGCCGCCCCGAGCACGCCGAGGGACGCCTGCCTCCCACTACCGACTGGATGGCCCTCGTGGCCTCGCTGCTCGGCTGACGAGTCCGGGGCCGGAGCCCCCTCCTCTCAGACAGCGGGCGGAGGCACCGCACGACACGGGATGCTGAAGTGCCTCATGCCCGCGCGTCGTCGCGCGCCAGCACTTCCCTCGCGACGAGCTCCACCGCCTGGCATCGCAGGACCGTCTTCCCCTGTGCGTCGCCGCGCACCAGCCCGGCGAAGAACAGCCGCACCTCCGGGTACCTGGTGCGGTGGTCCAGTGGCTCGAGCGCCTCCACCGTCCGGCCCGCGAGCAATTCCTCCAGCACGAAGCGGCAGCTGAGCCTCCCCGTGTAGCCGTTGCGCTCGTCCTCGCGCAGCCGCTCCTGGAGCGCGCCCCGCACGGAGGGGCTGCGCACCAGCCTCGCCGTCACCGACTCCCGGTCGAGCGCTCCCGCTCCGAGCAGGGCTTCCTTCAGCAGGCCCAGGTGGCCGCCCGTGGCCTCGTGCACGTCCCCGGCCCACTGGCTCCCGTTCAGGCCCACGCCCTCGAGCAACTGGCGCACCTCGTCCACCGTGAAGCCGGGCACTTCGCGGCGCGGCGCGTCCTTGTACACAGAGGACTCCGGCGCTTCGTGGAGCAGCCGCGCCATCCGCTCGCCGCCCGCCACCAGCAGGTGGAACTCCACCGTCGACGTCCCCTCCATCAACCTCAGCAGGTGCTTGCCGAGCAGGTCCAGGTGTCCCAAGGGCCCCCACTCGCAGCCCAGGACGAGCAGGTGCTCACGCCCGAGTCCCTCGGCCCGCTTCCGCAAGTGCGCCACCAGGGCATCGGAGCTCGTGACCTTCGCGTCCTCCGCGAGCGCCCGGCAGTAGTCCGTCTCCGTGCACTCCGGCAGGTTCGGTGGCACCAGCCAGGTCACCTGCTTCCCGTACTGTGCCGCCACGCGCCGCGCGAGCGAGTTCGCGCCTCCCTCCTCGGGCGCGAGCAGTACCAGCCGCTGCTCGCTCCGGAGGATCCGCGCGCACTCCTGCTCCAGCGCGGGCCGGAGCACGTGTGGCGGGTCGAGCGGGACAGAGGGTTCCGCCTGGGATACGGGAGGCTCGCTCGGGCCGGCCTGGGCCGGGAGCGAGAAGGACTCGAGCGCGAAGGGGCCCGGCGAGGGCACGGGTGCGCGGGGCGCCGCCTGCGGTGGTGGGTGCGCCGGCCCGGGGGACAGGAAGGCGAAGGGATCGAGGGAGGCCGGTGCCGGCGGCTGCCCGAAGGCCGCTCGCGCCAGCGCGTTCAAGCACGCCGCCAGCGGCGGCCCGTGGTCCTCGTACTCGATGAGCTGGATGTTGTACCGGGGCCACAGCGCTCCGCGCTCGATGCTCCCCTTCTTCATCAGCGCGAAGCTCGGCACCTGCCGGCCCTTGGTGATTCCGAGCACGTGCTCGAGCTGCTTGATGACGTACGGGTCGCTGAAGCTGAAGCCCACGTAGAGGAAGGGCTTGGAACGGATCCAATCGCGCAGCCGCACCAGCGCGTTCGTGTAGTGCGAGTAGCGGCCATCCTGCTGCGTCCCGTCCCCGTAGAGCCGCGTGTAATCGGCCCCGCCGAGGATCAGCGTCGAGAGCCGGTGGATGGTGCCATGCAGGTACCAGAGCCGCGGCGTGTCGGGCGAGGCCTCGGCGTCCATCAGGTGCAGCTCGTCCTCCTGGTCGTTGGAGATGGGCTCCGTGCCCTCCCGGCCCCACAGCAGGACGTCGTCGTAGTTCGTCGTGAGCATCACCTCGGGCTTCAGCGCCCAGAGCGCCCGGACGACGGAGAGATCCGCGTCGGTGGGCCGGCGCACCCGCAGCCGCTCGCGCAGGAAGCGGTTGAAGCGGAACGCCCCCAGCTCCTTGAAGGCGAGCTCCGCCGCCGTGAGGAAGTCTCCCCCGGCGATGCGCTGCCGCACCTCGGCGATCACCGGCTCGGGAAGCGCCTCCTGCTCCAGCCTCTCCGCGAGCCCCTCGAGCAGCTGCTTCCACGAGGGAAACAGCTCCCGCTTCACCCCCATGCTCACGCCCGCTCCCACGAAGGGAACGACCTGATGCCTGCGTACCGCCTCGATCAGCTCTCTGGGAAGGTTCATGGCCCCCTCGCACCGCGGCTCGCAGGCTACTCCGACACCGGCCGCACGGGCACGCCCGACTGGCAGAAGGACGTGCGGCGATCCGTGGCGGCCCGGATGTGCGCCGCCCAACGCTGGGCACCTTGGCGACCGAGAATCCCGGCCCCCCCCGTTCACTGCCGGGCGATGGGGCGGAGCGGTGGGGAGCCGCCGGGCGATCGACCTGTCACGCTGCCGCACATGTTACCCCTGACGGACACGCACGGCTCCCCGCCGCCGCGACTCGAGCGCCTCCTCGAGGTCGTCACGGACGGAGTGCTCGCACTCGACGTCCACGGGCGACCCACCTACGTCAACACCGCCGCCGAGCGGCTGCTGGGCCTCGCCCGCACCGAGCTGCTCGGCCAGACGCTGTGGACACGCCTGCCGGAGCTGGAGGAGACGGAGCTGGGCCGGGCCTGTCAGCGCGCGCTCGCGCAGGGCGTGCCCACCACGGTGGAGGAGTACCTCGCGCCCCTCGGGGCCTGGCTGGAGGCGCGGGTGTTCCCCACCGGAGAGGGACTGCTCGTGCTGCTCCGGGACATGACGGCCCTCAAGCAGGTGGAGGCCGAGTACACGCGCCTGCACGCGCTGGTGATGAGCGCTCCCGCCGTGGCCTTCGTGACGCGTGGGCCCCAGCACGTCTTCGAGCTGTCCAACCCGCGCCACCGGCAGCTGCATGGAGGCCGCGAGGTGCTCGGCCGGCCCGCGCGCGACGCCCTGCCGGAATTGGAGGGCCAGGGGCTGCTCGAGGTGCTGGACCGGGTGTACGTCACCGGCGTGCCCTTCGTGCTGGAGCAGGTGTCGCTGCGGGTGCGGGGCCCGAGTGGCCAGCGCGAGGAGCACCGCTTCCACCTCACCTGCCAGCCCTTGCGCAACGCCGCCGGGCGGGTGGACGGCGTGGCCGCGTTCGCCTTCGACGTGACGGACCTGAGCCGCAGCGAGGCGCGCTTCCGCTCGCTGGTGGTGGCCACCTCCACCCTCCTCTGGACGACGGACGCCACGGGCCACTTCCAGGAGGACTCGCCCACCTGGTGCGCCTTCACCGGCCAGTCCCGTGAGCAGTGGCGCAACGGCTCGGGGTGGCTGGAGGCCGTGCATCCCGAGGACAGGGCGAAGGCCGCGGCCGCGTGGAAGCGCGCCTTCTCCACCCGGGGGCTCTACGAGGTGGAGTACCGCCTGCGCCGCGCCGACGGCTCGTACACCCCGGTGGTGTCGCGCGGCGTCCCCGTGCTGGAGCGGGATGGCTCCATCCGCGAGTGGGTGGGCTCCATCACCGACATCACCGCGCAGCGGCGCGCGTGCCAGGCCCTGGAGCTCATCTCCGAGGCCAGTGCCGCGCTCTCCTCCACCCTCGACATCCACCAGTCGCTGGAGCGCCTCACCCAGAGCCTGGTGCCGCGCTTCGGCGAGTGGTGCGGCGTCTACCTGCGTCAGGGCGATGGCCCCCTCGAGCGGGTGGCCTTCAGCGACGTGGATCCGGTCCGCGCCCTGCGGCTGCGCAAGGCGGGCCGGCCGATGGAGGGGCCGCACGCGCCGCACGGAGTCCTCGAGGGCCGCCGGTCCGTGGTGTTCCCGGCGCTGACCGAAGAGGCACTCGCCTCGGAGCCGGACGTGTCCCGGCGCGAGCCGCGGCGTGCCTTCGTGGGCCTGCGGGGGCTCGCGGTGCCCATCACCACCAACGGGCGCCTGCTGGGCGTGCTGCTCGTGGCGGCCGGCGACGGCTACCGCGCCTACGACGCCGAGGACGTCCGCGTGGCCGAGGAGCTGGCGCACCGCACGGCCATCACCCTGGAGCACGCGCGCCTCTTCGAGCTGTCCCGTCAGGAGCGAGACCGCGCCGAGGAGGCCAACCGCGCCAAGGAGGACTTCCTCGCCACCGTGTCGCACGAGCTGCGCACCCCGCTCACGGCCATCCTCGGCTGGGCCAGCATCCTGCGCTCCGGCCCGCTCCCTCCCGACAAGCAGGCGCGTGCCCTGGAGACGGTGGAGCGCAGCGCGAGGGCCCAGGCGCAGATTGTCGACGACCTGCTGGACATCTCGCGCATCGTCGCCGGGAGGATGCGCCTGGAGCAACGGCCGGTGGAGCTGGCGCCCGTGGTGGACGCGGCGCTGGACGCGGTGCGCCCGGCGGCGGCGGCCCGGGACATCCGCCTCGAGCCCCTGCTGGAGTCCGGGGTGGGGCCCGTGCGGGGAGACGCCCAGCGGCTGCAGCAGGTGGCGGGCAACCTCCTCACCAACGCCCTCAAGTTCACCCCCGAGGGCGGCCGGGTGACGGTGCGGCTGCGGCGCGCCCAGACGCACGCGGAGCTGGAGGTGAGCGACTCGGGCCAGGGCATTCCTCCCGAGTTCCTCCCCCACGTCTTCGAGCGCTTCCGCCAGGCGGATGGCAGCGCCACCCGCAGGTACGGGGGACTCGGCCTGGGGCTGGCCATCGTGCGCCACCTGGTGGAGCTGCACGGCGGCACCGTCCAGGTCCACAGCGATGGCGAGGGCCAGGGCTCCCGCTTCACCGTGCGGCTCCCGCTCGCCGGAGCGCGTGCCCCGGAGGCCCCGGAGTCCTCCACCCCGGGGCTTCCCCCGGCGCCCCCGGAGGCACTGCTGCCCGAGCACCTGCCCGACCTCTCCGGCGTGCGCGTGCTGGTGGTGGACGACGAGCAGGAGACCCGCGAGCTGCTCCGGGCGGTGCTCGAGGAGCGCCGGGCGCACGTGACGACCGCCTCGTGCGCGGCCGAGGCCCTCGAGTCGCTGCGGCGCTCGCCGCCGGAGCTGCTCGTCTCGGACCTCGGCCTGCCGGACGAGGATGGCCACTCGCTCATCCGCCGCGTACGCGCCCTTCCGCCCGAGGAGGGAGGCCGGGTGCCCGCCGCCGCCCTCACCGCCCATACGCGGCTGGAGGACAGGACGCGCGCGCTCGGCGCCGGCTTCCAGGTGTACGTGCCCAAGCCCGTGGATCCCGCCGAGCTGGTGATGGCGCTCGCCCACCTCGTCAACCGCTTCGCGCGGCGCTGAGCGCTGGGGCCTCGAGCCTCTCCCCGTCCACCCCGTCCCCGCGCGGCCGCCTGCTCCGCGGGCGACCCTCGGGAAATCCCCTACCCGCCCCGCTCCGGCAGGGTGGCGTTCCGAGGGGAACTCCGGTTTTTTCCGCGCGTGTGGCCGACTCGTGGGTGGCGGGGTCCGCGCCGTTTCAATCAAGGGTTCATTTGCCTATAGTCCGGGTCCGCTGTGCTGATGGCGAAAGTCCAGGGGAAGAACCCCTGATCGTCGCTGGCCCGGACTCTTCGAGCATCAGCGGAGCGTGTCTCTGTCGGCGCTGGTGCCCGGTGACGGGTGGCGGTGGCCGGCCATGTCTCCCCTCGACGCAGTCTGGTGGAGTGAATCCATGTCCATGCCGTGGCCTCGCTGGCCTCTGCTCCTCGCCGCGCTCCTGGCGGCGAGCCCATCCCTGGCGGGTGAAAGACTCACCCCCTTGTCCCCCACCGCCGTGACCCAGCTCCAGGCCCGGGAGCTCTCGCGGGTGGCCACCTCCCTCGCCGCCCTGCGGACCCAGAAGTCCAGCCTCGGGCTGAACGAGCGGGATGACTTCCAGCTGGCCCACGCGCAGACGGATCGCTTCGGCCAGACCCACGCCCACTTCCAGCAGCTCCACCAGGGCGTGCCGGTGTGGGGCGCCCGGGCCATCACCCACCTGAATGCCTCGGGGCTGAGCCTGCCGGCGACGACGGACGGCCTGCGCACGGGCATCCGCGTGGGCACCCAGCCGGTGCTGGACATGGCGGGCGCCATCTCCCTGGCGACGATCGACGTCATGCCCACGGGCCCGTTCGGCACCGAGCCGACCGCCGAGCTCATCATCTACCCGGAGACGCGCCGGGTGAACCTCGCGCCGGACAAGCCCCTCAAGAAGCAGAACGCGGCGGACTTCCAGGAGCAGGTGACGGGCTACCGGCTCGCCTGGCACGTGCACACCGAGCTGGACAACCCCAAGGACGGCGTCGTCCACACGGACTTCATCCTCGACGCGCGCACGGGCGAGCAGCTGAAGAAGTGGAAGTCGCTGGAGACCGTGGCCGCCGTGGGCCAGGGCCTCTCCCAGTACAGCGGCCGGGTGCAGATCAACACCTGGCAGCGCCCCGACGGCACCTTCGAGCTGCGTGACACGACGCGCACCTACGGCGAGGGCCTGCGCACCTTCGACGTGAACCACGCCTCGGAGCGTGACAGCGATCCCACGCTCACCGCCTACCTCGACGACGACAACACCTGGGGCGACGGCCAGGACTACATCCCCGACGGGCCCACGCTCGACGACAACGGCCAGACGGCCGCCGTGGACGCGCACTTCGGCCTGCAGATGACGTGGGACTACTACCAGCGCATCCACGGCCGGTTCGGCGTCGATGACGCGGGCACGCCCACCTACAACCGGGTGCACATCGACAGCTACTACGACAACGCCTTCTGGAGCGACAGCTGCTTCTGCATGAGCTACGGCGACGGCTCCTTCAGCGTGGGCAACGTCTTCGGCGGAAGCAAGTCCGTCACGTCGCTGGACGTCACGGGCCACGAGCTGAGCCACGGCGTCATGTCCCGCACGGCCGACCTCATCTACTCGGGTGAGTCCGGCGGCCTCAACGAGTCCAACTCCGACATCTTCGGCACCATGACGGAGTTCTGGGTGCGCAATGGCCGCGGCGACACCATCGGCAATGGCGACAAGGGCAACTGGATGATCGGCGAGGATCTCAACCCGTTCTTCCCGTTCCGCTACATGTTCAAGCCGAGCTACGACGGCTCCAGCGCGGACGCGTGGTCCCCGGACCTCGAGAAGCTCGACGTCCACTTCAGCAGCGGCCCGATGAACCGCGCCTACTACTTCCTGTCCCAGGGCGCCGATCCGCTCGACGTGGAGAGCGACGTCAACAGCGAGTACCTGCCCGCGGGCATGACGGGCATCGGCAACGACAAGGCGGCGGCCATCTGGTACCGCGCCATCACCGCCTACCTGTACCCCTCGGCCAACTACCTGGCGGCCCGCACGGCGAGCCTCAAGGCGGCGCAGGATCTCTTCGGCACGCAGTCCGCCGAGTACCGGGCGGTGGAGAACGCCTTCACCGCCATCAACGTGGGCTACTCGGCCGGCACCCGTGACGACAAGACTCCGCCGTCCGTCAGCGCGGGCGTCTCGGGCCGCGCGCCCGTGCTCCAGCTGCACGCCACGGCCTCGGACGACGTGGGCGTCACGCGCGTGGACTTCTACGTGGACGGCGCCCGCGTGGCGACGGACACCTCGATGCCCTATGAGGGCTCGCTCGACATCACCCCGTTCTCCAATGGCACGCACCAGCTGGTGGCGGTGGCCTTCGACAAGGCCGGCAACACGGCCTCGTCCACCCCCGTCACCTTCAACGTGGCCCACACCTTCGCGCAGCTCCTGAAGGATCCGGGCTTCGAGGCCGGTGGTGAGGGCTGGGAGGCCGATCCCCGCGGCAACATCAACTACCCCGCCGACGGGGCGCGCACGGGCGTGGGCTTCACGTGGCTCAACGGCTACGGCGACGGCACCGTGCACCGGGACAACCTGTACCAGGACGTCACCATTCCGGCCTCCGCGCAGCGCACCTCGCTGAGCTTCTACCTCAACCTCACCACCACCGAGACGGGCCCCGAGGTGCACGACTACGTCGTGGTGCAGGTGCGCGACACCTCGGGCGCGGTGCTGGAGACGCTGGCCACCTGGTCCAACCTGGACGCGACGCTCGGCTGGGTGCAGCGCAGCTTCGACCTGAGCGCCTACGCGGGACAGACGATCCGCATCTACCTGGAGGGCTACGAGGACGACGTGCCGGAGACCGCCACCAGCTTCAAGGTGGACGACTTCTCGCTGCGCGTCAGCGAGGAGTACGCCGACACCGAGGCCCCGGCCGTGACGGCCAGCGCCGTGGTGACGGACAGCCAGGTGGGCCTCTTCGCGGACGTGATGGACAACGGCCACGTGGCCTCCGTCGAGTTCTTCGTCGATGGCACGTCCCGGGGCACCTCGGCCCCGTCGTTCGCCCTGGCGCTCGACGCGGCGTCGCTGAGCAACGGCGTGCACACCGTCGTGGCCCGCGCCGTGGACTCGGCCGGCAACGTGGGCGACTCGGCCCCCGTGACGTTCTACGTGGACGTCCACCGCCAGCAGCTCGTGCTCAACCCGGGCTTCGAGGAGCTGCGCGGCGAGGATCCGGCCGACTGGGCCATTTCCACCGACATGCCCGGCGGGGTGTTCGCCTACCCCGACGCCAGGTTCGCCCACGCGGGTACGAACTTCCTTCTCCTCTGGGCCTACGCGGGACCCCACACCTCCACCGTGAGCCAGAGCGTCGCCATCCCGGCGGACAGCACCTCGGCCATCTACAGCTTCTGGCTGCGCATCTACAGCGACGCCTTCTTCGATGGGGAGGTGCACCACACCCTCACCGCCAGGGTGCGGGACGCCAGCGGCGCGGAGAAGACGCTGCGGACGTATTCGAACCTGGACGTCACCGACGGCGAGTACCTCGAGCGCCGCTTCGACCTGAGCGCCTACAAGGGACAGACGATCCAGCTCGTCTTCGAGGCCGACATGACCGAGCCGATGCCGCGCGGCGCCGACACGGAGATGTTCCTCGACGACGTGACGCTCTTCACCACGAGCACGCCGGACACCGTCAAGCCCGCGCTCACCGCGTCGGTGGATGGCTCCTCCGGCACCCTCCAGCTCAACGCCACCGTGAGCGACAACGTGTGGACGTCCAGCCTGCGGTTCTCCGTGGACGGCAGCGGGGTGGCCATGCGCCCCGACCCCAAAGGCCGCTACGCGGTGCCGTTCGACTCCTCCGGCCTGACCAACGGCACCCACACGCTGACGGTCGACGCGGTGGACACGGCGGGCAATACCGCCACGGTCAAGGTGGACTTCGACACCCGCAACGCCACGACGAACGACACGAGCGCGCCGGTGGTCGACAGCGTCACCGCGTCGGGCGTGTTCGAGAACTACACGCTCGAGGCCACCGCCCATGACGACACGCGCATCACCCACGTGGAGTACTACGTGGACGGCGCCTTCGTGGGCCAGGCCTGGTCGGCACCCTTCACGGTCTCCTACAAGGCCACCCTGCTGACCGAGGGCGCGCACACGGTGAAGGCGGTGGCGTACGACGAGGCCGGCAACTTTGGCGAGGCGACCACCCCTCTCATCTTCACGGCGCCCTACCTCACCCTCTCGCCGGCGCGCGTGGTGGTGGCGGTGGGCGGCTCGGCCAGCTTCTCCGCGAGCGTGGAGAACGCGGCCGACACGTCGGTGAGCTGGGCCGTGAAGGACGGCGAGCCATGCGGCTCCGTCACCAACACCGGCGCCTACACGGCGTCGTCCAAGGCCGGCACCTGCCGCGTCGTCGCCATCAGCAACGCGAGCAAGGGCACGAGCGCCACGGCCACCGTCATCGTCTACACCGGCGACATCAACGGCGATGGCGTCGTGGACGGTGAGGACATGGGCCTGATTGCCCAGTCGTACGGCAGCGGCTCGAGCGAGGCCGGTTACAGCACGGCCGCGGACCTCGACGCCGATAGTGCCGTGAACGACAACGACGTCACCCTCTTCGTCAGCCAGTTCGGACGGTAACCCATGAAAACGTTGATCAAGCTCATTGTTCCGCTGCTGCTCGGAACGCTCGTCGCGTGCGGCGATCCCAACGCTGGACCGGTGACCGTCTCGCCCAAGAGCGTCACCGTGAAGGCCGGAGAGAAGACGACCCTTACCGCCTCCGTCCAGGATGCCGAGCAGACGCGCATCATCTGGTCCGTGGAGGGCGGGGACGACAGCGGCACCATCACCTCCTCGGGCGTCTACACCGCGCCTGCGAAGCAGGGCACGTACACGGTGGTGGCCATCAACGCCTTCGACAGCTCGAAGACGGACAAGGCCACCATCACCGTCGAGCCGGTGATGCCCGTCACCGTCGAGCCGACGAGCCCGACGGTGGATCAGGGCGAAACGGTGGCGTTCTCCGCCAGCGTGGCGGGCTCCAGCGACGCGGCGGTGGACTGGGCCGTGGAGGGCGGTGAGGCCAACGGCACCATCACCTCCTCGGGCATCTACACGCCGCCCGCGAAGGAGGGCACCTATACCGTCGTGGCCACCAGCGCCGCCGATCCCGCGAAGAAGGCCTCCGTCACCGTCACCGTGCGCCCCGTGGCGGTGACCATCACCCCGGGCTCGCAGAACGTGCCGTCCGCGGGCAGCATCGTGCTCTACGCCTCGGTGGCGGGCACGCGCGGCGACTCGACGGTGACCTGGTCGGTGCGAGGCGGCGACGCCAACGGCACCATCACCCCCACGGGCGTGTACACGGCCCCCACCCAGAGCGGCACCTATACCGTCATCGCCACCAGCGTGGCCGATCCCTCGAAGACGGCCATCTCCACCCTCACGGTCACCCCCGTGGACGTGGTCATCGTCCCGGGCGATCAGAGCACCTACACCACGGGCAGCGTGTCCTTCTCCGCCTCGGTGACGGGCACCGCCGGCAACAAGGCGGTGAACTGGTCCGTGGAGGGCGGTGACGACCACGGCACCATCACCAACGCGGGCGTGTACACGGCGCCCACCAGCGGCGGCACCTTCACCGTCGTGGCCACCAGCGTGGCCGATCCAGCCAAGAAGGCCACCGCCCAGGTGACGGTGAGCCAGGTGGCCGTGAAGGTCTCCGCGACGGACACGACGCTCGACCAGGGCGCCACCACCGCCCTCTCCGTCGAGGTCACGGGCGCTCCCAGCCCCGACGTGATGTGGACCGTGGCCGGGCTGGAGAACGGCGAGGTCTCCCCCGACGGCGTCTACACGGCCCCGGACAAGAAGGGCACCTTCACCGTCACCGCCACCAGCGTGACGGACCCGACCAAGAGGGCCTCCGTCGAGCTCACGGTGCGGGACGTGGTGATCACCCTCACCCCCGCCGCCGTGACGCTCACCGCGCGCGCCGAGCAGACGTTCTCGGCCACCGTGACGGGCACCACCCGCAAGGACGTGTCCTGGTCCGTGGGTGGTGGCGACAGCCGGGGCTCCATCACCAAGACCGGCATCTACACCGCTCCCGCGGCCGCCGGCCGCTTCACGGTGGTGGCCACCAACACGGCGAATCGCACGAAGCAGGCCTCCGCCGTCGTCACCGTGCCGGCCGCCTCGTCGGGCATCACCTACGAGGACCCGGCGGGCAACGGCTGGAAGCTCGTCAAGAACACCGGGCTGTCCACAACCAACCGCCTCGTGCTGGACCTGGTGGCTCCCGCCGGTGCGAAGAGCCGCGGCGTGGACCTGAGCCTCATCGCCGACGCGCCCCGCGCGAGCTGGGCGAAGCTGGCCTCGGGTGATTCCGAGTACGCGCTCAACCACGTGTTCGACCTGGGCAGCGGTCCGCAACTCTTCCGGAGCACCGTCAAGGACAGCGACCTGTCCCTGGGCGTGTTCCAGAAGGGCACCGCCGCTCCGGCCGCGTCCTCCACGGGCGCGGTGCTGTCGGTGGCGGTGGACCTGAAGACCGGTCCCACGCTGCCCACGGGCGCGGTCCGGCTCGCCGTGACCAAGGCCCACTCGCTGTCCGAGTCCGGCACGCTCGGCCCCATCGACGTGGCCGTGGGGAAGCTCACCGCGAAGTGAGCCCCCTCGTCCGGTAACACGAACGGCGGCCTCCTTCCCGGGGGCCGCCGTTTTCATGTCGTGGGTCCGGGTTTCCGCCCAACGACGCGCGCCCTATCCCACCCGGGCGAGCGACAGCCGGCCTTCCCAGCGCTCCTCGAGCGCCTTCACCAGCCCCTGGTGCTCGGGCGCCGCGAGCCGGGGATCCATCGCCAGAATGCGCCGCGCCTCCTGCTGGGCCAGCGACAGCAGATCTCCGTCCCGCGCGAGGTTGGCCACCGCCAGCTCCGGCATGCCGCTCTGGCGCGTGCCGAGGAACTCGCCGGGGCCGCGGATCTCCAGGTCCTTCTGGGCGATGACGAAGCCGTCACTGCTGTGCTCCATCACCCCCAGCCGCTCCGAGGAATCCATCGACGAGCGCGCGAGGTTCGCCACCAGGTAGCAGTGGCTCACCGCCGCGCCGCGGCCCACGCGTCCGCGCAGCTGGTGCAACTGCGAGAGGCCGAAGCGCTCGGCGGATTCGATCACCATCACCGACGCGTTGGGCACGTCCACGCCCACCTCCACCACCGTGGTGCACACGAGCAGTTGGACCGTCCCGGCCCGGAACGCGTCCATCACGAAGTCCTTCTCCTCGGACTTCATCCGCCCGTGGAGCAGCCCCACCTCCACGCCCGGGAACACCTGCCGCAGCTTGTCCGCCCCGCGCGTCGCGTCCTCCAGGTCCAGCTTCTCCGACTCCTCCACCAGCGGGTACACCACGTACGCCTGGTGGCCCTTCTGCACCTCGGACGCCACCGCCTCGTACACGCGCGCCCGCTGCTTGTCGTTGAAGACCCGCGTCTTCACCGGCGTGCGCCCCGGCGGCAGCTCGTCGATGATCGACACGTCCAGGTCCCCGTAGAGCGTCATCGCCAGCGTGCGCGGAATCGGCGTCGCCGTCATCACCAGCACGTCCGGCGACACGCCCTTGCTCATCAGCGTGTGCCGCTGCAACACGCCGAACCGGTGCTGCTCGTCGATCACCACGAAGCCCAGCTTCTCGAAGCTCACGTCCCCCTGGATGAGCGCGTGCGTGCCCACCGCCAGGTGGATTTCGCCTCGCGCCACCGCCTCGCGCACCTCGCGCTTGCGCTTCGCCGTCCCCGCCGCGCTCAACAGCCCGACCTTGTAGCCCAGCGGCTCCAGCAGCTTGCGGAACGTGCGCTCGTGCTGCTCGGCCAGGATCTCCGTGGGCGCCATCACCGCCACCTGGTAGCCGTCCTGCAACGCCAGCAGCGACGCCACCACCGCCACCGCCGTCTTCCCCGAGCCCACGTCTCCCTGCACCAGCCGGTTCATCGGCTCGGCGCGGCCCATGTCCTGGGCAATCTCCTCGATGACCTTCTTCTGCGCTCCCGTGAGCTGGAAGGGCAATGCGCCCCGTGCCTTGTCGAGCCGCGGCGCCGAGACATCGAAGGTGATGCCCTTCTCCGTCTTCACCCCCTGCCGCTTCAGCCCCATCCCGAGCTGAAGGAAGAAGAGCTCGTCGAACGCCAGCCGCCGGTGCGCCGGGCTCAGGTGCCGGTCCAGCATCTCCGTATCCGCGTCCCCCGGCGGGAAGTGGATGGAGCGCAGCGCCTCCGGCAGCGACATCAGCTCCAGCTTCCGGCGCAGGGACTCCGGCAGCGGCTCCTCCACGTGGTTCGCGTAGGACTCGCTCACGATCGAGGCCAGCTCGCGGAACATCCGTTGATCGCCGCGCTCGAAGCCCGGGTACACCGGGACGATCCGGTTGAAGTGCACCGAGGAGCTCTCGAGGTCCTCCGCCGGTTCGATCTCTGGATGCGCCATCTCGCGCCCCGACAACGACGCGCGCACCTCGCCCGAGAGCACCAGCTTCTTGCCCACCGGAAAGCGCGCCTTCAGCCACGGGCCCGCGTTGAAGTACGTCGCCGCGATGCTCCCCGAGCGATCCGCCACCACCGCCCGGAAATAGCGCTTCCCCGTCCGGCTCGGCACGAAGTCCGCCAGCTTCACTTCGCCTACCGTGACGCCGCGCTCCCCAGGCATCAGCTCGGCGATCGTCTGTAGCCTGCGCCGATCCTCGTAACAGCGCGGCAGCAGGAACAGGATGTCCCCGACCTTCCTCAGCCCCTTCTTGTTCAGCGCCGCGATCAGCCTCGGGCCCAGCTTCTTGCCCATCGTCTTCAGCGGGATGGCCAGTGGCCCCGAACGCGGCGCGATCGACAACAGCTTCGCCTCCGCCCTCGACTCCTCCTGCCCCTTCGCCGCCTTCTTCTTCCGCTTCCCCGCTGACTTCGGCTTGTCCTCCGGGGGTGGCGCGGGCTTCGCGAGTGCCGCTGGCGACGGTGCCGCGCTCTTGCGCGTGGGCAGCGCGGAGACAGGGCGGGCCATGGGGTTCTCGGGATGGCGTGGCATCGCCGGTGTCGCGGTCCGGCTTCCCGGTGGCCCCGGGATTGGAGCCCTCGACTTCCACTCCGGGACTCGCTCAGCGTGAACGTCCACCCGTTCCTCTGCTCGAGGGCGCGGGTTCAACCCTCGGCCCTCGCTACCCTCACCCCGTCCCTCTCCCGGAGGGCGAGGGGTGGGGGGCACGGTCGGGGTGTTGGGTCCACTGGCCGCGGGAGGGGGCACCGGCGTCGCGACCTGCGCCAGTTCCTCCGGCAGCTGCACTCCGCTCAGCTTCAGTCCCGCGAGGACCCGGCGCAGCGCCGCCTTGCGCCGCTCCTGCTCCGGATGGTCCACGTGCGGCAACGCTGAACGCAGTTGTTTCAGCGCCTCGCCGTCTACTCCCGACGCCCCCGCGAGCGCGCGCTCCAACAGACTCCGCAGGTCCTTCACCGTGGACAGATGGGCGAAGTCACTCCGGCAGGCGTATTTCAGGGGTCCGACGAGGCTGGCGAGCGGGTGGTTCACAGGTGGATTCCGAACGGTTCATCCTAAGTCGCTCCCCTGTCTCCGCCCACCCAAACGACACAGGGGAGCGAGCTTCCGCCCACTCCCCCGCTCGGCTACCCCTTTCGAGGCCGCTCAGCTCTCCGGCGCCGCGTCCGGCTCGGGGTCCTCGAAACGGACCTCCTGAAGCTCGTACTCGCGCACGCCGCCCGGGCTCTGCACCGTCGCGACGTCGCCCACCTTCTTGCCAATCAGCGCCCGCGCCACCGGCGACGTCACGGCAATCCACCGCTTCTTCAGATCCGCCTCGAGCTCGCCCACCAGCCGGTACGTGACCGTCTTGTCGGTCTCCACGTCCAGCAGGTCCACGGTCGCCCCGAACACCACCTTGTCCCCGCCCAGCTTGCTCGGGTCGATGACCTCCGCCCGCGCAATCCAGTCGTTCAGGTCCAGGATGCGGCCCTCGATGTGGGACTGCTTCTCCTTGGCCGCGTGGTACTCGGCGTTCTCGCGCAGGTCCCCGTGCGCGCGCGCCACTTCGATCTCCCTGGAGATCTTCCCGCGCTCGACGGACTGAAGGTGCTTCAGCTCCGCCTTCAGCTTCCGCAGACCCGAGGGGGTCATCGGAATGTTCCCGCTCTCGCTCATCTCCACTGCTCCTTCTCACTGCAAAAGGTGAACGCCGCGGCCCGCCCCGCCACCCACGACGATGGCGGCGAGCGGGCCGAAAGGGAAACTGTAGGGGAGCTTTGACTACCCGGTCAACGAAACCCGTCCGTCGCACCCGCGACAGCCCGCTACACGCTCGTAGGGCCCGCCGTGCTTCTTTCTGGCATGCTGCCGCGCCGTGCTGTCCATCCAGGAATTGCGCTCGCTCGGAGCGTCACTGTCCACCGGGGCCTTCCGCCGTCAGCTCGGCCCCTTCGTCCTCATCCAACGCACGCCCGGCCGGCCCGTGTCCGCCGTGCTCGAGCCCACCCGCGTCGCCGCTCCCGCGGACATCGAGCGGGGCATGCTCTCGCTCCTCTTCGAGTTCGAGGAGCTGCTCATCACCACCCTCCCCCCGCTCGAGCGCATGGAGGAGCTGAGCGTGGGCCGCCTGCCCGACTGTGACCTGTTCCTCGACGACGCCTCCGTGTCCAAGCGTCACGCCGTGCTCAACTGGAACGAGCCCCAGGGCCGCTGCTCCGTGAAGGACCTCGGCTCCACCAATGGCACCTTCCTCAACGGCGCCTCGCTCGCCACCCGCGAGGCCACCCTCAAGGACGGCGACATCCTCAGCTTCGGCAACGTCCAGTTCTGGTTCCTGGTGACGGACACGCTGCACGCGCGGCTCCATCAGGGCCCCAAGGCCAGCGGCAAACCGGCCTTCCGCGGCAGCTGACGCAAGCGCTCAGAAGCGGCCGGCGGCGGGGTTCTTCCGCGCCGCCGAGAAGGCCCCGCGCAGCGCGTCCACCGCACCGCCCACCTCGCCCGCGTACTGCACCGCGTGGATGGTGTAGAGGTCCTGCACCTCCTCCAGCCGGCGGTACACCTCCTTGAGGCTCGTGCGGTCGCGCGACTCGAGCGCGCACTGCGCCTCCTGGTCGCTCAGCCGCCGCAGCCAGACGGTGCGGAAGTCCATCCACTGCTGGTCCACCTTGCTCGCCGGCGAGGTGCGCACCAGCTTCTCGCGCTCGCTCTCCAGCTCGGACCACAGCTTGTCCGCTCCGTCGAGGCACTCGCGGTAGGACAGCACCGGCTCCGCCGCGGGCTTGCGCTCCGGCGTCATCGCCGCCACCGAGCGCGTCACGCTGATGGTGATCGCCAGGCAGAAGGCCGTCACCACGGCGATGTAGACGCCATAGGCGGCGGCTCGGAAGGGACGGAAACGGGGATCTTTCCGGGGATCGGGCTCGGACACGGGCCCGTCTTACGACCCCCGGCCCCGCGTGGCAACGCCCGGGTGACAGGACCCCAGGCGTTCCGTCACCTAGAAACGCCAGCCCACGCCGAGCAACAGGCCTACCGCTTCGAACTTCTGGGGCGCGTCGGCGGATTGGGTGGTGGTCACGTGCAGGGGCCCGCTCGCGCGGCCTCCGTCCAGGTAGAGCCGGGGACGGAAGCTGATCTCCAGGTGCTCGGCGGCCACGAGCATCAAGGCACCTTCCGCCGCGAAGCGCAGCGCCACCCATTTCTCCGTCTCGGGGACATAGGAGGCCTCGGTGAGCAGGCCCGCGCCCAACTCGAACCGCAGGGGCGGGAGGCCAAAGCCGAAGACGCCACTGACGTACGCCGCCGTGCTGACCGCCGGAGGGCTGACGCCGCCCGAGAACCGCGCCGACTCACCGTAGGCCACGCGCAGGCCCGAGCGCAGCCGCAGCTCCTTCTCGTTCCAGTGCCTCAGCGACGGCGAGATGGCCAACTCGAGGCCGCCCGAGGTGACCCCCACGAGCGTGTAGAACGGCACCGGCTGGTACGCGATGGCGCTGTCCAGCGCGAGCTTGGTGCCCACCTCGAAGCCCAGCTGCTGCGAGGACGGCTGCTGGTGATTCATCTCCGTCACCGCGTCCCCGAAGACCTGACGGAACTTGTCCTGGAGCGCGGTGGCGCGCTGCCCCTGGAGCAGGCCCGAGCGGAACACATAGCCCCGCTCCGCGAGCGCCTGGGTGAAGCGCTCGAACTTGTTGCTCTGCGAGAGCGAGGGGTCCTTGCCCATCTTCCGCGTGACGGCCATGAGGGACAGGATGTTGCGGCTGTCCTCCCCATGGAGCTGGCCGCACGCGGGCAGCGCCGCCGGCTCGTCGGCCTTGGACTGCTCGAAGGCGAGGAAGCACTCGAAGAGGGGCGAGTCCACCTCCACCGTCGTGGGAGGCGCCTCGGGGTTGGCGTGGGCCAGCTCGTCGAACAGGATGCGCGTGTCGGACTCCTTCGCCACGAAGCGCCAGGCGTCCACCATGCCCCGGTGGAAGTCGAAGGTGCGGAAGTCCTCGTCGAGGAACGCGCTCATCGCGAGCAGGTACTCGCCCGCCAGCGGCGCGTGGCGGATGGGCACGTCGATGCGCTCGCGCACGTCCGGCTCGGCCTCCAGCGTGTCCATGAGCTGGGCACGCATCGCCGTGTCGGCGAAGCCCGTCAGCAGGTTCTCGAAGGTGGACAGCAGGCCCGGGCCCGCCCAGGGATGCTGCTCCTCGGGAGACCACTTCCAGTCCACGGCGTTCGGATCGAAGTAGAGGAAGCGGTGGCTTCCGCGCAGGCCCGCTTTCTCCCACTGGGACATGCGCAGCGCCAGGTCCAGGGGGTTGTTGTTGAAGATGCCGCCATCGGCGAACCGGGTCGTGGTGTCATCCACCCACTGGCCCTTCGCCGAATCGAAGTAGCGGTGGGGAATGACGCGCGGCTCGAAGGCGGTGGGAAACGCTCCCGAGGCGGCCACCATGTTGAAGACGTTGTCGAGGGGAATGGAGCTGCCCTCGGGCTGCGCGAGCCGGGGGTAGAACGCGCCGGACGGCGGCTGGCCATCGCACCCCGGGAAGGCGCAGAACGCGGGAGCCTTGCCGGGCTCGCCCTGGGCGGTGAGCAGGAACTTCTCGGTGTAGCGCGCCAGGCGCAGCGGCTCGCCCGTGCGGGGGTGGAGGTTGGCGGCCTGGGAGAGATCGATCTCCCGGCTCTGGAGGCGGGTGGTCGTCGCGCCGAGGGAGAAACGGCAGTGCCTCCAGCCGTCCGCATCCAGGTTCTTGAGGCGCTCCATGGCCTGGGTGATGGGCTTGGACGAGAAGGCATGGTCGAGCCCCACGCTCCCCGGCTCCAGCAGCGACTCGAGCGCGAGCGTGTTCCACGTCTGGAAGAAGAGGCTCTTGCCCGGGGTGCGCTCCGGCTCGCGGCAGCCCGTGTACGCCGAGAGCAACGCATTCACCGAGCCGGCCGACGCACCGGTGACGATGGTGAAGCCGCTGGGAGGATCCTCGGGCAGCTCGAGCCCGAGCGCCATCAGCGCCGTGCGGTGCTCGGGAGGAATGGCGCGCAGCACCCGGGCACGGTCATGGAGGAAGAGCGTGTAGTAGTAGAGGAAGCCCGCCTGGTACGAGCCCAGGCTGACACCGCCGGAGACGACGAGCGCCGGGGGGGCGCCGACCCGGTTGCCGAACCGGATGATGCCCATGCGCAGGTGCGCGAGCAGCCGCGCGGTCACTCCCGGCCCCTGCATCGGCAGCACGCCCAGGTGCTCGCGCCGCTTCGCCGCATCGCTCTCGTCCGCGAGCGATCCGCCGAGCTGCTCGAACGTCTGGAGATCTCCGAGGAACTCCTCGAAGAGGTGCGGGTTGTCACGAACGAGCCCCGGGAGCGCGGCCCGGAGGGCCTGGACCTCCGAGGCGAGCACGCTGCCCTTGGACGTGTCCTGCGCGCTGGCCTGGAGGGCGGATTCCAGCCGGGCGCCGTGGCTCTCGACGGACTGGATGGCCCCGGTCAGCTCCGCTTCCAGGTGGGCCGCGATCCGGCTGGGATCGAGCGAGGCCTGCTGGGCACTGGCGGGGGCGACGGGCGCCGTTGCCGGAGAAGCGGCGGGAGACGACGCGAAGACGGGTGAGGCGAGCAGCGCGACGGCGCAGCCCACCCAAGACATGGTGGATTTCATGAGGCCCCCTGTGGCGTTCGCATCCTAACAGCAGCCCGCCCGGCTCCATCTCCGGCGCGGATTCGTGACGCGGGCGTGCCGCGGGTGGACTCCCACGACTCGCTGCCCCCGGGGTAGTTCCCACCGTCGGGGCGAACGCCTGGTTGCCTCGGGAGCGGCGGCGAACCCCAGCATTGACACCCCGGTGAACAGATGCTTCCTCACGACGCGCCTCCCTCGTCCCTGCGGCGTTCGTGAGCTTGGACCCGCGACGGGATTTTCCGGGCAACCGCCCGCGCGCTCAGTCCTCGGCGTCCTGGCAGACCGAGCCCGTGCCACAGACGATGAACACGGTGTTGAAGAAGTCCGACCCGCTCGTGCAGGACGTGGTGCGGATGCGCTCCAGGCACGTGTCGAGCCCCTTCTCGTTGATGGCGGGGCAGTTATTCGCCGTCCACGCGGCCTGGAAGAAATCGCGGGACTTCACCTCACACTCGTCCCGGTCCTGGAACTGCTGGCCCTCGCCGGAGCCGATCTCCTCACACTCCTCGTAGTAGTCGCAGGCCGCATCAGTGGCCTGGCGTTGCGCATCCTCGAGGGAGGTCGGGCCACACGCGGTGACAAGGAGAAGCAGGGACAGCGGGGAGAGGGCGGAAGAGATGCGCATACGGGTGACTCGCGAAGCAGGGTGAGAGCTGGGCACCAAGACGTGCTCTGGAATGACCAGGCATCTTAAGCGAGCGGGCACGGCCCGTCAGTCCGAAGGGCCTGGGGTCCCATGGCCCGGGTTTCTTTCGTGGAGAAAAGGAGGACTTTGGGTGCTTCCGCTCTGGGGGTAGGCTCAGCCGCTGAGTTCGGACGGAACGTGGAGGGGACGTTACCGCGGCGCACGGCCCCTCGCGGCATGTGACTCCCAGCGCCTGAGGATCTCAGAATGACTGCAACCCGTTGGTTTGGACTGGCCACGCTGACCCTGCTGTTCGCCACGAGCGCCCTGGCCCAGGCGCCGAAAGCGGTGGGGCGCTGGACCACCATTGACGACGAGACGAAGAAGCCGAAGTCCGTCATCACCATCTACGAAGAGGGCGGCAAGCTGTTCGGGAAGATCGAGAAGCTCTACCGCGAGCCCAACGAGGAGCAGAATCCGGTCTGCGACAAGTGCGAGGGGGCGCTGAAGAACCAGCCCATCCTCGGGATGGTCATCCTGCGCAACCTCGAGAAGGACGACGATGAGTGGTCGGGTGGCACGATCCTCGACCCGGCCAATGGCAAGACCTACAAGTGCAAGATCGCCGTCGAGGACGGCGGCAAGAAGCTGAAGGTCCGCGGCTACATCGGCATGGCACTCCTCGGGCGCACCCAGTACTGGGTCCGCGCCGAGTAGGCGTTTGGGCAGGGGTGTGCTGTGTCACAAGGGGTGCCTCAGCTCGGCGAATCCCAGAGGTCGCACGACGGATCGCCGGGGTGAGGCTCAGGAGCCCTTCTCACGCATGGCCCGCAAGGCGATGCGGTCCACCAGCCCGGGGGCCACGAGCTTGAGGAACATGCCCACCTTGGCCCGGGCCGTCATCACCAGCTCGCGATCGCGGCGCTCGATGGCCCGGACTATTTGGGCCACACAGGTGTGCACATCCATGGTGTCGCGCTCCTCGTCGCGCTTGCTCTCCTGGACGGGTTTACCGTCCGGGCCGAGCGCCCGCGCGCGGATGTCCGTGGCGACGAACCCGGGCGACACGATGAGCACATCCACTCCCGTGCCGAGCAGCTCCACGCGCAGCGAGTCGAAGAACCCCTGCATGGCGTGCTTGCTCGCGGCGTAGGCGGTCCGGAGGGGCACTCCGGTCTTCCCGGAGAGCGAGGAGACTGCCACCAGCAGCCCCTTGCGCGCCTTGATGTGCGGCAGCGCGTAGTGGGTGCAGTAGACGGCCCCCAGGTAGTTCACGCGCATCAGGCGCTCGTAGAGCGTGAGGTCGGTGATGTCCTCGAAGCGCGCCCACATGGACGTGCCCGCGTTGTTCACGAGCATGTCGATGCCCCCGAAGGTCTCCATGGCGCGCTCGACCATGCGCCGGCACGCCTCCGGGTCCGTGACATCCGTGGCCACGGTGATGGCCTTTGCTCCCGCCTTCTCGCACCGCTGCTTCACCTCGCCGAGCGACTCCTCGCTCCGCGCCGCGAGCACCAGGTTCGCCCCCCGCGCCGCGAGCATGGCGGCGAGCTCCGCTCCGATTCCGAACGAGGCCCCCGTGATGATGATCGTCTTGCCTTGCATGGACATGCGGCCATTCTTCACGAAGCGCCCGGCGCCGGGGAGGCCAAAGACTTGTGCAGCAGCTGGATGAGGTTCTGCCGCCGGGGCGTCTGCTGGAGCGTCATGCCGGTGACCTCGTAGCCCTGCTTCTGCCAGAAGCGGAGCGCGTCCGGGTTCTGCTCCTGCACGACGAGCCGGATGCCCGAGGCCCCCTGGCCACGCACCCACTGCTCGAACACGGTGACGAAGCGCGCCCCGAGCCCGGCGCGGCGGTGATCCGGGTCGATCAGGAGCATGCCGATGATCCACTCGTCGGGCTCGGGAAAGCCGCGGACGGCATCGAGCACGCCGAGCAGCTCCTTCGTCCCGTCCGCGTACAGGCCGAGGGCGAACTTGTCCTCGAGCGTCTTGTCCGGAGGGAGGCCTTCCAGGAGCTGCTCCGCGGCATCGGGCTCCACGGCGCCGTAGACGAGCGTCATGAAGGCGTGACAGCGCTCGACCAGCCCCCGAAGGGCCGGCACGTCCTCCGCTCCGAGCTTCACCACGCTGCGTCCGTCGACCTGGAACATCGGGCTCCCTTCGGGTGGCCGGGATGGCCGCCGCGGCGAGCATGCCCGGAGACCCGGGAGGGCGAATAGCCTGGCGTCATGACGCAGGGCGCCAGAAGGGGGAGCGCGACAACCCGCTCCCGCCCCTGGCACTCTTCGCGCGCCATGAGGAAGCCCATCCATGTCGAGGAGCTGTCCACCAGCAAGCCGCTCGAGCTGGTGACGATCCCCGCCCCCCCTTCTGAATCCCGCGTCCGCCGCGACGCCCGCTTCGCCGCCCCCGGCGAGAAGCGCACCCGCTATCACCTCCCCGAGTCGCTCGAGTCGCCCTCCCCCATCGGCTACCGCACGCGCGTCTCGCTCTCGCGTGAGGAGGCCAGCACGCTGCTCTCGCTGCTCGCGCTGCCGCGCCCCACCCGCTTCGTCCCCGGCCCCGCCCCCACCGAGCGCGAGCTCTTCGAGGAGTGTTCGCTCGGCGTGCTCTCGGCGCGCCAGTCCACCAACTTCCGCGGCCAGCGCGAGGTGCTGCTCGGCCCCGCCGACTCCGAGCGCGCCGCCTCCCTGCTCCGGCGCATCGGCCGCAAGGAGGCGCCCGTGCTCGACGGCGCCGCCTTCACCCACGTCGTCCTCGCGCGTCCCTACCGCACCCCCTTCACCTTCCTGCTCACCTTCGTGGGCCACAAGCCGCTGGCCAGCCTCGTCACCGTGCCGCTGCGCGCCTGGGCCAAGCGCTTCCGCCACGCCGATGACATCCCCACCATCGGCTACCTCAAGGAGTTGCACCTCGGCGTCCTCGCCGATGCCATGGAGCGCGCCTCCGTCATCGCCTCGGCCGGCTCCCGGCGCGCCCAGGTCTTCCTCGAGCCCTTCGATCAGCCCCAGGACCCCGCCGCCCTGCGCGAATTGGAGGCGCTCGTGGGCCTCACTCCAGCCGAGCGCTCGGCGGGCTGGCGCATCTCGCTCGTGGCCCAGGTGGGCGCTGTCTCCGAGGAGGAGCGCGTTCCGCTGGAGCGCTCCACGGCCCGGCGCCTCGGCGCGGCGCTCGTGGCCCTGCGCAGCGAGCGCATCCAGCCCGGCGTCAACGCCGAGCAGAGTGCTCCCGTGCCCTACCAGGCCCGGCAGCCCATGGACGTACCCGAGGAGCTGACCGTGCAGGCGGGCCGCGCGGCCTACAATGCCTTCGCCCGCTTCACCGGCCTGCCCCGCGAGCGGGCGAAGGAGCTGGTGCTGCTCGAGCGCATCGACGTGCTCACGCCCCACGGCAAGGAGCGGCTGCGCTCGGTCCGCGAGGAGCTGGAGCGGGTCACCGACACGCTCATCTCCCGGCTGCCGCTGTGGGCGGACCTGGCGCTCGGGCGGGCGCTCTCTCGCAACAGTGCTCGCGGGCGCAAGGCCTTCGCGCTCGCGGGGCAGCGCATCTACGTCGGAGGGCTCTCCCGCCGCGAGGTCGAGACCGCGGGGTTGTCCTTCGCCCACGCGGTGCGGGCCTTCGGCGCGGGCGCGGCGCGCAGTGCGCTCGTCGCCGAAGTGGCCGGCTCCACGGAGATCCCCGAGGGGTGTGATCTCCTCGGCGGCATCTGTCTCATGGCCGGGCCGGTGAACCAGAACGACATCGGCAAGCAGTTCTTCGGCAGCAAGGATCTGCTCGAGCACGCCTTCGCCGGCCGCGAGCCCACCAGCCTGCTCGTGTGGACGCTCAAGGCCAAGACCGTGGCCGACCCCATCGGCAACGAGCAGCAGTTGCTCGACGCCGCTCGCAAGGGCGCCCTGGTGGACCTGCGTCCGGGGCCGCATGAAGTGGTCGCGGTCCGGCGCGGTGCTTCCGTCGAGCCCCTGCGCCAGCGCGACGGCCAGGTGAATGCCGAGCGCGCCTTCGGCGACGTGGGCAACTTCGTCACCGACCCCACCGGCCGCGAGATTCCGGGCAACCGGGGCACGGTGTGGCCCTCGGAGCTCTCGGACGCTCCCGTGTGGCCGGCGGGCTCGCCGTAAAAGCAAAAGGGCCCGGGGATTGGAACCCGGGCCCTCGATACCCTCGCGGGGAGTTGCGCTCGACTCTCAGTGCGCCGGAGCGGGCGCGGGCTGCGTCGCGGGGGCCGGAGCCGGCGCCGCGGGCTGCGCCGCCGCCGGAGCCGCTTGCTGCGGAGCCGGAGCAGGAGCCGCCTCGGTCCCACCGGCCTTCAGCCGGCGCACCGTGGCCGAACGGCCACGCAGCTGCGGGGCGAACTCGCTCGCCGGGTACGCCCCCAGCGCGTCCTGCGCCGTCGACAGCGCCTTATCCAGCTGGTTCGTCTCCTGGTAGGACTGCGCCAGCAGCAGCATGGCGTAGTCGCGCGTCTTCGCCTTCTTGTCCCCGTCCACGAAGCGCGCCAGCAGCGGCACCGCCTGCTCGTGCTTCTTCTCCATGTTGTACGCCACGCCCAGGAAGAACGACGCGTCCAGCAGCTGATCCTGCGGCGGGTTCATCGCCACGAAGCGCGACATCTCCTCGATCGTCGTCTTCATCTCGTTGCGCCGGAAGGCCGACTTGCCGCGCTCGAACGCCGCGTCGCCAATCTCCCGCCGCAGCTGCGTCGCCTTGTCCGTCAGCGCGTTGCGCTCCAGCGCCGTCAGCTTCGAGGTGTCCAGCTTCACCAGCTCGTCCACGCCCTTGAGCCGCTCGTCGCCCGGCAGCGTCGTCATCAGCCGGAAGACCTCGCCCGCCTGGCGCTGCGCGTTGGCCACCGCCGTCTGCTCCACGCGCGCCTTGTCCAGCTGCGTGGTCAGCTCGGCCACCGTCTTCTCCAGCCGCTCGCGCTCGGCGCCCGCGTTGGAGCTGCGCGCCGACGTCACCACCACCGCGCCCGCCACGCACAGCGCCGCGAAGATGGCGTACGCCACGCCCGAGGAGATCCACGCCTTCTTCTGGAGATCCTCGTGACGCTTGCCGATCGACTTCACTTCGGCATGGAGGTTCTTCAGCAGGCTGTCCGTCTTGATCACGAGGTTGCGGGCCTCGATGACCTCCTTACGGATCTCGCTCAGTTCCTTGTTTTGCTCGGGCTTCGACTCAGCAGCAGCAGCCATGGACATCTTCCTATTGGGCCCGGAAAGAATTTCGGCCTCTTCGCGCATCGTCAGGGGCTCCCTGGGCGGTTCGTGGACTGTCACACCTGTTCGTGTGTCGGCCCCGGAAACAGGCCCCGAGCCCCCAGGAATTTCCGGTGCATTCTTTGGGGCCAAGGGGCCGGGGAGGCAAGCCCTTGCTTACGGTGAAGTGAATGGCCGGCTCGGATCCGGCGGCCACAGGTACGTCACCCCGAGCGCGAACCAGTTCCCTCCCCCGTTGAACGAGGAGAGACCCGAGAACTCGGGGCGGTTGGCGAAGGCGCTCTGGCCGCGCGCGAAGGCCAGGCGGTACTCGGCGGTGAGCCCCCAGCTGGCGGAGAACCGGAAGGTCGCTCCCACGGTGCCCGCCCAGGCCTGGGTGAGGAGCTCGCGTTGGCCCACGCCCTCGGCCTGCGAATACATCAGCGTGGGTCCGAGCGCGAAGCCCACGAAGGGCACCACGCCCTCGGGGGTGAGGACATCCAGCAGCGTCTGGAAGCGCAGCCCCACCAGCGCCCCGTAGGTGACGTTGGTGAGCGTGGGCGCGCCCGTGAGCCGCAGCTGCTCCCCGGTGGCGAAGAGATCGATCCCCAGCTCGATGACGTCGGTGATGGCGTAGCCGAAGGAGCCCGCCAGGAAGGGGCCTCCCGGGGAGACGGGGGCCCGGGTGACACCCTGGTAGTCGGGCAGCGTGTAGAAGCTGTCGTAGAAGGTGCCGTTGGGGGACAGCCGCCAACCGCCCTGGATGGTGAGCCGGCCCACCCCGTTGAGCGGCGCGAGCTCGTCGTCGTAGTCGTCCTGTGCGGAGGCGCTCGCGGCGGCGAGGAGGACGGAGAGCAGGACGAGACGGCGCATCGTTCAGGAGTCCTTCAGGCGCAGCGCGACTTCGAGGAAGGTGGTGCGGCGGCGGGACAGCGCGGCGAGCAGGCACCGCACCACGCAGGCCGAGCCGAACTCCCGGCGGACCAGGCCCAGGTTGGCCAGCACGTCCCGCAGGGTGATCACGCCGCGCATGCGCTCTCCTCGCGTCAGTCCGCCCGGGGGGGGGCTACAGGCAGGTGGCGCACCGTAGCAGCGAGCCCTCGGAGGTCAAATTCTCGAGCCGGGAGGCCGCAGCGCGCGCCGCTCCAGCTCCAGCAGCGGCACCTCGAGCACCACCACGGTGCCGTGGATGCACGAGGGGTGGAAGTCGGCCGCGTCCAGCTCGCCGAGCAGCGCGCGCAGCTTGCCGTCCGTGAGCTGGCCCTCGGCATGGCGCGCGGCGTGGCAGGCCAGCACCCGGAGGGCCTCGGCCAGGGACACCGCGTCGAGCGCCGCGCCGGGCGGAGGCAGCGCCCGCGCCAGGGCCTCCAGCAGCGCCCGGGCATCCGCCCCCACCAGCGCGGGCGGCACCGCCTTGAGGGCGAGCGTCGTCCCACCGAAGGGCTCCACCTCCAGCCCCAGGCGGGCGAGCGCCTCGCGCCCCTCCACCAGCGCCTTGGCCACCGACACGGGCAGCTCCACCGTGGCGCCGAAGAGCGTGGGCACCGGCGGCTCCTCGCGCCCGAGCATCCGCTGGAAGGTCATCAACCGCGCCCGCTCCAGGGCCGCGTGGGCGTCGAGCACCACCAACGTGCCGCCCGGCCCCTCGCAGACGTGGAAGCGCTCGCCGAGCACGCCCATGGGCCGCAGCGCGCCGAAGTAGCCCGGGGGCGGGGCCTCGTTGAGCTGGGGCAGTGCCTGGCCGAAGGCGGGCGAGCGCCCCGGCAGCAGCGGCGTGGTGGGCGCGAAGGAGGAGCCGGGCACAGGCGGCATGGCGCCGAAGAGGGACTCCGAGGCCCCGGGCATGGGCGCGGGCGCGTCCTGGGTGCCCGGCAGCGGCAGCGGCGCGCCCCACGTGGCCTCCTGGGCTCGGGTGAGGAAGCGCTCCACCGCCATGGCGTAGTGCGCGGCCTGACGGGGCGGCTCGAGTCCCCCACCCTCCCCCTTGTTGCCCAGCCAGGGCGCGGCCCGGAGCGCGCGGGAGAGGGCCGCGTGTACCGTGTCCCCCACGCCCTTGGCGTCCGCGAAGCGCACCTCCTGCTTCTGCGGGTGCACGTTCACGTCCACCGCCCGCGGGTCCACGTCGATGAAGAGCACCACCACCGGCTGGCGCCCCGCCGCGAGGAACTCCTGGAAGGCACGCTGAATCGCGCTGTTGAGGCCCCGGTCCCGGATGTAGCGGCGGTTGACGAAGGTGTAGATGCCGCGCGCGTTGGGCAGCGTGTACTCGGGCGAGGCGATGTGCCCGGTGACGCTCACCCCCAGCCGCCGCTCCTCCACCGGCACCAGGTGCGGGTGCACCCCCGGCCCCAGCGCCGCGGCGATGCGCTCGCGCGCGTCCCCGGGGCTCGCCGGGCTGGTGAAGAGCTGCTGGCCCCCGTGCTCCACGAAGAAGCCCACGTCCGGGTGCGCCAGCGCCAGCCGGATGACCGCCTCCTCCGCGTGCTGCAGCTCCGTGGACTCGCGCTTCATGAACTTGCGCCGCGCCGGAGTGTTGAAGAACAAATCCTCCACCGAGATGACCGTGCCCACCCGCGGCGGCGCCTCCTCCACCCGCGGCTCGCCGCCCCCCTCCACCACCACCCGCGTGCCCACCTGCGCCCCGGGCTCGGCCGTGTGCAGGGTGAAGCGCGACACGGAGGCAATCGCCGGAAGCGCCTCGCCCCGGAAGCCCTTGGTGCTGATGGTGAACAGATCCTCCAGCTCGCGCAGCTTGCTGGTGGCGTGGCGCTCCAGGCACAGCCGCGCGTCCTCGGGCCCCATGCCCTGCCCATCGTCCGAGATGGTGATGCGCCCCAGCCCTCCCTTCTCCAGCGCCACGCGCACCGTGCGCGAGCCGGCGTCGATGGAATTCTCCACCAGCTCCTTCACGACGGAGGCGGGACGTTCCACCACCTCGCCGGCGGCGATCTTGTTGACGAGGACATCACTGAGACGGGCGATACGTGCCATGGGAGGTCACATCATGCGCAGGACGTGAGAAGTTGGCCAGCAATCCTGACGCGTCGCGGCTGACAACGTGGGGCTTCTGAGCTATCACGCCCCCTTCCGTATGGAAGCAACTCAGGCGAGCAAGGGGGGGCTTCGCGTGGCGGTGACGGGCGCGGCTGGTGACATGGGCCGGCTGCTGCTGCCACTGCTGGAGCGAGACCCCGACGTGGAGAGCATCCTGGTCCTCGACGTGGCCAAGCCGGCCGGGGACAAGGTGGATTTCCATCGCGTGGACCTCACGCGGCACGACGCCGAGGGCGAGCTGTCCGACGCGCTCGCCGAGCTGCCCGTGGACGTCTTCTACCACCTGGCCTTCCTGCATGGGCCGGTGCGCGATGGCTCCCTGGCCCACGAGCTCGAGGTCATCGGCACGATGAACGTGCTGAGCGCGGCGGGGCGCGCCCGGGTGCCACGGTTGATTGTTCCCTCGTTGACGGCGCTCTACGGGGCGCGCGGCCAGAACCCCGCCCTGCTGGACGAGGAGACGCCGCTCATGGGCTGCCCGGGCAGCCGCTTCGTCACCGACAAGGTCGAGGTGGAGCGGCAGGTGCGCACCTACCGCGAGCGCCACCCGGAGACGCGCGTCATCGTCCTGCGCTTCGCGCCGCTGTTCGGCCCGCGCATGGACAACCCGGCCACCCGTATGCTGGCCCACCGCGTGGTGCCCACGCTGCTGGGGTTCGATCCGCTCTGGCAGGCGCTCCACGAGGAGGACGCCGCCCGGGCGCTGTACCAGGCGATGAGCGCCAACGCCGAGGGCGAGTTCAATATCGTGGGGCGGGGGGTGCTGCCGCTCTCGGGGCTCATCCGCCAGGCGGGCGCGCAGCCGCTCCCCCTTCCCGGACCGCTCTACCGTGCGGCCCTGAAGACGATGACCTCGTTGGGGGGGCCGGGATTCCCCACCGCGCTGCTCGACTACATGCATTACGGATGGGTCGCCGACGGCGAGCGGGCCGAAGAGGAGCTCGGCTTCATTCCCATGTTCCACGCCCGGGACGCCGTGGCGGCGATGCGGAGGAATTGATCATGGCCAAGGGAGTGCTCGGGAACGATCCCTTCCAGCGGGGCGCCGCGCAGCGTCCCTCGGAGCCCAAGGCGGCCAGCACGGCGGCCACCACGCCGGAGCCGAAGAAGGCCCCCGCCACGCCGCCCGCCGCGAAGAAGGCCCCTGCGGCCAAGGCGGCGCAGAAGGCGCCCGCCGCGAAGGAGAAGGCCGCCGCGCCGAAGCCCGTGGAGTCGAAGCGGGCGGAGTCGAAGCCGGCCCCCAAGCCAGTGAAGGAGGCTCGGGCGAAGGCCGAGGCCCGGGGGAAGAAGGCGGAGACGCCCAAGGGGAAGACCGCCACGCCCGAGACGGCCGCTGCCGCCGGAGCCCGGAAGACGGCCACCGGGGACACCCGGGAGGCTGCGTCCCGGACGGAGGTGCGCGAGACGGCCGCCAGGACTGTCACGCCGCCGCCCTCGCCCGCCGAGGCACCGGCTTCCGCGGAGGCGCGGGCCTTCGTCGAGGAGCCGATGGAGCCGCGCGAGCCCTCGTCCGCCGCCGGGCCTTCCGAGGCCGGGGAAGCGGAGCTGGACGCGGAGCTGCTGGAGCGGGCGGCGGAGGAGCTCACGGCGGTGGAGGCCCTGCGGGAGCTGGAGGAGGCGATCGGCGAGCCGCTGCCCACGGGGCCGGTGGTGGTGCCGGGCTTCGAGGACGTGGAGTTCCGGGCGGACAGGACGGTGGTGGTCGAGGTGCTCGACGAGAGCCAGGACGAGTACGCCCCGGACAGCGAGGCCGAGGCCGTGGAGGAGGCGCGCATCGAGGTGGAGGTGGCGGCCGCGCTGGCGCCGGCCCAGCCCGCGGTGAGCAGCACCACGGACATCTACTTCACCGCGGACTCCCCAGGAGCCGAGCCGCGTCCGCTCCGCTCGCGTTTCTCGGGGCTGATGGCGATCGCGAAGGAGGCCGCCTTCCAGGCGCTGGCGAGCGAGGGCATCGGCAAGGCGCTGTGATATGGGAAGTGGGTGTTGGTGGGTTAGATTTT
>NZ_JBJMQO010000038.1:0-99952 GCF_045802675.1 Archangium sp. | reverse complement strand
GGCCGCGTGATAGAAGGTCCCCCGGTCTACTCGCTCGGGAAAAGCACCGACATGGAACTTCCAATCGTCGCCTCCGGAATCGTGGGAGGACTCTTCTTCCTCTTCTGTTCCGCGTTCATCGTCTCCAGGTTCTACCGGCAGGTGGACCAGGGACGCGCGCTGATCATCAACCCCTTCAAGGGTGAGCCGCTCGTCACCTTCACCGGCGCCATCGTGTGGCCCATCGTCAACCGGGCCGAGGTGATGGACATCTCCCTCAAGACGGTGGACATCGACCGGCGCGGCAAGGAGGGCCTCATCTGCCAGGACAACATCCGCGCGGACATCAAGGTCACCTTCTTCGTCCGGGTGAACAAGACGCGCGAGGACGTGCTCAAGGTGGCCCAGTCCATCGGCTGCGCCCGCGCCAGTGATCCGCAGACCCTCGAGCACCTCTTCGAGGCCAAGTTCTCCGAGGCCCTCAAGACGGCCGGCAAGAAGTTCGACTTCAAGGACCTCTACACCGAGCGCGAGGCCATCAAGGACGAGGTCCTGCGGGTGATTGGCAAGGACCTCAACGGCTACATGCTCGAGGACTGCGCCATCGACTTCCTGGAGCAGACCCCGGTGGAGATGCTGGACAAGGACAACATCCTCGACGCCGAGGGCATCCGGAAGATCACCGAGCTCACGTCGCTGCAGAACGTCCAGACGAACGAGTTCCGGCAGAACGAGCGCATGAACATCACCAAGCGCAACGTCGAGTCGGATGAGGCCATCTTCGCCCTCGAGCGCCAGCGCGCCGAGGCGGCCGCCAAGCAGAAGCGCGAGATCGACTCCATCCAGGCCCGTGAGACCGCCGAGGCCGAGCGCGTGAAGGCCGAGGAGTACGCCAAGCAGCAGCTGGCGCGCATCAAGGCCGAGGAAGAGATTCAGATCAACGAGCAGAACAAGCAGCGCCAGGTGGAAGTGGCGCAGAAGAACCGCGAGCGCGTGGTGGGCGTGGAGTCCGAGCGCGTGGAGAAGGACCGCGCCCTGGAGGCCATCAACCGCGAGCGCGAGGTGGAGCTGTCGCGCATCGGCAAGGAGAAGCAGCTCGAGGCCGAGAAGAAGGCCATCGCCGACGTGGTGCGCACCCGCATCGTCGTGGAGAAGGGCGTGGCGGAGGAGGAGGAGCGCATCAAGGACTTGCGCGTGAAGGCCGAGGCCACGCGCCGCAAGGACGCGCTGCTCATCACCGCCGAGGCCCAGGCGCAGGAGAAGCTCGTCAAGGACATCAAGGCCGCCGAGGCCAGCAACGAGGTGGCCAAGTTCACCGCCAAGGAGAAGCTCACCCTGGCCGAGGCCGAGCTGCAGGCCTCCGACATGACGGCCAAGGCGAAGATGCGCCTGTCCGAGGGCATCCAGGCCGAGGAGGCCGCCCACGGCCTCGCCGAGGTGCGCGTGAAGGAGGCGGATGCCCTCGCCGTCGAGAAGCAGGGCATGGCCACGGTGCGCGTGAAGGAGGCCGAGGCCGCCGTCATCGAGAAGCAGGGCGTGGCCCAGGCCGCCGTCCTCCGGGAGCGCGGGCTCGCCGAGGCCTCCGCCACCCGCGAGAAGCTGCTCGCCGAGGCCGCCGGTGAGAAGGAGCGCGGCCTGGCCCGTGCGAGCATCGGCATGGCCGAGGCCGAGTCCATCCAGAAGCGCGGCGAGGCCGAGGCCGTCGCCATCCGCGAGAAGCTGCTCGCCGAGGCCAAGGCCATCGAGGAGAAGCTGCTCGCCGAGGCCCGGGGTCTGGCCGAGAAGGCCGAGTCCATGAAGCTGCTCCAGGGCGCCACCCGCGAGCACGAGGAGTTCCGCCTGCGCCTGCAGAAGGATCGCGACGTGGAGCTCGCCTCCATCCAGGTGCGCAAGGACATCGCCGAGGCCCAGTCCAGGGTGCTCGCCGAGACCATGGGCCACGCGAAGATCAACATCGTCGGTGGCGACGGCCAGTTCTTCGAGCGCTTCATCAAGGCCATCACCGTGGGCCAGTCCGTGGACGGCGCGTTCGAGCAGAGCGAGACGCTGCGCAAGGCCTTCGGCGGCTACCTCAACGGCGAGAAGGATCTGCCCGCGGACCTCAAGGAGATCCTCTCCAAGCCGGGTCTCACCAACGATGCGCAGAACCTGGCCATGGCCGCCCTGCTGCACCGCATGGCGCCGAGCCCCGCAGCCGCGGCGGCCTCCAACCTCAAGTCGCTCGTGGAGGCCGAGCCCGTCCGGGCCACGGCTCCCGAGAAGACCCAGGGCTGAGCCCACGGGTCCGTAGAACGGATCGCCGATACCCTCACCCCAGCACGGGTAACCCTCCCTCTCCCTCCGGGAGAGGGTCGGGGTGAGGGTACGTGCATCCCAGGTTCCCCCCGTTCCCCCCATTCCCGGTGAACTGACGATGGCAACTGAAACCCCCACTCCCGCGGCGGGCGAGGCCACGCTGGAGGGCGGTAGCTACGAGGTCATTCGCGCGCGCCTGTTCAACCAGGCCGAGGCGCTCGGCAACAAGGCCAATGATCTCAACGACCGGCGCAAGAAGCTCTTCGGCGGCACCGAGCTCACCGTCATTGGCAACGAGCGCGTGCGCACCGAGCACAACTGCGTCCCGCGCGACATCGTCGGCGTCGGGAAGTACCTGCTCTTCGGCTACAACGTCTTCATCGGCCTGAAGAAGGAGACGGTCGTCGCGGACGTCTTCTCGCTGCACAAGTTCGAGAAGACCGCCGAGGGCTTCGATCTCTCCTCCGTGCCGGTCTCCGAGGCCGGCGGGTTCCTGGCGGATCCGCGCTTCATCAAGGACTTCGGCGAGCTCTACAAGTACTACAAGGACGCGAAGCTCCTTCAGCTGCGCCGCAACGAGACCAAGCTCCTGGCCATCTTCCAGACGGGCCAGTCCGAGCGCGACATCAAGGTCTTCCGCTTCGCGCTCGATGTCGAGGGCAACGCGACCTACATCGACAACCAGGGCGAGCGCGATCACGTCTTCCCGCCCTCCCACGACTTCGAGTGGAAGGTGGCCACGCGCGAGAACTACGTGCTCGGCCAGCACCCGCACGTCAACGTCCTGGACCAGGTCTTCGTCGAGACGGTGAAGGGAGACCTCACCGTCAAGGTGGAGAACAACACGGCGGACGGGCTCGGCATCTACCGCGAGCCGGTCGATGATCCGGATCAGTCGCTCGACGACGCCGAGTTCGCCTACGCGCAGGTGGGCGCGCTGATCCTCCTGCGGGTGCTGCCCTTCCGCGAGCAGAAGTACCGCTACCTCGTCTTCAACACGCGCACGCAGCACGTGGTGCGCATCGACGCCATCGGCAACGCGTGCATCCGGCTGCCCGAGGACCAGGGCATCGTTTTCCCCGGCGGCTATTACCTCCAGACGGGAGACTTCAAGGTCTTCGAGGGCATTGGCGAGGGCCTGCGCTTCAAGCGCGCCATCCGCTCGCCCAACGGCGAGGACGTGCTCTACGTCTTCTTCCGCAACGACGAGGGCGCCTACGTCCTCTTCCCGTACAACCTGGTGCGCAAGGAGGTGCAGAACCCGCTGCTGGGCAACGGCTTCAGCCTCTTCGGGGACGGGCGCATGGTGGTGTTCCGCTCCACCTCCAACGAGCCCACCCGCGTGCACCCCATGCAGGTGTGGCAGACGCCCTTCGTCTCCGCCGAGCACGCCGCGAAGATGCCGCCCGCGCCGGGCTACCTCGGCAAGGTAGGCAACGCCGAGCTCGTGCGCGGCATCTCCGATGCGCTGACGCTCGTGCGCATGGCCCGCACGGACAAGCCCTCGCGCCGCACCTACGAGGACCTCGCCGCCGCCGCCACGCGCATGCTCGATGCCTTCTACTGGCTCGCGCACGAGGAGACGGCGCTCCAGCAGGGCATTGAAACCCTGCGCCGCACCTCCGAGCTCATCATCGACGAGTTCGAGAAGGTGCTCGCCCTGCGCAAGCGCGCCACGGACGCCATCGCCGCGGCCCAGACGGCCCAGGAGCAGGTGCTCCTGAAGGTGCGCCCCGAGGAGCTCCAGAGCGCCGAGGGCTTCATGATGGCCCTCTCGGATTTGCGCAAGCAGCGCGGCCAGCTCATCACCCTCAAGGAGATCCGCTACATCGACGTGCCGAAGCTCGAGGCACTCGAGAAGCAGGTCATCGGGGAGACGGACCGCGTCAGCACGGACGCCGTGCAGTTCCTCCAGCGGGGCGAGGCGCTCCAGCCCCTGGCCGAGCGGTTGGACACATTGCTGCAGAAGCTGGAGCCCCTCCAGACCACCACCGAGCTGGCCCCGTTGGGCGAGGACATCGAGCAGGTGGGCAAGGGCCTCGAGGTGCTGAGCGAGACGGTGGGCGGCCTGCAGGTGGGCGACCCGCTGGCGCGCGCGCGGATTCTCGAGGGCATCTCCGAGCTGTTCTCCCGGCTCAACCGCGTGCGCGCGGGCCTGAACGTCAAGCGCAAGGAGCTGGTGGGCCGCGAGAAGCGGGCCGAGTTCGGCGCCCAGTTCAAGCTGCTCGGCCAGGCGGTGGAGAGCGCGCTGTCGGTGGCGGACTCGCCGGAGAAGTGCGACGAGGGCCTCTCGCGCCTCACCGTGCAGCTGGAGGAGATGGAGGGGCGCTTCGGCGAGTTCGACGAGTTCCTCGGCCAGCTCACGCAGAAGCGCGAGGAGCTGCTCGAGGCCTTCGGGCAGAAGAAGCAGGCGCTGGTGGACGAGCGCCAGCGCCGCGCGCAGAACCTCTTCGGCGCCGCCGAGCGCATCATTACCGGCGTCAACCGCCGCGCGAAGTCCTTCAAGGACGAGGACGAGCTCAACGCGTACTTCGCGTCCGACTCCATGGTGCAGAAGCTGCGGCAGCTCGCCCAGCAACTCCTGGACCTCCAGGACAGCGTGCGCTCGGACGAGGTGCTCAGCCGGGTGAAGACGGCGCGCCAGGACGCCCTGCGCGCGCTGCGCGACCGCAACGACCTCTACGAGGAGGGCTCGGGCGCCCCGGTCATCAAGTTCGGCAAGCACCGCTTCAACGTCAACACCCAGCCGCTGGACCTGACGCTGGTGCCGCGCGACGGCGCGCTCTACCTGCAGCTCACCGGCACGGACTACGCCCAGAAGCTGGAGGACCCGGAGCTGGAGAAGTACCGCGAGCTCTGGGATCAGCACCTCGTCTCCGAGACGCCCCAGGTGTACCGCGCCGAGTACCTCGCCGCGCAGGTGCTGCTGGACGCGGAGGAGGGGAAGGGGAGCGTGACGCTCGCGGTGCTGCACCAGGCGGCGCTGGAGCAGGGCGGGCTGTTGGAGAAGGTGCGCGCGTACTCGGCGGACAAGTACGACGAGGGTTACGAGCGCGGCGTCCACGACGCGGACGCGGCGGCCATCCTGGAGCGGCTGCTCGCGATGCACACGGGAGCGGGGCTGTTGCGCTTCGCGCCCACGCCTCGCGCCTGGGCGGCCCTGTTCTGGGCCTTCGGCGGCGAGGGTGACGAGAAGTCGCTCTTCCACCGCCGCGCGCGCAGCCTGCACCGGCTCCGCGCCGCCTTTGGTGAGTCGGCGGAATTGGTGGCCCTCGGCAACGAGGCCGGGGAGCGCATCGGCGTCTTCCTGAAGGCCACGGGTGTGCAGTGCGGCCCCGCGGAGGCGCGGCTCGCCGGGCGCTACCTCGTCGAGGAGCTGGGCGTGGACCGGCCCCGCTTCACCACGAGCGGCGAGGCGGTGGCGCTCAAGGACGCGCTGCTGTCACAGCTGGACCGGGCGGGGACGCGCTCGGCGTTCGAGGAGGATCTGCGCGGCCTGGAGAAGAACCTGCCCGAGCGCCTGCGCGTGGTGCGCGCGTGGGTGGAGGGCTACCTGGCGCGGCGCGAGGGAGGCCCGGGTGCGGCGGCCCATGTGGCGGTGGAGGCCGCGGTGGTGCTGCTCACCGAGCGCAAGCTGGACCGGGAGGTGGCCGGTGCGCTGACGTCGGCCGAGGTGGCGGGGATGCTGGGCCAGCACCCGCGCATCCAGGACCGCAAGCTGCCGCTGCGCCTGGACGAGTTCCTCACGCGCCTGAGCGACTTCCGGCAGGTGCGCGTGCTGGCCTACCACGCCTACCGCGCCATGCTGCGCGATATCCTGGACCGCGAGCGCCGCCGGCTGCGGCTCGAGGAGTTCACGCCGAAGGTGCTCTCGTCCTTCGTGCGCAACAAGCTCATCGACGAGGTGTACCTGCCGCTCATTGGCGCCAACCTGGCCAAGCAGCTGGGCGCGGCGGGCGAGAACAAGCGCACGGACCGCATGGGCATGCTGCTGCTCATGTCGCCTCCGGGTTACGGCAAGACGACGTTGATGGAGTACGTGGCCAGCCGGCTCGGGCTCACCTTCGTGAAGGTGAACGGCCCCGCGCTGGGCCACTCGGTGAAGTCGCTGGATCCGGCCGAGGCCCCCAACGCCACGGCCCGCCAGGAGGTGGAGCGCATCAACCTGTCCTTCGAGATGGGCAACAACGTGATGCTCTATCTCGACGACATCCAGCACACGGATCCGGAGCTGCTCCAGAAGTTCATCTCGCTGTGCGACGGCCAGCGCCGCGTCGAGGGCGTGTGGAACGGCAAGACGCGCACGTATGACCTGCGCGGCAAGAAGTTCTGCGTGGTGATGGCCGGCAACCCGTACACCGAGACGGGCGACCGCTTCCGCATCCCGGACATGCTCGCCAACCGCGCCGACACCTACAACCTGGGTGACGTCCTCGATGGCAAGGAGGAGCTGTTCGCGCTCAGCTACATCGAGAACGCGCTCACGTCGAACAGCGTGCTGGCGCCGCTCGCCACGCGCGAGCCGGGTGACATCTACAAGCTCATCCGCATGGCGAAGGGCGAGGAGGTGCCCACCGGCGAGCTGTCGTACGGCTACGCGGCGGCGGAGCTGCAGGAGATTGTCGCTGTCTTCCAGCGGCTGTTCCGGGTGCAGCAGGTGCTGCTGAAGGTGAACCTGGAGTACATCGCCTCGGCGGCGCAGGACGAGCGCTTCCGGACGGAGCCCGCGTTCAAGCTGCAGGGCAGCTACCGCAACATGGGCAAGGTCACCGAGAAGGTGGTGTCGGCGATGACGGAAGATGAGCTGGAGCGGCTCATCGACGACCACTACCAGGGCGAATCGCAGACGCTCACCACGGCGGCCGAGCAGAACCTGCTCAAGCTGGGGGAGCTGCGCGGACGCCTGACGCCGGAGAGGGCGAAGCGCTGGGAGGAGATCAAGCAGGGCTTCGCGCGGGTGAAGCGGATGGGCGGGAAGGAGGATGACCCCGTGGCGCGGGTGACGGGTCAGCTCAGTGCGATCGAGGAGCAGCTCGGCTCGGTGGCGGGAGCGGTGGTGCGGGCAGCCGAGGTAGTGAGCCGGCCGTCGGGTCCGAGCCCGGTGGCCGAGGTGACGCCGCGGCTGGAGGCGCTGCGCGAGGCGATGCTGGAGCTGGCTCGGAGGGAGACGCCCGCGCCGGTGGTGCAGGTGGCCCCGGGGACGGACCTGACGCCCTACCTGCAACACCTGGCGAAGGTGCTGAAGGTGCTGGCCGAGCGCTCGGTGGCGCCCGCGCAGACGGCGGACCTGGGCCCGGTGATGGAGCAACTGACGCAGGCGGTGCGGACGATGGCGGAGCGCCAGCCTGTGGCCGCGCCCGTCTCGGCGCCTCCGGCGGACCTGGGACGCTACATGGAGCAGATGTCCCAGGCGGTGAAGTCGATGGCGGAGCGTGCTCCAGCGCAGGCGCTGCAGCGGGCGGCCTCGGCTCCGCTGCCCGCGGACGTGGGCCGGCAACTGGCGCTGGTGGAGAGCGCGCTGGCGCCGCTGGAGCGCCTGGCCAAGCGGACGCTGCAGGGCGGCGACGAGAGCCTCAAGGCGATGCAGGTCTGGCAGGCCGTCACCGAGGCGCTCGAGCTGCTCCAGGCCATGCAGCGCCCCGTGGGCTGAGTCCCTCCGGCTCCAAGCCAATAACAGCCATCAACAATCCCTCTCCCAGGGGATGGGGGCGGAACGGCTCGCGGGCAGAAGAAGCCATCTTGGAAGCCATCGGCGATTTCACAAGAAGCCCTGGGGTTACGACTCCGAGGGGGGGCTGTCGAGGCCCCTGAGCTGCTCCTCGGCCATCTCGCGGTACAGCGGCACGACCTCCACGGCCAAGACGTCGCGCATCTGCTGGCGCGCACCCTCAACGTCGCCCGCATCCCGGAGGCTCGTCATCCGGTACATGGATCGTAGGAAGCGGCGCTCAGCCTTTTGAAAGCGAGAGAGGATCATCCGCATGATGGCCTCGGCGCCTCCCGGGCTTTTTAGGGCCTCTTCCGTCTCGGTCTCGCTGACGGCTGCCGTGGGGGCGGTCCGGTGTAGAAGGGCGCGCAAGTCATCGGTGAGTTCCAGGGCGTGCCCCTGCTGAACGCGCTGTGAAAGGGCGGCGAGCTGCGGCCGGTCGGGCAAGTCCGGATGGATTCGCCCAGTTGCATACACCTCGGCAAGCCTCGTCACCTTGTTGAGGATAACTTCAGCCAGCTCCCGGTAGAACGGAACGACCTCCACGGCCAGCAGGTCCCGCATGACTTGCTGTGCCGCACTGTAGTCTCCTTGCTGCTGGAGTTCGTCCGCCCGGTCTCGGGACTCGTCGAGTCGGTTCGACCCATCACGGATTCGCTGGTGGATTTGCCGGAGTAGGGGGATTGCAGTGGGCAGGCTGCGGAGGGCCTCTTCCGCATCTTGCTGACTGATGGCCACCTGCTGAGCCGTCCGCGAAATGAGGCCGCGCGTCTCGGCGGTGAGTTCTAGGGGGCTGCTGTCTTCGAGCACCCTACGAGCGAGCGCCCACACCTCATCCAAGTCCTTCCCTTCCCGCATGTACTCAGATCCTCTTGACGCTTAACGTTCGTGGCACTCGCCGGACGGCCATTGATGCTGCCCCTCACAGTAGCGCATGCAATCGTGACAGTTGCCCGTCCAACCACCGTTTTTACACTTCACATAAGACCGAATGCACTTCTGCTTCCACCCGGGAAGGGCTGCGTTGTTGGCGAAGTCGTCCGCGTCCTCGTCCTCGTCCGCACGCACGGTTTTTAATACCTGCTCAACCTCCGAGGGCGAGGCGCCACAGGCCCCCACCGGGTCGTAGAGGTATTTCTTGATACAGCACGTCATAGAGGAGTCGCCCGGTCGGCAGTCCCCCGGGCCCAGAGCAGCGGTCCCAGCCGAGCAATCCAACGCGAGCACACCCCACAACACAGTCCCGAGGCGAAGAGCATAATTCAGGTTTTCCATGCCTCAAAGACTAAGAGAGTCAACCATGGGACGCCAGCCGGGGACAGGGCGTGATGGGCTGGTTGCGGCTTACCCGTTCTGGAGTGCTCCTGGTTGGATCCGCTGTCAGGCGTTACTCGTCGTGATCTTCCGATGGCTCAGCGAGATCGCTCTGTACCGGGTGGGGAGCCGATCTCTGCCTGGAACCTCTGGAGGACACCGCAAACCGCGTTGATGTCGAAACTCATGTCAGTAGCACCAGGGGGCGAAGACAATCAAACCCGCGCCTGCTGAGATGACAACGAATGCAACCCCCGCGACAACGGGTGTGTCTGGTTACCGCTACACGCCGCGAGGAGCACGAGGAGCCCCATCCTGGCGACATGGCTCGTAACCGCGTTGACGCCCTTACTCAGGATGTTGCGTTCAGTGAAGGCACTCCACATGCGCTCGAGGTTAACCCCTTTCCCGGGCCACCGTCCTCCGGTTACCGTGCGCCCTCCGAGCGCGCACTGGCGGGCCCGCTCTTCTCGTCCCCCCATCCCGCTCCGCCCGCCCCGAGCTTCCGAGGTCCCCCGCATGTCCCGCGCCACCCCTGACTTCGATCCCGCGTCCGTGGACGTGGACGCCTTCCACGCGGACATCCGCGCCCTGCGCGCCGAGATCGATGCCTCCGTCGGCGAAGACGACCTCCGGCACCTGCGGCGCATCGAGACCTGGGGCCGCGTCGCCACGGTGCTCGGCCTGGCCGCGTCCTGGATCGCCCCCAATCCGCTGAGCGCGGTGGGAATGGGGCTCGGCCGCTCCACGCGCTGGCTGCTCATGCACCACGTGGGACACCGCGGCTACGACCGCGTCCCCGGCGCCCCCGTCGAGCGCACCAGCAAGGGCTTCGCCAAGGGCAACCGCCGCTTCGTCGACTGGCTCGATTGGATCCTCCCCGATGCCTGGGTCTTCGAGCACAACGTCCTCCACCACTCGCACACCGGCGAGGACGCCGACCCGGATCTCCTCGAGCGCAACGCCGAGGGCTCCCTGCGCGCTCCCCATCGCCCGCTCGCCTTGCGCTACTTCCAACTCGCGCTGCTCGCCATCACCTGGCGCGCCAGCTACTACTCCCCGGAGACGCTCGCCTCGCTCCGCCGCAAGCGCCGCCCCGACGGGCCCCTCACCCGCGAGGAGTGGCGCGAGGTGCTCCTGTCCGGCTTCGCCCCCTACTTCGCCTGGAACTTCGTCCTGCTCCCCGCGCTCTTCCTGCCCCTGGGCGCGTGGGCCTCGTTCAGCGTCCTGTGCAACTCGCTCCTGGCCGAAATCATCACCAACGTGCACACCTTCCTCGTCGTGGGCCCCAACCACACCGGCGAGGACCTCTACCGCTTCGACTCGAAGCCGGAGAACAAGGGCGAGCGCTACCTCCAGCAGGTGATCGGCAGCGCCAACTACCGCACCGGTGGAGACCTCAACGACTACCTCCACCTGTGGCTCAACTACCAGATCGAGCACCACATCTTCCCCGACCTCTCCATGCTCCAGTACCAGCGCATCCAGCCCCAGGTGCGCGCGCTGTGCGAGAAGCACGGCGTCCCCTACGTGCAGGAGAGCGTGTGGACCCGCGTCCGGAAGATGGTGGATGTCATCGTGGGCAAGAGCTCCATGCGGCGGCTCGTGCGCCGTGAGTCGGCGGCCCCGGCCGCTCCCGGCTCCCTCCCCGATGTGGCGTGATAGGGTGCGCGCCCGTGCACACCATCTTCGTCATGATCAAGTGTGAGCTCGGGCAGACCTACAAGACCGCGGCGATGCTCATCGACCAGGTCGACGAGGCCGCCGAGGTCTACTCCACCTCGGGCGGGTACGATCTGCTGGCCAAGTTCCACCTCGACAAGGACCAGGACATCGGCCGCTTCGTCACCGAGCGCATCCAGACGCTCTCCGGCGTCAAGGACACCTACACCATCACCACCTTCAAGGCGTTCTGAGCGGGCTCCAGGGGAGGGCGGTCTCCCCGGCTCGATTTGGCGCAACGGGTACGGCCCTCGGACCCGTCGGGACGAAACGCGCCCGGAGGGGCTCCCCACCTACGGCTTCCGCTCCATGGGCTGTGATCCGCCGCGGCGTTCCGCGCCCTGTACGAGCCAAACCCGGAATTCAGTGACTCCGGGTGAGAGAAGCCGGGCCCGACAGGCCATTTTTTCCAGTCAAACAGGAAAAGTATGCAATGGAGTACAGAATTGTGCATGATGTGAAACGAAACTGACTCGGGGCCGGTCCGGGCTCTGGGGGGCATCGAAGGAGGAAACGCACGTGACCACGTCGACCACCCCCATCCGCTTCCTGCTCTACCCCTCGCTGGGCGAGGTGAGGGAGCACGTCCGGGTCGAGCTCTTCGGGCGGGCACTGTCGGAGCGGTTGGGACGGCCGGTGGTGATGGAGCTGGCGCCCACGTACGAGGCGCTGGAGACGGAGCTGACGGCGGGCCGGGTGGACATGGCGTGGGGCACGGCCGAGCAGTGCGACGCCTTCGAGCCGCGGGCGCGGGCGGTGCTGCGCGCGGTGCGCTCGGGCAGCTGCTACTACCACGCCGCCCTCGTGTGCCGGGCGGAGGAGCCGCTCACCCTCGAGACGCTGAAGGGCAAGCGCGCCGCCTGGGTGGCCCCGCGCTCCACCGGTGGCCACCTGCTGCCGGTGCGCTGCCTGGAGCAGCGGGGCGTGCGCACGGACGAGGTCTTCTCCGAGCAGCGCTTCCTCGGCACCTACCGCAAGGCGCTCCAGGCGGTGCTCGCGGGCGAGGCGGACGTGGCCTCCACCTTCACCAACCACCCGGACGAGCACGCCATGCGCGCCACCCTGGCGTCCTACGTGGGCGCGGATGAGCCGAAGCTCACCACATTCCTCTTCACCGAGCCCACCCTGGCCGACGGCATCATCCTCACCCGGCGCCTGTCCGAGCAGGACGCCGCCGCGCTGGTGAACGTGCTCACGCGGATGAACACCGATGGCTCCGGCCTGGAGATGTTGATGGGACCCTTCCGGGTGGAGGGCTTCGTGCTGCCGTCGCGCTCGCCGGAGCGGAAGGTGGAGCCGCGGCAGGAGCGTGGCGCCGAGTACGTGGTGGCGGAGCTGGACGGCGAGGAGCGGTGCCAGCGGCTGTGGTCGCCCACGGGCCGGGCCTTCGGGCGGGACGTGACGGGCGCCGAGGGGCGCTCGCTGGTGGAGGTGCTGGGGCAGGAGGCGGGAGAGCCGCTGCGGGCGCTGGTGCGCGCGGTACGCCACGGCGGCGCGGGCGGCCGGCTGGAGTACCGTCTCGAGGTGGAGGGCGAGACGCGCTGGTACGCCGCGGAGGTCACCCCGTGCGCCCCGGTGGCCGGCGAGAAGGTGCCGCGCCTGGGCCTGCTGGTGCGCGACGTGTCGGGGCTGCGCGCGCTGGAGGAGCCGCTCTACCGCCTGGCCTCCTTCCCGCTGCTGCACCCCGAGCCCCTGCTGGAGCTGGGCATGGACGGGGAGCTGCGCTTCGGCAACCCGGCTACGCACAAGGCCTTCCCGGAGCTGCTGGTGCAGGGCGCGCAGCACCCCCTGGTGCAGGCGGCGCTGCAGTGGGTCTGGCGGGGTGCTCCCTCGGGCGAGCCCGCCCCCACGGTGCAGCTGGACGGCCGGTATTGGGAGCTGACGGTGGCGCAGTTGTGGGATCCGCCGGGCCTGCGCGTGTTCGCCAAGGACGTGACGCTGCGCAAGCAGATGGAGGCGCAGCTCATCCAGGCCGATCGCCTGTCCGCGCTGGGCTCGCTGGCGGCCGCGGTGGGGCACGAGATGAACAACCCCCTGGCCTTCATGCTCGCCAACCTCTCCTTCGCCCGCGAGGAGCTGGAGCGCCTGGGGAAGTCGCTGCGCGACAAGGGCGAGGCCGTGACGCGGGAGCTGGACGACGTCATCGAGGCCCTGTCCGAGACGGCTCAGGGCGCGGTGCGCATCAAACACATCGTCCAGGATCTGCGCACGCTCTCGCGCAAGCCGCAGGAGCAGACGGGGTGGGTGGAGGTGCAGCCGGTGCTGGAGAACGCGCTGAAGCTCGTGCGCGGCGAGCTGCAGCACCGGGCGCGGCTGGAGCGGGACTTCCACGAGGTGCCGGTGGTGAGGGCGGACGAGGCCCGGCTCAGCCAGCTCTTCCTCAACCTGGTGCTCAACGCGGTGCAGGCGATGGAGCCGGCGGACGCCGCGCGCAACGTGCTGCGCGTGGCCGCCTACACCGGGGAGGAGGGCGAGGTGGTGATCGAGGTGCAGGACTCGGGCAAGGGCCTGCCGCCCGAGGCCCTCTCGCGCATCTTCGAGCCCTTCGCCGCCGCGCGCGCCGGGAGCACGGGGCTGGGGCTGTCGGTGAGCCACGCCATCGTGACGAGCCTGGGCGGCACGCTGCGCGCCGAGAGCCGCGAGGGACGCGGCACGTTGCTCACCCTCACCCTGCCCGCGGCCAGCGGCGACGCGAGCTGCCGGCCGGCCCTGCTCGCCGGGTAGTACGCCCGGCCGGACCCGCCCGGCGTCAGCTCACTCCCAGGAGAACTCCACCTCGTTGTCCAGCGGCCCCGTCTGCCGGCCCTGGGCCCGGGCGTTGCGCAACCCCAGCGCGCGGAACAGGCTCAGCAGCCCGCCCTCGTGCGTCACGTACAGCAGGAAGTCCCGCTTGGTGACGAGCACGCCGCTCCTCGGGCCCGACCACTGGACGATGACTTCCCCGAAGCTCGCCGCCGCCCGGAAGGCCACCGGCATGTTGCCGATGAGCTGCCTCGGCCCCTCCTTGGACAGCAGCATGAAGGCCTTGCCCACCACCGAGCTCAGGAAGCCGGGGGAGAAGCCGCTCGCGATGCGCCGGATGGAGTCGTCGAAGCCGCCGTGCTTCTCGCTCAGCATCCACGCCGCGTTGTACAGAAGGACGAGGTACTCGCTGACGGGGTAGTTGAAGAAGCTCTTGTAGGTCTTCTCCTGGCTCTTCGTGAGGCATCGCGCCAGGGCCTCGTCCCCCAGGTCCAGGCGCACCGCGTCCATGATGGCGTGCATGGACAGCCCTCGCACGGTGTCCGCGGGGGTCGCCAGCGACAACCGCCTCTGCAGCTCCTGCTCCGTGCCGAGACCCGAGTCGCTCCTCGGCGAGGTCTGTCCACCCATCATCCGCTGCTGTCTCCCGTGTTGGGCCAGGGTGGAAGAGTGTAACTCTTCTGGAACACCCTGGGCCATGGGGGCCTCCGCCGAGGGGCCGGTATGCCGGGAGGGGAGAGGGCGAGGCGACGGGCTCGCAGCGGGCTCAGCCCCCGAGGACGGCGTGGCGGACCTCCTCCACGTCCCCAAACACATAGCGCTTCCGCTGCCCGTCATGGCCCAGCCACCGTTGGAGGAGCGCGAGGTAGGCCTTGGCCTCGGGAGGCTGGCCGGGCTGGAGGACGAGCTTGAGGTGATTGAGGCGCCGCAGGAACACGGGCAGGGCGCTGGGACCGAGTGAGGCGGAGAGCGCTCGCAGGTTCGAGGGGAGTGTCTCCGGACGCGAGCGCAGGTGGGTATGGCCCAGCCAGCCCACGAGCGCCTCGCGCTTGGCCGGCAGGCACAGGCCCCGCTCGACGAGCACGTCCAGGAGCGCCGTCCACCGCTCGGTGTCGGGCTCGTAGAGGCTCTCGGCGAGGTGGCACTCCACGCCCACCTTGGGGAGCACGGCCGCGCCCACGTCGAGGCTCAACGCCATGCGCTCCACCCGGCCGGCCACCGGGGCGAGCATCGCCTCGAGCTCCTCCGGCTGCCCGGGCCAGCCGATGCGGGCGAGGTAGCCGGGCATCGTGCCGGGCGTCAGACCCTGGAGGCACAGCCGCACCCCGTCGAAGCGGCGGGAGAACATGGCGCCCACGGCGGAGACGGAGCCTTCCGGGGGCAGGGCCGCCAGACAGTCGACGACGCGCGCGCGGACGGCGGGCGCGAGCGGCGCGCCCCACAGCAGCGCCAGGGATTGCTCCAGGGCCTCCAGCCGGCGCCAGGCCTGGCGCTCGTACTCGATGAAGAAGGAGGGGATGGGCACGGGCGAGGGAGGGCCGTCGACGTCGAACTCCAGGAAGACGTCGCGGATCTCCTCCTGCAACAGCGTGCCCGGCTCGTCCCAGTGCACGCCGAAGCGGCGCAGGCGCTCCCAGACGGGATGGACGAACAGGGAAGGGGATAGCGCGAGCGAGGGGTCTCCCCGGCCCGCGAGCGCGGCGCGGCTGCCATCCGCGGCGAGCAAGCGCACGCCGAGATCCGCCTGGGCTTCCTCCCGTCCCAGCCGGCACTCGAAGCCAGAGGCGGAGACGGGCGGCAGGAGGCGGGCAATCCAGACGAGGTCCGCCAGCGCCGTGGGTGAGATGAGACAGGGGGAGAGGTATGGCGCGGAGAGTTTCAAGTACGCATTCAGTGCATCGGCCATGATCTCCCCCTCATGTCAAAGATTGTCAGCCAGGGTGTGGAATCCGGGAGTGTTCGAGCGGGCTGACGACGGACGGGCGCTCCGGAGGCACCCGTCCGCGGGTTCAGCAGGTGGGGCGTTCCTGGGGAGCGCTACTCCCAGGCCTGCGTGCTGCTCAGCTCCTGGGCACTGCCGGAGATGAGGTTGTCGAGCGCCTCGTCGCTCAGCTCCGTGAGGTTGGCCGGCTGCTCGTTCGTGTGGGTCTCGTTGATCATGGCGTTACCCTCTCGTGGTGAGTGAAACCCCGGTCCGGTGGGGACCAGCCCGGAGGCTCTCGGCGGCGGGGCAATTCCTGTCGCCGGAAGCGATTCAAAAGATACGGAATGGCATTTCGAAAGTCAAAGCAAACGGAGCGGTTTTCGCGACAGGGATTCGGGACTCCGGCTGTATGTGAAAGGTTCATGGGCAGGCGAACGGGAAAGACCGGTGAGGCTCGATGTCTGCGTTTGCCGCGCCAGACGAAGCCCGCGGCGGCACGCGGCGTTCAGCCGGAGCGCAGGGCGTCCCGGCGGTCCGCGAGCGCCGAGAGCACGGTGGCGGTGGTGAAGAGCCGGTTGCGGTCCGTGAGCACGGGCAGCAGGAGGCAGCCGTCGGGATCCTCCCAGGGGACGTGGACCTCGGGGCGGGGCATCCGCATGATGGGGGCGTGGGCCCAGCCGCCATCCGGTTGCTGGGCGCGCAGCAGCCAGCGCAAGCCGGCGTGGAGGGCGGCGCCGTGACGGGAGGGCCCTCCGTCGAGCCGCAGCGTCGAGAGGGCGAGCGCCGTGTGGAAGGGCGCGGCCTCGCCCCCGGTGCCATTGCCCCAGCCACCGTCGCGCCCCTGCGTGCCCAGCACCCAGCGGGCGGCGCGAGAGACGTGCTCGGAGGCCCCGTCCACGAGGGAAAGCAGCCGCGCCGCGTGGAAGGTGGCGTAGGTGCGGCCGTGCCACCAATAGGCCTCCCAGAAGCCCTCGGGGGCCTGGGCGCCGCGCAGCATGCGGGCACAGGCCTCGAGTACCGGGCGGTGGCGCGGGTCTCCCGAGGCATGCAGCGCCTGTCCCGCCATGGCGGTGACGCAGAGGTGGACGTCGCACCAGCTGCTGCCCGGGTAGCTGGCCCAGCCCTGGAGCGAGGGCCGCTCGGCGGGGCGATAGGTGCGGAAGCCCCCCTCGGCCTCGTCCCAGTAGCGCAGCAGCTGCATGCACGCCTCGGCGAGCGCCGCCTCTCCGGAGGGCTCGCCGCGCCAGTGTGACAGGAAATGCACCACATTGGCCGTCGAGTCCGCGTCCGCGGGCGTCGCCAGGCTGAAGCCCCAGCCACCCACGGGGTGGGCATGACCCACCAGCCAATCCCTTGCATGTTCCAGCAGGGCCGGGTCGCTCCCCACCCGGGCCAGTGCATGGCCGACATAGGCCGTCACCCATTGGGAGCTGATGACGTCCCGGTCTCCCACCACGAACCGGAAGCGGAAATCCAACCAGCGTCCGTCCGCCGTCCGCGCCTCCTCCAGGAAGCGCCGCGCCCGCGCGAGGGCCCCGGTGACAGCCGTTTCCAGCTCCTCCTCGTGAGTCAGGCTTGCCCGCATCATCGCTCCTCCCCTCGAGCCGTTGAAACGACAGCTGTATCGGATGGTGCGAGGATACCCCTGTTTCCCTCTCGTGTGACGCACTGGGCTCGCGGCGGCCGTTTGTGTGTCTGGGATTGCGGCGCGTGGCGACAATTCCTTCCATGGCCCCCCGGGTTGGGCGCGGCGTTCCGGGAGTTCCAGGTATGATGCCGGGGGTCATGCGGATGCGTTCGATGGGAGGGCCGAGCATGAAGCGGCGATGGAGGCCGGGACGTGTGTAGAGGGGAGGCATCCCTCCGACGGCCCCACGCTGGCGGCCGGAGGGCCTCTCCTCGATGACCCGAGGCGCTCGCGCCTCACCGTACCGGACGCGATTGGCCGGAGGGCAGGCAGGAGTCTGTCCCGGCTTCGCGTCACGGATGCCTTCAGCGGACTCCGTCCCCGGTGGCCGCTGCCCCTCGCTGCGCGTGGTGGACCGTGACTCCCATGGCTGGGTCGAGTTCGTGGATGCCACGGGTTGCGACTCGCGCGAGGCGCTCCAGCGCTTCTACTGGCGTCAGGGGATCGGCTATGGCCTGCTGCGGCTCGCGGCTCCGGAGCGCGTGCCCTCGGTGCTCACGCTCGCGCTTCCCTGATGAACGGATTGTTGCGAAGAATCTCCGTGAACTGGAGATTCCCATGAACCTGCTGTCATCCGCCTGCCTCGCCGTCCTGCTCACCCTCGCGCCTACCGCCTTCGCCGCGACGCCCAAGAAGGCGGCGAAACCGGAGGCCGCGAAACCGGAGCCCACCAGGCCGGTGCGCGTGGTGCTCCAGACGGAGAAGGGCGAGATCGAGCTGGAGCTCGACGAGGCCCACGCGCCCAAGACGGTGCGGAACTTCCTCTTCTACGTGGACGGCGGCTTCTTCGACGGCGGGGTGTTCCACCGCACGGTGAAGCCCGACAACCAGCCGAACAACAAGGTGAAGATCGAGGTCATCCAGGGCGGCATCAACCCCGCGCGCGAGTCCGAGCAGCGCCCGCCCATTCCGCTCGAGCGCACGAACGTGACGGGACTGAAGCACCAGGACGGCACCGTCTCGATGGCGCGCGACACGCCGGACACCGCGGTGTCGGACTTCTTCATCTGCCTCGGGGATCAGCCCGAGCTGGACTACGGCGGCAAGCGCAACCCGGACGGGCAGGGCTTTGGCGCCTTCGGCAGGGTGGTGAAGGGCCTGGACGTGGTGCGTGCCATCCAGCAGTCCCCCGCGAACGGGCAGCAGCTCACCCCTCCGGTGAAGCTCCTGCGCGTCACGCGCAAGCCCTGAGTGACTCCGAGGCGGAGGCGCCGGCTCACCGGTACCGGGATGAAGGGTCCGTGCGATCCGTCGAGGGGATGGCGGCCTGGTTGCCTGGCCCAGGGTCCGAGCCGCATGTTTTCACTCGAATACGCTCCGGGAGTGAGCCCCTGAATCAACCGGCGGAGGATGCGCACCCTGGGTGTTATGGACGTCGGCGGATGAGTCAGAGACCTCCAGAATCCAAGGCGCCTGCCACCGCCGGGGAAGTGTTCGCGGGCGGCGGCGAGATGGGGGCACTCATGCGCTCCATCGACTGGTCGCGCACCGTGCTCGGACCCGTGGAGACGTGGTCCCCCGCCCTGCGCACCATCGTGGGCGTGGTGCTGGGCAGCCGCTTCCCCATGCTGATGTGGTGGGGCGAGCACATGGTCCAGCTCTACAACGATGGTTACCGGACCATTCTGGGAGACAAGCACCCCGCGTCCCTGGGCGGGTCGGGGCCGGACGTCTGGAAGGAGATCTGGTCCACCGTCGGCCCCATGGCCGAGGGCGTCCTCCGGGGCGGCCCCGCCACCTGGTCCGAGCACCTGCTGCTGTTCGTGAGCAGGAAGGGCTTCTTCGAGGAGTCGTACTTCACCTTCTCGTACAGCCCCATTCCCGATGACGCCGGAGGACGCGGCGGCGTGCTCGTCACCGTCCAGGAGACGACCAGCCAGATCCTGGGCGAGCGGCGGCTGTACACCCTGCAGCAGGTGGCGGCGGACTCATTCCAGGCCCGGAGCGTCGACGAGGCCGCCCGGCTGGCGATGCGGGCGCTCGACGACAACCCCCATGACGTGCCCTTCGCCATCCTCTACCTGTGCGACGCGGAGGGCCAGCGCGCCTCGCTCGTGTCCGCCCGGGGGCTGCGGCAGGAGGGCCTCTCCCGGCTGCCTCCCGTGTTGGAGCTCTCCACGTCCCACGGCGACTGGCCGTTGCACGAGGTGCTCTCGACGCACCGGCCCGTCCTGGTGCCCTCGCTGTCCCCGCGGCTGCGCTCGGCGCTCTCCAACGAGGTCCCCACGGCGCCCACCCGCGCCCTGGTGCTGCCGGTGGAGGGCGAGATGGGCGGGCCCCCGGCGGGCTTCCTCGTGGTGGGGCTGAGCGCCCGGCTCGAGTTCGACGACAAGTACCAGGCTTTCCTGCAGCTGGTGGCGGGCCACCTCTCCACGGCCTTCTCCCACGCGCGCGCCTACGAGGAGCAGAAGCAGCGCGTGGAGGCCCTCGCCGAGCTGGATCGGGCGAAGACGGCCTTCTTCAGCAACGTCAGCCACGAGCTCCGCACGCCCCTGACGCTGATGCTCGGGCCCCTGGAGGAATTGCTGGACTCGGGCGGGCTGCCGGACGAGGCCCGCGAGTCGCTCGCGCTCGTCCACCGCAACGGCGTGCGCCTGTTCAAGCTCGTCAACACGCTGCTGGACTTCAGCCGCCTGGAGGCCGGCCGCATCCAGTCCAGCTTCCAGCCCACGGATCTCTCCGTCCTCACCACGGGGCTCGTCAGTGCCTTCGACTCGGCCATGACGAAGGCGGGGCTGCGCCTGGTGGTGGAGTGCGAGCCCCTGCCAGAGCCCATCTGGGTGGATCGGGAGATGTGGGAGAAGGTTGTCCTCAACCTCGTCTCCAACGCGTTCAAGTTCACCTTCGAGGGCAGCATCACGGTGTGCCTGCGGTGGCGGGGAGACCACGTGGAGCTGTCCGTGCGCGACACCGGCACGGGGATTCCTCCCGAGGAGCAGCCGCGCATCTTCGAGCGCTTCCACCAGGTGCGGGGCGCGCGGGGCCGCAGCCACGAGGGCAGCGGCATCGGCCTCTCGCTGGTGCAGGAGATCGTCAAGCTGCACGGCGGCACCCTCCGGGTGGACAGCACGCCGGGCCAGGGCAGCACCTTCACCGTGTGTCTTCCCACCGGCTCCGCCCACCTGCCGCGCGAACGGCTCGAGGCTCCGCGCACGCAGGCGTCGACCGGGCTCGGGGCGGCCCCCTTCCTCGACGAGGCCTCCAGCTGGCTCGCCTCGCCCCCCCCGCTGTCGCGAGACCTCGTTCCGGGGGGCCACATCCTGCTCGTCGACGACAACGCGGACATGCGCGACTACGTGCGCCGGCTCCTGGAGACGCGCTTCTCGGTCGAGCCGGTGCCGGACGGACTGGCGGCGCTCTCGGCGGTCCAGGCGCGGCTGCCCGACCTCGTCCTCTCGGACGTGATGATGCCGGGGCTGGACGGCCTGGGCCTGTTGCGCGAGCTGCGGGCCAACCCCCGGACCGCGGCCATCCCCATCATCCTCCTGTCCGCGCGCGCCGGTGAGGAGGCCACGGTGGATGGCCTGCGCTCCGGCGCGGATGACTACCTGGTGAAGCCCTTCAGTGCCCGCGAGCTGTTGGCGCGCGTGGAAGGCTGTCTGCGGCTGGCACGCGAGCGCGCGGAGCGTGAGCGGCTGGCCCTGGATCGCGCCGAGTTCGAGCAGCACCTCATCGGCATCGTCAGCCATGACTTGCGCAACCCGCTCTCCGCCATCACCTTGTCGGCCACGACGTTGCTGCGGGAGCCGGGGCTGGGGGAGCGGCAGCGCAGGTCGCTCGGGCGCATCTACGCGTCGGCGGAGCGCGCCAACCGGATGATCCGGGATCTGCTCGACTTCACGAAGGCCCGCCTGGGCGGGGGCCTGCCCATCCAGTGCGCGCCGCTCGACTTCCATGTCCTCGGCCGGCAGGTGGTGGAAGAGCTCCAGGTCTCCAACCCCGAGCGCATCATCCAGCTCGAGCAGCGCGGCGAGGGCCGGGCCGTCTGGGATGGAGACCGGATGGCGCAGGTGCTCACCAACCTCATCGGCAATGCGCTGCACTACAGCCCTCGGGGTAGCCCCGTCCGGGTGAAGGTCCACGGAGAAGAGGACGAGGGAGTGCTCGAGGTGCACAACGAGGGAGCCCCCATCGCGCCGCAGCTGCTCCCGCGGCTCTTCCAGCCCATGCAGCGTGGAGCGACGGGGTACAGCGCGACGCGCAGCGTGGGGTTGGGGCTCTACATCGTGGACCACATCGTGCGGGCGCATGGTGGCCGCATCGAGGTGGACTCGCGGGAAGGAGAGGGGACGACGTTCCGGGTACGCCTGCCGCGCATGCCCCCCGCGGCCGAGGCCCTCGCGGGAGCACCCGCGTGAGCCTCACGGAGACGGTGTTCGCGGGTGGAGGTGAGATGGGCGCGCTCCTGCGCTCGCTCGACTGGAGCCGCACGCCGCTGGGTCCCGTCGAGGACTGGCCCGCGTCCCTGCGCACCGCGGTGAGCATCATGCTCGGCTCGCCCTATCCCATCGCGCTCTACTGGGGGCCCGAGTACGTCTTGCTGTACAACGACACCTTCCGTCCCATCCTCGGGGGCAAGCACCCCGCCTCCGTCGGCGTGCCCGCACGGCAGGCGCTCATCGAGATGTGGAGCGATCTCCTGGAGCCCATGCTCGAGGGTGTCCGGACCTCGCTGGTCGCGTCGTATGAGCAGGACATGTGCATCTTCATGGAGCGCCGGGGCTTCGTGGAGGAGTGTTTCTTCACCTGGTCCTACGTCCCGACTCGTGACGAGACGGGCCATTTCGTGGGCATCGTCACCATCGCGAGCGAGACGACGCGCCAGGTGCTGAGCGACCGGCGCTTCCGGACGATCCGCGAGCTGTCCATCCGCACCGCGCTCGACAAGAACGTGGACGGCGTCCTGCGCTCGGTGGAGCAGGTGCTCGCCCAGGCGAGCGCGGACGTGCCCTTCGCGCTGCTCTACGAGGTGGCAGCGGACAAGGCCAGGCTCGCCGCCAGCACGGGGGTGGAGCGGGGAGGGCCGGCCGCTCCGGTGGAGCTGGCGCTCGCGGAGGGGGCCGCCTGGCCCCTGGCCGAGGTGCTGCGCTCGGGCCAGGAGGTGCTCGCCGAGGACCTGGGCGCGCGTTTCGGAGCGCTGTCCGGTGGCCCCTGGCCCGAGCCGGCCAGCCGCGCGCTGCTGCTCCCCGTGTCCCTGGGCGCGAGCGGAGAGACGAACGCGGTGCTGGTGGCGGGACTGAGCCCCCGGCTGCCCCTGGACGACGGCTACCGCGACTTCCTTCAGCTGCTCGCGCGCCAGGTGGCGGCGGACGCGGCGCGGGCCCGGGCCTTCGAGGAGGAGAAGCGGCGCGCCGAGCAGCTCGCGGAGCTGGATCGGGCGAAGACGGCCTTCTTCAGCAACGTCAGCCACGAGTTCCGCACGCCCCTCACCCTCATGCTGGGGCCCCTCGAGGACGCGCTCGCCGATGGGACGGAGGCGCTGTCTCCCCACCAGCGCGAGCGCCTGTCGCTCGTGCACCGCAGCGGGGTGCGCCTCTTCAAGCTCGTCAACAGCCTGCTGGACTTCTCCCGGTTGGAGGCGGGCCGGGCGAAGGCGGCCTATCAACCCACGGACCTCGCGGCCTTCACCGCCGAGCTCGTGAGCCACTTCGAGTCGGCCGCCCGGCGCGCGGGGCTCGTGCTCACGGTGGACCTGGAGGCGCTCTCCGAGCCCGTCTGGCTGGACCGGGAGGCGTGGGAGAAGGTCGTCTTCAACCTGCTGTCCAACGCGCTCAAGTACACCTTCGAGGGAGGCATCACGGTGTCCCTGCGCGCGGAAGGCGGCGAGGCCGTCCTGCGGGTGAGCGACACCGGCACCGGCATTCCCGAGCCGGCGCTGCCGCGCGTCTTCGAGCGCTTCCACCGGGTGGAAGGCGCACGCGCGCGCAGCCACGAGGGCAGCGGCATCGGGCTCGCCCTGGTGCAGGAGCTCGTCAAGCTGCACGGGGGACGCGTCTCCGTGCGGAGCGCCGTCGGCGAGGGCAGTACCTTCTCCGTCCACCTGCCGTTCGGCAGTGCCCATCTCCCCCGCGATCGCGTGCACCGGGAGGACGAGACCGGGGCGGCCGGGGCTCGCGCCGCGCCCTACGTCTCGGAGGCGCTGGGTTGGATGCGAGGGGAGGGCGATGTCTCCCCGGAGTCCCCTGCCCGGACGGGCCCTGGCGCCCGCGTGCTCGTCGTGGACGACAACGCGGACATGCGGGCCTACATCACGGGGCTGCTGCGGCCCTCCTTCGAAGTGGAGGCCGTGGAGGACGGCGTCCGGGCCCTGGAGCGCGCCCGGGAGAATCCGCCGGACCTCATCCTCTCGGACGTGATGATGCCCCGGCTGGGCGGCTTCGGCCTGCTGCGCGAGGTGCGGGCGATGGACACGCTCAAGATGGTGCCCTTCCTCCTGCTGTCGGCGCGCGCGGGTGAGGAGGCCTCCGTCGAGGGGCTCGAGGCCGGAGCGGACGACTACCTGGTGAAGCCCTTCAGCGCGCGGGAGCTGCTGGCCCGGGTGCGGTCCCACCTCGAGCTGGCGCGCATGCGCCGGGAGGCCACGGAGCACGAGGCCCGCGAGTCGAGCCTGCGGGAGGCCGTGCAGGCGCGTGACGACTTCCTGTCGGTGGCGAGCCATGAGCTCAAGACACCCCTGGCCGCCCTGTGCCTCCAGGTGGAGTCCCTCGAGCGGATGCTGCCCGCCGAAGTCCGGGCGCTCGCGAGCGAGCGGCTTTCCTCGGTGCACCGGCAGAGTCAACGGCTCGCGGGTCTCGTCGAGACGATGCTGGACGTGTCCGAGATTGCCTCGGGCCGGTTGCGGCTGAAGCGCGAGCCGGTGGACCTGGCGGTGCTCGTGGCGGACAGCGTGGCGCGGATGCGCGAGGAGCTGGCCCGGCAGGGCTGCGTGCTCTCGCTCGACTCGGAGGCGAGCCTGCCCGGCCTGCTCGATGTCTCGCGGCTGAAACAGCTGGTGCACAACCTGTTGTCGAACGCGGCACGCTACGGCGCGGGCAAGCCGGTGCAGGTGCGGCTGCGGCGGGAGGGCTCCCACGCGCGCCTGGACGTGGTGGACCACGGCATGGGGGTGAAGCCCGAACACCGGGCGCGCATCTTCAACCGCTTCGAGCGCGCCGTCTCCGTGCGTCACTACGGGGGCCTGGGCCTGGGGTTGTGGGTGTCACGCCAGGTGGTCGAGGCCCACGGGGGAGCCATCTCCGTGACGGACACGCCCGGAGGCGGCGCGACCTTCACGGTGGAGTTGCCGCTGCAGGACGGGTGACCCGGGGTGCTCAGCGACGGCGCGCGGCGGGGGCGAGCGCCGGGTTCTCCCAGCCCGCGTCGGCCGGGTTGATGTTCGTCCCGGGCGTGACGATCTCATCGATGCGGTCGAGCAACGCATTGTCCAGCGTGAGGTCGGCGGCACCGAGCTGCGACTCCAGCTGCTCCAGGGTGCGCGGGCCGATGATGGCCGAGGTCACCGCCGGGTGCTTGATGACGAAGGCGATGGCGAGGTGGACGAGCGACATGCCCGCCGAGTCGGCCAGCCGGCCCAGGGCATCGGCGGCCTCGAGCTTGCGCTGGTTGGTGGGCTGCGACAGATCAAAGCGCGCGGGCATGCGGTTGGCGCGCGTCGAGGAGGGAGGCGGCGCGCCCTTGCGCCACTTGCCGGACAGCCACCCGCCCGCGAGCGGACTCCAGGGGATGACGCCCATGCCGTGGCGCTGGCAGGTGGGGAGGAGGTCCGCCTCGATGCCTCGCACGAGGAGGGAGTAGGGCGGCTGCTCGCAGACGAAGCGCGTCAGGCCCCGTTCGCGCGCGGTCCATTGCGCCTCGACGACCTGCGAGGCCGGGAAGGTCGAGGAGCCCACGTAGCGCACCTTGCCCTGGCGCACGAGGTCGCTGAGCGCCCCGAGCGTCTCCTCGATGTCCGTGTCCGCCGAGGGCCGGTGCACCTGGTAGAGGTCGATCCAATCGGTGCGCAGGCGGCGCAGGGATGCCTCGACCTCCTGGAAGATCCACCGGCGCGAGTTGCCCTGCTGATTGGGGTCATCCCCCATGGACGCATGGAACTTGGTGGCGAGGACCACCTTGTCACGGCGGCCATCGGCGAGCGCCTTGCCGACGATCTCCTCGGACTCACCGCGCGAGTAGATGTCCGCGGTGTCGATGAAGTTGATCCCCGCGTCGAGCGCCCGGTGGATGATCTTGATGCTGTCTGCGTGGTCCGGGTTGCCCCACTGGCCGAACATCATGGCCCCGAGGCACAGCGGACTCACGCGGACGCCGGTGCGTCCAAGGGTGCGGTAGTTCATGTCTGGCTTCTCCTGGATGGTCCGGGGAGTGAACGTCTCCAGGCCGGGGACCACAATCGAGGAGTCCTCGGATTGTTCACCAACCCCCGCCAGGACCCGCCCATGACAATGGCGCCCCTCCTCGAGAAGTTCCGCGAGGTCTTCATCTCCCAGGGCTGCAATGGACTGGCTCTGCCCGGGACGGGGCAGGCGAGCATCGGTCTTCGTGACCGGACGGGTGGGAGAGGGCCGCCAGGATTTGTGACACGCGGAAAATAATCCCGGGCCGGGCTGCCTCCGCTTCTGGCAAGCACTCGGAGAAGGCATTCCGTGCGCGGGGTGCCGCGCCCCGGAAAAACAAAAGGCCCCGGGTTCCGGAGAACCCGAGGCCCTGAAGAGGCGCGGAGCGCTACCGCCTAGTAGCGGTAGTGGTCGCTCTTGTACGGCCCTTCCGTGGGCACGCCGATGTACTTCGCCTGATCCGGCGTGAGCTCGGTGAGCATGGCGCCCAGCTTGGTGAGCTGGAGGCGCGCCACCTTCTCATCCAGGTGCCGCGGCAGCATGTACACGCCCGGCTTGTACTTGCCCGGGTTGGCGAAGACCTCCACCTGCGCCAGCACCTGGTTGGCGAAGGACGAGCTCATCACGTAGCTGGGGTGGCCCGTGCCGCAGCCCAGGTTCACCAGACGCCCCTGGGCCAGCAGGATGATGCGCTTCTTGTCCGGGAAGATGATGTGGTCGACCTGCGGCTTGATGTTGTCCCACTGGTACTGCTTGAGGCTCGCCACATCGATCTCGTTGTCGAAGTGGCCGATGTTGCACACGATCGCGTTGTTCTTCATCCGCTTCATGTGCTCGTGGGTGATGACCTGGTAGTTGCCCGTCGCGGTCACGAAGATGTCGGCCTTGTCCGCCGCGTACTCCATGGTCACGACCCGGTAGCCCTCCATGGCCGCCTGGAGCGCGCAGATGGGATCGATCTCGGTGACCCACACCTGGGCCTGCAGACCGCGCAGCGCCTGCGCCGAGCCCTTGCCCACCTCACCGTAGCCCGCGACCACCGCCACCTTGCCGGCGATCATCACGTCCGTGGCGCGCTTGATGCCGTCCACCAGCGACTCGCGGCAGCCGTAGATGTTGTCGAACTTGGACTTGGTGACCGAGTCGTTCACGTTGATGGCCGGGAACGCCAGCTTCCCCTCCTTGGCCATCTGGTAGAGGCGGTGCACGCCCGTGGTGGTCTCCTCGGTGACGCCGCGGATGCTCGCCAGGTTCTTCGAGTACCAGCCCGGCTTCGCGGCCAGCTGCTTCTTGATGGCGGCGAAGAGCACCGTCTCCTCCTCGCTGCCGGGGTTGGCCAGCACGGAGAGATCCTTCTCGGCGCGGGTGCCCAGGTGGATGAGGAGGGTGGCGTCGCCACCGTCATCGAGGATCATGTTGGGCGTGCCGCCGTCGGCCCAGTCGAAGATGCGGTGGGTGTACTCCCAGTACTCCTCGAGCGACTCGCCCTTGTAGGCGAACACGGGGGTCCCACCGGCGGCGATGGCGGCCGCGGCGTGGTCCTGGGTCGAGAAGATGTTGCACGAGGCCCAGCGGACCTCGGCGCCGATTGCCTCCAGCGTCTGGATGAGCACGGCGGTCTGGATGGTCATGTGGAGCGAGCCGGCGACGCGCGCGCCCTTGAGGGGCTGCGTCTTGGCGAACTCGTCGCGGATGGCCATGAGACCGGGCATCTCGGTCTCGGCGATCGCGATCTCCTTGCGGCCCCAGTCGGCCAGCTTGATGTCCGCGACCTTGTAGTCGGTGAACTTGCTCAGATCGGTTACAGCCCTCATGCCTTGCTCCTGATTGGCGGGGGCTGGATGTGGCAGGCGGGCCTTTTGCTCGCCTCCCGTGCACCCAGCCACGAGTCAGCGAGCGCCGTTCACGAACCTGAGCCTGGCGGGGGAGACCCCCGTTGCAGCGCTCCTCAGGGTGTGCGGACCCTATACCAGGAGGGGCGCGGTTCGCCACTGAAGTGAACCCCCCGAGGAGCGCGGCAAGCGGGTGGGTGGAGGGACAGGGGGAACCGCCCGGACGCGAAAAGGGAGCGGGGCCCTGCCTGGCCGTCCCCTCGGGGTGGCGCATTGCCCGGCAAGGGGTGCGGCCCCATTTTTCGCCGCGTGAAATCGAGAGGCTCGTGGGTCTGCCTGGTCGCGTTGCTCGTCGCGTGTTCGCAGACGTCTCCAGAAGCCCCGGAGCCCGCGGACCCTCTCCCGTCATCCCCCGTCGAGCCCGGTGAGCCGGATGCTCCGGACGCGCCGCCGCCTGCACCCGAGGACCACTGTCCACCCGGGGGCAATGCGGTGCCGGCGGCGGCTCGCATCGAGCGTCCTGCCGCCGACGAATGGGTGGTGCCCGAGGACGTGGCCTTCCGGACGACGGGGTTTCGAGACGCCGGGGGGAACGCGCCAGCGCGAGCCCTGTTCGAGCTCTGGTCGGTGGACGGAGGCGTCCCCGAGCGGCTCGTCTGGTCGGCGGCGGTGAGCGAGCCGGCGAAGCTCGACGCGGTGCGCCTGTCCGATGGCGTCTTCCAGGCCACGAGCGGCCGGCTCGGGGAGCGGAAGCGGTACGCGGTGCGGGTCCGCTATGCGTATGGGCCGCCGTCCTGCGAGACGTGGGGCGCGTGGAGCGCGTTGCGGTTCTTCAGGACGGACGATGCGTCCCGAGCGCTCTTCGACGAGGGGCGGATTCTCGAGTTCCACCTCGACATTCCGCCGGACTCCTGGGCGGCGATGAACGCGGAGGCGATTCCGCCCGACTGCGTCCCCTATGAGCGCGGGTCTCACCGGGCCACGCTGCGCTTCGGCGAGCAGGTGTTCGAAGGCGTGGGCGTGCATGTGAAGGGGGGCTGCGGTTCCGCGAGGACGCTCGAGGGCAAGCCTTCCTTCAAGGTGGACCTCGAGTGGGACGATCCCGAGGTGCCAGGGTGCCCGCCTTCGCGGGAGTTGCTCGGCCGGAAGAACTTCACGTTCAACAACAACGTGCAGGACCCGAGCTTCATGAATGAGCGCCTGGGGTATCCGCTCTATCGCGAGCTGGGCGTACCGGCGCCCCGCGCGGTGTCGGTCCGGTTGTATGTGAATGGCGAGCCGTGGGGTCTCTACACGCTCGTCGAGGCGATCGACCGGCGCTTCCTGGCGCGCTGGTTCGAGGACAAGGACGGCGCGCTCTACGAGGGGACGTATTGGTGCGATCTCCTCCCGGAGAACGTCCCGGCCGGGGGACAGGACGCCTCGGGGTTCTGCCTGTCGCGCAAGCTCGAGGGCGATGCGTGTGGCTCGGGTGATTCCAGCACCGGGGGTGACCCCTATGCGCCCCTGCGCGAGCTCACCCGTCGCCTGCAACGGCTTCCCAAGGGCGGGTTCTACCCGGAGGTGACGGCGTTCTTCGATTACGACCGGTTCCTCACCACGTGGGCGCTCGAGAGTGTCATCTCCCATTGGGATGGGTATGCGTTCGCGACGGTGAACAACTATCGCGTGTACCAGGATCCCTCGACCGGCCGCTGGACGCTGCTGTCGGCGGGAATCGATCAGACGTTCGGGCATCGGGAAGGCTCGCGCTCGGGGCTGGTGGATCCCTGGGCGGTGTCGGGCCTGCTCGCGGCGCGCTGTCTGGAAGAGGTGGACTGCGCGGCCGCCTTCGTGGCGCGGCTGGAGCAGGTGACGCGCACGATCGAGAAGGCTGGACTCGATTCCCGCGTGAGGAGCCTCCGGAGTCAGCTCGCCTCGGACGTCTACGCGGACCCTCGGAAGGAAACGTCCGGCGCCGGATTCGATACGGCCGTGGAGCAGACGCTCCAGTTCATCCGCGAGCGCCCCGCTCGAGTGCGCGAGCTGCTCGAGCAGCACCGCTGAGAGAGGCGAACGGGCCATCTATGCGCCCGCGGCCCGAGGCCCTTCCGTATCCTCGGGCAGCCGCCAGCGCACGCCCAGCAGGCCCACGTCCTGGACCAGGAGATCCACCATGGGGCCGTAGTGCGCTTCCACCCATTGGCGGAAGTAGAGATCCGGCGCGGAGAGCACCAGGTGTCCGTCCTCCACGTCCACGGCGTGGGCCCGGGTGAGCCACGAGAGGGCATAGCGCTTCCCGGTGTCGTGCAGCCGGGTGAGGCACTCCTGCCAGACGCGGCCGGCTTCGGTGGACACGTCCACGGCCGGTGGGCCGGACTCAACGGACGGCTCGGTGGGCCAGGACGGTTGGGGCGGGATGTAGCGCACCCAGACCTTCGGAGCGCGGAAGGCGAGAGCGGTCCCCACCGGCTGGCGCGAGCGGCCCCAGTCGGACTGGAGATAGCCACGGCAGGCCTCCAGCAGACGTCCCTCGTCGCCGCCCACCTTCGTCAGCGCCTGGCCGTACCAGTCCGCCCATCCCGCGGGCATGTCCTCGCGAGGCACGCCCCGGAAGACCTTGCAGCGCTCGTCCTGGAAGGCCTCGAAGAAGGCCCGGGCCCGGGCCGCCGGAGCGCCCTCGGACAGCGGGGCGGGCTGGGGCGCGTCCTCGGACGCGGAGTCCTCCTGGGTGAGGGCGGCGGCCTGGAGCCGTTCCTCGGGAGGAGGGGAGACGGGCACCAGGTGCGTGCCGGGCAGGGAGAGCTGGACGGGATCGGCGTCCGCGCACACGTCCTCGTCCGAGGGCCTCGGGACAGGCGCGAGCCGTCCCGTGGACGCGGCCTCCATCAACTCCGCTGCAGCAGAAGAAAGACTCTTCTTCTCACTCTCCTTCTCCCTTCTCTTTCTAGCGGGGGACGTCCCGGGTGCGTCCGCCGGACGTCCCGTGGACGCCGTGGCGCTCTTGCTGGCGCGCTCGCGGCGCTTGCGCTCGGCCTCCTTCCTCCTCTTTTCGAGCACTTGCACGTAGCGCTCGCAGAGGGTGAGCCGGACGGTGTCGCCCTCGCGCACCAGGATTCCGGAGCGCAGCAGCGCGTTCCAGAAGGCACCGGGCGCGCCCGTCCACCGCACGGCGCTCTCCAGGGCCTCGCACCACACGGCCTCGTCCGCGGACGCGTCCGGCGCCTGTCCGGCGGACGCGGGGAAGGGCTCGAAGCGTCCGGAGGGCAGGGCCTGCACCGCCCAGATCTGCAGCTCCACCATGGCGCCCAGGAACGCGCGCCGCTCCATGCCCAGGGCGCGCGCGGCGCACACCACGGCGAGGCTCATGGGGAAGCCCACGTCCACCTGAATCCAGTCCAACCCCGCCATGTCAGCGCCTCCCCTGTAGCACCCTGTCGCGTACTCCCAGGCCGACGCGCACCACGCCTCGCTGGCTGATCGCGGAACCGCGGGCGAGGCCTGGCATGGGCGGGGGGCGCGCCTCGCTCCTGAGAGCCTTGGCGTGATCCACGCTCGCGATCTGTGTCGCCTCCGCCGGGCCGTCTACCCCCGTGTCCCGCGGACGGATGGGATCCGGTTCCCCGAGGGTCGGGCGCCGAACCACCGGCCTCGGAAGCTCATTTCGATACAGGGTGCTACAGGTCCGTAGCGGGGCGTGCCTGAGCCCGGGGCTCAGCCGCCGATCATGCGGGGGAAGGGAGAGGCCGGTAGCCGTCCGCGCATGTCCCGGGCCTGCGCCAGCGCGGCGTACTGTCGTGGCGTGAAGGCCTGTGTCTGGAACTGGCACGAGCCCTGGCTTCGGAGGGCCAACTCCAACGCGAGCACATGCCGTCGCCGCATGGAGCCCCGCGCCAGTTCCTCCAGCAGGCCATCCAGGCTGAACGCGCGCCCGCGCAGGTAGCGAGTGCCGCGGACGAAGTCCTTCCGGGCGTCCTTCCACCACGCTGCCACTGCCTCTCTTGCTGGCGCCGGTAGCGCATCCTCAGGCTGGGGCTCCAGATCCCGTGCGAGGTCCTCCTCCAGAGGCGGCAGCGACTCCTCCTCCTCCGCGGCCACCACGTAGGCGTCCTCCAGCGTCAGACCGGTGATGGCACTGAAGGCCTCGCCAGCCAGCGCCGCCACGGGACCCGGCCCCATGAATTCCAGACACGCTTCGGCGGCCTCCACCCGGCCACTGAAGCCCAGTGCCCAGAGGGAGTCCTCGCGCATCGCCTCCACGCCGGTGCACGCCAGCAGCCGCATCAGGTCTCGCTCATCACCACCGAGCGCCAGTAATACCAGCGAGGTCCGCTCCACCTGCGTTCGCGCATCCACCGCCTTGCGGCATGCCTCCCAGGCGGCCAGCACGCCAGAACGCATCCCCCCGAGGATGGCGGCTTCCCGTACACCCGGACGCGCGTCGGCCAGCAGCCGGGGCAACTCGCGCGAGGCCACATCGCGGGGGAGGAGCGGCGTCTCGCGCAGTACGGCCACCACCACCCGCGCGTCCGGGTGGCCGAGCAACTCCACCTCGGCACCGCGAGGGAACTGTCCCCTGGAGGCGAGCACTTCGAGCGCCCAGGCCTGAAGCAGGGGCTCCTGGCTCTTCAACAATGGCAGCAGGGCCTCACCCACCTCGGGCCGAGCGTTCAGCTCGAGCGCCCGCCGGAAGGCGGCGAGGGGCCCTTCGAGAGCAGTGGCCCGTACCCGCTCCACGAACTTGGGCAGTTCCATGAGCCCAGGCTCGGCGAGCAGAGCCCACAGGGCAGCGGAGATGCGCGGCGGATCCTCCGAATCCAACGCGGGGAGTAGCAACTGCGTGGCTACGGGCTCGCCGCCTAGCACCAGCCCGTCCAGGTGTGCCAGCAGCCGTTCCTCCAACGAGGACACGTCTTCCAGGTTGTAGTTGGGTGCCACCAGGGCGCGATTCCACTGCACCCAGAGGAAGCTCGCCTCGTCCAGGTGTTCTTCGTAGATGTCCATCAGGGGGACGGTCATGGATCAGTTCACCTGCACCGAGCCACCCTTGATGCGGTGGATGCCCGAGGCGTGGCTCTCTATCTGGGTGCCCTTGATGACCACCCGGCCATTGCGCCTGAGGGTGATGCTGGCCTGGCCGCATCGCAGGACGATTTCATCCTGACCCTCGATGACGACCCGTTTGCCATCGACATGGGCCTCCACGGGTTGTTGCTCGGTGGGCGCGGGCTGCGCGAGCACCGCGTCCACCAACGGCGTGGGACTGGGTGTCTGCTCCAGCCCCACCACCAGCGGCAGCAAGGGGTCACCGTTCTCGAAGAGCAATACCGCATGCTGACGGGTGGCGATGGCATGTCGCAGCGTCTCGGGATCCAGCGGGACGGTCCGCCGGGCGGCCAGCGGGCGGCCCGAGCGATTGCCGTCGAAGTCCACCAGCAGCTTTCCCAGTTCATCCGATCCAACAACCCACCCCAGCTTGCTTCCCCAGATGGGCTCGCGCGTTGCTCCGTCTGTCCCTGCTCCCGACGAGTGCATGGGTGCTTTCATTCGGTGCCTCCTCCGATTGTGCTGGAGCCCAGTTCTCACCTCGTCTGGGTCAGGGCAGCCGATCAGGTAGGATGCCTTCTCCAGGGAATCCTACCGGCGCAGCCGTGCTGGTTGACAAGGATGGTTGGAGCTTCCTAGCGTCCCTCGAATGTGGGGGCTGAAGAATCGCACCGCTTACGCCGCAGAGCGAAACTGGACGCGCGACAAGGACGGAGTGCACTGGTGGCTCGTCGCCGTCAAGGCCACGTTCGACATTGCTGCCGGGGGACGGCTCATTCTGGCGGACGAGCAGCTTCCCCCCGTCCTGGTGCCAGAGTATTTCGGCGAACCAGGCCGGTCGAGCTTGCGCTACGACTCCGATCTCCTCGCGGCGAAGCCTGGCACTGACGTGCTGGTCCACGCCCACGCGCACGCACCTCATGGGAGACCTGTTCCGACAGTGCCGGTCTCGCTCCGTATCGAACGGCTCCACAAGGATCTCCTCGTACACGGGGAACGCCTCTACGACTCGAGTTGGCGCAGCGTGACGGTGACCCGTCCGCGGCCTTTCTCCACGCGCCTGATTCGATACGAATTCGCGTTCGGTGGCAGTGATCTGTCCGACCTCGATCCCAAGCAACATCGTATCGACGAGCGGAACCCGATCGGGCGCGGCTTCGCACGGCGAGCCGCTCACGTCGCTGGAAAACTGGCCCACGCGGTCGAGTATCCAAGTGGTGAGCCAGCGGAGATGGGGCCGGCGGGGTTCGGCCCGATCGATTCCTCATGGATACCTCGGCGCAAGCTGGCGGGGACGTATGATGCGCGGTGGGTGCAAACGAAGAAACCGCTGCTCCCCGATGACTTCGATCCCGCCTTCGCGCTGAGTGCCCCCGTGGACCAGCGGTTCGAGAAGCCCCTCGTCGGAGGCGAGCGCGTCGAACTCCTGAATATGACCCCTGACGGTGTCCTGCGCGTCGAACTCCCGCGCATTTCGCTCGGGTTCACCACGCGTATCGGCACGCGGCGAGAGCAGCACGGCGCACGCATGGTGACGGTGGTCGTGGAACCTGAAGAAAGGCGCCTGGCCCTGGTATGGCAGAGCGTGTTGCGCGTTCGAGCCCCCGACGCGGACTATCTTGACGAGACTGAAATCGTCGAACAAGGGAGCGCGACGTGAACGCCCAGGTCGAGATAGTGGCTGTCGCCGCGCGGACCCCTGTCGGACTCACCGCCGAGAGCAGCGCGGCGTCCGTGCGCGCGGGCATCTGCCGTTACGCCGAGTACCCCTTCGTCGACCCACGCGGCGAACGGGTGGTGGTCGCCGCCGACCGGCTGCTCGGGTCCAGGCCCGAAGGCCGGGACCGGCTCATGCCGATGGCGGTGAGTGTTCTCGAGGAACTCGAAGCCAAGATCGAACAGAAGATTCTCTACGGGGGCAAACTCAGCGTGTTGCTCGCGCTTCCGGAAACCCGTCCGGGGTTCTCCGAAGAAGATGCGGCCTGGGTCGTGGACGTGGTGGCCGCGCGCCTCCGGTCGAAAACGTCCAGCGCACGCGTCGAGATCGCAGGGCGTGGGCATGCCGGAGCGATTCGGGCGGTCGAGCAGGTGATGCGGGAGTGCTCCGAAAGCAAGGACAATCTGTTCCTGGTCGTTGGCGTCGACAGCTACCACCACGCGGACACGTTCGTTTGGTTGGAGCGCAGCCGCCGGTTCGCGCAGCCGGGGATTCGCAGCGGGTTCACCCCGGGCGAGGGAGCTGGGTGCCTCGCACTGATGAGCGCGGGTCTGCGCCGTCGCCTGCGACTCCCCCAACTGGCCATCGTGCGAGGGTCGTGCACGGCACAGGAGCGGCTCCTGCGCGACAGTGACACGGGCTCGTTCGGCGTCGGAATGACCCAGGCGGTGCAGGGGGCCGTCGCCGGGCTCGACCTTCCACGCGAGGGCGTCGATGTCCTGTACACGGATATCAATGGCGAGCGTTACCGCAGCGAGGAGTGGGGCTTCGTCGCGCTGCGGGCGCCGTCGGTCTGGAAGTCACCGGGGTACAATGCCCCGAGCGACTGCTGGGGGGACGTGGGCGCCGCATTTGGGGCCCTCGGAGGGGTGCTGGCGGTCCGGGCGTTCGCACGGGGCTATGCGCGAGGTCCCCGGGCGCTGGTGATGGCGGGTTCCGATGGTGGGCTGAGAGGGGCGATGCTCCTGCAAGCTCCGCAGGTGTCATGAGGAGGTAGTTCCAATGCCGAAAGTCTCCGTGAATGCACCGAAGACCCCGGTGACCGAGGATAGCAACGGGCTCGCCGCGGCGACGTTACCCAACGTGTGCAAGATGCCGGGGCCGCCAGCGCCGTTTGTTCCGACGCCGTTGCCCAACATTGGCAAGAGCGGAGCGGACCCGAAGGGCTATTCCAAGAGCGTCACGATCGAAGGGAAGAAGGTGGCGATCCGGGGCGCCACCTTCGGTTCCATGGGCGACGTGGCCAGCAAGGGGACTGGCGGCGGGGTGGTCTCCTCGAACGTGGAAGGACCCACGAGCTTCGCGGGTCCCGGGTCCATGGACGTGAAGATCGAGGGAAAGAACGTCCAGTTGCTCGGCGACCCGATGCTCAACAACTGCGGACCGAGCGGTAGCCCGGCCAACGCGGCGACGATGATGGGGGTGCTCCAGACGAACGGTACCGTCATGGTTGTCAATGGGGAGGACAGATGCCCTCTGTGCAGGCAGCGACATGGTCAAGACAGTACGCTGAAGGAGACTCCGTCGACAAAGGTCAGCGCCGGGCGACTGGCCCAGAGGGTCTCCAGGAAGGTGCGTAATGGCAAACTCCCCAACCCCCTTGCGACAATGCTAGGGGTAGTCCAGTGCAAGTGCGAAAAAAATAAAACCTATGCAGACCAATCGCGGGTGACACTCCAAGGTGTCTGCGACAGCATCACGGAGCTGGAGTGGGTGGCTCCCACATCTGGAAGTACTCCTGGTGCCATAAAGCAAACGGTCAAGAGTTTCCTTAAGAAACGATTCAGCCACCGCGAGACAGACATAGAAAGAACATGGGCGAGGCTTGAGGCACGTGCCGACGATAGCAAGCGCGGTGAGACATCGTCTGCTGCCTACCCTCCGGGCTCTTGTGCCGGTCCAAAGGCACTCATGCTCGCTCTAACGGATAACGCCTATCCAGGTGGCCTGACCGAACGATGGTTCCACAGCGGTAAGAAGCCGATCGAGGCGAAGATCAAGTTCCGCGATGCGGAGAGCAGGGAGGAGGTCGAAGATTACTTCGACCATGGTAAGACCGTTCCACCGTGTTTGACCTGTAACGTCATCATTCCTTCGATGCTCTGCTCTGAAGACAAGGAAATGGAATGTCAGCACTCGAAATAGAACTCGAGATGGAAGAACTGCTCCTGAGAATCGTGCCAGAACTCAAGGAGCAGTGGCAGGGTGCTAGTCCTGAAATGATCGCGCGGATCGAGCGGCTTGCAGATCGCCCCTTGCCTCCGTTCTATCGCTGGTTCCTGAGTCGCATGGGCAAGAGCATGGGGGCTCTGGCTTATCCGACTCTAGACTTCTCAGCGCAGCGCGTGCTCGCTTGTTACGCCGAGAAGTTGGTCGCGCCCGATCCCCGATTCTTGCTCATCGGACATGAGTCCAATGAGATGATGCCGCTGCATGTCTTCTATGATTTCGACGTGCCGGCACGGGAGGATGCTCTGGTGACGGAACGGGACGCCATGGGTGGTGAACTCTACGACAGATTCGAGACTTTACGCGAGATGCTGGCATGGGGTGCGATCTTGAAGTTCAGAGTCAACAAGATGCCGCAGAAATGTGAAGGCATTCTCTCTAGCGACGATCCAGACCTCCTCTCACGCCTTGAGCCGCTGATGAGCAGCCTTGGGTTTACCAAGCCGATTTCTACCGGGTCTTGCTGTGGACTTTACGAGCGGTACGATGTGGTCATGATATGCAAGCGCTCGCCGCGGGAAGAGCTTGTAGGCATCCAGGCCTTCAGGCTTGGTGGCCGCGACGCTGGAGTCCTCAGGAAGATTTTGGGTAGGATCACAACCGAGTCTTCGCTGGAGGTTGAAGTAGACGAATGGACTCCGGCGCTCCGGTGAAGTGTCAGTTCTGCCCATGACGATGTGAACCGGTGGCTGCGGTGTCCGAGCCGGATTCAGCGCTTTCCCTCACCGTCCCGCGCCGCCGAGCAGCTTGTAGTAGACGACCGTGCCTTCCAGGGCTCCGTTGTGCTCGGCGTACTGGGGAATCACTCCCACGCGAATCCAGCCGAGGGACAGGTAGAGCTGCTCGGAGGGTTCTCCTTCCAGGGTGTCCAGGACCAGGGTGCTCTTGCGCAGCTCCCGGGCCCGCTCCTCGATGGCCCGCATGAGCGCGGCGCCAAGTCCCCGGCGGCGGAAGGCCGAGTGCACCAACACCTTGGACACCTCCGCGCGGTGGCGGGCGTTGGCCTTGCCCGCGCTCACCAGTTGGGCCGTGCCGGCGATCCGTCCGTCCACCGTGGCCACGGCCAGGCTGCGCGACGTGGGGCCCAGGTCCGCGATCACGCCCTCCCAATAGGCCCGGGCCTCGGCCGTTTCGAGCGGTGGCAGGAAGCCCACGGAGGCGCCGTTGTCCACGGAGTCCCTGAGCAACTCCACGAGGGCGTCCAGGTGGGACGCCGCCTCGGTGGCCTCGAGGAAACGGATCTCCAGGTTCATCGTGGGCTCTCCAGGTCGAAGTCGATAGAAGCCTTCAGCTACCCGGAGCGCGGGGAGCGCCTCGGTCCTCGTGGGGGCGCTAGAACACGCGGTCGCGCAGGAACGGGTACTTCTCGCGGATCTCCGCGACCTTGTGGACGTCGAGCGTGACGAGCGGCACGCCGGAGGCCGTATCGGGCGTGAGCTCCTCGCCCCAGGGGCTGAAGGCCGCCGAGCCGCCGTCGTACGTCAGTGCGCCCCCGGTGCCGATGCGGTTCACCCCGACGAAGTAGCACTGGTTCTCGATGGCTCGCGCCTTGAGCAGCGCGTCCCAGTGCGCGCGCCGGGCCGCGGGCCAGTTGGCGATGAGCACCATCGCGTCCACGTTCCGCGCCACCGCGCCGAAGATCTCGGGAAAGCGCAGCTCGTAGCAGATGAAGAGCGCGGTGCGCACCCCGTCGATCGTCACGCAGGTGGGCGTGGTGCCGGGCCGGTAGTGCTGGTGCTCGCCGCCGTAGGCGAAGAGCCGCTGCTTGCGGTGCACCGCCGCCACCCGTCCCTCGGGGTCGAAGGCGATCGACGTGTTCACCGTGCAGGGGCCCTCGGTGTCCGCGCCACGCTCCTCGCGCGCGGCGACGCCGGCCACGAGCCAGACGTTGGAGCGCTTCGCCAGCTCGCCCAGGCGCGACACCACCGGCCCCTCCAGCGGGGTGGCCTGCGTCGTGTCCATGGTGAAGCCGGTGGTGGCCATCTCCGGCAGCACGACGAGCCGGGCGCCACCCGCGGCGGCGCGTGCAATCAACGTCTCCGCGGCGGCGAGCGAGGCCTCGGGCGCGTGCCAGCCAATATCGTACTGCCCGAGCGCCACGGTCAGCTTGCCGCTCATCGCGCGCCCCCGAGCAGCGCGGCGCGCAGCAGCTCCGCGCCCTCGAGCACCATCTTCGTGTCGCAGCTGAAGGCGAAGCGGAGGGCGTTGTCGCATGCGTGGCCGAAGGCATCGCCCGGCGCGCTGCCGATTCCCCGCGCCGCCAGCTTCGCCGAGAGCGCGTCCGCGTTGGCGACCCCGAGCCGCTCGTAGAGGGACGGCTCGAGCTCCGCCCACACGTAGAAGGCCCCGCGTGGGTTGAACGGGCGCACGCCCGGGATGCCCTCGAGCGCCTTCACGAGGGAGTCGCGGCGCTGACGGTACTCGGCGCGCATGGCCAGCAGGTTGTCCTGGGGCCCCGTCACCGCCGCCAGCGCGCCCCACTGCGCCAGGCTGTTCACGCCGTTGATGGTGCAGCGCAGCAGCTTCTGCACCCGCTTCTGCAACGGGACCCAGGGCGTGTGCAGGTAGCCCGTGCGCAGCCCGCTCATCGCGTGGCTCTTGGAGAAGGAATAGACGCTGATGACGCGCTCGGCCCAATCCCCGGCCAGCGAGGCGATGGAGTGGTGCACGTGCGGCTCGTAGATGACGTCCTCGTACGCCTCATCCGAGACGATCCACAGGCCGTGCTTGCGCGCCAGGGCGACAATGGCATCCAGCGTCTCGCGCGGCATGACGGCGCCGGTGGGGTTGTGCGGCGTGTTGACGAAGAGGGCCCGGGTGCGCGGGGTGATCGCCGCGGCGATGGCCTCGGGACGGTAGGCGTAGCCCTCCTCGGCGCGCACCGGGATGCCCACCGGCTTGCCGCCCGCGAGCTTCACGTTCTCCGCCACCTCGGTCCACATGGGGTCGGGGAGGATGACCTCGTCGCCCGGCACGAGCAGCGAGCCGAAGGTCACGTACAGCGCGTGCATCGCGCCGTTGGTGAGGAAGATCTGCTCGGCCGTGGCGCCCTGGATGCCGTTCTTCTTCTGCAGCTTGTCGGCGAGCGCCGCGCGCAGCTCCGGGATGCCGTCGTTGGGCACGTAGTGCGTCTTGCCCGCCCGCATGGCCTGGGCGATGGCCTCCGCCACGTGCGGCGCGATCGAGAAGCTGGGGTCACCGGACTCGAAGCGGATCACCCGCTTGCCGGCTGCCTGGGCACGGAGCAGGCCTTCGCGGATCTGCACGATCTTTCCGAAGGAGATCGCATCCAGGGGGTGGGCGGGAAGCGGCTCGGTCACGGCGGATGACATCGTCTTGCTCTCCTCGAGGGAGGGGGGGAAATAAAAAAGCCCGCCAGCGGGGGGCTGGCGGGCTCGGAGGAACGGAGTCCTCCAAAGCAGTCACCTAACCAGTGCCCCATTTGCAGAGCTGGCCGCGCTTGGCTTTGAGGCTGGTTTTGGTGGTGTGCATGATTCGGGGCGTTGGCACTACGAATTCAGCATCCTAACGCGTCGCGGCATGACTGTCAACCAGTCAACCAACCTTGTTGAGCGCCGGCGGGTTCCCTCCACGCTCAGCGGCGAAGGCAGGCTCGGGCCTCGCCCGCTGCGCCAGAGGGCGTGCCCAGCGCTCGCGCAAGCGGAGGAAGGGACGCTCCACGCCCAGGTGCAGCAATGCGGCGGCCGAGAGAACGCACCCCGCGGACGTGAGCACTGTGAGGGGGTGATAGGTGCCCATGCCATACGTCGCGAGCGTCTCGTGCACGGCGTGGAGCACGAGCTTGTGCGAGAGGTACACGCAGTACGTCACGCTCGCGAGCCACCGTGCTCCGGGCACGCGCCCGAGGACGCGGGCACCGGGTTCCGTCTGGGCGAGGACGACGAGCGCCGCGAAACCCAGTGAGAGCAGCGGGAAGACGAGCGCGCAGGAGGCCAGCGTCCTGTTGTCGGAGCACAGCGGCCCGGCGAGCCCGAGACACAGGGCCGTGAGGAGCAGGGCTCCCAGGGGAGCGCGTACCCACCGGCTCCAGAGCGCGGGCCGGAAGGTCCACACGAGCGCGAGCACCACCCCGGCGAGCAGGCCATCCATCCGGTTCCACGTCGGGTAGTAGATCCACCGTCTGTAGAGGCGCCCGGGTGACGCATCGGGAGGCGGTGCCTCGAGGTGGAGCCACCAGAGGCCCATCCGGATCGCGATGCCCAGGAGGATGATGCCGAGCACGAGCACCACCACGCCCCGCCAGCGCACGCGGCCCGCGAGCGCGAACACCAGCAGCGGCAGCACGACGTAGAACTGCTCCTCGATGCAGAGAGACCAGGCATGCGAGAACGCTCCACCCTCCAGGGCGAGGTTCTGCGTGAAGACGAGGAAGCTGGAGAGGGGTGCCATGGAGTCCTGCTCACGCGCATCGGGGAGGAAGGCGTAGATGGCCAGCACCCCCCAGTAGGCAGGCAGGACGCGCAGGAGCCGGCGCAGGCAGAAGGTGCCCCATTGGGGCCGCTCTCCGGCGGCGAGCGGGGCGAGCAACTGCCGGCCGATGAGGAAGCCACTGAGGACGAAGAAGAGATCGACGCCCGTCCACCCGAAGCGAGCGAGCTGCGCGAACCACGCCGGAGCCCCCTCACGCGGGTAGTGGAAGCAGAGCACCAGCAGGATGGCGAGCGCCCGGAGCGTGTCCAGCCCGGGCGCGTGGAGAGGGTCCAGGGGACGGGAGGCATCGGGCGCGGCGACGAAGGACATGCGGAGGACGAGAGCGTACGCGGCGCGGACGCGGCGCGCGCGTGCGGATGCTGGAGCGTCCCGAGTTCGTGGATGGACCGGGCAGGGGATTGCTGGCTAGCATGCCTGGTCTCATGAACGATCCAACGAATTCAAGGCAGGGAGGCTCGTTCGGCTCCGGCGTGCTCCTGGGGGGCGTGGTCGGCTTCGTCCTCTCCACGATGCTGGTGGCCGTGCTCGGCTTCGCGTGGGCGAAGAAGCAGGGAGCGGATGCCCGAAGGGGCTGGAATCTGGTCCCGGTGGTCGTCGTGGCCCAGGACCTCCCCGAGGGCACCGTCATCACGTACGACCAGCTCGTGCAGCGCTCCGTGCCCGAGCAGTTCGTCACCAGCTCGGTGGTCAAGCCGGACAGCGCCAGCTACATCGTGAATCAGCGCCTCCTGGTGCCCGTGCAGGCCGGTGACACGCTCCTGTGGTCCCAGTTCGAGACCCGCAAGCGGACGCCCGCCTCGGCCGACGCCCAGGTCCCGTAGCCGTCTCGTTCAGCCATCCAAAGTCGCTCCGTAACGCGAAGGGGCCACCCCCACCGTGGGAGCGGCCCCTCGTGTCGCGGATGGGCTCCCCGGCCGGGAGCCCGTGCTTCAGCGGCCGTCGCGAGCCACGGCGCCGTTGCCCAGCAGGCCGCGCGCCTTGGTGAGCAGCTTCACGAACTCCTCACGGTCCGCGTTGCCGTCGGTGGCGCCCTCGGCGAGCTTCTGAGCCGTGGCCAGGTTCCACCCCTGGGCGCTCGGGCTGCCGCGCAGCACGTCCGCGGTGGCCGCCACCGCCAGGGCGAAGCGGAAGTCCGGCGAGGCCCCATCCAGCGTGGCGCGCAGCATCCGCTGCTCGAAGGGGAAGGCCTGCTCGGCGGCCTCGGTGCCGTTGGGAGCCTTGGCGCGGATGCGCACCATGCCCAGCTGCGCCTTCTCGCCCGTGAGCTCCACCTCGTACACCGCGGTGACGCTGTGGCCCGCGCCAATCTCACCCGCGTCCACCTTGTCGTCGCGGAAGTCCTTGTCGGCGATGTCGCGGTTCTCGTAGCCCACCAGCCGGTAGCGGCGCACCACCTTGGGGTCGAACTCCACCTGGAGCTTCACGTCCTTGGCGATGACCTCCAGCGTGCCGGTGAGCTGCGTCTCGAAGACCCTCCGCGCCTCCTTGTAGCTGTCGATGTAGAAGCAGTTGCCGTTGCCCTTGTCGGCGAGCTTCTCCATCAGGTCGTCGCGGTAGTTGCCCATGCCGAAGCCGATGGTGGACAGGGTGACGCCCTCCTTCACGTAGCCCTGGATGCTGTTGAGCATGGCCTCGGGGCCGGTGTTGGGGCCGATGTTGGCGTCACCATCCGTGAGCACCACCACGCGCGACACCACGTTGCCCGAGGCCTTCTTCACCGCGTGCTTGTAGGCCAGCTCCATGCCCGAGCCCATGGCCGTGCCGCCGCCGGACTCCAGCCCGTCGATGGCCTTGAAGATGCGCTCCAGGTCGGTGGCGGGGGTGGGAGGCAGCACGTCGCGGGTGCTGCCCGCGTAGGTGACGAGTGCCACCGTGTCGTTCTCATTGAGGCCCTTCACCGCGAGCTTCATCGCCTCCTTGGCCAGCGGCAGCTTGTCCTGCTGGTTCATGGAGCCGCTGGTGTCCACCAGGAAGACGAGGTGCGCGGGCTTGCGCTGCGAGCGCGAGATGACCTTGCCCTGCACGCCCACGCGCAGGAAGTGGCGGTTGGCGTTGAAGGGCGAGGGCGCGCCTTCCATCTGCACCGTGAAGGCGCCCTGCTCGGGCGGGGTGTAGCGGTACTTGAAGTAGTTGACGAACTCCTCGACGCGGACGGCCCCGTGCGGGGGCAGGGCGCCCTGGTTGAGGTAGCGGCGCGACACCGCGTAGGAGGCCGTGTCCACGTCCACCGCGAAGGTGGAGAAGCGGTCCGCGGCGGTCTCGGTGAAGGCGTTGGCCACGTGCTCGGTGAAGCGGTTGCCCTGGGTCTCGGGCTCCGGCTGCCGCAGGTCCTTGCCCGAAGCGAGCGGCGCCTTGAGGGCCGGAGGAGGAGGAGGGGGCGTGGCGGGGGCTCCGGCCTCGACGAGGGGTGCCTCCTCGACCTCGAGGGTGGGCGCGGGCGCGTCCCCGGTCTTCATCGCCACCGCCTCGCGGGCGCGGCGCACCGGAGCGGCCTGGGCAACTCCCGAGCCCGCGGCGGGGGCGGCCAGCTTCTTCGGGCTGGGCTTGCTGGGGGCCGAGTCGTCGGCCTTCGCATCCATCGCCGCTTCCTGCTTCTCCACGGAGCCCTCCACCGAGGCGGGCTGGGCCTGGGCGGTGACGGGGGCGGGCTCCTGACGGGGAGTCGTGTTCGGCTGGGCCTGCCAGTCGGACTGCGCGGGGCCTCTGGCGGCGATCGTGGAGGGCGAGGTGCTGCACCCCGAGACGAGGCTCAGGGCGAGGGCGGCGCTCCCCCAGCGGGTCAGGCGGCGGTTCAGCTTGGACGAGGACATGTACACTCCGGTTGTTTCCGTGGGAACGGACGCTCGAAACGCATCGGCCAGGATTTGGATTTAACGGAGCCTGGCGAATTTTTCGCCGGAGCCTCCGGGGAGGCTCTCCACGAGGTACCGGAAGCCCCGACGCACGGCGTTGAGGGCGGGATCCAACCCCAGGCACAGCCCGTACGTCAGGCAGATGAGCACCCCCGTCAGCAGCGCGTACTGCCCCCAGCCACTGCGGCCGCCCCACACCCGCTCGAAGGAGAAGCCGAAGAGGCGGAAGTAGATCAGCGCCTCGTGGAAGAAGTACGCGGACATGGACGAGGTGCCGAACGTCTCCACGAAGCGGCGCGGCCGGGAGGGCGCGGCGCCCGGGGCCGTCCGCCACTCCAGCCCCACCAGCCCGAGCAGCACGAGGCATACCCACAGGGTCCGCTCGGCCGCGTTGGAGGGATTGGTGACGAAGAAGCGGTGAGCCGGGTACAGGTCGCGCAGGGGCTCGGCGGCCAGCGAGCCGGCCACCCCGAGCCCGATGAGGAAGAGCAGGGCGCGGACGAGCCCGCGGCGTCCCTGCTCACCCGCCACCGTCCCGGCATAGACCCCGAGCCACGGGAAGCCGAGCCACGGCAGCAGGGGGAACACGGCTCCGGTGGACTTGTTGAGGAACCAGGCCCACGGCCCGTCCACGGCCTCGCCGAGCGGGGACAGGAAGAAGACGACAAGCGCCAGGGCCAGGGCCACGCCGCGCAGCACCCGGGGGCGCGAGGCCAACACGGCGGCGATGGGCAGCACGAGCAGCAGCGACAGGCCCACGCAGTGGAGGATGTCCAGACGCACGAGCCACTTCGGCTCGCGGAACAGGGGGAACCACATCCAGTTGACCAGCGTGGCCACGCCGAGCACCTGCAACGTGCGGCGCAGGTTGCGTCCGAGCCGTTCGAACTGCTTGCCACTGGCGGCGCTGCGGACGAGCAGCAGCGCGAGCGCGAAGCCCGCGGCGAAGAGGAACGCGGGAGCTACCAGCCCGTCGACGTAGAGCAGGGCCTTGGTCGTCTGGCTCTGGCGCAGCTCCGGGGTGAGCAGCACCAGGGCGTGGCACTGGACCATGAAGAGCACCGCGATGCCGCGCAGCCAGTCGATGGCGCGGACGCGCTCGTGGGTGGTGGACGGGCTCATGGCGTGCAGGCGAGCCCGGCTTCGGGCGCGTACTTGTCCTGGAATTGCAGCAGGCAGCGCAGGGCGTCCGGGTCCGCCGAGTCCGCGACATACGAGACCCGCCACAGGAGCGCCGCCACGCGATTGGGAATCCGCGAGTCCGGGGCGACCACGGCGCGAGTCACGCCGTTGCTCCCCACCGCCGCTTCCGTGCGGATGGCCTCCAGTGTGGAGACGAGCTCGGGGCAGCCCTCGGGGCAGTTGTAGAGGAACACCGCGTGCCCGTGCTCCATGTTGTGCAGCCACACGCACCGGTTCTGCTCGGTGTCGTAGACCCGGCAGGGCAGGGTGCTGGAGCAGTGATCTCCGCTGGTGGGCGGGTTCAGCCCGTCTCCGCAGCGGGTGCTCGTGCAGCTCACGTGAGTCGCGCTCGCGGGGGCCGGTGAGATGGGGAACTCGAAGCGGGAGCAGTCGGGAGCATCCGGCTGGCTCGGACCGCAGGCGAGCAGGGGCGTGAGGAGAAGGGCGGGCAGGGCGCGACGGAGCAGGGACATCGGTGGTCCCTCTTATCGCATTCGGCGCGAGGGCGTCAGCCGGGTGGGAATCCCAGAGACCTGGCGCTCTTCGCACTGCGTCAGGAATTCCCATCGCCGCACTTTGGAGGTGCGTTTCACGAGGCCCTTCCTCTAGGTTCCGGCCCCGCCATGAACCGCACCTCTCCCGTCAGGTACCTCTTGCGCACGGCCCTCGCGGTCGCGCCGCTGCTCTCCGCTTCCGGCTGTGCGTCCTCGGCGCACGGCTCCACCTCCGCGCCTCCCGAGGCGGCCCAAGCCCCCACGCCTCCCGCCGCACCGCAGAAGCCCGCCGAGGTGCAGCCCACGGCCGAGGACGCGCGCCAGTTCTCCACCCGCGTGAACGAGGATCTCAAGCGCCTCTGGGTGAAGCAGTCCACCGCCGAGTGGATCAAGTCCACGTACATCACCGACGACACCGAGCGGAACGCGGCCACGGTGAACGAAGAGGTGATGGGCTACCTCAACCAGGCCATCAAGCAGGCCGCGCGCTTCAAGGACCTCCAGGGCCTGGACGCGGACACGGCGCGCACGCTGCACCTGCTGCGCGTGTCCTCCGCGCTGGTCGCCCCGAGCGATGCGCGGAAGCGCTCGGAGCTGGCCACCATCGCCGCGAAGCTCGAGGGCCTCTACGGCAAGGGCAAGTACTGCGGCAAGGACGGCAAGGGCCAGTGCAAGGACCTGGAGGAGCTGTCCGACCTGATGGCCAAGAGCCGCAACTATGACGAGCTGCTCGATGTGTGGCAGGGCTGGCACACCATCTCCCGGCCGATGCGCCCGCTCTTCCAGAACCTGGTGAGCATCTCGAACGAGGGCGCCCAGGAGATCGGCTTCCAGGACCTGGGCTCGCTCTGGCGCTCCAACTACGACATGCCGCCCGAGGCCTTCGAGAAGGAGGCCCAGCGGCTGTGGGGGCAGGTGAAGCCCCTCTATGACGACCTGCACTGCTACGTGCGCGCCCGCCTCGCCAAGCAGTACGGCGAGGACAAGGTGCCCGCCGGCAAGCCCATCCCCGCGCACCTGCTCGGCAACATGTGGGCGCAGGAGTGGAACAACATCTACAACCTGGTGGAGCCCTACAAGGGGCAGCCCAGCCTGGACGTGGACGCCGAGCTGAAGAAGCAGAACTACGACGCCGTGCGCATGGTGAAGACGGGCGAGGGCTTCTTCACCTCGCTCGGGCTCAAGCCGCTGCCGCAGACGTTCTGGGAGCGCTCGCAGCTCACCAAGCCGAGGGATCGCGAGGTCGTGTGCCACGCCAGCGCCTGGGACGTCACGTACAACAACGACCTGCGCGTGAAGATGTGCATCAAGCCCACCGAGGAGGATCTCGTCACCATCCACCACGAGCTGGGCCACGACTACTACTACACGTACTACTACACGCTCCCGGCGCTCTATCAGCAGGGCGCGCATGACGGCTTCCACGAGGCCATCGGCGATGCCATCACCCTCTCCATCACCCCGGGCTACCTCAAGCAGATGGGCCTGCTGAAGGAGATCCCCAAGGGCGACAAGGGCCTCATCAACCTGCAGATGAAGGACGCCATGGAGAAGGTGGCCTTCCTGCCCTTCGGCCTGCTGGTGGACCAGTGGCGCTGGGAGGTGTTCTCCGGCCGCGTGAAGCCCGAGGAGTACAACAAGGCCTGGTGGGAGCTGCGCGAGAAGTACCAGGGCGTGCGCGCGCCGGTGGAGCGCTCCGAGCAGGACTTCGATCCGGGCGCCAAGTACCACGTGCCCGCCAACGTCCCGTACACGCGCTACTTCCTGGCGCGCATCCTCCAGTTCCAGTTCCACCGCGCGCTCTGCCAGTCCGCCGGCTTCAAGGGCCCCCTCCACGAGTGCTCCATCTACGGCAACAAGGAGGCTGGAAAGCGGCTCCAGGCCATGCTGGAGATGGGCGCGAGCAAGCCCTGGCCGGACGCGCTCCAGGCCCTCACCGGCCAGCGGGAGATGGATGCCTCGGCCATCCTCGAGTACTTCGCCCCCCTGCGCGCCTGGCTCCAGGAGCAGAACAAGGGCCAGAAGTGCGGCTGGTAGAAGCGGCCCGGGAGTAGACACGGGTAACGGCCCCGCTTACATTTACGCCCGCTCGGTTGGGCCTCATCCAGCCGAGCCGGGAGGCCGATTTCCGCGCCTGCCGTCTGAAAGAAGAAGAGAGCAAATGGCGACTGGTACCGTGAAGTGGTTCAACGATGCGAAGGGCTTCGGATTCATCACGCAGGACGGCGGTGGCGAGGACGTGTTCTGCCACCACACCGCCATCAACATGGATGGCTTCCGCACCCTGGCCGAGGGCCAGCGGGTGGAGTTCGAGCTCGCCAAGGGCCCCAAGGGTCTCCAGGCGCAGAACGTTCGCGCCGCCTGATCCGGCTCTCTTCGTCTAGTTGTTCTTGAAAAGGGTCCGACCCGTTGGGGCCGGGCCCTTTTTCATGTCTGGAGTCTCCGCGTGCTCTTCCCCTCGTCCCGGTTCCTCCTGAAGCGTGCCCCGGTGTTTCCCCTGCTGGCCGTGCTCGGCTGCGCGTCCGGCCAGCCCCATGTCCAGGCGGGCGCTCCGTCCGCGGAGGCTCGTCCCGTGAAGCAGACCGCCAACCTCTCCGCCCTCGAGGCCGAGCTCGTGGCCCGTCATGGTGAGGCGCAGCGCGCCCGCATCGAGCGCGGGGTGGAGCAGGTGGCCGTGCTGTGGCGCGAGGAGGACGGGGACCTGGCCTCCTTCGCGCGTGAGTACTTCATCGCCGACGACAAGCAGCTCGACGCCACCCTGGCCCGGCTGGAGGCGGCCTTCGAGCAGCTCGATGGGCACATGAATGAGATTGGCCGCGAGCTGCGCCGCCCCACCGACCTGGACCTGGGGCCGCTGCTGCCGGTGGATCCGCTGCTCGCGGCGTATGACCCGAGCGCGCACACCACGGAGGACCTCTTCCAGTCGAAGGTGGGCTTCGTGGCGCTGCTCAACTTCCCGCTCACCACGCTGGCCGAGCGGATGGAGAAGGGCCCGGGCTACACGCGCCGCCAGTGGGCCGAGGCCCGGCTCACCGGCCGCTTCAACCGCCGTGTGCCCGCGGAGGTGCGGCAGGCGTCGGCGCGCGCGGGAGCGGCCGCGGACCTCTACATCGCCGAGTACAACGTCTGGATGCACCACCTGGTGGACGGCCAGGGACACCGGCCCTTCCCCAAGGGGATGCGGCTGATCAGCCATTGGAACCTGCGCGACGAGCTGAAGTCCCGGTACGCCGATCCCGAGGGCGTGGCGAAGCAGCGGATGATCATCCAGGTGATGGAGCGCATCGTCACGCAGGCCATTCCCGCGGCGGTCATCGACAACCCCCGGGTGGATTGGAATCCGTTCACCAACGAGGTGAAGGCGGCACCGGCCGAGGAGCTCGAGGCGGATGCGCCTCAGCGCCCGGTGGTGCTGGACGGCAAGCGCGAGGACGACGTGCGCTACGCGAAGCTGCTGGCGCAGTTCCAGGCGGCCCGGCGCGAGGACCCGTACGTGCCGGTGGCGCCCACGGCGATTGCCCGCAGCTTCGAGCTGGGGCGTGAGCTGCCCGAGGCCCGGGTGAAGGCGCTGCTGGAGCAGGTGCTGACGTCGCCGCTGGTGCCGAAGGTGGCGAAGGTGATCGAACAGCGGCTGGGGCGGAAGCTGGAGCCGCAGGACCTCTGGTACGCGGGCTTCAAGGCGAACGCGAAGCTGCCCGAGGCGGAGCTCGACAAGCTGACGCGCCAGCGCTACCCGGCGCCCGAGGCCTTCGCGAAGGACCTGCCGCGCATCCTCCAGGGGCTGGGCTTCTCGAAGGAGAAGGCGGCCTTCCTGTCGGAGCACATCCGGGTGGATCCGGCGCGCGGGGCGGGGCACGCGATGCAGTCGATGCGGCGCGGGGACTTCCCGCGGCTGCGCACGCGCGTGGGCCCCAACGGCATGGACTACAAGGGCTACAACATCGCGGTGCACGAGCTGGGGCACAACGTGGAGCAGGTGTTCTCGCTCTACGAGGTGGACCACACGCTGCTCGCGGGAGTGCCCAACAACGCCTTCACCGAGGCGCTCGCCTTCGTCTTCCAGGCCAGAGACCTGGAGCTGCTGGGACAGGCGAAGCCGGACGCGGCGAGCGAGCGGGAGCGGGTGCTCAACGACTTCTGGCAGACGTGGGAGATCGCCGGGGTGGCGCTGGTGGACATCGCGGTGTGGCACTGGATGTACGAGCACCCGGAGGCCACGCCCGCCCAGTTGCGCGAGGCGGTGGTAGGCATCGCGCGGGACACGTGGGATCGCTACTACGCGCCGGTGCTGGGAGGGCAGGGGACGCCGCTGCTCGGCATCTACAGCCACATGATTTCGTATCCCCTGTACCTGACGGACTATCCGCTGGGGCACCTGATCGCGTTCCAGCTCGAGGAGCACCTGCACGAGTCGGGGAACCTGGGAGCGGAGTTCGAGCGCATGGCGAGCCAGGGCTCGCTGACACCGGACGTGTGGATGACGAACGCCACGGGAGCACCCGTGAGCGCCGAGCCGCTGCTGCGGGCCACGGAAGCCGCGCTCCGCTGAGCACTTCCGCCCCTGGGTGGCCCCCCCTTGTCAGCGAGGCGGGGGCACGGCGAGAGTGGAGGTCTCTCCCGAGCCGAGGGGCGGCCGCATGAAACAGGGAACGGGAACGGTCCTCGTCACGGGGGCCAATCGCGGGCTGGGACTGGAGACCTGCCGGCAGCTCGGACAGCTCGGCTGGCGGGTGTGGTTGACGGCCCCCGACGCCGCCGAGGGCCCGCGGGCCTGTGAGGCGCTCCGCTCCGAGGGGCTCGACGTGCACTTCGCGCTCCTGGATGTCGCCTCGCCGGAGAGCATCTCCAGGCTCGCCGGGCGCCTCGAGCAACAGGGGATCCGGCTCACGGCGCTCGTCAACAACGCGGGCATCGCCATGGAGGGCTTCGACGCCCACGTCGCCGAGTACACGGTGGCCGTGAACTTCCTCGGGCCGCTGCGCGTCACCGAGCGCCTGCTGCCGCTCATGGAGGAGCACGGGCGCATCGTCATGGTGTCCAGCGCCCTGGCCGAGCTGAAGGACTATCCGCACTCGCTCCAGCGGCGCTTTGATCCGCCTCCGTCCAAGGAGCGGTTGGTGGCGCTCGAGTGGAGCTTCGTCGAGGACGTGCGCGCCGGCGTGTACGCGGACAGGGGCTGGCCGGAGTCGGCCTACCGGGTCTCCAAGCTGGGCCTCAACGCGCTCACGCGGCTGCTGGCCGAGGAGCTCGAGCCTCGCAACCTGCTCGTCAACGCGGTCTGTCCGAGCTGGGTGAGGACGCAGATGGGAGGGCCGCATGCCGCGCGCAGCATCGAGCGGGGCGCGGACGTCATCGTCTGGGCGGCGACGCTTCCTCCCGAGGGCCCGACGGGCGGCTTCTTCCGCAACCGCAGGCCCGTGCCCTGGTGAGCGCCCATTTCCCCTCTCCCCTCGGGAGAGGGACGGGGTGAGGGTATCTCGCGCCTCGAGCTCCTCACCCCGGCTCCAACGGTGTTGCTACTTCTTGGGCTGCTGGGGCTGAGCGCGGGGCACATCCGCGCCCTGGCCGCCGATGCCGAGCAGCTCGATCTCGAACACGAGGGTGGCGTTGGGCGGAATGGTCGGAGGCTGGCCCTGCTCACCGTAGGCGAGCTTGGCGGGGCACACGAGCTGGGACTTGCCGCCCACCTTCATCTTCTGCACGCCCTCGGTCCAGCAGGGGATGACGCCGTTGAGGGGGAACTCGGCCGGCTCGCCGCGCTTGTAGGAGCTGTCGAACTCGGTGCCGGTGGTGAGCGTGCCGCGGTAGTTGACCTTCACGGTGTCGGTGGACTTGGGGCTCGGGCCGGTGCCGGCCTTGAGCTCCTTGTAGATGATGCCCGAGGGCAGCTTGACGGCGCCCTTCTCCTTGGCGGCCTCCTCCAGGTACTTCTGGCCCACGCGCTCGCCGCGCGCCTTGGCGAGCCCCTGCAGCTTGGGCCCGTACGTCTCCAGCTCCACGGCCGGCTTGGCGCCGGTGATGGAGTCGGCCATGCCCTTCTTGACGATCTCCAGCTCGGCCGGGCTCAGGTCGAAGACCTTGATGCTGCGGCCAATCGACAGGCCGAGCGCATAGAGCGTCTTGTCCTCCTCGGTCTTGAGCTGTCCCTGTCCCGCGGGGGCCTGCGCCGCCGCTCCCTGCGCCTGTGCCTGCATCCCGGCGAGGCCGAGCAATGCTGCCGCCAACATTCCGAATCGCATGTGTGTGCAACCACCTTTCTCAATGGCGGCGGAAGGATAGGGCGCTCCGGGTCTTCCCGTCGGTCGTTTTCTTGCGACCTGTTCGCGGGCGTCTACCCTCGCGACATCCCGCAGCAGGACGGAGGCGTCCTGTAGCGGCCGAGCCACCGGGAGGGTGTGAGATGAGCGACAAGCGGAAGAACACGCGGGTGCCCCTCGATGTCTACCTGAACAAGTACATGGGCGGAGTGCCGTATCTGGCTCGCGCCGCGGACATCTCCCAGGAGGGCGTGAGCCTGGCGCGCCTGCTCGAGCCCGAGCACGACACGCGCCGCGTGGGGCTCCAGTTCCAGCTCCCCGGCTCCGAGGAGGTCATCTACGCCGAGGGCGAGGTGGTGCGTGAGTGGGTGGAGGCGGGTGCCCGCGAGGACGAGCGCTCGGGCGTGCGCTTCACGCTGCTCACCCAGCGGCACCGCCGGTTGATTGATGACTACGTGACACGCACCACGCAGGAGGGGCACTGAGCCGCGCTCCACTGGAGGACGTGCGGGCGCGAGCGCCTTGACCCGGCTCGGAGCCCGTCGTTTGAATCCGCCCACCCGAGAACGAGAGGGTGGAGGATTCACGTGAGGCGTGCACTGTGGGCGCTCGTGCTGGCGGCTCCGCTGTCGGCGCTGGCGCAGGGCAACGGGGTGGATTGGCAGCGGCAGGTCCTCCGGGTGACGGGCGATGGTCCGCCGGATGTGAAGGCCTCCAATCCCTCGCAGGCGAGGCTGGGAGCGGAGCGCTCGGCGAAGGAGGACGCCTTCGCGGATCTGCTGACGCAAGCGAAGGGAGTCCATGTCCGCGCGGATCGCACCGTGGGCGATGAGATGGCCCGCGAGGAGACCCGCCGCCAGATCGAGGACGTGCTGCGCGGCTACAAGGTCGTGCGCAAGCGGTACTACTCGGACAGCGGCGTGCAGTTGGAGGTCGAGGTGCCGCTCGGGGCGCTCACCGCGGTGCTGGTGCCGCCGGCCGCCGCGGGCACTCCCGCCACGGCCGAGACCAGCAAGCCCGCCGAGACGGCGAAGCCCGCCGAGACGAAGAAGGACGCCAAGGCGAAGCACACCGGGCTGGTGGTGGACGCGCGCAAGCTGGGCATGACGCCGGTGCTGGCGCCACGGGTGCTCGATGCGTCCGGCCAGCCGCTCTACGGCGTGGAGTCGCTGTCGGCCGAGGCCCGGAAGACCACGGGCGTGGCCGGCTTCTTCAAGAGCCTCGACGAGGCTCGGAAGTCGGAGCTGGTGGGCGCGAAGCCGCTGGTGCTCGAGGCGGCGAAGCTCGAGGGCTCGGATCTCCAGTTGGGGCCGGACGCGGCGAAGGTGCTCGGGGGGTTGGACCCGAGTCTCCTGGCCGAGGGCCGGGTGGCGATCCTCATCAAGTAGCGGGAGGCGAGGAGCGCGGTGATGACGGTGCGAAGTGGGAAGTGGGGCAGGGGGCACCGGGTGGCGCTGGTGCTCGGGGGGCTGGTGCTCGGGTGTGCCACGGGGCCCGAGCAGGTGGACTCCCCGGCGGCGGAGCGGGCGCGCGAGGTGCTGCGCTCCCGGCGCTCACGGGACGGCAACCTGCTGCTGCGGTGCGAGCCCTCGGATGCGGAGGTGTACCTGGACGGGGTGATGCAGGGCGTGTGCACCGACTTCGGCGGAGGGCCGAACGGGCTCCAGGTGGGCAGCGGGCTGCACCGCATCGACGTGAAGAAGGACGGCTTCTGGCCGTACACCACGTACTACGAGCCCAGCAGTGCCCGGGCCGGGCTGACCATCCGGTTGCGGCCCGTGGAGCCCGAGGGCGGGGGCTGAGCCCCGAGAGGCGTGGTTGCGGTTTGTGCGCCCAAGCAGCCCTGACTTCTGGACGTCTGGAAGTGGAGCGGGGTTCGGGGTCTGATGAGAGAATACGCACGGAGGCACCCCATCGGACGTAACAAGAGAGGCAAGGCGCGCGCGGTGAAGGCACCCGAGACGCGGGAGTCCCCGGTTCCGGTGGAGGTGCCACTGAGGGCGGTGGAGCCCCCGGAGCCCGAGGTGGAGCTCTCCGAGGCCGAGGCCCGGCGGGTGGACTTCGCCTGGTCGGCGGGCATGGTGGGCGCGCTGGCGCTGGTGTTCGCGCTGCTGTCGGTGTTCGGCGGGGTGGCGGTGCCGGTGCTGCTCGCGCTCAGCGCGGCGTATGGGCTCAACCCGATCGTCACCACGCTGGAGCGGCGGGGCCTCGACCGCACCGTGGGGACGAGCGTGGTGTTTGGAGGGTGCGCGCTGCTGCTGGCGGGGGCGGTGCTGTACCTCATCCCCGTGTTCCGCGACGAGGCGGAGAAGCTGCCGGACTTCTTCCTGCGCGCGAGCAAGCGGGTGGTGCCGCAGGTGGAGCAGCTGTTGGGGCGCCCGTTGCCGGAGCTGTTGCGCCAGCGCATGACGGAGCTGGGCGAGCGGGCCTCGGGGCTGCTGCAGAGCGCGGGGCCCACGGCGGCGCGGCTGCTGGCGAGCTTCGCGGGCAACACGGCGCGTTTCGTGGCCACGCTGCTGGGCCTGCTGGTGGTGCCGGTGCTGGCCTTCTTCTTCCTGCAGGACTACCCGCACCTGGTGGCGAGGGTGAAGGGGCTGGTGCCGCGCCGGGCGGTGGGGCTGGTCAGCCGGCGCTTCTCCGAGGTGGATGACGTGCTGTCCGCCTTCGTGCGGGGCCAGCTCACGGTGGGGGCGATCCTGTCGGTGCTCTACACCTCGGGCCTGGGGTTCGCGCGCATCGACATGGCGATCGTCATCGGGGTGATCGCCGGGTTCGGCAACATGGTGCCCTACCTGGGGACGACGCTGGGCGTGGTGCTGGCGCTGCTGGGGGTGATGCTGTCCTGGCAGGGGGCGTGGCAGCTCGCGGTGGTGGCGGGCACGTTCCTGTTCGCCCAGCTGGCCGAGGGCTTCGTCATCACCCCGCGCGTGGTGGGGGACAAGGTGGGGCTCTCGTCGGTGGCCGTCATCATCGCCATCCTGGCCTTTGGCGAGCTGTTCGGCTTCACCGGCATCCTGCTCGCGGTGCCCACGACGGCCATCCTCAAGGTGGTGCTGCGCGTGGTGGTGGAGCGCTACCAGAAGACCGCCCTCTACACGGGCGAGCGTGCGGACTCCTGAGCCTTCCGTGCCCGTGCCCGGAGCCGTCCCAGAGCGTGGATGGTGGCGGAGGGGTAGGGCGGGGCGCTAGGGAAGGGCACCGTGGCGAAGAGCAAGGCAGCGAAGGAAGCGAAGGACGTGGAATCGGGCGAGGCGCGCTGGGCGGGCCTCCGGGAGGAGATCATCACCTGCCGGGCGTGTCCCCGGCTGGTGGAGTGGCGCGAGCAGGTGGCGCGGGAGAAGCGCCGGGCCTACCGCGACTGGACGTACTGGGGCCGGCCGGTGCCCGGCTTCGGAGATCCCCGGGCGGAGCTGGTCATCCTCGGGCTGGCGCCGGCGGCGCACGGGGCCAACCGGACGGGCCGGGTCTTCACCGGGGATCGCTCGGGGGACTTCCTCTTCGCCGGGCTGCACCGGGCGGGTTTCGCCAACCAGCCCCGGAGCGAGCACCGGGAGGACGGCCTCGCGCTGACGGGGGCCTACATCGTCGCGCCGTGCAAGTGCGCGCCGCCGGACAACAAGCCCCTGCCGGAGGAGCTGGTCCGGTGCGCTCCCTTCCTGGACCGGGAGCTGGCCCTGCTGCCGGTCCAGGTGGTCCTCACCCTGGGCGCCATCGCCTGGAACGCGACGCTCGCCTGGCTGGACAGGGCGGGGGTGGCCATTCCCACGCCGAGGCCCTCGTTCGGACACGGGGCGGAGCTGTCCCTCCCCGGGGCGCCGATGCTGTTGGGCTGCTACCACGTGAGCCAGCAGAACACGCAGACGGGCCGGCTCACCCCGGCCATGTTCGACGTCGTCATGGCCCGCGCTCGCGTGTTGATCGAAAATCGACGGGGAAGATGAGGCACCCCTGTCGGTGTTTCCTTGACAGCTGTGGGAGCCCGCTGTTATTCCCCGCCCGCCTTTGACGGCAGCAGTCCGAGGCAGATGGGTCGTTAGCTCAGCGGTAGAGCACTACCTTGACACGGTAGGGGTCAGTGGTTCGATCCCACTACGACCCACTTCAGTTGAATGGTTCCACAGCGGGCGGCAGGCTCAACAGCCTGCCGCCCGCTTCATTTTCCGAGGTCTCGCATGTCGGATCAGATCACCGTGACGCTCCCGGATGGCACCCAGAAGCAGGCGCCGCGGGGCACGACCATCGGCGATTTCGTGCGTGAGAGCATCGGGGCGGGCCTGGCCAAGGCCGCCCTCTTCGCGCGCGTGAATGGGGAGGACATGGACCTCGCCCGTCCTCTCAACGAGGACGTGAAGCTCCAGATCTTCACCTCCAAGAGCCCCGAGGGCCTGGACCTCATCCGGCACGACGCCGCCCACGTGGTGGCCGCCGTGGTGCAGCGCCTCTTCCCGGGCACGCAGGTGACGATCGGCCCGTCGACGGAGGAGGGCTTCTACTACGACTTCTTCCGCGAGAAGCCCTTCACGCCCGAGGACCTCGAGAAGATCGAGGAGGAGGCCAACAAGGAGATCGCCCAGAACCACCCCTTCGTCCGGACCGAGGTGTCCATGGACGAGGCCATCAAGCTCTTCGAGGGCAAGGGCGAGAAGTTCAAGGTCGAGATCGTCAAGGACATCGCGGCCAAGGGCGCCAAGACGCTCACGCTCTACACCCACGGCGACTGGGTGGACTTCTGCCTGGGGCCCCACGCGCCCACCACGGGGAAGATTGGCGTCATCAAGCTGCTGTCCACCAGCGGCGCGTACTGGCGCGGAGACCATCGCAACCCGATGCTCCAGCGCATCTACGGCACGGCCTTCTTCGACAAGAAGGCGCTCCAGGAGTACGTCACGCGGATGGAGGAGTCGCGCAAGCGCGACCACCGCAAGCTGGGCAAGGAGCTGGATCTCTTCCACTTCCACCCGTACTCGCCGGGCGCGGCCTTCTGGACCCCCAAGGGCACCACGCTCTACAACACCCTGGCGGCCTTCATGCGCCGGCTGACGAGCGAGACCGGCTACGTCGAGATCAAGACCCCGCTGCTCTACAACAAGGGCCTGTGGGAGACGAGCGGCCACTGGGGCAAGTACAAGGAGAACATGTTCCTCGTGCTCGACAGCGAGTCGGGGGAGCACGACTTCTCGCTGAAGCCGATGAACTGCCCGAGTCATCACATCTACTACGGCTTCAAGAAGCACAGCTACCGCGACCTGCCCCTGCGCCTGCACACCCAGGACGTGCTCCACCGCAACGAGGCGGCGGGCTCGCTGGGCGGCCTCACCCGCGTGCGCCAGTTCTGCCAGGACGACGCCCACATCTACTGCATGGAGAGCCAGATCGCCGACGAGGTCCGGCGCTTCGTGCAGCTGCTGGATCGCGTCTACAAGGCGGTGGGCCTCTCCTACGCGGTGAAGTTGTCCACCCGCCCGGCCAACCGCCTCGGCACCGACGAGCAGTGGGATCGCGCCGAAGGGGGCCTCAAGAGCGCCCTGGAGAGCCTCGGCCTGTCCTACGAGCTCAAGCCGGGCGATGGCGCCTTCTACGGCCCGAAGATCGACTTCGACGTGTCCGACAGCATCGGCCGCAAGTGGCAGCTCGGCACCATGCAGCTGGACTACCAGGCCCCCGAGCGCTTCGACCTCACCTACGTGGGTGAGGACAACGCCGCGCACCGCCCCGTCGTGCTGCACCGCGCCATCTACGGCTCCTTCGAGCGCTTCATCGCCATCCTCATCGAGCACTTCGCCGGTGCCTTCCCGGCGTGGCTCGCTCCCGTGCAGGGCATGCTCGTCACCGTGGCGGACCGCCAGAGGGAGTACGCCCTCAAGGTGCGCGACCAGCTGCGCGCCAAGGGCTACCGCATCGAGATGGACGAGCGCGGCCTCAGCCTCAACGCGAAGATCCGCGACGCCCAGCTGCAGAAGATCCCCTTCACCCTCGTCATCGGCGACACCGAGGTGGAGGGCGGGGGCGTCTCCCCCCGGCGCTACGGCGGCGAGGACCTCAAGACCATGAAGCTGGAGGCCTTCGAGGCCCTCCTGGAGAAGGAAGGGGCCTTCCCGTCCTGATTCACTCCGGGTCAGGGAACCCCGAGAGCCCTTGACTCCCCGCGTCTGGCAAGTATCTTGCCCCCCTTCCGAGGGGGGTAACTACTCCCAGGGTCTGCAAGATCATGGACTACGGCAAGTTCGGCGAGGCGGCGGTGGCCAACAAGCTCGAGGCGCAGGCGGAGGCTCAGGCCCCCATGCCTGCTCCCATGGCGAGCGCTCCGGTGCTGCAGACCGGTGGTACGAAATAGTTGGACCTGGCCGCCCGCTTCAAACTGGCGGCCCGTGACACTCGCTGACGGCGATTCGCTGCGGCGGATGGGTAGTTGAAGGAAGGAACCGCAAGATGCCCAAGATGAAGACCCGTAGCGGCGCCAAGAAGCGCTTCCATGTGAAGAAGTCGGGCCAGGTGAAGTTCGGCAAGGCCTTCGGCAAGCACCTCTTCACGCACGCCAAGTCCCAGAAGACCAAGCGCGACCACCGCGGCACCGGGCACCTGAAGGACATGGATGCCAAGAAGGTGCGCCTGGAGCTCTTCCCCAACGGGGCGAACTAAGCAGCACGCAGTACAGAGGGCCCTATCGGTGCGGCCATTGAGCCGGAGCCGGGGGTTTTCAAACACCTCACCGAAGTCAGGAGTTTGCAATGCGCGTCAAAAAGGGTTTCAAGGCTCGTCGCCGTCGTAATCGGATTCTGAAGCTTGCCAAGGGCTACCGCGGCCGTCGCAAGAACTGCTACAAGCGGGCCAACCAGGCCGTGGAGCGCGCGCTGGATTATGCCGCTCGCGACCGCGCCGCTCGCAAGCGCAACTTCCGCTCGCTGTGGATCGTCCGCATCAACGCGGCCGCCCGCACCGTGGGCCTGTCCTACTCGCGGCTGATCGCCGGTCTGGCCAAGAACAAGATCGCCCTGGACCGCAAGGTCCTGGCCGACATGGCCGTGGCGGATCCCGCCGGTTTTGCCGCCGTCGCCAAAATCGCGAAGGCGGCCTGAGCATGACGGCCGGCCGTACTGGCCGGCATCGAGAGTGGGTGGCCACGGCTTTCCTGGGAAGGCCGTGACGCCCGCGGGTTTGAAAACGGGCTGCCCCTTCGGGCGGCCCTTTTTTTTGGCCCCGGCACGGCCGGGAGAGGGAGGCACAGTCCCATGCGAGACCGCTTGCAGGCGCTCGCGGACGCGGCGCGGCGGGAGATTTCCGTCGCCTCGGAGCCGTCCGCGGTGGAGGCGCTTCGAATCCGCTACCTCGGCAAGAAGGGTGAGCTGTCCGGTGTCCTCGGTGGCATGGGCAAGCTGCCCCCCGAGGAACGCCGCACGCTCGGCGAGGTGGCCAACCAGGTGAAGGCGGAGATCGAGAAGCTCCTGGCCGACGCCGTCCAGCGCGTGGAGGACGCGGCGCTCGAGTCCGAGCTGCGCGGCCCCCGGCTGGACGTGACGCTGCCCGGCCGCTCCCTCTCCCCCGGCAGCCGCCACCCGGTGTCCCGGACGATGGAGGACATCGTCCGCACCTTCCAGCGGCTCGGCTTCGAGGTGGCCCACGGTCCGGAGATCGAGCTGGACTACTTCAACTTCGAGGCGCTCAACCTCCCGAAGGACCATCCCGCGCGCGACATGCAGGACACCTTCTACGTGGACGAGTCCTCGCTCGGCCACGCGAAGAAGGCGGACAGCTCGCCGCTGCTGCGCACGCACACGTCCCCGGTGCAGGTGCGCTTCATGCTCAATCGCAAGCCGCCCTTCCGCGCCATCATGCCCGGCCGCGTCTACCGGCGCGACTCGGACATCACCCACACGCCCATGTTCCACCAGGTGGAGGGCCTGCTGGTGGACAAGGACGTCAGCTTCGCCGAGCTCAAGGGCACGCTGGACGCCTTCGTGAAGGCCTTCTTCGGCTCGGACACGCGCACGCGCTTCCGTCCGTCCTTCTTCCCCTTCACCGAGCCCTCGGCCGAGGTGGACATCTCCTGTACCTCGTGCGGCGGCAAGGGCTGCCGCGTGTGCAAGCAGACCGGCTGGCTGGAGGTGCTCGGCAGCGGCATGGTGCACCCCAACGTCTTCAAGTACAGCGGGTACGATCCCACCGAGGTCACCGGGTACGCGTTCGGCATGGGCGTGGAGCGCATCGCCATGCTGCGCTACCGCATCGACGACCTGCGGATGATGTTCGAGAACGACGCGCGCTTCCTGGAGCAGTTCTGATGAAGATCTCGGTCAAGTGGCTCGGTGACTACGTGGCGCTGCCGGCGAGCGTGGATGAGCTCGCGCGCAAGCTGACCGCCGTGGGGCTGGAGATCGAAGGCCTCGAGCGCCCCGGCGAGGGGCTGCGCGGCGTGGTGGTGGCGCAAATCAAGGAGTCCGTCCAGCACCCCAACGCGGACAAGCTGTCCGTGACGAAGGTGGACATGGGCGGCCCGGAGATGCTGCAGGTGGTGTGCGGCGCCAAGAACTTCAAGGTCGGCGACAAGGTGCCGCTGGCCACCCTCGGTACGAAGCTGCCCAATGGCGTGGAGATCAAACAGGCCCCCCTGCGCGGCGTGGACAGCTTCGGCATGCTCTGCTCGGCCAAGGAGCTGGGCATCTCCGAGGAGTCCTCCGGCCTGCTCATCCTCCCGCAGGACCTGAAGCCAGGCACGCCCATCGCCCAGGCGCTCGGGCTGGATGACGTGGTGATGGAGGTCAACGTCACCCCGAACCGTCCGGATGCCCTGTCGCACCTGGGCGTGGCCCGCGAGGTGGCGGTGGCCACGGGCGCCGAGCTGCGTCCGCCCCAGCCGAAGCTCGCCGAGGGCGGCGCTCCCGCCTCCGAGAAGGTGAAGGTCCGCATCGAGGATCCGGTGCGCTGCCCGCGCTACGCGGCCCGCGTCATCGAGAACGTGAAGATCGGCCCCTCGCCCCAGTGGCTGCAGGAGCGGCTCAAGGCCTGCGGGGTGCGTCCCATCAGCAACGTGGTGGACGTCACCAACTTCGTGCTGCTCGAGTACGGCCAGCCGCTGCACGCCTTCGACCTCGACAAGGTGGCGGGCCAGGAGATCATCGTCCGCACCGCGAAGCCGGGCGAGAAGATGACGACGCTCGATGGCAAGGAGCGGGCGCTGTCGCCCGAGGACCTGCTCATCTGCGACCGCGACCGGGCCCAGGCCCTGGCCGGCGTGATGGGCGGCGCCGACAGCGAGGTGAGCGCGAGCACCACGCGCGTGATTCTCGAGTCCGCCCACTTCCAGCCCTCGAGCATCCGCCGTTCGTCCAAGCGCCACGGCCTGCACACCGAGGCCTCGCACCGCTTCGAGCGCGGCGCGGACCTGGATGCCGTCATCCCCGCGGTGGACCGGGCCGCGGCCCTCATCGCCGAGCTGGCCGGGGGCACGGTGGCCCCGGGCCGGGTGGACGTGCACCCGACCATTCAGCCGCCTCGCCGCGTGACGCTGCGCTACGGCCGCGTGGAGAAGCTGCTGGGCGTGGACATTCCCGAGGCCGAGTGCCGCCGCATCCTCAGCACCCTCGGCTTCCGGTCGGTGGCGGAAGGGAAGGGCGAGACGGTCTTCGAGGTGCCCCGGGCCCGCGTGGACGTGGAGCGCGAGGAGGACCTCATGGAGGAGCTCGCCCGCGTCTACGGCTACGACAACATCCCCGCCCGGCTGCCCCGGGGCCTCGCCGAGCTGGCCCCCGAGCCGGCCGCCACCGAGGCCGAGCGCCGCACCCGCCACGCGCTGGCCGGCATGGGCCTGAGCGAGGTGGTGAACTACTCCTTCGTGCCGCCGCGCACGCTGGAGGTGCTGGGCGGCAAGGACAAGCCGGTGGCGCTGCTCAACCCGCTCAGCGTGGAGCAGTCGGTGATGCGCACCAGTCTGCTGCCGGGCCTGCTCGAGAACCTCTCGCGCAGCGTGCGGCACCAGGTGGACACCGTGGCCGTGTACGAGATGGGCCGCGCCTACTTCCAGGACCCCGAGGGCGGCCAGGGCCAGCGCCCCGCCGCGCGCGAGGTGTCCCGGCTCGGAGGCCTCGTGTGGGGCGTGCGCGGTGGGAAGACCTGGACGCAGAAGGAGGCCCGGGCGGACTTCTATGACGCCAAGGGCGCCCTGGAGGCCGTACTGCACGCGCTCCACGTGGACGGCGCGCGCTTCGTCGCCGCCGAGGCTCCGGCCTACCACCCCCGCGCCTGCGCCCGGGTGGAGCTGGCCGACGGCACGGTGCTCGGCTACGTGGGCGAGCTGCACCCCCGCGTGAGCAAGGCCCTGGAGCTGCCCCGGGACGTGTTCGCCTTCGAGGTGGACACCACGCCTCTCTACGCGGCCGCCCGGCTGGTCCCCACCTGGGGCGGCCTGCCGCGCTTCCCCGCCGTGCTCCGGGACCTGGCGGTGGTGGTGCCGCTCGAGCTCCAGAACGACGAGGTCCGCCGCGTGATTCTCGAGGTCGGTGGCCCCCTGGTGGAGGACGCCCTCATCTTCGACGTCTACACCGGCAAGCCCATCCCCGAGGGCCGCAAGAACCTGGCCTACGCCATCCGCTACCGCTCGCCCGAGCGCACGCTCACAGACGCCGAGGTGGGCGCCGCCCACCAGCGCATCATCTCCGAGGTCAACCAGCGCCTGGGTGGCGCCCTGCGTACCTGAAGTGGAGGCTCGCGGGAAAACCTGAGTGAAACCGGTGGGTTGACAGCTGTCAGGGAAGGCTGTCACAGTCCGCCGGGTTCACCTCAGAGAGGGGCGCGAAGGTACTCGCATGACCAAGGCGGACATCATCGAAGGGGTCTACGAGAAGGTCGGCTTCTCCAAGAAGGAGTCGGCGGAAATCGTCGAGCTCGTCTTCGACACCTTCAAGGAGACGCTGGAGCGCGGGGACAAGATCAAGGTCTCGGGGTTCGGCAACTTCCAGGTGCGCCAGAAGAAGGCGCGCGTGGGCCGTAACCCCCAGACGGGCAAGGAGATCGAGATCTCGGCTCGCCGCGTGCTGACCTTCCGGCCGAGCGCCGTCCTCAAGGCCGCCCTCAACGGCGAGCAGATTCCGGAGAACCACTCCGAGCTCGACGCCGCCGAGGACGCCGCCGCCGACGCCGCCGAGGCCGCCGGCCTGGATCCCGAGGAGCTGGACGAGGAGCTGGAGGAGGTCGAGGAGTACAAGGCCTCCGCTGGTGGAATGAAGGCCAAGGCCGAATGAGTTTTTGAAGGGCTGCCCGATCTCGTACTTGACCTATGAATCTGGGAACGGCATAAGGCAGCCCATCTCGACGCCGCTGACGCGTTGGGACGCAACACATCGGGGCGTAGCGCAGCCTGGTAGCGCACTTGCTTGGGGTGCAAGTGGTCGCTGGTTCAAATCCAGTCGCCCCGACCATACAGAAGGCCCTGGAGCCTCACTTCGCGGTGGACTCCAGGGCTTTCGGCTTCTCCTCCAGGGGAGAGGTGCTGTGGGGAGTTAGTTCAGTTGGTTAGAACGCCGGCCTGTCACGCCGGAGGCCACGGGTTCAAGTCCCGTACTCCTCGCCAACAAGAAGGGCCCGGAATCGCAAGGTTCCGGGCCCTTCGTCTTTTCCGCCCGCGATTGTCATAGACTGCGCGGGGATTGGCTGCCGGGGGGGCTCGCCCGGCCGAGGAGACGCGAACGATGTTTTCGAGATGGACAGTGGGGCGGCAGTTCTACGCGGGTCTGTTCCTGATGTCGTTGCTGCTCGGGGCCTTCGTCTTCCTGACGCGCCAGAGCATCCAGACCCTCACGAACGCCTCCGCCGTCGTGCTTCGCAGCCACGAGAGCCTCGGGCAGCTCGAACGCGTGCTCACCGGAGTGAAGGACGCGGATGCGGCGGAGCGCGACTACGTCCTCACCGGCAGCGAGGCCTCTCTCGAACCCTTCCGCGCGGCCCAGGGCGAGCTGCCCAAGCAGCTCACCCGCCTGAGCGAGTTCATCGCCAAGGAGCCCGAGCAGCAGCGGCGCCTCGAGGCGCTCAAGGGCCTCATCGAGCAGAAGCTGGTCAGCGTGGGGCGGCACGTCGAGCTGCGCCGCACCCAGGGCTTCGATGCCGCCCTGGCCCGCCTCAACACCGGCGACGGCGCCCAGCTGATGGACGGCATCCGCAAGGCCATGGCCGAGCTGCGCCAGCAGGAGGAGCAGCTGCTCACGGAGCGCGCGGGGGAGTCGGACAAGCAGGTGCGTGACCTGGATCAGTACTTCATGATCGACGGCGTCGGGCTCCTGTTGTTCTGCGGGATGATCGCCCTGCTCATCGGCAGGAGCCTGGAGCGCAAGCTGGAGACGGCCATCACCCAGGTGCAGGGCTCCTCGACCGAGCTGCACTCGGCGGCCTCGCAGCAGGTCACCGGCGCGCGCGAGCAGGCCTCGGCCACCACGGAGATCTCCACCACCGTCAAGGAGCTGCTGTCCACCTCGCGGCAGATCGCCTCCAGCGCGCAGCAGGTGGCCCGCGTGGCGGACGAGACGGCTGGCGCCGCCCGCAACGGCAACGACACGGTGCTGCACGCCCAGGAGGCCATCGACACGGTGCGCCGGCAGGTGGATGCCATCGTCAACCACATGCTGGACCTGGGCAAGCGCTCCCAGGAGATCGGCGGCATCCTCGACATCATCAACGAGCTGGCCGAGCAGACGAACATCCTCGCCATCAACGCCACCATCGAGAGCGCCGGGGCCGGCGAGCACGGCAAGCGCTTCGCCGTGGTGGCCGAGGAGATCCGCAAGCTGGCGGACCGCGTGGGCAGCGCCACCAAGGACATCCGCGTGCTCATCGATGAGATCCGCGCCGCCTCCAACACCACCATCATGGCCACCGAGGACGGCTCCAAGGCGGTGCAGAGCAGCGCGAAGCAGTTCTCCGACGTGGCCGGCAGCTTCCGGCGCATCGCGGAGCTGGTGCGCGCCAACCTGGACGTGGCCCGGGAGATCGAGCTGAGCACCCAGCAGCAGACGACGGCCGTGGAGCAGGTGAACACCGCCATCCAGGAGGTGGCCCAGACGGCGCGTCAGTCCGAGATCAGCTCCACGCAGACGCTGCAGACGGCCAACGTGCTCACCCAGCTGTCCAAGCAGCTCAACGCCATCCTCGACGCTCGCGCCGCCTCCTGAGCGGGGCGGGCGTGGGGATCGGGCTGCCCGCCGCCTCTGCCTCGAGGAGGCGGCGCGAGCGGCCCGGGGGCCTCCGCGAGGGAGCCCGGGCGCTCAGCCTTCGCCCGTCCCGGACTTCACCCCGATGCGGGCCTCCCGCCGTGCCAGCCACCGGGCGAACTGCGCGTAGACCGAGTGCTCCTGCCACCGGGCGAACACCGCGCCGCGCTCGGCCGGTAACAGCGCGGAGAGCGGCCGCGTGGCCCCGTCCGGGATGAAGACGTTCCACAACGCCGACCAGGCGTCCGCGCTGCGCGCCGCGTCCGGCTCCAGCGCCAGGAGGCCCGACGCCTGCTTGTCCAGGAAGGTGTGCGGCGTGCCATCCGCGTCCACGTAGACCAGCGCGCCGGAGAAGCGGCACGCCCGCGTCGGCTGCCCGTGGACGAGCCGCAACAGGCCCGCCACCCCGATCGTCTCCAGCATGTACTTCGTCACCGGGCCCGGAAAGCCCGCCAGTGCGTCCACGCACAGGCCGCTGTCCTCCACCACCAGGGGCTCCTCGAAGTACGCGAACGCCTGCCGCGCCTTGTCCAGCGCGACGGCCTCCAGCGTGCTTCCCTGCGGCTCGATGATGGGCAGCTCGAGCCGCTCCAGCTCGTAGCCCGCGGCCCCCACACATTCCGCCAGCACCTTGGCCTTCCCCCGGTTGGTGCTCACGAACGTGATCTTCTTCACGGACCGCTCTCCTCGGTTCAGGTCGGGGTTCAGAACCATTTGGCGGGGAAGGGCGGCGGCACGTAGGAGTCGAGGTAGGAGAACACACCCTCCGCTTCCTGGGCCAGGTGATAGAGGTGGCGGTGGTGCTGCGCGCTGGCGAAGCGCTCCCGGAAGAGGTGCTCGAACAGGCCGACGAGCGGTTCCCAGAAGCCCTGCGCGTTCATGAAGACGATGGGCTTGCGGTGCTGGTGCATCTGCTTGGCCGCGATGATCTCCAGCGTCTCGTCCAGCGTGCCGAAGCCGCCGGGCAGCACCACGAAGGCATCGGCCCGCGCTTCCATGGCCGCCTTGCGGGCGCGCAGGTCATGCGTGACGACGAGCTCGTGCGCCTGGTCGAAGACATAGGGCGTGCCGTGCATCACCGCCGGGATGACGCCGATGACCTCGCCGCCGTTCTCGTGCGTGGCGCGGGCCACCGCCCCCATCAAGCCCGTGTTGCCGCCGCCGAAGATGAGCTTGTCCCCGCGCTTGCCGATCGCCGCCCCCAGCGCCGAGGCCAGCTCGAACCAGACCGGCTCCACCACGTCGCTCGAGGAGCAATAGACGCAGATCGTCCGGGGCGCCTTGCGCGGCAGGTGGAGGACCGTTTCCTCCTCCGGCTGCTGGCGGAAGCACTCGTCCATGATCTGATCCAGGTCCGGGCGCTCGCAGCGGCGGAGGCGATCGGCCACCGAGAGCGCCAGCTCGCGCACGAAGGGGCGGAGCACCGCCGGGGTCTCCTCCACGCAGCGGCGCAGATCCTCGGCCATGCAGCGCACGGCCTTCGGGATTCCAATCTCCAGGATGGCATCGCGCAGGCGCTCGTAGAGGGGCCGCGTCCGCTCCGCGAGCTCCGCGTGCCGCTCCTGGAAGTCCACCAGCGAGGCCCGGTGCAGGCGGTGGTAGTCCCGCCACAACTGCTCGACCTGCTGGACGAGCTCGGGCTGCTGGGCGAGCGTCAGCAGCAGGGGCCGGGTGACGATGCCCATCTGCAGATCATCGTTCTCCCCCTTCTCGTCCCGGCGCTCGAGGATGCCGACGATGTCGTCCACGTCCTGGAAGATGGCGCTGAAGCTCTCCACCGCGGCGTCCGGCAGGGCGGCGCGGCCGTTGAGGGCCAGGGCGGTGTTGATGGCGTAGGCCGTCGCCACCTGGGTCTCCGCGTAGCGGTGCGCGAGCCAGCGATCGAACAGCGCCGGCTCCGGGTACGTGTTCTGCCGCTCCCAGAGGAACATCGCGAAGATGTCGAGCATGTAGCGCATCGTCATCTGGACGAACTCGGCCGGACAGCGCCCGGACTGCTCCGCCATGAGCGCCACCAGCGCACCGGTGAAGGGCGCGGCGCTCGCGTCACCGAAGCGCCGGGCGAACGTCATCCTCCCGGAGCGCATGGGGGTGCGGTCCACGGTGTCGTCGGCGACGGCCGTCACCTCCATGCACAGCAGCATCGTGGGCAGGGCGTCCACGTGCCGCTGGGTGATGCCCCCCGACGCCTCGGCCGCCGCGAGGAACATCAGCGGCACGAGCATGAACGACGGCTGGTTGCTCTCCACGGTGATGTGGTCGAAGAACGGGCGCAGCTCCTCGGGGATGGGAATCTGGTGGACCTTGCTCAGGGCCTCCATCAACAGCGGCCGGTACGTGGACTCGACGCGTTGGAACATGCCGCGGAACTGCTTGGGGAACTGGAGGGGAATGGTCGCGGGCGCGGTCATTGGGGGGGCGGGGGGCATGGGCGGGCGCGATTGTACCGTGAGATGAGAAAGCAACATGCCCCTTCACTTCCAGGCCCGAGGCCAGTGACTTCCGGGTGTTGACTGCCCCGGCGTTGACTTCACGCGTTGTCGTGCCCCCCCGCCCCGGGTTGACCCACCGGGTTCCTTTCTTGAATTCCATGAAAATTCAGGACTAGACGAATTCCTCGAATGTGCTATAAGCATCGATTAACCGGGGTGGCCAGGAGCCACCGGTTCTTCGAAAGGAAGTCACTGCGTGAGCACGAACGTTCGCGGTTTCAAGTGGCTGGTCGGCGGTCTCGTGGGTGTCTCCATGCTGGGCGCGTGCGGCGCTCCCATGGAGGGCGAGACGGCCTCGGAGCAGGTGGAGCAGCAGGCCGCTGGCGAGATCCAGGTGAGCCTGTCGGTGACCAAGAGCACCCTGAGCGCCCGCGAGGACGTGTCGGTGCTGGTCACCCTCACCAACGTGTCCGCCCAGCCGGTGCGGCTGCTCAAGTGGTACGTCCCGGGCGGCGAGGGCCTCAAGGAGGGCCTCTTCTCGGTGCAGCGCAACGGCGAGGCCGTGGAGTACATCGGTCCGCACTTCAAGCGCGTGGCCCCGCGCGCCGAGGACTTCATCGTCCTGGCCCCCGGCCAGAGCGTGTCGGGCTCGGCCCCCGTGTCCGGCCTGTATGATCTGTCCGAGAGCGGCAACTACACCATCAGCTACTCGGCGCACGGCCTGGAGCAGCACAGCATGGTGCTCACCAAGACCGCGCAGCTGGACTCCAACCTGGTGAACCTGTGGATCGAGGGCCGTGCCAGCGGCCAGCCCGAGATCCAGGCGCAGGGCACGGTCACCGGCCAGAGCCTGGCCTACTCGCTCTGCTCCAGCTCGCAGCAGACCTCGGTCAGCACCGCGGTGAACAGCGCCAAGACGTACGCGAACAACACCTCGACGTACCTCAACGGCATCGCCTCGGGCACCACGCGCTACACCACCTGGTTCGGCTCCTACACGAGCACCCGGCTGACCACGGCGCGCAACCACTTCACCAACATCAAGAACGCCTTCGCCAACTCGGCGGTCGTGGTGGACTGCTCCTGCACGGACACCGGCACCTACGCCTACGTGTACCCGGCCTCCCCGTACAAGATCTACGTGTGCGGCGCCTTCTGGAGCGCCCCCAACACGGGCACGGACTCGCGCGCGGGCACGCTGATCCACGAGATGAGCCACTTCACGGTGGTGGCCGGCACGGATGACTGGGTCTACGGCCAGAGCGGCGCCAAGAGCCTCGCGATCTCCAACCCGACCAACGCCTTGGACAACGCGGACAACCACGAGTACATCGCCGAGAACAACCCCTCCCTGCCGTAAGCTCGGGTAGGGTAGAGAGTTGATGGGAAACGGGAGCGGAGACGCTCCCGTTTTTCTTTTCTGGCGCATGGGCTCCCATCCCGGACGCGCCTGGAGAATCCCGGTTCCATGACTCGTGGATATGTCAGTTGGGTCGCGCTGTGCTGCCTGGTGTTCGGCGGGGGCGCGTGCGCGCGCAAGGAGATGCCCGAGCAGCCCCCGGCCTCGGAGCAGAAGCCCCCTCCGTCCCAGCCGCCGGCCCCGGAGCCCCAGGCGGCCCCGCCCCCCAAGGAGAACCCGGCCATGGCCCCCACCCTGGAGTGTGCGCTGAGCGCGCCCGCGAGCGTGCGCGCCGGCCAGCCCGTGGAGCTGCGCTTCCAGCTCACCAACCGCACCGCGCAGCCCCTGTTCGTGCTCACCTGGCGCACGCCGCTCGAGGGCCTGTGGGGCAATGACTTCCAGGTGACCCGCGACGGCACCGAGGTGCCCTACCAGGGGCCCATGAAGAAGCGCGGCAACCCCTCGGCGGAGCACTACGTGACGATCGCCCCGGGGGCGTCCGTGGACGGCAAGGTCGAGCTTTCCCAGGCCTACGAGCTGAAGCAGCCGGGGCGCTATCGCATCGCCTTCCAGGGCAGGCTCCTGGACGTCGCCGAGAAGCAGGCGGATGTGCCCCGGAGCCTGGAGGCGTTCCAGGCCCGCGAGGTGCAGTGCCCCGTGGTCGAGACGACGATCACCTCGCCGTGAGCTGCGCGGTGAACGGCGCGAGCACCTGACCGATGGTGCTCGAGGCCTGGGGGAAGGGCCCTCGGGCGAGCTCCCGGCCCGAGGGGCTCATCGCTAGGACGAGCACCTGGTGGAAGCCCTTCTCCAGTCCGAGCGCGCGGTGCGGCTCGCCGTTGGAGTCGGCCACCAGGAAGAGCGAGTCCTCCAGGTCCGCGGGCGGCTGCTGGCCCTGCGCGCGGAACAGCTCGCGGGCCCGGTGGACGGACTCCTCGTGGATGCGGCGCAGCTCCCGGCTCGCCGCCCCCATGAAGAAGCCGGGCACGCCCCGCAGGTCCACGTGCACCACCATGATGGGGTGCTCGTCGCGCAGCTCGTAGGCGAAGCGCACGGCGTGCTCGTGCAGCACGTCGCGCGTGTCCCGGTTGGCGTACAGCACCACCGCCGGCCGCCCCTGGCCGAGCGGCACCGGGCGTCCGAACACGTCCTCGAGCCCCGCGGCGTGTGCCAGGCGGGCTCCGAGCAGTCCCATCAAATAGCCGGCTACCACCAGGATTCGCGTGGGCATGGTTACCTCCAGGAGTGATGGGGTTGGACGTCCAGTGTACGGGTCACCCTGACGGCCCCCGGGGCGCTCGCCGGTGTGTCAGCCACTGGCCAAGTGCCTCGAATTCCTCCATAAATCGCCCCCAGCGGAGGTGTGACGCGATGAGTCAGGTTCTGGAAGATCTGCTGGAGATGCTGAAGCTGGAGCCCATCGAGGAGAACCTGTTCCGGGGCCGGAGCCAGGACCTGGGCTACCGGCAGCTCTTCGGCGGACAGGTGCTGGGCCAGGCGCTCTCGGCGGCCAGCCAGACGGTGATGCCCGAGCGCCACGTGCACTCGTTGCACGGCTACTTCCTGCGCTCCGGCGACGCGAGCCGGCCGGTGGTCTACACGGTGGACCGGGTGCGCGACGGCGGCAGCTTCACCACCCGCCGCGTGGTGGCCGTCCAGAAGGGCGAGCCCATCTTCACCCTGATGGCGTCCTTCCAGGGTGATGAGCCCGGCTTCGAGCACCAGGCGAAGATGCCGGAGAACGTGCCCGGGCCGGAGGGGATCGCCTCGGACCTCGAGCTGCTCAAGCGCAACGCCCACCTCATCCCCGAGCGCGTGCGCGACAAGCTGTTGTGCCCCAAGCCCATCGAAATCCGCCCGGTGATGCCGGTGGATCCGTTCAACCCCGAGCGGCGCGAGCCCATCAAGTACGTGTGGTTCCGCGCCGACGGGCCGCTGCCGGAGGATCCGCAGGTGCACAAGTACGTGCTCGCCTACGCCTCCGACTTCAACCTCATCACCACCGCGCTCAACCCGCACGGCGCCAGCTTCATGCAGCGCAACATGCAGATGGCCAGCCTGGACCACGCCCTGTGGTTCCACGGCAACGTGCGCGTGAACGACTGGCTGCTGTACGCCATGGACAGCCCGTGGGCGGGCAACGCTCGAGGCCTGTCGCGCGGGCACATCTTCACCCGCGATGGCCGCCTGGTGGCGTCCGTGACCCAGGAGGGACTCATGCGCGTGCGCCAGGACGCGCGCTGAGCCGCTTCAGCCGCGCGCGGCGGGACGATCGGCCGTCGCGACGAGCACCTCGTGGACCCCGGCGAGGAGCACCGCGACGCCCAGGATCAGCGGGGCCACGGCCCCGAGCCCGAGCCACTCGCCCATGAGCCCGGCGGCACTCGGGACGGCCGCGACCCCCAGCGTCGCCGCCGCCACCTGGAAACCCACCGCGTGCGCGGCGGCGTCCGCTCCGACCCGCCGGGGCGTCTCGCTCATGAGCCCCGGGAAGATGGGCGCCAGCGAGAAGCCGAGCACCGCCAGCCCCAGCGCACCGGGTAGCCAGGGGAGGGTGAACAGGAGCGCGCCCACCACGGCCGTCACCGTGCCGAGCCGCAACATCCGCACGGCGCCCACCCGCTCGATGACGAAGCCCAGCACCACGCGCCCGGCCAGCAGGCTCGCCCAGTACACGCTGACCCACGTCCCGGCTTGTGGCGTGGCGATCCCTCGCGCCTCGGTGAGGACCGTGTAGCTCCACTGGCCCGCCGTCACCTCGACACCGCAGTACAGGAAGAAGACGGCGAGCTGCAGCCAGACGGTGGGACGGCGCAGCGCGGCCCTCGCGGAGACCGTGGGCGTCGTGCCTCCCGTGGGCTCCGGACCGGGCGCGTCCCGGGTCTCGCCCGGCTGGGGGCTTGTGGGCCCGGCGTCCCACTGCCGGCGCATCACGGTGAAGGCCAGCGCCAGGATTCCGAGCAGCGCGCCGATGATGGCGTACCCGGCCCGCCAGCCCGCGCCGAGCGTGAGGAGCGCCGTCATGAGCACCGGCCCGAGCGCGGCCCCGGTGCTGTAGGCGGCATGCAACCAGGTCATGTGGCGCGCCCCGAAGTGGTGGGCGGCATACGTGTTGAGCCCGGCATCGACCGCGCCCGACCCGAACCCGACGATGCCGGCCGCGGCCAGGAACAGGGCGAAGGCCGGAGCCGACGCGTAACCGGAGACCCCGAGCGTGACGAGCCCGGTGCTGCCGGCGAGCAGGAGGCCGATTCCAGCGGCGCGGATGATCCGCCCCGCGAGCATGCCCGAGATGAAGTACGTCGAGGCGGCCACGGCCAGCGAGGCGCCGAGCGCCGCCTGGGGGAGGCCGAACGTGGTGCGCAGGGACGGCCAGGCGACGCCGAGCACGGCATCCGGCAACCCGAGGCTCACGAAGGCCAGGTAGGCGAGTGCGAGCAGGGCAGGGCGAGGGCGGTTCATGGTCACGTCCCTTCCGGTTTTCTCGGGCACCTCAGCGTCGACATACCATGCCTACATTTCGCGACATTTACTGACGCGGACTGCCAGACGGTATCCGTGCCTACATTTCAGCATGTTTCGGGATTCCCATGTCAGGGTATTCGTGCCTACATTTCACGACTGTTCGCACATTGCGGGAGGCATATCGTGCCTACATTTCGGCACCTGTGAGTCTACCGCTCTCACTGGGGGTGGATGTAGGTCCAGCGCCAATGGTAATCGCATACAATAAATAATCACCGATTCTTGCTTTTCGTGTATGGTTTTCGTGTATGGTTTTGATCTTTGTATGTGTTTGTTTTGGGGTCTGGCTTGTTTCTTGCTTCGTGTTTTGTTTGTATGTGTTTGTGTTTGATTTGCGTGGTTGTTGTTTGCGTATTTGTTTGTGTTTGTTTTAGCGGGCTTTGTATGTGATTTATTGGGCGGCGGGGTGAAGCTCGAGCTGGCGCGCATCGAGCTTCACCCTTCGCGAGACTTCAATCCCTCTCAAATTACGGAGAGGTCTTGGGGGCCGGCCCCGTGAACTCGGGCATCAGGAACTCGTCCACGGACGGCGCCTTGTCGATGAGGCCCAGCTCCACGAGCTGCTTCCCCAGCGTCTCCCACCGCTCGCGGCTCATCGCCCCCAGCCCCTTGCTCTTCGTCTCCTCCGTCTCGATGAGCGGCTTCTGCGCCGCCGCCGCCGCCGCGAACGTCTCCGCGTCCATCGTGGTGTTCAGCTTCCCCATCACCCCGTTGGCCGGCCCCGGGTTGTCCAGGTACGAGCGCCAGCCCTCGCGCACCGCCGCCACGAAGTCCTTCACCTGCCCGGGCTTCTCCTTCCACAGCTCGCGGCGGGTGATGACCACGGCCACGTACGGGTTGAAGCCCTCGTCGGCCACCAGGAACACCACCGGATCCGCGCCCTGCTTGCGCGCCGCGACGGGCTCCGAGGTGATGAAACACTGCTGCGCGAAATCCTTGTCCGCTACGAAGCGCGCCACGCCGCCGTCGTAGGGCACCACCTTCACCTTGTCGAAGCCATACTTCTTCTTCAGGTACGCCGCGTACGGCAGGCCGGGCTCCAGCGCGATCGTCCCCGAGGCGAGCACGTCCTTGATGCTCTTCACCCCTCGCGAGGCGTGCGCCATGATCCCCTGCGGCGACGTCTGGTACACGGCGAACAGCGGAATCACATCCACACCGCGCGTCCGGGCGGTGAGCAGCTCATCCGCGCCCGCGATGCCGAAATCCACCTGCCCGGAGGCCACCATCTGCACCACCGGCACGCCCGCGCCACCGCCCTGAATCTCCGTCTCCAGGCCCACCCGCTTGAAGGCCCCCGTCTCCCGCGCGGCGTAGAAACCACCGAACTCGGGCTCGGGCACCCAGTTGAGGGCCAGCTTCACCTTCGTGGGCGTGCGCACCGCCTGCGCGCCAGCCCCCGTGTCCGTACCCTCGGGCTGCTTCGGGGCCTCCTTCGAGCGGGAGCACGCCCCCATCACCACGAGCAGCGCCACACAGCCCAGCCATCCGACGAGACGTCCTCTCACTTGTCGCTCCCTCCAGAAGAAACGGATTCTCACTCGCCCGACGCCGAGGGGTGCCAACGCCTCAGCAGCCGCGAGCCCGTCAGGCTCACCGCGGCGAACAGTGCCAGTCCCAGCACCGTGGCCGCCAGCACCGCGGCGAAGAGCAGGTCCGTGCGCAACTGCCGGTACGCCGTCAGCACCAGGATTCCCAGGCCCGCCGCGTCCTCGGAGAAACCGGCGACGAACTCGCCCGTGATGGCGCCGATGACGGCCAGCCCCGAGGCCACCCGGAGGCCGGTGAACAGGCTCGGCATGGCGGCGGGCAGCTCCAGCTTCCACAGCGTGGCGAGCCGGCGCGCCCCATACAGGCGGAACAAGTCCCTCAGCGGCGGCTCCACCGAGCGCAGCCCGGCCAGCGTGTTGGCGATGACGGGGAAGAGCGAGACGACGAAGGACGACACGGACACCGCGCGCGCCCCGGGCCCGAACCACAGCACCAGCAGCGGGGCGATGGCGACGATCGGCACCGTCTGCAGGAAGAGGGCGTAGGGGGAGAGCGCCCGCTCCAGCAGCCTCGACGAGGAGAGCAGGATGGCGGCGAGCACTCCCACCACCGTGCTCAAGCCGAAGCCCACCAGCACCGAGCGGCCCGTGGTGAGCGCCGCGCTCAGCAGCGGAGCCGACTCGCGGACCGCCACGGTGGCGATGGCCGAGGGCGGTGGCAGCAGCCAGATGGGAATGGCGAGCACGCGCGTCGCGGCCTCCCAGAGCACCAGGGACACGGCGAAGGCGGTCAGCGGCGCCAGGGCCGCGCGCAGGGCCGAGGTGTTCATGTCGCGTCTCCCCGCTCCAGCGCCTGGAGGAGCAGGCCCATCTCGCGGGCGAAGCCGGGCTCGGCGCGCAGCGCGGGGAGGCGCTCGCGGGGCAGGGCCAGTGGCCGGTCCAGCATCACCCGCGCGGGCCGCCGCGACAGCACCACGGCGCGCTCGGCCAGGTAGGCGGCCTCCGAGAGCGAGTGGGTGACGAAGAGCACCGTCATCCCCAGCTCCTTCCACAGCGCGAGGAGCTGGTCGTCCAGCCGGTTGCGCGTGAGCTCGTCGAGCGCGGCGAAGGGCTCGTCCAGGAGCAGCAGCCGGGGGCGGGTGACGAGCGCCCGGGCCAGGGAGACGCGCATGCGCATGCCGCCGGAGAGCTCGGCCGGGAAGCGCGCGGTGGCATCGCCGAGCCCCACGTGCTCGAGCATCGCGTGCGCCGTGGCATGGCGCTCGGGGGCCGGGACGTCGGCGAACTCCAGCGGCAGGGCCACGTTGTCCAGCACCGAGCGCCAGGGCAGCAGGTGCGCGTCCTGGAAGACGTAGGCGATGGGGTTGCGCGCGCCCCGGGTGCGCTCGAGGGGAGGGGAGAAGGTGACGGTGCCCGCGTCCGGCCTGTCCAGCCCCGCCACCAGGCGCAGCAGCGTGGACTTGCCGCAGCCCGAGGGGCCGACCAGCGCCACGAAGGAGCCCGCGGCGAGGTCCAGGTCCATTCCCTCGATGACGGGAACGCCTCCCGGGAAGGAGCGCCGGAGGCCGGAGAGCTGCACGCGGACGCCACCCGTGCCGTCGGGCGAGGGGGGATTCGGGGAGACGGGGCTGGGGGGAGCCATGGAGCGGACCGGGTTCTAGCCGCCCCGCGCTCTCCTGGCCAATGTCCCGTGTGTGGGCCGTGTCCGTCTCCCCGGTAGACTCTCCCTCCCTATGCCCGACGAATACCGGTTCTTCGTGGATGGACGTATCCCCGTGCTCAAGACGCACCATGAGCCCCGCCCCGGCCCGGCCGTCATCGTCCTGCATGGGCTCCATGCGAATGCCGACGCCAACCGCTGGGAGCTGGACGCGCTCGCCCAATGGGGCCTGGCCGCCATCGGCGTGGACGCTCCGCACCACGGCGCCCGGCGCGATGGGTGGCTCGAGGAGATGGCGCGGCTCGGCCCTCCGGAGTTCCATGCCCGCCTGCTCCACGCCGTCCGCGAGTCGGCCCACGACGTGTCCCGGGTCATCGACCACGTGGCCCACGAGGGGCACTGGCCCATCGGCGTCGCCGGTATCTCCTTCGGCGCGTACACGGCGCTCACCGTGGCGGCCAATGACTCGCGGGTCCAGGCCACCGTGTCCATCCTCGGCTCACCGGACTGGACTCCCCGCGAGGGCCCCATCACCGATGAGATTGGCTGGCTGATGGGCCACGCGCCCGTCCACCGCCCGTGGGACTGCGCCCGCCACCCGCTGCTCCTGCTCAACGCCGGCCGCGACACCGTCGTCCCTCCGCATGGGTCCCGCGACTTCGCTCACCGAATCTGGCAGTGGCACCCCGGGTTGCACGTCGAGCACTTCGAGTACCCCGAGTCCGAGCACATGATGCGCCCGCAGGACTGGGACGACGTCTGGCGCCGCGCGCTCGGCTTCCTCCGGCGCCACCTCTACCGGGAGTGAGCTGCACAGGTGTGAACCGCGCTGCACGGGGGCCGTGAAGCCCGCGTGCGGCTCCGGGAGCGTTGGGCTCGTCCCTGGAGGGAGTCTTGGTAGTGTCCGGTGGTTGGCATGAAGTCCGCAAGGACACGCCCGCCCCCTACCGAGGTGATGATGAGGCTCCCGCTTCTCCTGCTGCTCCTGTCCGTCCCCGCCCTCGCGGCGACGCGCCCCGCGTACGTGCTGCGCATCGAGGGCCCGGATGCCTTCGTGGACCTCGGGCGCGCGGATGCCGCCCAGCCCGGTGAGCGTCTGCGCGTCTACCGCGTCGTCGAGGCGCGCCACCCCGCCACGGGCAAGGTGATGCGCGATCGCTTCTTCCTCGGCGAGGTGGAGGTACTCGAGGCCGGTGAGACGCTCTCGCGCATCGCCGCTTCGGACGAGCTGCTCTCCCAACTGGAGGTCGGCGACGAGGTGGAGCCGGTGAACGTGCTCGCGCCGCGCGAGCCGCGGCCCGCCACGTCCGCTCCGACGCAGGCGCCCGCCGCGTCCGCGCCCTCCACCGGAGGCCCGTCCGACGCCGAGCGCACCGCCCTGCGCACCGCGTGGAACGCCGCCCTGAAGCTGCCTCCCGCCGAGCGCGCGAAGGTGTGGGAGGACTTCCTCTCCGCCTGGCCGCAGACGGACCTGGTCGGTCCCATCCGCGCGGAGATCGCCATCCTGCGCGCGACGCCCGCGTCGGCCGCGCTCGCGAAGGCGATCGCCCGGCCCACGGCGCCCGTCCTCCGGGTGAGCGCTCCCCTCAGTGCCCTCACCGACGAGGCCATCACCGTGTCGCTCTCGAGCCTCGCCGGCCCCACGCCGCGCGCGGCCATGGTGCACTGGCGCCAGAAGGGCTCGCCCACCTTCCGCACCGTGCACATGACCGTCGAGCCCCAGGGCCACTTCCGCGCCACGCTGCCCGCGGGCACGGCGGAGGAGCCGGGCATCGAGTACTACGTCGAGGCGGTGGAGCCCGAGGGGGCCACGCTCGCCGCGACGGGCAGTGCGAGCCGCCCGCAGTTCATCGAGCTCAACCGGCCGCCCCGGGACGAGCGCATCGAGCTCGCCCACCGCAGCCAGGTGCGCATCAGCGACGAGTACGTCGACTTCAACCGCTTCAAGGGCAATGACGTCTACAACCTCTTCGAGGCGGACTTCCTCTACCGCGTCAACACCGCCCTGTACGCGGTGCGCGTGGGCTTCGGCAACTACCGGGGTATTGGCACCCCGAAGGAGCTGCTCGACTCGGGTGAGCCCGGCGAGCCCGTGGGCTTCACCTATGGCTACAGCGAGCTGGAGCTGCGCCTCCACCCGTCCCTCGCGCTGCTGCTCAAGGGCAGCGCGGGTGTCACCCGGGACGGCCTCAAGGGTGGGTTCGATCTCGGCCTGCGCATCGGCAGCGAGACGGGCACGTCCCTGCTGATCCGCGGCGCCACCATCGCCAACATCGGCCAGCGCGTGAGCCTCGCGCTCGCCTGGGACGCCGTGAAGGGCTGGCCCATGAGCGGCGAGGTCGTCGTCACCAACGAGCCCATCGGCGAGGACCTCGGCGTGCGCCTCATCTACACGCTGGGCCGCTCGGTGACGCCCTGGCTCGATGTCTCCGGCCGCGTGAGCTACCAGCTGCGCGACATCAACCACTCCGGGTTCGGCCTGGGCGTGGGCACCACCTTCCACTGGTAGCGGACTCCGGGAGAACGACTTCGATGATGACCCTTTCCACCGCCACCTGCCTCCTCGCGCTGCTCGCCGCTCCGCCGCAGCCGGCCAGTACCACTCCGCCGCCGGCCAGCGCCACGCCGCCGGCCAGCGCCACCCAGCCCGCCGCACCCGCCGAGCCCCTCGAGGTGCGGCACGTCCCCGTCGCGCAGGTCTCCGCGGGCGAGGACCTGGTGCTCCGCTCCGAGGTGGCTCCGGCCTGGCGCCTCGGGGCGCTCGTCGCCCACTACCGCACCGCCGGTGAGACGGACTTCCACGACAAGGACTTCGAGCTCAGCTCCGATGGCACCTATGCCGCCGTCATTCCCGTGGCGCCCGAGCAGCGCGTGCCCATGGAGTACTACCTCACCGTCCGCGATACCGACGGCGTGGAGTCGGTGCGCTTCGCCAGCGCCGCGTCCCCGTATCCCGTGCTCATCCAGGTGACTCCGTACACGCTGGAGCGCGAGTCGCTCATGGAGGTGTATGGCCAGCGGCGCTCGCGCGTGAGTGCCTTCGGCGAGTACGTGAACTATGGCGCGACCGTCATCAACGGCACGCGCTACTCGGACCACTACTACCGGCTGGAGGCGGACTATCTCTACCGCCTGTTCACCGAGGTGGGCGGCCTGCGGATCGACTCCATCCGCATCGGCGTGGGCCACCTGCGCTCGCACACGCCTCCCTTCGACATGGAGGCTCCGGCCGGGGGCGCCCTGCCCGAGCTGCGCCCCGGTCTCGACTACGGCTTCTCCGAGCTGGACGTGGGCTTCAGCCCGTACTTCGGCCTCGGCCTGCGCCTGGTGCTCGGCGGCAACGCGGGCGGCTTCGCGGCGGGCTTCGGCGGCAAGCTGCGCATCGGCCAGCCCGCGGGCGCCCGCGCGGAGCTCGAGGGCGAGTACACGGCGGGACTCGGAGGCTCGGGGACGGTCCGGCTCGCCTGGGACACCGTGCGGCGCTTCCCCATGAGCGCCGCCGTGCAGGTGACGAACGTGCCCTCGGGCCCCGTCGGCGTGCGGCTGCTCTACCGCGTGCACTACCAGCTCACCGATTCCATCCTCGTCGGCGCCCAGGCCGGCTACCAGGCCCGGACCACGCTGGGCGGCGGGCCGACGCTCGGCTTCCTCGCGAGCTATGGTTGGTAGGGGAGGGCACTCATGCTGATCACCGCGCTCACGTTGCTTCTGCTCTCGGCTGAACCCGGCCCGGCGGCTCCGCCCGCTCCGCCGTCCCCGTCCGCGTCGTCCCTGGCGGTCGTGTCCACCGCCGCGGCTTCCACCCTGGAGAAGGTGGCCACCGAGACGGGGCGGAAGCTCGGCCTCGAGCTCGAGACGCCCTATGTGGAGCTGGGCGGCTACCTCAAGTCCCGGGGCGAGGGCTGCGAGAAGGACCCGCGCTGTCTCCTGGCGGCGCCCGGGCTCTCCGGGGCCTCCCGGCTGCTGCACCTGCGCCTGAGCCCGCTCGCCTCGGGACGGTTCGCGGCGGAGGTGCGGCTCGTGGAGCTCCGCACCCGGAAGCTCCTGGGCCGGAGCTCCGCCGTGGTGGAGCCGGGCGAGCTCTCCACCTGGGCGCGGCAGGCCTCGTCCCGGCTGCTCTCCCAGGCGGATCCCTTCGCCCGCAAGCCGCCCCCGAGCCCCTTCGCGGTGAAGCCGCCCGCCGGGCAGCCGGCCACCGCGCCGGGCCTCAAGGACGACGCGCCTCGCCAGTGAGGTGCGCGAGTCATGGGACGGGTATTCTCGCCCGTGCCCATGACCGTCTCCGGATCGCGCCGCGCGCTCGACCTCACCCTCCGGATCGCCACTCCCTCCGATGCCGCCCTCCTCGCCGAGCTGGGCGAGCGCACCTTCCGGGAGACCTTCGCCGCCGACAACCGGCCCGAGGACATGGCGGCCTATCTGGCCGCGAGTTATTCGCCCGCGCTCCAGGAGCGGGAGCTGCGGGAGCCCCATCGCACCTTCCTGATCGCGGAGGCGGGGGGGACTCCCGCGGGCTTCGCCCTGCTCGAGGAGGTGAAGCCCGAGCCCGGTGTCCCCGGCCGCCGGCCCCTCCATGTCGCGCGGCTGTACGTGGACAGGCCCTTCCAGGGAGCTGGCGTGGGTGCGGCGCTCATGCAACGCTGCCTGGACGAGGCCCGCGCCCGAGGCCATGACGTGCTCTGGCTGGGCGTCTGGGAGCGGAACTTCCGCGCCCGCGCCTTCTACGCGCGCTGGGGCTTCACCGAGGTGGGCGAGACGATGTTCCCCCTCGGCGGCGACCTCCAGCGCGACCTCGTGCTGGCGATTCCCTTGTAACGACTCCAGGAGGCAAGGCCATGCATGCCATCGAGATAGATCGGCTCACCCGCGTCTACGGTCCGGTGCGGGCCGTGGACGGAGTGAGCTTCCACGTGGAGCCCGGAGAGATTTTCGGCTTCATGGGGCACAACGGCGCGGGGAAGACGACCACGCTGCGGATGCTGCTCGGGCTGACGCGGCCCACCTCGGGCAGTGCCCGGGTGCTCGGCCACGACGTGGTGCGCGAGAGCCTCGAGGTGCGCCGCCAGTGCGGCTTCCTCCCCGCGAGCTACGCGCTCCCGGGCCACATGACGGCGCGCCAGTTCCTCCACTACGTCGGCGCCATGTTCGACCTCGACGCCAGCGTCGCCGAGGCGCGCATCCAATCGCTGCTCCAGCTCTTCGGGCTGACGGACGCGGCGGAACGGAAGCTGGGTGGCTTCTCCACCGGCATGACGCAGAAGGTGGGGCTCGCCCAGGCCCTCATCAACGAGCCGCGCATCCTCCTGCTGGACGAGCCCACCTCGGGGTTGGATCCGCTCGGCCGCCACGAGCTGCTCGAGCACCTGCGCCGCCTGTCCTCCGAGCGCGGCGTCACCGTGCTCTTCTCCAGCCACATCCTGTCGGACATCGAGACGCTGTGCCGGCGCGTCGCGGCGCTGCACCAGGGGCGGCTCGTCGCCTTCGGGCCCATCGAGGCGCTCAAGAGCGAGCACCGCTCGGCGAACATGGACGAGCTCTACCTGTCGCTCGCGCGGAGGGCCGCATGAGGGCGCGCTTCCTCTGGCTCGACGTGCGCGCCACGCTCGGCGAGCGGAAGACGTGGTTGGCCGCGGGCATGGTGGCCTACGGCGTCATCGCCATGCCCTTCATCGCCGCGAAGCCTCCCGCGCACGTGGTGTCGGCCCTGCAGGGGTGGTTCTCGACGTCGGACCCGTCCATCCTGTTCCTGTTCATCTGGACGGATCTGGTGATGAACAAGCTCATCAACATCCTCGGGGTCGTGCTCGCGGGAAGCCTGCTCATCCGCGAGCGCGAGACGGGACAGCTGTCGGTGCTGCTGTCCAAGCCCGTGTCGCCCGCCGCCTATTACCTGGTGCGCACGCTGTCGGCCTGCGCCGTCATGGCGATGCTCTACATCGGCGCGCACCTGGTGGCCGCGCCCCTGCTCCTCCGGAGTCTGCCGGGGTTCCGCCCGGGGCTCTTCTTCGCCTCGATGTCCGTGCACCTCTTCGCCGCGTTCTTCGCCGTCTGCTTCAGCGCCCTCGTGGCCGTGCTCGTCCAGCGGCGCTCGCTGGCGGCGCTCGTGAGCCTGCTGGTACTCAGCCTGTTCGTGGGCATGGCCTTCATCGGCTTCTACAACCCGGCGTGGAGTGGGCTGTCCCTCCTCAACCCCATCACCCAGGGCATCTCCGTGCTCGGCCACGTGGAGGATCTGCGCCCCGGACACGTGCTGACACCCATCGCCATCCTGCTGGGGATGAACGTGGCCGTGCTCGCCCTCGGCGCCCTGCGGGTGCGCCACCTGGAGGTGTGACTCCCATGCAGGCCACTCTTCACCGCTACCGCCTCCTCGAGGCCCGCCATGCCATCGGCTGGGGGCTCCTCGTGTTCCTGCTCGTGGGCCTTGGCATCGTCGCCTTCACGGCCGTGCTCATTCCGCTCCTGCCCGCCGCGGTCAATGCCTTCATGGAGCGCGCGTTCCTGATTCGCGGGCTCGGTGCCGTCGTCCTGCTGAACGAGTACACCGCCGTCTCCGTGCTGACCTTCTTCTTCGGGGCCACCTCGCTGATGCGGGCGCTCGTCGAGCCTCGCGAGAACCGCTCCCTGGAGCTGCTGCTCAGCAAGCCCATCTCCCGCCGGGCCTTCCTGGTGGCCCGAGTCGCGCCCATCCTGCTCGCCACCTGGGCCGTGGGCGCCGGCATGTCCCTGGCCATGGGGCTGCTCGTGCGGCCCTTCACCGGGGAGGGCGCCACCGTCAGCGTGGCGGGCGCCATCGGCTCCGGGCTGATCCTCACGGCCGAGTCGGTGCTCCTGCTCTCCGTGCTCGTCGTCCCGCTGCTCCGGGTGCGCGATGCGTTCCAGGGACTCCTCATCGCGTTCGCGCTGTGGATGCTCCCGATGATCCCCACCGTGCTGCTGCTCTACCGCCCCGACGTGTACGAGGGCCGTGAGCGGCTGCGCGACCTGATCGCCCTGGGGCCGAACCTGCTCTGGTTCGATGCGTCGGTGCCCGTGCTGGCGCTCGTCGCGCTCGCCGTGGCGCTGGTGGGCTCGTGGGGCGCGCTGGGGCTCGGCGCCCGTGTGTTCGAGCGCACCGAGCTGCGCTGAGCCCGCACTACCGGGGGCTCAGGGTCCGATGGTGGCGGAGCGGGCCACGTTGCGCAGCGCCTGCTCGGCGGCGCCGGGCGACGCGGGGTCCACTCCGTCCAGCCACGTGTCATAGGCCAGGTGGACGGTGCGGCTCGCCTCCAGCGCCTCCGGGGTGAGCGAGAGCCCCTCCAGCCACACCTCGGCGTTGGTGAGGCTGGCGGTCTCCAGGTGGAAGGTCCGCACGGGTCCTCCGCCCTCGGGCACGAGCTGCCCCTCCAGCAGCAGCGTCTTGCCCTCCATGTCCATTCCGGGGGCCAGGCCCTCGGCGTCCTCGTCCGCTGGAGCGAAGACGAGCCGCGCCCGGCAATAGCTGCCCGGAGGTGGCTCCAGCGTGCCCAGCGCGAGCGACTCTCCGTCCGCGAGCTCCAGCCCGCTCACGTGCGGAATGCCCAGCCGCCGCGGGCTGCCGGCCTCATGGGCCTCGGCCGTGCCGATGGGGGAGAGCATTCGCAGCCACCGCCATGCACTGCTCGTCTGGCAGGGGAAGATTTCCACGCTGCTCAGGGTGACGTGGGCTCGCGTCAGGGTGAGCTGCTCGCCCTGGGCGGTGGTGAACTGGCGTGTGGCGCCTTCCGTCTGGACCTCCCGGGAGGGACGGAGCTGGAGCGAGAGGTGCAACCGGATGCCCTCCTCGCGCGAGCCGCACGCGCAGAGAGCCAGCAGGACGAGGGCGGGGAGGTGCTTCATAAGTCGTACGCGACGGTGGCCTGGAGGATGGGGGTCTGCAGCACGTGGCCTTGCAGGAGGTTGAGCACGGGCACGCGCACCCCGAGCTCCAGCACCACATCCGAGGCGGGGCTGAAGAGGATGTCGGGGGAGACGAAGGCGAGGAAGCCGCTGCCCTCGGGGTCCCGGACGCCGAGGGTATCGCTGGGGCCCTCGAGACGGCCGTCCACGGCGAGGCGCAGGGCCCACCTGGAGCTCGGCTGGTATTGAGCGGCCAGGGAGGTGCGAAGGGAGGCGCCGGCGCGGAAGCCCTCGCGGCCACGCGTGGGGAGGTAGCCGGTGGCGCTGGCGAGGAAGGACCAATCGGCGCGGAAGGTCGAATAGGAGAGGCCCAGGATGGGGTCCACGGAGCCGGTGCCGAGCTGGGCATCGAGCGACAGGGGGACGCCCTCCGCGTCATGCACCGAGGGGGAAGTGGGAAGCCGGGCTCCGGCGAAGACGCCGATGAGATGGTCCGGCGAGAAGTCGCGATCGCGGAAGACGAAGACCTTGGCGCCGACCTCCATGTCCCCGATTCCCCACGCCGTCTCGCGCGAGAGGCTGACCTGCTGCACCGAGCGCGTCTGGAGGGGCAGCGTGGCCGACAGGAAGAGCCAGGGGAGGGGGGCGTAGGCGACCGAGAGGTCCATGCGCAGCTCGCGCAGGGCGACGGCGTCCACGGCCTCCTGTCCGGTCGTCAGGCCCCAGGCGCGCACCTGGGAGGCGAGCCGCAGGCGCCCGGCGAAAGGCTGCTCGTTTCCCATGGTGGTGAGGGTCGGATCGCCACACGCGCAGGACGCGCAGGCGAGCCCCTCCGTGGGGAGGACGAGGGAGGCCACGGACAGGACGGCGGCGAGGGAGGACTTCCACATGACGGGGACACTCTACGGCCAGGGCGGGCCATTGCCCTGCGGCGAGTTGTCGCGGCTCAGCCCGGCGGGTGTTCGGCGCCGAACCGAAGGGTGCGGACCACCTCGAAGGGACCATTGCCCTCGCGAGCGATGAGGCAGATCTCCGTTGCTTGGAACACCAGCGGAGTCCACGTCTCGCTCAGCCGGGCCTGGAGCGCCGCGACCTGTTCGGCGCCGCCGGACTGGCCCACGCTGAGGTGCGGGGTGAAGCCACCCGAGAAGCGCGAGGTATGGGCGTAATCCGGGGCAGCGGCCTGGAGCGCGGCCTGGACGCGGGCGAAGGCCTCGCGAGGCTCGGGGGCGAGCCAGAGGGTGCTCCGGTCGGAGCGGTGCTGGAAGACGTGGAACGAGGCGAGGGTCGCCTCGAAGGGGCTCAGCGCGGCGCAGGCGGCCTCGAGCGCGGGGAGCAGCTTGGGCAGCTCGTAGCGGGGCGCGAAGGGGTAGAGCAGGGTGACATGGGGCATCCAGCGCTGGACCTGGCGATCATGCGCGCGGCGGATGGCCTGGATGGGCGGCCAGACCTCGGCGGGAGGAATGAAGACGACCGCCGTGCGATGGGTCCAGGCTGGAGTGGCCATTGGGCGAGCCATGTTAGCGTTTCGCCCCCATGGCGGAGCTCGAAGCGGCGCTGGATGTGTTCTACGCGGGAGATGCCGGGGCCCTCGAGCGGTTGCTGCGCGCTGAACCCTCGTTGGCGCATGCGCGCGTGACGTCGGCCGAGGGCCACTACCGCGGCTACTTCCACGAGGTGACGTTGTTGCACCACGTCGCTGGCAATCCGTTCATCCGGCCACTGCCGGCGAAGACGACGGGGCTCGCCCGGCTCATCCTCGAGCTCGGAGCCGAGGTCGACGCCGCCACGCGGCCAGGGCCCGCGCAGCCCGATGACATCGGGTGGAGCACGCTCGGCCTGGTGGCAACCAGCGACGCCGCCCGCCGCGCTGGCCACCAGCGGCCGCTGCTCGAGTTGCTGCTCGCACGCGGCGCCAACATCGACTTCCGCAACGGTGGGCCGCTCGTGGGCGCGCTCTACTACGGCGAAGCCGAGGCGGCGCGCTTCCTCGTCGAGCACGGCGCCCGGTATGACCTCGTGACCGCGGCGGGGCTCGGCCGCATCGACCTGATGGCGCGGTTCGTGCGCGACGACGGGACGCTCGCGCCGGATGCGCATGCCCTGGTCCACTACAGCGTGGTGCGCGACCGCCCCGCCTCGCACGCCGACATCCTGGGCCTCGCGCTGATCTTCGCGAGCTTCGGCGGCAACCGGGACGCGGCGGCCTGGCTCCTCGACCGGGAAGCCAGCGTGAACGCACGGCCGCCGTTCGATCACTCCGCGACGCCGCTCCACTGGGCCGCGCTGCGCGGGCACGCCGAGGTCGCGTCGCTCCTCCTCGACCGGGGCGCTGACCGCGCGGCGCTCGACACGTCCTTCAATGCCACGCCCCAGGGCTGGGCCGAGCACGCGAGACATCGGGCCGTGGCGTCGCTCGTCGCGCTCTAAAAGTCGTACAAGGCCCAGTAGGGCTGGCCAAGAGTCTCCCTGGCCAGCCCCGCTTCTACGCCACGGTCCTCAGCCCTCGGTGGGCTCCGGGGCCTTCTCCTTCTCCGCGGCGGGCGCCAGCTCGAACTCGACGATCTCGAACGTGCCGTCGGCCAGGTCCGCCTTCTCCACCAGCTCCGCGCTCTGGCAACGGGTCGCGGACAGCACGTCCTCCCGTACCCGCTCGAAGCCCGCCAGCGTCGCCGCGTTGCCCGCGAGCTTCATCCGCGTCACCGCCCGGCCCACGCCCGCGCCCGACTCGCTCTTGCGCTTGTTGATCGCCTGCTGCGCTCCCTCGGCGAGCTGGAACGAGGCCGCGTTCTCCGGCTTCGCGATGCCCTCGAACGTCCTCGCGTCCGGCCACGGCGCGCGGTGGATGCTCTTGTGCCCCGTCTCCTCGACGAAGGCCCAGCCCCACACCTCCTCGGTGATGTAGGGCAGCACCGGCGCGAACAGCCGCAACAGCACGTTCAGCCCCAGCCGCAGCGCCGCCACCGCCGAGCCCCGCGCCTCCTCGCCTCCCGAGCCCTCTCCGCGCGCCCGTGCCTTCACCAGCTCCAGGTACGTGTCCGTGAAGCTCGACCAGAAGAAGCTCTCCGTGTTCGCCAGTGCCGGCGCGAACTCGAAGTCCTTGTAGGACGCCGTCGCCGCCTCCACCACGCTCGCCAGCTTCGCCACGAAGGCCCGGTCCAGCTCGTGGGTGATGGGGTGCTCCTGCGCCGTCTGGCTCAACACGTACTTGCCCGCGTTGAAGAGCTTCGTCACCAGCCGCTTGCCGACCTTGAATACCTTCTCGTCGAAGGCCGTGTCCGTGCCCAGCCGCGCCGAGGCCGCCCAGTAGCGCACCGCGTCCGCGCCGTAGTTCTCGATGAGATGCATGGGCGTGATGACGTTGCCCTTGCTCTTCGACATCTTCTTGCGGTCCGGATCGAGAATCCAACCGGAGATGAGCACGTGGCTCCAGGGAATGGTCTCCTCGTGCAGCATCGCCTTGGCGATGGTGTAGAAGGCCCACGTCCGGATGATTTCGTGGCTCTGCGGCCGGATGTCGCCGGGGAACAGCTGGCGGTGGCGCTTCAGGTCCAGCTCCCAGCGCGAGGCGATCTGCGGCGTCAGCGAGCTGGTGAACCAGGTGTCATACACATCCGACTCGGCCGTGAAGCCGTTGGGCTTGTCCCGCTGCGAGGCGTCGTAGCCCGGCGGCACGTCCACCGTCGGATCCACCGGCAGGCGCTCGGCCGGGGCGAGGAGGGGCTTGTCGTAGTCGGGGTTCCCCTCGGCGTCGAGCCGGTACCACACGGGGAACTGCACGCCGAAGTAGCGCTGGCGGCTGATGCACCAGTCGAGCTGTAGGTTCTCCGTCCAGTTGCGGAAGCGCGAGCCCATGTGCTCGGGGTGCCACCGCACCTTGTCGCCGAAGCTCAGCATCTGCTCCTTCTTGTCCATCAGCCGCACGAACCACTGGCGCGTGGAGATGAACTCGAGCGGCTGATCTCCCTTCTCGAAGAACTTCACGTCGCGCTGGATGGGCTTGGGCTCGCCCTGGAGGGGAACGCCCTGGCCCGGCTTCGCGGCGGCGTCCTCGCGCCGGAGCAGCTCCACCATGGCCGTGCGCGCCTGCTTCACCGACTTGCCCTGCAGGCCCGCGTAGAAGCCATTCGCGGCCGAGGCCTCCAGGCTCTCCCAGTCCGGCGCTCCGAACGTCACGGGCATCAGCCGCCCGTTGCGCCCGATGATCTGCCGCAGCGGCAGCTTCTGCTGGCGCCACCACAGCACGTCCGTGGCGTCACCGAAGGTGCACACCATCAGGATGCCCGTGCCCTTGGTGGGGTCGGCGAGCTCGCTCGGGAAGATGGGCACCGGGACGCGGAAGAGCGGGGTGATGGCACGCTTGCCGAACAGGCCCTTGTAGCGCTCGTCGTCGGGGTGAGCGGTGACGCCCACGCAGGCGGCCAGCAGCTCCGGCCGCGTGGTGGCGATGGTGAAGCGCACGTCCGAGCCCTCCACGCCGAACTCGATGTCGTGGAACGCGCCCGCCTGCGGACGGTCCTCGACCTCGGCCTGGGCCACGGCCGTCTGGAAATCCACGTCCCACATCGTCGGCGCCTTCACCGAGTACGCGTGGCCCTTGGCGTACAGGTCCAGGAAGGACAGCTGCGCCAGCTTGCGGCTGTGGTCGTTGATGGTGGCGTACTCCTCGTTCCAGTCCACCGACAGGCCGATGCGCCGCCACAGCGCCTTGAAGGCCACCTCGTCCTGCTGCGTCACCTGGTGGCACAGCTCGATGAAGTTGGGGCGCGACACCATGCGCGGCGGCTGCTTGGAAGCGTCGGCCGAGACCTGCTCCATGCGCAGACCGGGCTCGTACGGGGTGCGCACGTCCACGCGGACGTTGAAGTAGTTCTGCACCCGGCGCTCGGTGGGCAGGCCGTTGTCGTCCCAGCCCATGGGGTAGAAGATGTTCTTGCCGAGCATCCGCTGCTGCCGGACGATCACGTCCGCGTGCGTGTAGCTGAAGATGTGGCCCACGTGCAGCGAGCCCGACACCGTCGGCGGCGGCGTGTCGACGACGAAGGTCTCCTCGCGCGAGCGAGAAGGATCGAAGCGGTGGATGCCCTCGGCCTCCCACCGGTCATCGAGTCGCTTCTCGACGCTCTCGGCTTCGAAGTGCTTGGGCAGGAGCTCGGGGTTGATGGAACGGAACGTCTTCATGGCGGCGGAAGATGAGCGATCACCGCCGCCCGTGCAATCACAGATAAAGCCCCCGCCCTCGATACGCCCGCACGTGCTCAATGCGCCCGCTGCAGCCAGCGCGGCAGCCTGGAGCGGCGCCCGGGAGGCGAGGGGACGAGGGGCTGCGACGGCTCGTGCGGCCTCATGCCGATGCGCGCCAGCAGGAGGTCGTAGAGCTCCTCGTAGCTGTTCGCGTCCCGCAGCTCCTCGAAGCTCCCCGTCCACTCCAGGGACATCGGCCGCAGCTCCTCGGCGAGCCGAGCTCCGAAGTGCTTCTGGACCTCGGGTGCCTCCAGCCGCTGGGGCTCGAAGGGACCGATGGGGACGCCGTCGGGGCCGGGCTCGGCGCCGGTGCGCAGGCCGCTGTCCTCCAGGGCCCGGCCAATGGCCTCCATCAGCGCGGGCAACGGCCAGGCCAGACTGCCGCGGTTGCGCAGGTACGCGAGGAAGTCCACCGGGTAGTCCGACGAGAGCCGGGCTCCGATGTTGTAGAGGGCCTCCAGCGTGAGGCCGCTCCGGGTGGCCAGGTCCTGCAAGAGGGTCCGTGCGCGCTCGCCCGCGTGAAGCGCGGTGGCCTGGGTGCCGTCCTCGGTGCGCCAGCGGGCCTCCTGGAAGACCTCGCGCATGTCGATGGCCCCGCGCACCCCCGTCAGCCGCGCCTGGCCGATCTTGTCCCGCAGACAGGTGATGAGGATGGCCTGGTCCACCCAGTCGAGCGTGCGCGCGAGCGGGTAGAGCGTGCGCAGCGTCAGCTCGCCCGGATCCGTGGTGGCCAGGTGCTGGATGTCCGAGATGCCCAGCTCCTCGAGCCGCTCGGCGATGCGGTCGTTGATGCCGTCCACGTACTCGAGCGACAGCGCCTCCTGGCTGGGCACGGTGGGCTGGAAGATGGACAGCACCCGGCGGCGCAGCGCCTGGAGGGCCCAGCTCGGGAAGGCGCCCAGGACGAAGTAGAGGAAGCCGGCCTGATTGTCCGTGCCCACGGCCTGGAGGAGTTGCACCTGCCCGGCCACGAAGCCCAGCACCAGGGTGATGAGGGCGCGCAGGGTGGTGCCGAAGAGGAACTCGGAGGAGAGGGCCATCGCCTGGATGCGGTGGATGATGAGCAGCAGCGTGTAGACGTAGACGCCGTAGCCCGCGAAGACGAGCCCGCGCAGCCCCTCCTTGAAGTCCCCCGTCACGGCCTGGCGCAGGGACGGCTCGTTGACGACGTCCGGGAACATGTACGTCGCCGACAGCGTGGCCACGAGCAGGAAGGGCAGGGCGAGCGCCGCTCCACCGCACAGCAGCATGAGGACGCTGGGCTGGTTCTGCGCCACCACCTCCTTGTCGAGGCCGGCGGTGAAGATGCGGGCCGTCTCGTAGCGGCCCCGGGTGCTCGCGTAGTGGCGCGCGGCGACGAGGTACCAGCGCAGCATCTCCTGGCGGGCGCCCACGTAGCGCCGGTTGTTGCGCATGCGGTGCGCGACGGCGAGGGCACTCGGCAGCAGCGCGCACAGCCCGAGCCACGTGAAGAAGAAGAAGTGCCGCCACGTGTAGCGCAGCGCCCCCATCAGCTTCCCGTTGACCTGGGGCACGAAGAGCACCACCGCCAATACCCCGAGTCCCAGCAGCGTCCACAGCAGGGGCCCGTAGCGCTCCCGAGGGGCGGTGGAACGATGTGAACGGCGGACCTTCTGCTCCTCGCCAGCCATGAGCGGGCCTCCCGGCATGCACCTGCGGCCCCAGGAAGATGTGCACGGTGCCGAGCGCCTGGAGGCCCGCCCGCACCTGCCCTCCAGTCAGAGACACCCTGACACGCAAGTCGCGCCATCTCTGACGGGGGTGTCAGATTTCCCCGGCTATGGCGCCACGTAAACCCGCGAAGACACGGGGTAGGTGCCGGGCATCCAAAATGCTACGCCCCCCGCCGCTGGCCCTTTCCCCCTGGAGCCACGATGTCGCGAGTCCTTTCCCGATGGATGACCCTGACCCTGCTGGCGCTCGGAGCCGCCGGCTGTGCCTCTTCTGATGCATTCGAGGGAGGCACGGGCGACGGAAGCGGTGCGCCCGGTGACTCAGGTGGTGGAGGCGCGCCCGCCGTCTGCACGACGGCCGCGGACTGCCCGGCCGGCTACACCTGTACGCGGTCCGCCTGCGTCCCGCCCGAGGACGAACAGGACGAGTCGAGCGAGCGCCCGCCGCTGGCCAGCAAGAGCTACGTCTACGTGCTCTCCCCGAGCGCCAACAGCCTCACGCGCATCGACCCTCGCACGCTCACGTTGGAGGCCATTCCGGTGGGGGCCTCGCCCGTGGACGTGGCCGTGGTGCCCGGCGAGGACTCGGCGGTGACGCTGTCCTCCGTGGAGGCCTCGCTGTCCGTGGTGGACTCGAACACGCTGCCGTCGCATGTGCTGCGCGTTCCGCTCGGCCGCCGTTACGGGCGCCTGAGTGTGTCCGCGGATGGCGCGTACGCCCTGGCCTGGCCGGATCCCTCCGCGCCTCCCGGCTCCGGCGCCGAGGGCGTGGTGTCGCTGGTGGACCTGCGCGCGGTGCGTCGCGGTGAGCCCGCCGAGCGCACGGTGCTCGAGCGCTCCGCCGGCTTCCGCGTCACGGACGTGCTCTTCCGGCTGGAGGGTGGGGTGGCCACGCGCGCCTACGTCTTCGCCAAGAGCACGGTGACGGTGATGGACCTCACGGCTCCGCGCGAGCAGCCGCTGCCGTTGCGCATCCCCCTGCCGGAGGCCATGTCGCAGGACGTCGCCTCGCGCGAGGTGGTGGCCACGCCGGATGCCTGGCGCGTCCTGCTGCGCTCCACCACCGCGCCGCTGCTGGCGTCCTTCGATGGCACGGCCTTCCGCACCGCGACGCTGCCCGAGGTGGCCACGGACGTGGATCTGCTCCCCGATGGCTCGGGCGCCGTGGCCGCGCTGCGCACCGCGAGCCAGCTCGCCCTCATCGAGCTGCCCGGAGACCTCGAGGACCCCTCGGGCATCCAGCTGCTCGATGTGCCGGGGGCCTCGGTGGGCCAGGTGGTGCTGCCACCGCGAGCGGGTGGGGCGCGCTTCGCACTGGTGTACACCACGGTCCTCAATGACGAGTCGCTGACGCGGGTGGACTTCCCCGCGGGCACCGTTACCCGCTACCCGCTGGAGAAGCGCGTGGAGCGCGTGGCCCTCTCGGCGGACGGACGCACGGCGGTCATCGTCCACAAGCCCCAGCCCGACTCCCCGGCGACAGACCCGTACGAGCGCGCCGTGGACGCGGACCGGGGCTATTCGGTGCTCGACCTCGCCACTGGCTACCTCCAGCTGCGCCGCACCGGGGCGCTGGAGCCCGCGCAGCTCGCCTTCTCCTCCAGCGGCGGCTTCGCCGGAGTGACGCTGCGCAGTGACACCGAGCGCCGCTACGGCGTGGACGCGGTGGACCTGTCGACGCTCGTGTCCCGCTCCGTCTCGCTGGCCTCGCCGCCGGCCTTCGCGGGGGGCTTCTCCGGCGACGCCGGGGAGACGCGCCACCGCATCTTCGTGTCCCAGCTCCATCCGGCCGGGCGCATCAGCTTCGTCAACCTCGACGACAGCCAGATCCGCACCGTGACCGGCTTCACCCTCAACTCGCGGATCGAGTGAACCCATGAGAATCGTTCGACGGTGGCTGCCCGCGGTGCTGTTGCTCGCGGCCGGGTGTGGCGGACGCGGAGACCTCTACACCCGCAAGCTCGAGCCCCTGCCGCTGCTCACCACGGGCGAGGCGCTCGTCTCGGTGGTGCCGCAGACGCAGCGGGTGGTGGCGGTGCGCCCGGGCGGGAAGTCCCAGGGGCTTCCCATCTCGGATGGGGCGCGCAGGGCGGTGCGCCTCCAGGGCGAGCAGGTGGCGGTGCTGGCTGGAGATCAGCGCCACCCGGTGCTGCAGCTCGTCTCGGTGGACAGCGGGGACGTGCGGACGCTGGAGCTGCCGGGGGCCTATGACACCCTGACCTTCAGCGACGACAGCCGCTACGGCCTGCTCACCTACAGCACCGCGAGCCTGGGCCCGGACGTGGTGGCGCGCAACCTCAACGAGGTGGCGGTGGTGGATGCCGAGGCGCGCTCGGTGACGCGGCTGACGCTGGGCACGGAGAGCCTCGCGCCGCGCTCGGTCGTCTTCGCCCCGCCGCACGAGGACCGGCAGTACGTGGTCATCACCCTGGACCGGGGCGTGGTGGTGCTCGATGCGAAGCACCCACGGCGGGCCCCGAAGCGCATCCCCACGCGCCTGTCGGAGACGCAGCCCGAGGTGTCCGTGCAGGAGGCGCTCTTCTCGCGCGGCGGGGACGTGCTCTTCCTGCGGCTCTCCAGCATGGACGACGTCTTCGCGGTGGAGCTGGCCCAGGAGGGAGACGAGCTGCTCGCCTCGGTGAACTTCCTCGCCGGGGGCACGGGGCTCAGCGACCTGGAGCTTCCACCCGAGGCGGCCCCGGCCTCGGAGCGCTCGGTGCTGGCCGTCTACGCCGGCAGCCAGGAGGCGAGGGTGCTCGACGCGCGGGGCCTCCAGGACGGGCCCCGGTTGCCGCTGGGCGCGCCCCTGACGAAGGCCCACGTGCTCTCGGACGGACGCACGCTGTTCTACGAGGGCAAGCTTCGCACGGTGGTGGCCTGGGACGTCGTCTCCGGCAAGAACGGCACGGTGCTGCTCAGCGCCGGCTTCGACGCGGTGCGCTTCAGTGACGCGCTCGGCGCGGCCGTGTTCCGCCACCCCAGCGTGGGCTCCACCGGCGGCGCCGCGCTCTCCGTGGTGACGGTGCGCGAGGAGGACACCCGCCTGCGCGTGCGCATCAGCCCCATCCCCGTGTCGCGCGCCATTGGAGCGGACGTGATGGACGCGGACCGGGGCCGGCTGTACTTCGCGCCCCAGGGCCAGCCCGTCCTCGCGCGCCTGGACGTGGAGACGCTCGCCATCGACCAGGTCACCCTGGACGCCCCCATCACCGCGCTGCACTACCTGCCCGCGAGCGGCCTGCTCGCCGCCCAGCACGCCGAGCCCACCCTGGGCGACGTCACCCTGATTCCCGCGGACCGGCTCGAGCGCGGCGCCGCGGAGCGCGTGCGCTACTTCACCCTCGCGGACGAGCTCGCCCGCGCCTCGGAGGGCCCCTGATCATGAGACACCTTCCCGCTGTCCGCGCCGTCCTGCTGCTGGCCGCCGTGCTCTCGCCCGTGGTGGCCTCGGCCCGCGTGCCGCTCACGCTGCGCCTGGGCTACGCCGGCCAGGTCAGCACCGCGCATGCCTATGATCTGGTGGACGAGAACGATCACCTGCCGCTGTTCCGCGTGGGGGCCGGCTACTCCTTCCTCCTGCCCACGGGGCGGCTCGAGGTGGAGGGGGGCTTCCTCACCGGGGGCACCTCCGCGCCGCTGCACCAGGTGACCACCGCGAGGCTGGGGTTGGTGGGCGTGGAGGCCGGGGCCGCGTACCGCGTGCGCGTGGGGACGTCCTTCGAGCCCTATGCCCAGGTGCTGGTGGGCCACGACTGGCTGAAGCTGGAGCTCGCCGCGCTGAACCAGCGCACCGGGCAGCTCTCCGCCACGGCGCTGCTGGGCGTGTCGCTGCTCATCCCCACCCGGCAGGGCGACGCGGCCAGCTCCGCCTTCGTCGTGGACCTCGGGGTGGGGTACGGCTTCCGGCCCGACGCCCGCTTCGACGCGCTCGCGCCCACGCCCCCCGAAAACGCCGAGGAGGAGCCCATCCGCTCGGCCCCTCTCCCGGTGGGCTCCCTACCGCTCTCTGGCGTGACGTACCGGCTCCAGGTCGGCCTGCGTCTGTGAGCTGACACGGGGGGTGGGAGACGTGCTCACCCCGCGTCGGGATTCTGGGGGGCGTCGGCGGATGTGCTAAACAACGCACAGCCCTGACCCCCCTATGCTGGAATCCCTCTCCGTTCCCAAGCGACGCGTAGCGGCCCAGTTCGTGCTGCCCGGCGGCTCCTCGCGTGACGTGCTCGTTTTCCTCGCCGAAGCCGCTGCCGGGTATTCCGGTGGCGAGCGGCTCTCGGATCTGCTCAACAACAGCGGCTCGCAATTCATCCCCGCGATCGACGCGGGGACGAACGCCATGACGTTCGTGCGGTGCGAGAACCTCGCCCTGGTGCGCGTGGCCGCCGAGATAGAGCCCAACGCCGTGGACCAGTTCACCATCCCCACCGAGCACGAGGTGGAGGTGACGATGGTGGACGGCACCAAGCTGCGCGGGCTCATCACGTACGTGCTGCCCGAGGCCCACTCGCGCCTCACCGACTACCTCAACAACAGCGCGCCTCCGTTCTTCCCCTTGTTGGAGGGGGAGCGGGTCGCTCTCATCAACAAACGCCACGTGGCCTACGTGGAAACCCTTCGCCGCTGAGAAGCCATGGCTCGGTTCGACGCCTTCATCGAGAAGCTCTACAAGGAAGCCGGTGTCGCCATCATGTTGGAGACCGGCAGCGGCATCACCCTGCGTACCGCCTCGGGCAACGTGCCCATGGTGAAGGCAGGGCTCAACTCACAGCAGATCATCGGCGCGCTCTCGGAGATCCTGCCCGCGGACATGCGCGGCAGCTTCCCCGCCGAGGGGGTCTCCACCTTCGCGTACTCCGCTCCCTCCGGCGCGGTGCAGGTGAAGGTGCAGTACGTCGGCGGCCACATGAAGGTGGCGCTGGTGCCCTCCAAGGCCTCGCCCTCGCAGACGGCGGTGAACACCGTCGCGGCGGCGCCGTCCGCCCGGGAAGCGCTGGAACTGCCTCCCTCGTCCGGGGAGGAGAAGCTGGAGCTGGCCTCCCCGTCCGACATGATGGACATGGCGGCTCGCGGTACCGGTGGGGCCTTTGTCTCCGCCGCGCCCGCCGCCCCGGCCCGGACGCCCGCGGCCGCTCCCGCCGCCGCCCGCGCGCCCGCTGCCGCCGCCAAGGCCCCGGCCGCTCCCGCCGCCGTCGAGGCGAAGTCCTCCATCGAGGTGCTTCCGCCCCAGGACGGGCCGGACTCGGACGCGGGGCAGGCCCTGCTTACGCTGTTGAATCGCATGCTCGACAAGAAGGCCTCGGACCTCCACCTGTCGAGCCAGGTGGTCCCCATGCTGCGCATCGACGGTGACATGCAGCCGCAGGAGGACTACCGGCCCCTCACGTCCGATCGCCTCAAGGCCATGCTCTGGAGCATCGCGCCGGAGAAGAACAAGAAGCAGTGGGAGGAGACGCGCGACACGGACTTCGCCCACGAGACCGATCGTGCCCGCTTCCGCGTCAACGTCTTCGAGGATCGCAAGGGCATCGGCTCGGTGATGCGGCAGATCCCCACGAAGATCATGACCGCCGAGGAAATGGGGCTCTCCAAGCACATCCTCGACCTGTGCTTCCTGAGCAAGGGCCTGGTGCTCGTCACGGGCCCCACGGGCTCGGGTAAGTCCACGACCCTCGCCGCGATGATCGACTACATCAATCGCAATCGCGAGGACCACATCATCACGATCGAGGACCCGATCGAGTTCGTGCACCCGAACAAGAAGTGCCTGGTCAACCAGCGCGAGGTGCACGTCCACACGCATGGCTTCAAGAACGCCCTGCGCGCCGCGCTCCGCGAGGACCCGGACATCGTGCTCGTGGGCGAAATGCGAGACCTCGAGACGATCGCCATCGCGATTGAAACGGCCGAAACGGGCCACCTCGTCTTCGGAACGCTGCACACCAACACGGCGCCCTCGACGGTGGACCGCATCATCGACCAGTTCCCCGCGGACCGGCAGGAGCAGATCCGCATGATGCTCTCCGAGTCCCTCAAGGGCGTCATCTCGCAGATGCTGGTGAAGAAGATCGGCGGAGGCCGCGTGCCCGCGCAGGAAGTGCTCCTGTGCACCAACTCGGTGGCCAACCTCATCCGCGAGGGCAAGACGTTCCAGATTCCCTCCATCATGCAGACGTCGCGCGGCATCGGCATGCAGACGCTCAACGACGCCCTGCTGGATCTGGTGAAGAAGAAGCTGTGCGAGCCCAACGACGCCTACATCAAGGCGATCGCCAAGGGCGAGTTCAAGCAGATGCTCGAGCGCTCGGGCTTCAAGATTGACCTCCCGACCTCCTGAGTCGAGGAGCTGGAGCGCCGCCGCGGTGGTGGCGGCGCTCACCGTGGGTGCGTTCCTCGTCCGGCTGTCGCTGCTGCTGGAGAGTCCCGAACCCCCCGGTACCGACGGCTACTACTACGTGGTCCAGGTGGAGCACTGGCTCGCCGAGGGACGCTTCCACGTCCGCGACGCGAGCTGGGTGCTCCGGGTGATTGCCCTGGGCTGCGCCGTCTTGGGTGGGCCCGTGGGCGTGAAGGCCGTGAGCGCGCTGCTCGCCGCGCTGTGTGTCCCGGCCGCGTGGTTCGCGGGGTTGGCGCTCGGGCGGGGGTATCCCGCGGCCTTTGGGTTGGCGGCCTGGGCCGCGGCGTCTCCGACGCTCACGCACCTCGCCGGGGACTTTCCGAAGACGCTCGGGGCCGTGGCTCCGCTCCTCGTCGTGCTCGCCTGGGTCGTGTCCGGCCGGCGCGGGTGGGGGGCGATGCTCGGGGGCCTGGTGGCGGTGTTGCTCGCCGCTACGGCGCACCGGCTCGGGGCCTCGTTGCTCGGGTTGGGGGCGGTGGGGGCGGGGCTGGGACTCGTGCTGCGCGGGCGTGGGGCGGCTCCCGAGCGCAAGTGGCCCCTCGTCCTCATGGGCGTGCTGTGCGTGGCCTCCTTCGCGGTGCTCACCACCGTGTTGCCCAACCTGCTGCACCCGAAGGACCTGGAGCGCGTCTCCTCGCAGCTCGACCTGTCCCCCGGTGTGCCTCCGCCCTTCCCGTACTTCGCGCTCCGCCACACCTGGCTGCCCCAGCAGGTGGAGCTGGGCGCCTCGTGGCTCGGGCTCGTGTGCGGGGCCGTGCTCCTCTGGCGGCGCAGGGAGTCACGCCCGCTCGTGATGGGGCTCGTGCTCCCGCTCGCGGTGTGCCTGTTCCCCCTCTGGCGCAGGGACGTGCTCGATCTCGGCTACCGCATCTCGCTCCTCGCGCCATTGCTCGCCGCGCCCCTGGTGCTGCTCGCCCTGCCTTCCGCGCGGCCGGGGCTCCAGCTCCGCCTCGGGGCCGTGGCGCTCGTGACGCTGGCGCTCCTGCCTCTGGCTCGCTTCGGTTTCGAGCCGGGCGCGACGCCTCCGTACGGCCGCTATCGCGCGCTCATCTCGCGCATCCCCCAGCCCCTGCCCGGGCTGCTCATCGCGCACCAGGGCATGAACTTCCTCTACGACCATGTCACCGGCCACGAGGCCATGGCCTGGGCCCCCGAGCCGGGATTGGATCGCACCCGGATCGGGAGGCTCGTGTGGGGCGTGCGCGATGGCGAGTGGATGGCCTACGCGCCCACGCAGGAGGGCCTGCCCGGGCCCGTGCGGTTGGATCGGGACTATGTCTACGTGCGCGAGGACGTGTACGAGGCCTTCCTCGCCCGGGCCCGGGAGGAGGGGGACGAGGATCTGGCCGAGCGGCTCGCCGACTGGCGCAACCCGTCCGCCGTGCGCCCTGAATCGCTCCTGCGCAACCGGGACTGAGACGCGGGTCTCGCACCAAGAGGTCATAATCATTACATCCGGAAAAGGTGCGGCAATGTTCAAGCATCTCGTCAATTCTCTCCGCGTGGCCTCATGGAAGCCCTTGCGCGTGGGGGGCGCTAGCCCTCTCGGGGTTGATGCTGGTGACAGCGTGCGCCACGGGCGGGTCCATGGGCGGAGGCTCGGCATATCGCTACCGCCAGCCCATTCCGGACGACTCGCCCGAAACGTGGGAAGTGGAAGCCGAAGCCGTCTTCTCCATCCTGCCCACGGACTTTCAGCCAGTGCAGGTCGGTGACTCCGATCTTTCGGCTACGCTGGCGGTGTTTTGGCTCCAGGTTCCGCTGCGGGTGTCCGCCTCGTGCCCCCCGTTGTACGTTGGCCGGAGCCGGTGACAAAAGGCGCGGCCCTCGCGTTCTCCGTGCTCATGTGGGGCTACCTTGGATGGGAGTTCTTCGACCTCCTGCGAGCCTATGCGCAGCTCTACGAAGACGCGCCGCAAGCCTCGAGCTTCGCGGAGCTGCGGGAGGTTGCTGAAAGGTTCGGAAGAGTCATCGGCCCCAATAGCGTGCGAATTCTCGTCATGGTGGCGACGGCTGCTATTGGTGAAACGGCGGCGCTCGTATCGAAGGGGCCGAAGTTGCCGGGCTTCGGGCAAGCCTCACGTACGGTCGAGATGAAAACCGGCCTGCGTCTGATGGATGCGGCAATCGGCGCCGAGCGGGCCATTGTTTCCGTGAACGAGGGCGCGCTCCGCATTGTGCTGCCAGTCAACGCCGTGTCCATGACTGCGTGGAACGGAGGCGGAGGACGCTCCTCGAGCGGAGCGGGCGTGAAGCCGGAGGGGAGTAAGCCCCTTCATCGCGCATTCAAATCCTTTGACGCGTTCAAGCGTGCGATGGGCTCTGCTGGCGAGGACAAGGCATGGCACCACATCGTCGAACAGCGGAAGCCCAACGTGGAGCGCTTTGGTCCAGAGGCCATTCACAACACGGAAAATGTGATCGCCGTAGATAAGGCCAAGCATGATGCGATAAGCGCGTACTACTCGACAAGGTCCGACGACACGGGGGGAATGGTCGTGCGCGAATGGCTCCGCACGAGATCTTATGAAGAACAGCGCATTTTTGGTTTGATGATCCTGAAGCGGTTCGGAGTCATTCCATGAAGAAGGCGCAGATCAAGAAGCTCCCGACGGAAGAGTTGATCGAAAAGGTCAGAACCCTGTCCGCCGAGAGATGGCGCGTGATTCATGCGGGCAAGCCGAAGGAGGCAAACCGCATGTACGATCTTCTCGTGGCGGCTCGCGGGGAGCTGCGGGCAAGAGGTAGCGAAGCGCAGCGCCAGTTACTGAAATTGCTCGATGATCCAGATCCGGGAACCCGTTGTTGGGCTGCTGGCTCGGTGTTGGAGTTCGCACCAGACGAGGGAGAACGGGTGCTTACCGAAATCGCTCAACACGTTGATGGTCTGGTGGGCTTCTCCGCGGAGAGAACGTTGGAACAATGGAGGGCAGGTACCTTCAATCCCCCCTGAGGTCTACGCCGCACGTTGCGGAGGCCGACACGGCGGGTGGGCCTCGCGCTAGCATGGGCCCCCATGAAAGAGCGCGAGGAGCCAGCTCCCGTCATCCATCTGGACGACCGCAGGCCGACCCCGAAGGAGCTCCCCGCCTTCGCCCTGCCCGAGACACCGGCTCAGGAGGACCCGCGCAAGGACGCGTTCTGGTCCGCCATGGAGGTCTTCTTCGACGGGCTCCAGACGACTCAGGCACAGCTCCTCACCCGGCTCATCCCCCTGGCCCTCCCCGAGCTGAAGCGCATTCCGCTGCTCCCCATCCGCGAGGCCGTGTGCGGGTCCTGGGACCTGCCGGAGGAAATGTCGCGCGACCTCGAGGCGCGGCTTGG
>NZ_JBJMQO010000037.1:0-14352 GCF_045802675.1 Archangium sp. | reverse complement strand
CTGGTTGGCGCGGGAGTTGAGCTGGCGGTAGGTGAGGGTGCTGCCCTCGAAGCTCACGGCCGGGGCGTCCGGGGTGCGCTCCACCTGGGCCTCGAAGAGCTGGTGGGCGGTGGCGGCAGGGCGCTCCACTCGCGTGTCGTTCCACTCCACCAACATCCGCTGCCGCTCGTCCTGTCCGAGCATGGACAGCTGCGAGAGGCGCTGCTCGGGCGAGGAGACGGCCGTCCGCAGCAGGGTGTGCAACTGGCCCATCATCCGCTCGATGGTGCCGGCGTCGAACAGGTCCGTGCTGTACTCGCACAGCAGCTCGAGGCCGTGCGGCAGGTCGGAGAACTCCACCGTCAGGTCGAACTTCGACGTGTGGTCGTCCACCGGCAGCAGATCCATGGTGAGGTCCGTCAGCTCCAGCCTCGGCTGAGGCAGGTTCTGCAGGACGAGCTTCACCTGGAAGAGCGGTGCGTGGCCGAGGCTGCGCTCGGGGTTGAGCTCACGCACCAGCTCCTCGAAGGGCACGTCCTGGTGGGCGTAGGCGCCCAGGGCGGCCTCGCGCACTCGGCCGAGCAGCTCGCGGAAGGTGGGGTCTCCCTCCAGCTTCGTGCGCATGACGAGCTGGTTGATGAAGAAGCCGACGATGCCCTCGGTCTCCGCGTGGGTGCGGTTGGCGATGTCGGTGCCGACCACGATGTCCGTCTGCCCGGAGTAGCGGGCCAGGAGCACATCGAAGGCCGCCAGCAGCGTCATGAACAGCGTGACGCCCTCGCGCTGGCCCAGCTCGCGGAGCGACGCGGCCAGCTCGGTGGGCAGGGTGTCGACGCGAGTGGCGCCGCGGTACGTGCGCACGGCCGGACGCGGATGGTCCGTGGGCAGCTCCAGGAGCTGCGGGATGCCGGCGAGCTGCCGGCGCCAATAGGCGAGCTGGCCCTGGAGCTCCCCACCCGTGAGCCACTCACGCTGCCAGGCCGCGAAGTCCACGTACTGCACGGACAGCTCGGGCAGCGGCGAGGGGCGGCCCGCGGTGAAGGCCTCGTACAGGGCGGCCATCTCGCGCACCAGCACGTCCATGGACCAGCCGTCCGAGATGATGTGGTGCATCGTCAGCACCAGCACGTGCCCGCGCTCGGCCAGCTTCAGCAGCAGCACCCGCATCAGCGGGGCGCGGCCCAGATCGAACGGACGCTTCACCTCGGCGAGGATGTGCCGCTGCACCTCGGCCTCGCGCTCCCTGGCCGGCACGGTGGACACGTCCACCACCGGCAGCGCGAGCGTCAGCTCGGAGGCGATGCGCTGCACCGTCGTGCCCTGCACGGTGTGGAACGTCGTGCGCAGGCCCTCGTGGCGGTGGATGGCCGCGTGGAAGGTCTTCTCCAGCGCGGCCACGTCCAGCGCGCCCTGGAGCCGGAGGACCGCCGGCATGTTGTAGAGCGGGCTGTCCGGCTCCAGCCGGTCGAGCACCCACAGGCGCTGCTGGGCGAAGGAGAGCGGCAGGGAGTCGCCGCGCGGATGGGGTCGCAGCGGCGGGAGCCGGAGGTTGCGGCCCGTCTGCGTGGCCGCCTCGACGCGTGCGGCCATGGCGGCCACGGTGCTCGCCTCGAAGAGCTCGCGCAGCGGCAGCTCCACGGAGAAGAGGGCACGGATGCGGGCGATGACCTGGGTGGCCAGCAGCGAGTGGCCGCCCAGCTCGAAGAAGTCGTCCGACGCGCCGATCCGCTCCACTCCCAGCAGCTCGCTCCAGACGCGGGCGAGCGCCTCCTCCACCGGCGTCCGCGGGGCCACGTACTCCGCGCGCAGGGAGGGCCGGGCGCTGTCCGGGGCCGGAAGCGCCTTGCGATCCACCTTGCCGTTGGGCGTCAGCGGCAGGGCGTCCAGGGCCATGAAGGCCGAGGGCACCATGTACTCGGGCAGCCGCTTGCGCAGGAAGTCGCGCAGGGCCGCGGTGTCCAGGCCGGAGGCCGCGGGCGTCTCCGGCACCAGGTAGGCCACGAGGCGCGCGTCGCCCGCGCCGTCCGTGCGCGCGGACACCACCGCCGTCCGCACACCCGGGAACCGGGTCAGCACCGCTTCCACTTCGCCTGGCTCGATGCGGTAGCCGCGCACCTTCACCTGCTGATCCACGCGGCCCAGGAACTCCACCGTCCCGTCCGCGCGCCACCGCGCCAGGTCTCCCGTGCGGTACATGCGTGTGCCGGGCGTGCTCGCGAACGGGTCGGGCAGGAAGCGCTCGGCCGTCAGGGCGGAGCGCTCCAGGTAGCCGCGGGCCACGCCCGTGCCGCCGATGTACAGCTCTCCCGCGACACCCACCGGCACCGGCCGGAGCCGTGCATCCAGCACGTAGAGCGACGTGTTGGCGATGGGCGTACCGATGGGCACCGGTCCGGCCTGCTCGCCCACGGTGTGCGTGGAGGACCAGATGGTGGTCTCCGTGGGGCCGTACATGTTCACCAGGGCGCCGCCGTGCAGCGCTCCGCGCAGCTGGGCCGCCAGGGCTTCCGGCAGGGCCTCACCACCCACCATCAGCCGCCGCAGGGCCGCGAGCGACTCCAATCCCTTCGTCTCCAGCATCAGCGCGCGGGCGCGCGAGGGCGTGAGCTGCAGGTGCGTGACGGCGTGCCGACGGAGCTGCCCGGACACCTGGCCCTCCTCCTGCTCGGTCTGGAGGATGACCTTGAAGCCACGGCACAGCGTCCACAGCAGCTCCAGCACGGAGATGTCGAAGGAGATGCTGGTCACCGCCAGCCACGTGCCCGCGGGCGAGGCGCCGAGGCGCGCGTCCATGCCCGCGAAGAAGTTGGTCACGTTGCGCTGCTGCACCATGACGCCCTTGGGCGCACCGGTGGAGCCGGACGTGTAGATGACGTAGGCGAGGTTCTCGGGACGGGCGCCGGCGGACGGGGCCCCATCACCCGGCACGGAAGCCAGGTCGGCCGCGTCCAGGAAGACGCGCTGGACGTCCTGGGCCGCAAGCGTGTCCGCCAGATTCCGCTGGGTGAGCAGCACCCGGGCTCCGGAGTCGCTCAACATGAAGGCGAGCCGCTCCGCCGGGTACGACGGATCCAACGGCACGTAGGCGCCACCCGCCTTGAGGACACCGAGCAGCCCGGCCACCAGCTCCGGCGAGCGCGAGGCGCACAGGCCCACGCGCGAGTCGGGCCCCACTCCCAGGGCGCGCAGCCGGCGTGCCACGGCGTTGGCCCGCGCATCCAGCTCCCGGTACGTCAGCGCCGAGCCGCCGCACACCAGCGCCGCGGTGTCCGGGGAGCGCGCCACTTGTGACTCGAAGAGCTGGGCGAGCGAGGACTCCCGCGCGAAGTCCGCGCCGGTGTCGTTCCACTCCACCAGGAGCCGGTGCTGCTCCTCGGCGGACAGGAGCGGCAGCGCGCCCAGTCGCTGCTCCGGGGCCGCGAGGGCACTCGCGAGCAGCACGTGGAGGTGGCCCACCAGGCGCTCCATGGTGCGGGCCTCGAACAGGTCCGTGCTGTACTCGAGCGTGCCGGTGAGGCCCTCCGCCGTGTCCGTCAGGGACAGCGTGAGGTCATACTTCGCGGCCGGGGACTCCACTTCCAGCGCGCGCAGGGTCAGGCCCGGCAGCGACACGGAGGGCAGGGGATCCTGCTGGAGCAGCAGCATCACCTGGAACAGGGGCGAGCGGCCCAGGTCACGCCGCGGACGCAGCTCCTCCACCAGCTTCTCGAAGGGGACGTCCTGGTGCGCGTACGCCCCCAGCGTCACCTCGCGGACCCGGCCGAGCAGCTCGCGGAAGGTCAGCTCCCCGGAGAGCTGCGTGCGCAGCACCAGGTTGTTGATGAAGGCGCCCACGAGCCCTTGCAGCTCGCTCCGGCGGCGGCCGGCGATGGCCGTGCCCACGCTCACGTCGTCCTGGCCGCAGTAGCGGTGCAGCAACGTCTGGAAGCCGGCGAGCAGCACCATGAAGGGCGTGACGCCCTCGCGCCGGGCGGTGGCCTTCAGGGCCTCGGCCAGCTCGCGCGGCAGCTGCACCGGCACGCTGGCGCCGCGGAAGGACTGGGACGCCGGGCGCGGGCGGTCCGTGGGCAGCTCCAGCGCGCGCGGGGCGCCCGAGAGCTGACGGCGCCAGTACGCCACCTGCGAGTCCAGCACCTCACCGCTCAGCCACCGCCGCTGCCACAGCGCGTAGTCCGCGTACTGCACGGGCAGCTCGGCCAGGGGCGAGGGGCGGCCCGCGGCCAGCGCCTCGTACAGCGCCGCCGTCTCCCGCACGAGCACGCCCATGGACGTGCCGTCCGAGACGAGGTGATGCATCGTCAGCGCCAGCAGGTGCTTGCGCTCGGACAGCCGCAGCACCCTCACGCGCATCAGCGGACCCGCCGACAGATCGAACGGCCGCCGCGCCTCCGCGTGGACGCGGCGCAGGGCCTCGGCCTCGCGCTCCTGCTCGGGGACGTCGCGCAGCTCCACCACCGGCACCGGCATGGTCCCGGTTGCGGAGAGCACCTGCACCGGCTGGCCACCCGCGGTGGACACCGTCGTCCGCAGCGACTCGTGGCGGCGGACGAGCTCCGCGAAGCAGCGCTCCAGCACGGCCACGTCCAGCGTCCCCTCCATCCAGACGGCGGCGGGGATGTTGTAGACGGGGCTGCCGGGCTCGAGCTGATCCAGGAACCACAAGCGCTGCTGCGAGAACGACAGCGGCACCGGCCCCGAGCGCTCCGTGCGCACCAGCGCCGGCGTCGCCGCGCCTGCCTGGGCGGTGGTCCGCGCCGCGAGCAGCTCCCGCGCCAGCGCGCGCGGAGTGGGGCCGCGCAGCAGGGACTCCATGGGCAGGGCCACGCCCAGCGCGTGCTCGGCGTCGTTCGACAGCTCGGCCGCGCCCAGCGAGTCCAGGCCGTACCGGGTGATGGGCTGATCCGCCTCCACCACCTCCGGGCGCACGCCCGCACGGGCGGCCACCCGCTCACGCAGCCACATCTCGATGGCCTCGGCGGTATCCAGGGCGCGGGGGGCCTCGGCGGTCGCGGCCGGGACGGAGGCCGCGGACGCCTGCTCGCGCCACGCCATCACTTCCTTCAGCTCGCCCGCGAGCCAGGCCGCGCGCGTGCCCTGGCGCTGGAGCTTCCCGCTGGACGTCTTGGGGATGCTGCCGGGCTCGATGAGGACGAGCGCGTGCAGCTGCAGCTCGTGCACCTCGGCCAGCTTCTGGCGCACCACTCCCAGCACCTCGTCCACGGACCCCGGCTGCCGGCGCGGATCCACCTCCTGCACCAGCACCAGCCGCTCCTCGCCTTCCACCTCCACGGAGAAGGCGGCACCGCACCCCGGCCGCAGCGCCGGGTGGGCCTGCTCCGCCGTCAGCTCCAGGTCCTGCGGGTAGTGGTTGCGCCCGCGCAGGATGAGCAGATCCTTGAGGCGGCCGGTGATGAACAGCTCGGCGTCCCGCAGGAAGCCCAGGTCTCCCGTCCGCAGGAACGGGCCGTGTCCGTCCGCCGTCCGTGCCTGGAAGGCCCTCGCCGTCTCCTCGGGGCGCTGCCAGTAGCCCTGGGCCACGCTCGGGCCGGAGACCCAGATCTCTCCCACCTGGCCCGGTGCGCACTCCCGCATCGACTCCGGATTCACGACGCGGATCTCCTGATCCGCCACCGTCCGGCCGCAGCCCACCAGGACCCGGGTGTCCGGGCCGCCGGCCTCGGCCGGCACCACCTGGTTGCGGCTCAATGCCTCCTGCCGCAGCGCCTGAAGGGTGGGCCCCTGGCCCTTGTCCACGCCCGAGACGATCAGCGTGCCCTCGGCCAGGCCGTAGCACGGGTAGAGCGCCTCACGCCGGAAGCCGCACGGGCCGAACGCCTGGATGAAGCGCTCCAGCGTTTCCGGACGGATGGGCTCCGCGCCGCAGAAGGCCAGTTCCCAACTGCTCAGATCCAGCCGCTCGCGCTCCTCCGGGGAGATCTTCCGCGTGCACAGCTCGAAGGCGAAGTTGGGACCGCCGCTGATGGTGCCCCGGAAGCGGGAGATGGCCTCCAGCCAGCGCAGGGGGCGCTTGAGGAAGTCCAGCGGCGACATGAGCGCCACCGGGAGTCCTCCATAGAGCGGCTCGAGGACGCCACCGATGAGGCCCATGTCGTGGTACGGGGGCAGCCAGATGACGCCCACGCTGTCGGTGCTCGCGCCGAAGGCCCGGTGGATCTGCGACAGGTTGTGCAGCAGGTTGCCATGGGTGAGCATCACGCCCTTGGGCGTGCCCGTGGAGCCGGAGGTGTACTGGAGGAAGGCCAGCGAGTCGCGAGCCACCTCGGGGCGCTTCCATCCGTCCTCCGCGCCCTGGGGGATTTCGTCCGTGGCCACCCAGCGCAGGTCCTTCAGGTCCGGTGCCTGCTCGAAGAGGAACTCGCCCATGGACAGGATGAACGAGGTGGTGAGCACCACCGTGGCCTGTGCGTCGCGGATGATGGCGCGCAGGCGCGGCAGCGTGCGATCCAACCGCGAAGGGTCCGGCGGGTAGGCCGGCACCGCGATGAGCCCGGCGTGCAGGCACCCGAAGAAACCGGCGACGTACTCCATCCCCGGCGGGTAGAGCAGCACGGCGCGCTCGCCGGGCCTGGCCACCGCTTGGAGGGCCGCGGCGATCCGCCGTGCGCGCTGGGACAGCCCGGCGTAGCTCAGGGTGGGCTCGGCGCCGTCCTCGAGGAACCGGTAGAGGATCTGATCGGGACGCTCGGCCATGCGCTGGTCGAGCAGTTCGAGCAATGTCTCGGAGCGGTGGGCAGGCGACAGGGCAGACATGACGGGTGCTCCGGAACGGACCGAGGGGCTTGAGAAGAGGAAGAAGAAGGAAGGAGTTTCAGCGGGCCGTGGCGGCCCGAGGCGGGCTGGCGGCGGGGGCGGGGCTCACCGTGACCTGGAGCCCATGGCGGGAGCGCAGGGTGACGACCGGCTCGAGGATGATCTCCTGCCCCGGCATCACGTTCACCCGGACGCGTTGCATCATCATGCTCAGCGCCACGGTGGCCGCCATCAGGGCCATGTTGCTGCCGATGCACATCCGCTGCCCGCCCCCGAAGGGGTAGTAGGCGAAGCGCGGCCGCTTCGCCATGCGCTCCGGCGTGAAGCGCTCCGGATCGAACTTCTCCGGCTCGTCCCAGAACGCCGGGTGCTTGTGGAGGATGGGCTGCATCATCACGACGACGGTGCCCGGCGTGACGTCATAGGCGCCGAGCTTGTCGGCTTCCTTGGCCTGCCGCGCCATGATCCACGCGGGCGAGTACAGGCGCATGGCCTCCTCGAACACCGCGGTGACGTAGCGCAGCTTCGGCAGATCCTGCAGCGTCGGGGCGCGCTCGCCGAGCACGGCGGCGACCTCCTCGCGCATCCGCTGCTCCACCTCGGGATGCTGACTGAGCAGCAGGCAGGTCCACGTGAGCGCCACCGCCGTGCTCTCGTGGCCGGCGAAGAAGATGTTGGCGCACTCGTCGCGCAACTGCTTGTCGCTCATCGGTTCGCCCGTCTTCGGGTCGCGCGCCTCCAGCATCTGACCGACCATGTCCGGGTAGGCGGTCGGATCCGCCCGGCGCCTGGCGATGCGGGAATTGATGGCGGCGTCCACGGTGGCGATTCCCGCACGGAAGCGCTTGCGGCGCTGCGTGGGCACGGGAAACGCCTTGAGCAGCAGGCTCGTGAGCATCGAGCGCCGGATGTTCTGCATCCGGACGATCTCCAGGCACGCCTCCAGCACCTCCGGTTGCTGCTCGATGACGTCCTCGCTGAACAGGGACTTGCCGAGGATGGAGAGGGAGAGCCGGCTCATGTCGTTGGCGACATCGAAGGACTTGCCCGAGCCGCTCTCCGCCAGCCACCGGTCCAGCATGTCGCGCGTGCTGTCCACCATGTGGGGGACGAGCGCGCCCAGCCGGTCAGGGTGGAACGCGGGCTGGATGAAGCGCCGCTGCTGGCGCCAGAAGTCCCCCTCGCTGGCGAACAATCCCTTGCCGAGCAGCCGCCCCGGAGGGTTGTGGGGCTTGGGGTAGTTTTGCGCGTTGTCCACCAGGACATGCTTCACGTAGTCCGGATGGCTCAGCAGGTAGACGAGCTGCCGGCGTCCCATGCGGAAGCGGACGAGGTCTCCATACTGCCGGAAGGAGCGCACGAAGAAGTCGAGCGGCTCGGCCTTTGCTTCGTTCATGCTGCCGAAGAGCCAGTTACCCTCGGGGCCCGGTGGGAGATTCAGCGGGGGGGATTCGGTGCTCATGGTCGTTTCTTCCTGCGAGGTGCGCTCGGCGAGGGCGGATGGGGGGACGGACCGCTGCCCCAGGGGGGCTCGGCCGCTCCGGTTTCAGGGCGGACCACGAAGCGTGGCTCCCCCATTCAGGGCATGGTCGGGTTCAGTGGGGGCGCGAGCCGGGCTCGGGCGTCGGGATGTCCCGCGCCTCGAGCGGCTTCGCAGGTCGTGGGGGGCTCACTTGCCAATGGGCAGCGTGCGCCGGACAGGAGCCTGCGTCTTGCCTGGGACGAACCAACGCGGCCCGCCGAAGTACATGAGCGCTTCCTGCTTCTTGACGAAGATGTCCATCGCGATGGAGATGCGCTCCTTCTGACCCAGGTACGGCCGGACCTCGTGGCGCACGTAGCTGGGGAAGAAGAAGAGTTTGCCCTCCGTCGGCGTGACGCTCACGCGCCAGTCCGTGTCCCACGGGCTGGTCTGCCCCGCGGCCTTGCCGCCGTGGCTGCGATCCAGGAAGCCGGGCCGGAAGTACACCGTCTGCCCGCCCTCACTCTCGGCCGGGGCCTCTCCCGTGCCGTAGCCCGTCTGCACCTGGTAGTGGCCGCTGATGTATGACGGATCGTGGTGGTGGACCTCGAGGAACCCGCCGTAGCGCAGCACGTTGGCCCAGCACGAGATGCCGACGATCTGCATCCCCGGAGAATCCGGATCCTCGCCCTGCACCCGGAACGTCTCTCGGATGCCTTCCAGTACGTACTTCCGGAACTCGGTGATCTCGGGATAGTCCCAGTTGAGGACGTTGAACTCCAGCCAGTACGCGGTCAGGCCCTCCTTGATTCCGGCCACCTGCGTCGGCTTGTGCTTGGCGAGGATCTCCCGCTCCTTCTCCAGGATGATTCGCGCCAACCCTGCGTTGAGCTCCTTGGAGTCCTTCAACTGGATCGCCAAGGTCGTGGTCGGCCACATGATCTGTGCCTTGACCTCACGCTCCATCGGATGCCCCTTTTCTAAGGCTAAGGCCAGCCGGGCTTGCATCGCGTTCCGGCGGACTGAAAAATGGTGCAGCGACGGTAGCCGACCTTTAGCGGCTTGTGAACAAGGCTACAGAACAGGGGGCCTGACGGCCCTTATTTCAGGTAGGGCAAAGTGCCCAAGAGGCGCTGGGCCCCCCCAGATTGGAGGAGGTGGAGGCTCGGCGCCGGTACCGAGTCCGGCCCGGCGGGTCGGCGAGGTAACAAAGGGCTTGAACCGTAAAGCTTTCCACGGTAGGGAAGCGGCCACGTTTCAGCGCGGTTGTTCGACGTGATGGCGGTCATAGCTCAACTGGTTAGAGCGCAGGACTGTGACTCCTGAGGTTACCGGTTCGATCCCGGTTGGCCGCCCACCTGAAATCCCCCCGCTTTCTGCGCCCATAGCTCAACTGGATAGAGCATTGGCCTTCGAAGCCAAGGGTTGGGGGTTCAAGTCCCTCTGGGCGCGCAGCAGCACCCCCTTTCGAGGGTGCCGCCACGCCGGGGACCTTCACTCCCGTACCGCGAGTCAGGCCTTCGCTTCACCCGCCGCGGGGACGCGGCAGCGCAGCTCGGCTTCGGTCTCGAGCGCCGCGAGGTTCTCGCGCACGTCCCGGGCCCACTTCGCCTTCGGCTGCTCCATCAGCTTCTCGTGGGCCAGGTCGATCGTCTCGGCCAGGTCCTCGTCGCTGAGCTCGGAGGCCGTCTTGCCCTTGTACGGACCGAAGGCCACCACCACGGACGAGCCCTTGAGCTTCACCGGGGCCTCGGCGGCCGGGGCCTCGGCGGCCACGGTGGGCTCCTGGGTCACGGTCTCCTTGGCGGCGGACTCCTTGTCCTTGGCCTTGGCCTTGGCGGCAGGCGCCTTGGCGGCGGGCTGCTCCTTGGCCACGGGCTCCTTGGCCGCGGGCTCGCGCACGTCCTTGGCGGAACGGGACGCGGGCCGCGCCTTCACGGACTCCACGGCCGGCTCGGGTTCACGCTCGGTGTTCCGAGCGCTCTCCTGGGCCTGCACCGGGGCCGGCTCCTTCTCCTCGCGCGCCTCACGCGGGGGCGTGGAGGGGAGGGGAGGGAAGGACGCCTTCACCGGGCCGGGGCGCGTGCCGAGCACCTCGTAGCCTCCGTGCCCCGTCGAGGGCGCGGGCTCGGGGGCGGGCTCGAACTCCTCGGCCGGCATCTCCTCGCGCACGTACAGGCCGCCGAAGGCCTCGGGGTACGCCTTGCGCAGCGCCGCCACGCGCGCGCACTTCTCGATCATCGTCGTGGGAATCTTGGCCCACAGCGGCGTCTGCTGGACGTAGCCCGCGAAGTCCAGCCACACCACGACTGGCAGCTTCTCCGCGCGCACCACCCGCGCCCAGGCACCCACCAGGCTGCCCTTGCGCTTGGCCGGGTTGAAGCGATGCACCACCTCGCCCTTGCCCTGGTCCACGATGATCTCATCCTCGGCGTACACCGCACTCGCCTGGATGCCCTTGAAGTCGGGGAAGCGCTCCGCGCGCGCCAGCATCCCCGCTTCCGAGGGCTGGAACTCGTAACGCGTTACCCAGTTGGGCCGCTCCCGGTTGCCCGCGTTCTGCCGGCGGGCCACGCAGAAGGCCTCCTTCAGCAGCGGGTCCAACCCGGAGCGCTTGCACTGCTCGATGAAGAGGGCGAACTCGTCTTCCCCGATTCCCTTGGGGCAGATGGTCCGCTTGATGAGCTCCACTCGCTCGGAGCTCCAGGGGCTCGTCGCCGTTTCCGTCTTGTTGTGTGCTTCCATGCCCTGCTCGGTTCTCCGCCTACGAAAAGGGCGAACGACCACCGTCCGCCCGCACCTCGGGGAGGATTCAACCCTGGACGGGGCGCGTTGGCATCCCCTTTACTGAACACCCGTTCATGCCAGCTCGGAGGGCAGGCGGGCGCGTTTCAGGGCGTGTGAAGGGGTTGCGCGGGCGTGCGAAAAAAAGCATTTGACGTGGGCGCGAAGGCCCCGTACAAGCCGTCCCCGTCGACGCGCGGTGACGAACGGCGCGGCGGCGCACAAGAGTCGGGAGCGTAGCTCAATTGGTAGAGCAATGGACTCTTAATCCATAGGTTGTGGGTTCGATTCCCTCCGCTCTCAACACCGGGGCCCCTTCAGTAATGAGGGGGCCCCGGTTCCTTTTTGGGCCCCTGGATTCGCGTGTGCCGGGCCCCCGGTTTCGAGGTAGAAGGCACGCCGTGCGCCCGGGCGGGTGGCGAAACTGGTAGACGCGCCAGACTTAGGATCTGGTACCGCAAGGTGTGAGGGTTCGAGTCCCTCCTCGCCCATTCCGGCCATTTCGCGTTGACCGGATCGGACCTATCTCCTAAAGCCGCACGTCCCACATTCTCACTTCTTCACCCATCCGACACGCCGGCGTCCTGTCCGGCGCGAGCGAGGCATCCCCATGAAGGTCCAGGTCGAGGAGCTCTCTCCCATCGAGAAGAAGCTCTCCATCGAGGTCGACAACGCCCGCGTGGCCGAGGAGCTCAGCCGTGCGTACACGGCCCTTGGCAAGCAGGTGAAGCTGCCCGGTTTCCGGCAGGGCAAGGTGCCTCGCCGCATCCTCGAGCAGCGCTTCCGCGAGCAGATTGAGGACGAGGTCGTCCAGCGCGTGGTGCAGAGCGCCTGGCTGGAGGCCATGCGGGAGCACAAGGTGGACGCCGTGGCGCCGCCCCAGGTGACGAGCAACTCGGGCCTCAAGGCCGACGCGCCCTTCTCCTTCGAGGCCCGCGTCGAGGTGAAGCCCAAGGTGGAGGCCAAGGACTACCAGGGCCTGCCGCTCACCCGCTCCGAGACGAAGGTCGAGGACAAGGAGGTGGATGATCGCCTCACCCAGCTGCGCGAGAGCATGGCGCGCCTGGAGGCCGTGGAGGGCCGTGACACGGCGCAGCTGGGCGACTTCGCCACCGTGGACTACGTGGCCACCGTGGACGGCAAGGAGTTCCCCGGCAGCAAGGCGGAGGGCGTGACGGTGGAGCTGGCCCCGGGCGAGCTGGTCGAGTCCAACGTGGCGGCGCTCGAGGGCGCCAAGGTCGGCGACGTGAAGGAGGTGGAGTACACCTTCCCGGCCGACTACCGCGTCGAGGACGTGAAGGGCAAGAAGGCCCTCTTCAAGTTCACCGTGAAGGGCCTGAAGAAGAAGATCGTCCCCGAGCTCGACGACGAGCTGGCCAAGCAGTCGGGTGAGGCCCAGACGCTCGAGGAGCTGCGCGGCAAGGTGCGCACGGACCTGGAGCTGACCAAGCGCAACAAGGTCCAGAACGAGGAGCGCGACGCCGTCCTCAAGGCCCTCATCGAGCGCAACACCTTCGAGGTGCCCCGCTCCATGGTCGAGCGCACCATCGACAACATGCTGGAGAACCGGCTGCGCGCCATGGCCCGCATGGGCATGGATCCGCGCCAGCTCAACCTGGACTTCGCCCGCCTGCGCGAGGACCTGCGTGAGGAGGCCACCCGGGAGGTGAAGGGGGCGCTGCTCATCGAGGCCATTGCTCAGAAGGAGAACCTCCAGGCGTCCGACGCGGACCTCGACAAGAAGATCGAGGAGCTGGCCGCGGAGGCGAAGCAGGACGTCGCCGTCGTCCGCAAGTACTTCAAGGGCCCGGAGGAGCGTCAGGGGTTGAGCCTCCGACTTCGCGAAGAAAAGACGATTGAATTCCTGAAGGGTCAGGCGAAGTATTCCTAGGAGTTCATTCTCCTTTAGACCCTTCGCGAGGTTGTCATGCCCTTCATGCCCGTTCCCTACGTCATCGAGCAGACCCACCGGGGGGAGCGCTCGTACGACATCTACAGCCGGCTCCTGAAGGACCGGATCGTCATGTTGGGAACGGAGATCGACGATGACGTCGCCAACGTCATCGTCGCCCAGCTCCTGTTCCTCGAGTCGGAGGATCCGGACAAGGACATCAACCTCTACATCAACTCGCCGGGTGGGTCGGTGACGGCGGGCCTCGCCATCTACGACACCATGCAGTACGTGAAGCCGCAGGTGTCCACCATCTGCGTGGGGCAGGCGGCCTCCATGGGGGCCGTCCTCCTGCTGGCCGGCGCCAAGGGCAAGCGCTACGCCCTGCCCAGCTCGCGCATCATGATTCACCAGCCGCTGGGCGGCGTGCGCGGCCAGGCCACGGACATCGAAATCCAGGCCAAGGAAATCCTCCGCATGCGGGCCAAGCTCAACGAACTCATCGTCAAGCACACCGGCCAGTCGATCGAGCGGGTGGAGAAGGACACGGATCGCGACTACTTCATGGGCGCGATGGAGGCCAGGTCCTACGGCCTCATCGACGAGGTGCAGAACCCCCGGAAGATCCTCGCCCCGCCGGCGGGCGAGCGGAAGTAGTCGCCCCCTGAGGGCATACGAGCCGGAGCCGCGGGGAATGCTGCACCGCGTCTCCGGCTTCTGTTTTCTGCGCCGGTTGTCTTGGGGTGTTAAGTACCCCGCAGGCGCGTGGACGCTCCGCATAGGGGCTTACTAGATTGGCTGTAGGCAGGGGGGGCGGGCCGGTTGGGAGAGCGCACCTCCAGGCAGTTGCAGCGAGGGCTTACATGGCGGGTAAGAACGTGGAGAAGCGAGACAACCAGTCCCTCTGCTGTTCCTTCTGCGGCAAGTCGCAGAAAGAGGTGAAGAAGCTCATCGCGGGACCGACGGTCTACATCTGCGACGAGTGCATCGGACTGTGCAACGACATCATCGCGGAGGAGATCGACCGCGAGGAGACCAAGGACACCAAGCTGCGGATTCCGCGGCCCAGTGAGATCAAGGCCATCCTCGACGAGTACGTGGTGGGCCAGGAGCGCGCGAAGAAGACGCTCTCGGTCGCGGTGCACAACCACTACAAGCGCATCGAGTCCAAGGTGCAGATGGACGACGTGGAGCTGCAGAAGAGCAACATCCTTCTGCTCGGCCCCACCGGGAGCGGCAAGACGCTGCTGGCGCAGACGCTCGCGCGCATCCTCAACGTGCCCTTCACCATCGCGGACGCCACCTGCCTCACCGAGGCCGGCTACGTGGGTGAGGACGTCGAGAACATCATCGTCAACCTGCTCCAGGCGGCCGACCACGACATCGAGCGTGCGCAGCGCGGCATCGTCTACATCGACGAAATCGACAAGATCGCCCGCAAGTCGGAGAACCCCTCCATCACCCG
>NZ_JBJMQO010000036.1:0-13297 GCF_045802675.1 Archangium sp. | reverse complement strand
GAGCAACCCCGAGCACGTGGCCTTCACCGTGCGCGTGCGCAACCTGCTCGACCGCGCGGGCCTCATCGCGCGCCCGGAAGCCAAGCCCATTGGCGGGTGATAGGGATCTGCACCGTCAGCAACCGCGCCGTACCGCGCCGTGGGCACTCCGTACGGCTGCTGCACGGCGCGGCGGGGCCTTCGCGCTCCGCATCATGGCCGTGCCCGAAGGCAGCCGGTGGAACACCTGTGAAAAAAGAACAGGGAGGGAACACCGCGCAGCTCCGCCCGGTGCCCCTCCCCGCCCATTCAACCCACGTTCACGCGGCCTGCTTCTTCTCCGCACGCAGTGACGCGGGCTGCGCCTCCATCCCGGCTTGCAGCGCCTGGACGAGCCGCTCCATCTCCTCCACCGGTACGTCATACAGGGTGACGAGTGTCTTGCCATCCTGGTTGCGTGCGTTGAGGCGCACCGTGGCAATGTCCTTGAAGTGCTGCTCGATGCTGTCCTTGAGGAACAGCGAACGCACGGCATCCGTCACCGCGATACGTGCCTTGCCGCGACTGCGCACCGCCCGCGTGGTCCGCCGCACCTCGTCCACGAAGCATTCGCTCAAGGGCTTCCACAGCGTGGTGTCGTCCCTGCCCTCCAGGGATTCACGTCACGCGGAGGCGTGCTTCCCCGGCACCGAGAGGGCGGGCTCGGCGTCCATGCCGTCCTGGAGCGCCTGGGTGAGCCGCTCCAACTCCGCCACGGGGACCTTCGCCGCGGGCGCGGCCCGCTTCGCCCGCGTGGCGCTCTCCACGTCGTCCACGCTGCACTCGGCGAAGGGCTTCTTCACCATCTTGCCGTCGTCCTGCGGCACGTCGAGGACCAGGGTGTTCGGATCCGTCGGCGCGGTGGCGCTGACCGCATCCAGGTAGCGGATCACGGCACGCAGGCGGTACATGCCGTACTGCATGCAGGTGTCCGCGTCGAAGCTACTGGCCACGATGCCGTAGTTCGTCAGGGTGGACTGCGAGAGCGCCTTCACCTGCTGGCTGAAGTACTCCTGGGCGGTCTTGTACCCGGCCAGCTCCGCCAGCTTCCGGCTCACCACGTGGTTATACATCACGCCGATCTGGTACTGGAACGTGCTGCTCTGCTGGGCCATTTGGTTGGCTCGTTGCCTCTGGCCAAGGGTTCGAGCGCGTACGGTAGCGGGAATGCCGGTGCGTCACACCGTCACCCTGGTGACTCAATCCAGTTTGGAACCACTTCATGGAGGAGTGGCCAAGCTCTCACCGGAGGAGCGAAAATGCGCCAGTTCCCCAGACGGTTCCTCGCAATCGTCGCAGCAGCTGTTGCCCTCGGAACCGCGAGTGCGAGTTACGCAGCGTTCGCCCAGGACACCGCGGCTTCCGGCAGCCAGCCTGCCGACTCCACGCGCTTCATCAACAAGAAGGTCCAGCGCACGCCCAAGGCGGTGATCGTCACCTTCGATGACACGCAGGTGGATGGGGTCCACTGAAGGTCAGCGGCCTGGGGCTGAAGGCGAGAGGACGGCCGCTGTCGAGTTTCAAGGCTGCTCCTCGAGCAGGTTGGGCACCACCAAGGCAGTCCGCTCGGAGCACCAGGGCGCTGTCGAGCATCTCCCCCGGATGTCACAAACCCGGGGTCCTCCCTCTACCTCCTGAAGTCCGTGATTCGTAGCACCCCCTCGTGACGGACTCGGGAGGAAGGTCATGGAGGGCTCCATGCATGCGAAGGAAGGGCTGCCTCAGGCGGAGGAGATCCTGATCGAAGAGGTGGAGCGGTTGCTCGACGACGTCGCTCCCGACGAGGCGGACACCGCCGCCCTCTACGTGGAGACCCCCGAGAGCTTCCTGCAGAAGGGCTCCGACGAGCGGGCCTTCGGTATTCCCGGGGCCGGGTTCGCCAGCCTGGTGGGGCCCGTGCTCGTCAGCTTCGTGGTGATGATCGCGAAGTCCTTCATCGAGCACGTGGTGAAGAAGGGGACCGAGACCGCCGCCACGTCCTTCCTGGCGCGCCTCATGCGGGCGTTCCGGTTGGCGCCGGCCCCGGAGGCCGTACGCAAGGAGAAGACCGTGGCGACCATCACCACCGCCCTCATCGAGGCGGGCTGGGATGCCGGACGGGCGGGGAAGACGGCGGAGAAGGTCTGGAGTTCCGGGGTCAGCGCCGGTCAGCGCCTGGCGGCTGTCAGCTGAGCCCGTCATGAAGAAGCAGCCCAATTCCCAGATGGCCGAGTTGGGGCCGTTCTACCAGGTGTGCTGGCTGGGGCTCTTCGCGTGCGCCCTCAACCTGCTGGCCCTGTTCTGCTATGGCCTGAGCCTTGGTTTCGGCTTGAACCGGCCCGTCATCACCGGGGGAGCCATGGTGACGTTCCTCGTGACCTGGCGTGTCATCCACGGGCGCCAGAAGCACAGGCTGGAGGAGCGCGCGGCCCGAGGTGTCACTCCCGTGCGTCCCCGCCTCCAGCACACACTCGATGCGCTGGGTGACAAACTCCGGGCGTTCTCGGGGGATGCCTCCGCGAGGCTCGTCCTGCTCCCCGAGTCCGCGGTGGTGCTCTCCACCTTGCGCAGCAAACGCGGGCCGGTGGTGGAGATGACCGTTGGATTCTTGAACACCTACGCGAGCAACCCCCGCCTCATGGAAGCCGCGCTGGCCCATGAGGCGGGTCACATCGCCGCCCGGGACGTCGAGCGGTTCCTGCGGATGCTCAGCCTCATGCGGACGCTGGCCTGGTTCGCGCTCCTGTGCCTCTCCTTCTGGTGTGTGACGTTCGTCGTGGAGCCGAATCCATCTGACCTGGCCTTGGTCCTCTTCGTGACCGGACCCGTGCTCATGGCCCTCGTGATGGCGCTCGCCTGGAGCGCGCTGCTCGTGGCTCGCGAGGTCCAGGCGGATGCCTTCGCCGTGAAGGTGCTGGGGGAGCGGCACCCCATGGAGGCCTTGCTGGAACGGCAGCTCGCCCGGCGTGCGGCGCAGGCGGGCCGACGGAACGTGCTCCAGCGGCTGCGCACGTGGCTCATTCAGCCCGACTTGCGCTGGCGTTCCACCCTCCCCTTCCTTCGTGGCCGCCTGGGCGCGCGAGTCGAGGCGAAGCTGGGACTGGCCACGGCGGCCTTCTTTTCCACGCTGTTTTTAAGCATGGCGCTGTTGTGGCTCACAGTGCTGTCGTGGAGCGTGACCTCCCTGACCGATCTCGAGGCCGTGGCCGCGGCCCTCGAGGCCAGCAGCTCCGACGAGGCCTTCGCCACCTCCGTGGGAATCGTTTGTCTCGGGATGGCCCTGGGCGCCAGCACGTGGGTCGTGTGGATTGCCTACCGCTTCTACTGGGTCCGCAGCCGGACCTCGGGGAGAGGAGACTCCGGCACGCGGTCCTCCGGACTGAGGAGCGTCCTGTTCTTCGTTCTGCCAGGGTGGGCTTTCTTGGTGGTGGAGCTGCTCTACCTGAACTTCCCCGAGGAGGGGGTGAAGGAGGGAGTCATATGGGATGGACTCCTGATCCTGCCGACCCTGGCGGTGCTCCTCTGGGCCGTCGGGAAGGTGTCCCTGGTGAGCACCCGGGAGCAGCGACGCGAACGGCCCAGTCTCACGCGGGCGTTCCTCTCGCTCCTCGGCATCCTGGTGCTGGTAGCGGCGGCCCTATTCGTAACGGGGTTCGTAACGATGTTCGTGGCGGCGACGGTGGCGCTTACAAGGGGCGCACCCGTGCCTTCGCCAAGCCAGCTCACGGGGGTGGCGGTGGAGCTGAGCCAGGCTTGCATTTTCACGGTGAGCCTGGGAGCGGGGCTCCTGGCCCATCGTTTGGCCGCGCCCGCTCGGACTTCCGGGCCCCACGCGGAGGCCCCTCCCCGAGGTGCGCCCGGAACTGACGCAGCCGGGGAGGCGCACGACCCTCACCCCGACCCTCGCCCGAAGGGAGAGGGAGAGGAGGTCAGCCCGGCAGCAGGAAGCGGGCGATGACGCGCTTGAGGCCCACGCCCCCTCCGAATTCCACCGTCACCTTCGCGTTCGGCCCGCTGCCGTCCGTCGAGATGATCTTCCCCATGCCGAACTGCTCGTGCCGCACCCGCATCCCCCTCACGTCCCCGCCCACCCCGTCCATGTCCGAGGCCTGTGAGTAGGTCCGATCGATGCGCGGCCCGTCGTCCTCGTCCGCCCAGTTGCGCTTGCGCACCACCATCGGCGCGGACTTCGGCGCCGGCGTCTCCAACTCCTGCTCCGCGATGCCGAAGAGCGACTGCGGCACCTCCCGCAGGAAGCGCGAGGGCGGGTTGTAGCGCAGCTCGCCGAACAGCGAGCGGCACTGCGCCAGGCTGATGAACAGCCGCTTGCGCGCCCGCGTGAAGCCCACGTAGCAGAGCCGCCTCTCCTCGGCCATCTCCTCCCCGTCCGGGTCTTCCGCCGCCAGCGCTCGCGAGTGCGGGAAGACTCCGTCCTCCATCCCCGTGATGAACACCGCGTCGAACTCGAGCCCCTTCGCCGCGTGCAGTGTCATCAATGCCACGCGCCCCTCGCCCACCTCCGCATCCGCCTCGCCCACCAGGCTGATCTGCTCCAGGAACGCGTTGAGCGGCGGCACGTCCGCCGTCAGCGGCGAGTCGTCCAGGCCCTCCTCCTCCGGTGGCCGCTCGGGCACGTCCTCCTCGCCCTCCTCGTCCCCCACCGACGCCGCCGCCACCGCCGCCGCCGCCCGGTTCAGGTCGAACTCCTGCGCCGCTCCCAGGAACTCGCGCAGGTTCTCCGCCCGCGTCATCGACTCGTCACTGGCCTCCGTCTCGAGCGACTCCACCAAGTGCGACTCCTTCAGCATCTGGTCCACCGCGCTCGCCGCGTCCTTCGTCTCCTGCGCGTACGCATGCAGCGACGACACCACCGCGTGGAAGCCCGTGAGCCGCCGCACCGCCGCCGAGTTCAGCCCCGTAATCCGCTCGGGCGCAGCGGTGGCCTCGTACAGGCTCACCCCCGCCTGCTGCGCCCAGTCCACCAGCCGCTCCACCGTCGTGTCGCCAATGCCTCGCGCCGGCGTGTTGATGATGCGCAGCAGGTCCGCGTCCGAGCGCGGATTCACCATCAGCCGCAGGTAGGCCGCCGCGTCCCGCACCTCGGCCCGGTCGTAGAAGCTGCGCCCGCTCACCAGCGTGTACGGCACCCGCGCCAGCCGCAGCGCCTCTTCCAGCACGCGGCTCTGCGCGTTGGTGCGGTAGAACACCGCCATCCCCGAGTACTTGATGAACCCCTCGCGCTGCAGCTCGTGGATGCGCCGCGCCACGTCCTGCGACTCGGCGCGCTCGTCCCGGTTCATCAGCAGCTGCAGGTGCTCGCCCTTGGGCCGGTCGCTCCACAGCTTCTTGGGCATGCGCCGCGTGTTGCGCGCGATCACCGCGTGCGCCGCGTCCAGGATGTTCTGGTCCGAGCGGTAGTTCTGCTCCAGCTTCACCACCCTCGCGCCCTCGTACTGCACCGGGAAGTGGAGGATGTTGTCCACGCTCGCCCCGCGCCAGCGGTAGATGGACTGGTCGTCATCGCCCACCACCACCAGGTTGGGACGCCGCTCCGGCGGGGCCAGCAGGCGAAGCAGCTCGTACTGCACCGGGTTGGTGTCCTGGAACTCATCCACGAGGATGTGCTGGAAGCGCCGCCGGTACTGCGCCACCACGTCCGGGCGCCTGCGGAAGAGCGCCACCAGCAGCAGCAGCAGGTCCCCGAAGTCCACCGCGTTCGCCGCGCGCAGCAGCCGCTGGTAGGCCCGGTAGGTCTTCTGCACCACCATTCCGCGCAGGTCCTCCGAGTCCACCTCCATGTCGTCCGGCAGGCGCGCCGCGTTCTTCTCCTGATCAATCCGGTGGAGGATCTCCCGCGGCTGCATGATCGGGTCCACCCGCACCTCGCGCATGGCGCGCTTGACGAGGTTGAGCTGATCCCCGTCGTCGTAGATGACGAACGAGGGGGTCAGTCCTCCCGTCACCGACTCCTGCGACGCATCCCCCGCCACCGCGGGGTCGCGCAGGACGCGGCGGAGAATCATCGACGACGAGGAGTGGAAGGTGCTCACCACCAGCTCATGCGCCTGACCGCCGAGCAGGTGGGCGAGCCGTTCCCTCATCTCCCGCGCGGCCTTGTTGGTGAAGGTCACCGCGAGGATGCGCCAGGGGTAGACGCCGCGCACCTGGACCAGGTGGGCCACCCGGCGGGTGATGACGCGCGTCTTCCCACTGCCCGCGCCCGACAGTACGAGGAGCGGACCGTCCCCATGGAGGACCGCTTCCTTCTGGGGCTCGTTCAGGTCTTTGAGGAGTTCGTTCTGGGCGTTCAAGGCAGGCGCCATTTCTAGAGGCAAACCCTGCTTCTAACGAGTTTCCGCCCATCCGGAAGGATGTTCCACGCAGGGGCCCGCTCGCCTGCCCTGTCGGGGAGCCTCGCTCAGCGCCCAGGTGCGGGTCTCAGCACCCGCAGTCGCAGTTCTCCACCGCCGCTCCGGCCACCTCGGTGCCGTCCTCGCGGATCAGCCGCACCGCCTGCGAGGGCCAGGACTCGTGCAGCAGCAGCTCCACCTGCCCGTCCCCCTCCAGGTCCAGCACCCCCACCACCTCGTCCCCGGCCAGCTCCTTCACCGGCAGCGGCCGCTCAGCGCCTCCCGGCTCCCGCACCACCGCCCGCGTCACCTGCTGGTTGTAGTCCGAGCCGCACAGCGAGTTGCCCTCGCCCGTGCGGAAGCGCGCCACCGTGAACACGGCGTGCCGCTCCCCCGAGCCGTAGCTGAACGTGCTCACCTCCTCGCTCAGCTCCTCCTGCACCTGCTCGGCCTGGATGGCTCCCTCGGAGCGCAGCGCGGCGAAGCGCGGCGAGCGCCTCAGGGCCTCCTCCTGCGCGGCCTTCACCTCGTCGGAGGGCGCGTCTGCGGACGTGAAGAACACCGGCGCCTGGGTGCCCGCGGGCAGCGCGAACACCCGCGCCTCCGGCTCCACCGCGCAGTCCAGCTCGGCGAAGGCCCACGCCCGGCCACACCCCGGCGCCTCGGGCGGCGGCTCCTGCTGGAAGTAGCCGAAGTGCGGCACGCCCCGGTTGATCCACGCGAACCCCGTCACCTCGCAGCCCGCCTTCACCGGGCCCTCCGCCCCGTACAGGTCCACCTTGTCGCCCTTCGCGAAGAGGCCCGTCGGATCCTGCGCCACCGCCCCCATCCACAGGCTCCGGCGCGCATCCATCGGCTCGAGCGCCACGCTCTCGCTCGCCTCGCCCAGCAGCATGAAGGTGCGCCCCGCGTGCGACTCCACGAAGCGCGGCACCGTCTGGTGCTTCAGCGACTCGGCGCGCGCGGCATGGGCCTCGGCGCTGGCGCGGCAGAAGGCGTCCCTGGCCTCGCGCTCCGGCTCCAGCGGCCCGGCGTTCTTCACGTAGGCTTCCACGCCCGCCCCGGCCAGCTGCTGCTGGTAGGCGGCCGCCTCCGCCCGGGCCGCGAAGGCCTTCGCCACCACCACCTCCAGGCACGGACGCAAATCCCTGAACGCGTTGGTGGACAGCCGGTACGGCTCGGCGGGCAGCCCCGTCTTCTTCAGCGCCTCCAGCGCCCCGCTGCCCTCCCCCGGCGTGGCCGAGGAGTGGATGATGACCAGCCACGTCTTCGCGTAGCGTGCTTCCGGCGGCGGCACGGCCACACGCGGAGTGGAAGGCTTCGGCGCCGCGGCGGCCTGTGGGGAGGCCTGGACCGGGGCCTGCTCGGAGGTCCCACAGGCCCGAACACCCGAACACCCCGACATGGCCAGCAGCACGAGCACCCGGAGACGCGACAGGCGAGGCATGCCCGACGTTCTACCAGTAGAGTCGCGCCCATGTCCGACGCCGAGGCCCGTCCCACCCAGGAGCAGCTCGACCGCTACGCCGAACAGTTCAACCGCAGTCAGACCATGCGTCTGTTCGGCGCGCAGCTCAGCTTCCCCCAGGGCCAGAAGGTGGTCGTCTCCCTCCCCGAGGTCCGCTCCGAGCACCGGGGCGGCCTGGGTACCTCCGCCATCAACGGGGGCATCATCTCCGCCCTCTTCGACTACGCCATCGGCTGCACGCCCGCCCTCCTGGACCCCACCCGCCGCGCCGCCACCATGCAGCTGTCCATGAGCTTCGAGCGCCCCGTGCGCGGCGACACCGTGCGCATCGAGGCCACCATCGACAACGCCGGCACCTCCACCCTCTTCGCCTCCGCCCGGATGTATGACGCGGAGGGTCACGTGTGTGCCCGCTGCCAGGGCGTGGTGAAGCTGTCCCGGATGAAATGGGCCTCGGGCGACAGCCCCGCCGTCAACTGAAGCCCCCTCCAAAGCCCGCGCCCCCCGCCCCGTCCACCCCCATCGATATGTCCACCGACACCGGACGTTTCCCAGGCACCGGGGAGCAGCGAGACCCCCGCGGGCCCGCGGAAGCTCGGGAAGAGACTCGGGAAGACACGATGGGTGTGGCCTTGGTGCAACCAGTTCGGAGCGTGGTGCGACAGCCAGAGGAGAGCGCGCGACCGGGGGGGAGCACGCTGGAGGACGAGGCCGAGCTCACGCGCCGTGCCCTGAACGGGGAGCGCACCGCCTGGAATGCCCTCATCTCCCGCTACCACCGGCGCGTGGTGGTCTCGCTGCTCGCCCGGGGCATCCGCGTGGACCGGGCGCATGAAATCGCCCAGGAGACGTGGGCCCGCCTCATCCAGCAGCAGCAGAAGGGGATGCTCCCCGAGCTGCGCCTGCCCAACCTCGCCCTCACCCAGGCGGCCTTCCTCGCCGCCGACGAGGCGCGCCGCACCCGCCGCGAGTCCCTGGCCGGCCCGGTGGAGGAGCTGCCCGAGGCCCACCACCCGGTGGACCCGTCCGTCTCCGCCGAGCGGCGCCTGCTGTCCGAGGAGCAGCTGGAGCGGGCCCAGGCCGCCCTGCGCGAGTGCTCGACGAGCGCCCAGCGTGTCTTTCAACTGGCGTGCGACGGCCAGGAGCTGCCGCACGCCGAAGTGGCCGCGCGCGTCGGCCTGTCCGTACAGCGCGTCCGACAAATTTTGTGCGAGGTCCGCAAGAAGCTGCGGAGCGCCCTCGAGGAGGAAGCACCATGAACCCGCCGCACATCCGCCCGGCCGACGCCGAGCAGTACGTCCTCGGTGCGTTGGAACCGGAAGCCGCGGCCGCCCTCGAGGCCCATACCCTCGACTGCCCTCCCTGCGCCCTCGTCCTCCAGCACGAGGCGCTTCTCGAGGAGCAGCTGCGCGAGGTGGCCCAGGCCCCCGCCGCGCACTCGAACGTCCTCCGCCCGGCCTTCTGGAGCCGGGCCCGCTCTTCCGCCGCCGCGGGGGTGATGATGGCGGCCGCGGCGGCGGTGACGCTGCTCGTCCTCCGCCCCGAGCGGGCCGTGCACCCTCGGACCCAGGACGAGGACTTCCCGGTGCTGGCGCTGCCGGTGGAGCTGCCGGAGTCTCCCGAGCGGCTGGTGGCCTGCCCGGACCTGGACAGCCAGGAGACGTGCGCCTCGGAGGCCCTGGCGCGCGGGCTGCTGGTGCAATACCCCCAGGGCGTGGGCGAGGTGCCCCGCTACGAGGGCTACGCCGGACTCCCCGCGGGCGCCTTCAACGACTCCGGGCCCCATTCGCTGTGAAAGGTACCGCCATGAACTTCCGGATGAAGCAGCTCCTGGCGCTCCTGTGGATGGCGGCGCTCGCCGTGGGAGGCCAGGCCTCGGCCGCGGACGACAAGAAGGGCCTGCCCGCGGGGTGGTTCGTCACCGAGAGCGCCCCCAAGCTGTACGAGGCGGGCCTGGACACCCAGAGCCCCTGCGAGGGCAACCGCAGCGCCTTCCTGCGCTCGCTCCAGCCGAGCCCCAACGGCTACGGCACCTTCATGCAGGCCTTCGCGGCGCAGGGCTTCCGGGGCAAGCGGCTGCGCTTCTCCGCGGTGGTGCGCACCGAGGACGTGCAGGGTTGGACGGGCCTGTGGATGCGCGTGGAGGGAGAGGATCCGAAGGAGCCGCTCGCCTTCGACAACATGCAGTCGCGCGCGGTGGTGGGCACCACGGACTGCAAGCGCTACGAGGTGGTGCTGGACGTGCCCCAGGAGGCCAAGGCCATCATGGCCGGGCTGATGCTCAGCGGCACCGGCAAGGCGTGGATTGGCGCGGTGCGCTTCGAGCCGGTGGACGCCTCGGTGGCCGTCACCAACCTCATCGCCGACCGGGCTGCGCGGGCCCTGCCCTCGGGCCGCATCGGCGATGCCCTGTTCAACGCGGAGCGGGTGGACGCGGGCATGTTCCGGTTCTCCCCGCAGCCGGACGGCGCCTGGAAGAGCAACCAGTCCGACGTGCTCACCCTGGTGGGCAACACGGTGAAGGGCACCCTGCGGCAGCTCCCCGTGAACGTCACCGTGCGCACGGGCGGGCCCGCCACCTTCATCCAGGGCGTGTGGGGCAACGAGCAGGTGTCCATCGAGCTGGGCCCGGAGAAGCTGGTGATGAAGAAGGGCATCAACACCCGGGAGCTGCTGCGCGAGGACGAGCGCCGCGACGACGGGCGCTGCATCCGCTACCGCAACGCCAATGGCATCTACGTGAGCGACTACCTCGACGTGTGCGGCCTGGCGCTCAGCAAGAATCCGCCGTCGCTGCCCCTGGTGCTCGCCTTCCTCACCAATGACTTCCGCTCGGTCTCGGCCCAGCGGGGTCCCATCTCCCCGCCCGCGGCGCCTCCGGACCGGATCAGCGGGCCGCCCCCGCGCGTCCACTGAGCGCGCGCCCCCTGGCGCCCACTCGCCGGATGTGCTGAGCATCCAGCACATGGAAACGCAAAAGCGCACCGCGCTCGTGGCTGGCGCGAGCGGGCTCGTCGGAGGCCACCTGCTCGACACGCTGCTCGGGGACGAGCGCTACCAGCAGGTGCACTCGCTGGGCCGCCGCCCCCTGCCGAAGCAGCACCCGAAGCTCGCCCAGCACACGGTGGACTTCGCCCGGCTCGAGGACTCGGCGCTGCCCGCCGCCCAGGACGCCTTCTGCTGCCTGGGCACCACCCTCAAGAAGGCCGGCAGCCAGGAGGCCTTCCGCGCCGTGGATCATGACGCCGTGCTGGCCTTCGCCCAGGCGGCGAAGAAGGCGGGCGTGCAACGCTTCCTCGTGGTGACGGCGCTCGGAGCGAATCCGCGCTCGCGCGTCTTCTACAACCGCGTGAAGGGCGAGGTGGAGCAGGCGCTCGCGGGCATGGGCTTCGAGTCGCTCATCATCGCCCAGCCGTCGCTGCTGCTCGGAGCGCGCGCGGAGAGCCGCCCGGGCGAGCACGCGGCCATCATCGCCTCGCGCCTGCTCGCGCCGCTGCTGCGCCCACTGGCCAGCCGTCCCATCGAGGCGCGGACCGTGGCGCGGGCGATGGCCGCCCTGGCGCTCGAGGCCCCGAAGGGCACGCGGGTGGTTCCCTCCGGGGAGTTGCAGAAGCTCGGCCGGTAGCGCGAGGGGCACGGCCCGGGGCGCAGCAGCGCGCAGATTGTGTGCATCATTTTCCTGCTCGCCGACTCCTTCACTTTCAGCAGGGCCAGGTCGGCCCTCCGAAAGTGAAGACCATGCCTTCTCTCCGAAGTCTCCCCTGTCTCGTGGCGGTGCTGCTGCTCTCGCTGGCGGCATGCACCTCGCCCCAGCAGCCCACCGGCTCCGTCCAATTCGCCGCCTCAGTGCAGGCTCTCTCCGCCAGTGACATCACCCGCGTCAAGGTGACGATCTCCGCCTCGGATATGTCGACCATGACCTTGGACCTGGCCAAGTTCAACGGCTCCTGGGGCGGAATCATCGGCAACATCCCCACGGGCGCCAACCGCACCTTCCTCGCCGAGGCCTACGACTCCACCAGCACCAAGCGCTTCCAGGGGCAGGCTTCCGGCGTCACCATCAGCGCCAACCAGACCACCGCGGTGGCCATCACCCTCCAGGAGATTGCTCCGCCTCCGGCCTACGGCAATGACGGCCCCGTCATTGACTCCATTGTGGCCTCCATCACCACGGTGCAGACAGGCGGGTCCATCACCCTGACGACGACGAGCCATGACCCCAACACGGGGGACACCCTCACCTACTTGTGGACGGGCACCGCCGGCTCCTTCGCGACCTCCACGGCCGCGAACAGCTCGTGGACGGCGCCTTCTTCCGCCGGCATCTACACCCTCACCTTCACCGTGACGGACTCGCAGGGGGCGGCCGCATCGATCTCCCTGGCCGTCAACGTCATCTCGAGCGCCACCAGCGGCAGCGCGAACCTCACCATCTCCTTCAACCTCTACCCCGTGGTCACCAAGGTCACCGCTTCTCGCACCCGCCTGGACGTGGGTCAGTCCGTCAACGTGACCGCCACCGCCTTGGATGCGGATGGAGATCCCCTCACCTACCAGTGGACAGCACCCTCGAGCTGCCCCGGCACCTGGACGAATTCGACGTCCAGCACCGCCACCTTCGTCCCTTCCGCCATCCCGTCCGGCGCGTGTGGCAACTGCCTGCTCACCGTCACGGTCCAGGACGGCCGCACGGGCACGAACAAGGGGACGATCAACCTCTGCGTGGCCGCCGCCACCACCGAGCGCTTCCCCGCCCAGTTCACCAATTACTACCAGTCCGCCGCCACCACCTCGCCTGGCCAGACGGTGACCTTCGACGTCACCGCCATGGACCCGCAGTCCAGCACCATGACGTTCTCCTGGGTGGCCAATATGGGGGGCTCGCTGGCTGGGGCGCAGAACACTGCCACCACCAGCCATGTCGTGTGGACGGCGCCTTCCTGCGCGGTGACGGGGACGACCACCGCCGTGACCGCCTCCGTCACCAATGCCTACGGTGTCTCGGCCTCGAAGGCTTTCACCCTGACGGGCCTGCCAGCGTGCGCGTCGGGCTGGGCCGCCGCCGGTACCATGAGCACCAACCGCCAGTACCACACCGCCACCCTGCTCAGCTCCGGCAAGGTGCTCGTCACGGGAGGCGTCAATGGCGGCCCCTCGACCGCGGCGGAGTTGTACGACCCGGCCACCACTTCCTGGTCCGCCGCCACGATCATGGCCACCGCCCGCTACCAACACACCGCCACCCTGCTCAACTCCGGCAAGGTGCTCGTCACGGGGGGCATCGGAGGCAGCGGCTACCTCAACTCCGCGGAGGTGTACGACCCGGCCACCAACTCCTGGTCCTCCGCCGGCACCCTGGCCACGGCTCGCTACCACCACACCGCCACCCTGCTCCCCTCCGGCAAGGTGCTCGTCACGGGGGGCAGCGGAGGCAGCGGCCACCTCAACTCCGCGGAGTTGTACGACCCAGCCACCAACTCCT
>NZ_JBJMQO010000035.1:0-161457 GCF_045802675.1 Archangium sp. | reverse complement strand
GCACTCGAGGCGGCGCGGCAGTGGGTAACCCCCATCTTCCTGCCGAAGTACACGTCCGAGAGTCTCAACTGGATTGAGGGCTTCTGGGGCCACACCAAGGACACCTTCTTCAGTCGCATGCTGACGAAGAAGCGCGACTCCTTCTATGCTCAGGCCGTCAGTCGCCTACAGCAGCTGAGCCGGCCCGGCGTGCTCCGGACTCTTCTCCGTCCTGCTCGCCGGACCCCTGAAAGAACTTAGTTCCTATGGCTTAGGTGGGCAGAGTCCTCTCAGGGGTGCTCTCGCGGTAGGAACGAGGCACCTTCCGGTCGAGTTTCGTCCCGACTGGTACGACCATCGGACCAGTCGCGGGAAAACGCGACCGGTGCCTCCCCCCTGGCAGGAGCTGGCCCGGAGGGTCTGGTGGGCTCAGGTCTGCTCGGGCGCGACGGGCAGCGGGTGGACGCTCTCGAAGAGGGCGTTCACCGCCTGGGGCACCTCGTCCGGAGCGGTCGTGGGCCAGGTGGCGAGCATCATGAAGACGTGGCCGGGGCTGCCGTCGCGCACCACCACCCGGCCGCGCACGTTGTCGCCCACGGCGAAGTCGAAGCCCACGGCGCTGTCGGACATGGCCAGCGGCTCGGGGTCGCTGGTGACGAAGCCCGGCTGGCTGCGCAGGCCCAGGGTGAGCTTCTCGGCGAATTGGATGGGAGAGGCCACCGCGGGCGCCACCTGGAGCACCACCTGGGCGCCGCTGGTGCGGTGGCGCAGGACGACGGGAATGGCGAGCCCCTCGGGCGTCTGCTCATCCGTCTCGTCCAGCATCCAGTCCCCGCCGGGCTGGGTGAGCTCGAAGCCCAGGGCCTGGTGCACGTAGTGTCGGGAGCCGGACTCCTCGGAGCCCAGGGACTGTTCCCGGGCCGCCACACCGGAGCCACCCGTGCCCGTGTCCGCCGGCTCGCGCACCGCGTGCTTCGCCCCGCTGCATGCCGTGCACAGCGCGATCAGGCCCCACCCCAACAACCGCCTTGCGTCCATGTGTTCTCCCCCGGCCCGATGGCCTGGGGCCCAACGTGGGGACGGGGGGCAGGCGTGGCCAGGGGGCCAGCTCACGCGCCGGGGGCGGCTGTCAAGCGGCGGAAACTTCGTCGGCGATCGCACGTGCAGCGGCCAACGGGTCCGCCGCGGTGTGGATGGGACGGCCCACCACCAGCAGATCCGCCCCCGCACGCACCGCGAAGGCCGGCGTCTCCGCGCGGCTCTGGTCTCCCTTCGCCGCGCCCGCGGGGCGGATGCCCGGGGTGCACAGGAAGGGCGTGGGGCCGAGCTCGCGGCGGAAGGCCTCGGCCTCGCGGGGCGAGCACACCAGCCCGTCCACGCCCGCGCGCACGGCCAGCCGGGCCAGCCGCAGCGCCGCCTCGTCCGGAGCGCCGGAGAGGCCCACCGAGGCCACGTCCTCGGCGGACATGGAGGTGAGCACCGTCACCGCGAGCACCCTGGGCGCGGCATGGCCCCGGGCAGCGGCCCCCTCGCGAGCGCCCTTCACGGCGGCCTTCAGCATGGCCTCGCCCCCGGCGGCGTGCACGGTGAGCAGCGAGGCCCCGAGCGCCCCGGCCCGCGCGGCCGCCAGCTCCACGGTGTTGGGGATGTCGTGCAGCTTCAGGTCGAGGAACACCCTGGCGCCCAGCTTCAGGAAGGCGGCCACGGCGGCCGGGCCGTGCTCGACGAAGAGCGACAGGCCCACCTTGGCGTAGGCCACATGGGGGGCCACCTGCTGGTAGAGGCGCAGGCCGTCCTCCAGCGGCAGGTCCGCGGCGAGCGCGAGCCGGGCCCGCGCCTGGGAAATGTCCGTCACGAGAGTCCCTCCTGGAGCTCGCGGTAGCTGCGGTAGAGCCGCTCGGACATCTCGCCCGGCAGCACGTTGCGCGCGGAGAAGAGCGCGTAGGAGACGAAGGCGTCGATGGCCTCGAGCGTCATGGCGCGCGCCAGGGCCCCGTCCCCGCCGGAGACATTCTGGCGGATGCGCGCCACGTCCACCCGGCCGTCCGGGCCGAGCGTCACGCCCTCGTAGGCCGTCTCCAGTCCGGGCTGGGGCGACTCGAGGAAGCCGCGCAGCAGGTCCGGGTTGGCGCCGGCCAGACGGATGGCGGTGTGGATTTGAGCGAGCAGCACGTTGAAGCGCTCCTCGGGGCTGAGGGGGGCCACGGGGGGCGGGGGCACGGCGAGGAAGGTGCCGGAGGCGCGCCGGGGCATGGGGGGCCCGGCCTTCTGCTGGAGCACGAGCGACCCATCGCGCGAGCGCTCCTCCACCCAGGTGAGGAAGGAGAAGAGGCTGCCCTCCCAGAAGGAGCGCAGCGCGCCCAGCGTGGTGCCGTGGGCGGCCCGGGCGAGCAGCGCCTCCTCGCCGGGGGGTGGAAGCTCGGAGCCGGCCACCACGGGCGTCTCGTCGGGGAAGTGCCTGCGCAGCCGCGCCACCCCCTCGCCGCGTTTGATGCCCTGGAGGACGAGGTCCTTGCCGCGCTCCTGGAGCTTCACCGCGTCGGCCTCGGGCGGGCGGCCCTCGAGGAAGAGGAAGCTGCCCTCGGACATCTCGAAGAGGTTGAGCATCACCTCGCGCACCAGGTACGTCATGGCGCTGTAGAGGTTGGCCTCGGAGAGGAAGCCCTCGCGGGTGAGCACCGCGCCGATGCGCAGGGTGGGCGTCACCTTGCCGAGCGCATGGTGGAGCTGCTCGGGGGTGACGAGCCCCAGCCGCACCACCACGGCGCCGAGCCGCTCGTGGGGGACGCTGGAGACGGCGAAGACGGGCTGCCCGTCGCGGAAGGAGACGGTGCGCTGCACCAGGCCGCTCTGCACGACGAGCTGGCCGCTGCGGATGCCCGAGAGGATGTGGCCGAGCACCTCCTCCACCGCCAGCGAGCTGAGGCTGCCGGCGAAGAAGCCGGAGAGGGAGGAGGACTCCCGCAACAGCACCATCCCCTCGGGCGAATGGAAGTGCGCCGCGAGGGGATGGTGGGGGGAGAGGTTGGCGGCGAGCGGGCGCTCCAGCTCGAGCGTGCCCGGCTCACCGCTCAACCCCAGGCGAGGCGTGGCCTTGGGCCGTGTCGCCACGCGCGCGGGCTCCTACTTCTTCCCCTTCAGCTCGTCGTCGATGATGTTCTTGAACTCATCGAAGGGCTGGGCGCCCGAGATCAGGATGCCGTTGATGAAGAAGGCCGGGGTGCCGTTCACGCCCGCCTTCTGTCCGTCGGCCATGTCGGCCTGCACGGCGGCGGCCTTCTCACCCGAGTCCAGGCACTTGTCGAACTTCGCCGAGTCCAGGCCCGCCTTCTTGGCGTACTCCTTGAGCTTGGGGACCTCGAGCTCCTTCTGGTTGGCGAAGAGCGTGTCGTGCATCTGCCAGAACTTGCCCTGGTCATTGGCGCACAGCGCGGCCTCGGCGGCCTTGGGCGCCTGCTTGTGGAACTCCAGGGGGAACTGGCGGAACACCAGGCGCACCTTGTCGGGATAGGCCTTCAGGACCTCCTCGACCGTGCCGATGGCGCGGCTGCAGAACGGGCACTGGAAGTCGCTGAACTCCACGATGGTGACGGGCGCGCCCTCGGGGCCCTTGGCCGGGCCGGTGGCGGCCACCTGCTTGCGCTCCACGGGGGCCTTGGGCGGCTCGGGCAGGGTGATCTGCACGTTGGCGTTCTTCTTCAGCTCGCCGACGAACTCGCGCGCGCGCTCCTGCTTCTTGGAGCCGGTGAGGAAGTCGACGATCTGCGGCTTCACCTGCTCGAAGGTGGTGCCCGGGGGCAGCCGCTCCTTGGCCTCGTCGTACAGCTTCTTGATCTCCGCCTCGGGCGGCTGCGGGACCTTGTCGTCGACCTCGGCCTTGAACAGCTGCTCCTGCGTCATGTTGCGCTTCTTGGCCTCGGCCTCGACGATCTTCTCCGTCACGACGTTGTCGACGCCGCGCTTGCGCATCTCGTAGCGCTGCTTGTCGAGGTTGGCGAGCTGATCCTTGATGCGCTCGTTGACCTCGCCGTAGGTGACCTTCTGGCCGTCCCCGTAGGTGGCCACGACCGTGTCCGGCGTGGGCTCGGCCGGGGTGGCGGAGGTGGGCGAGGGGTTGGGGTTGGTGGCCGGAGACTGGCCCTTGTTGCAGCCAGAGAAGAGGGAGACCGCCAGCAGCGCGGCCAGGAGGGTGGAAGTAGAGCGCATGAGCATGGAAAGGGGTCCTTAGTCGAGAAAACCCCGGACCCGCAAAGAAATTTCTCAGGCCACGTCTCAGGCCACCAGCGGCTCGAGGCCGAGCTCCGGCAGACGCAGCTCGGGCAGCTCCAGCAGCTTGCGCGCCGGGACGAGCTCGTAGCTGGTGGGATCCGCCAGGACGGCCTTCACCAGCTTCTGGTTGAGTGCGTGGCCCGTCTTGAAGGCCTTGAGGTGGCCGACGACAGGGCGGCCGAAGAGGGAGATGTCACCCACGGCGTCCAGAATCTTGTGGCGCACGAACTCGTCGGGGAAGCGCAGGCCGTCGGGGTTGAGGATGGAGAACTCGTCCACGACGATGGCGTTGTCCAGCGAGCCGCCGCGCGCCAGGCCCATCTTCTTGAGCATCTCCACGTCGCGCAGGAAGCCGAAGGTGCGCGCGCGGGAGATTTCCTTGGCGAAGCAGCGGTCGGAGAACTCCAGCTCGAAGGACTGCTCGGTGATGAGCGGGTGCTTGAAGTCGATGGTGCAGGAGATGCGGAAGCGGCTGGAGGGAGAGAGGCTCGCCTCCTTGTCCCCGTCCACCACGGACACCGTCTTCTTCATGACGAGCAGGCGGCGGGGCTCCTCCTGCTCGCGCACGCCCACCTCGGCGATGAGGGCGGCGAAGGGCGCGGCGCTGCCATCCATGATGGGCACCTCGGGGCCGTCCAGCTCCACGCGCACGTTGTCCAGCCCCATGCCGGCCAGGGCGGACATCAGGTGCTCCACGGTGCTCACCTTGACGCCGTCCTTCCCCAGGGTGGTGGCCAGGGAGGTGTCCACCACGAACTCCGTCAGCGCGGGGATGGCCACCGGGCGGGACGTGTCCGTGCGCACGAAGACGATGCCGTGGTTCACCGGCGCGGGCAGCAGCGAGAGGTTCACCGGCGCGCCGGAATGGAGCCCCACGCCCTGGCAACGAACGGGTTGGGAGAGGGTGCGCTGGTTGTAGGAGGTGTGAGCCATGGTTCCGTGTCGCCTCTTCGATGCGGGTACTTCCGTCAATGTTCACTGCCCATCTGACGCGCCGCGTATCGATGCAAACCACACGCCATGAAGACCCCACCTGGGAGGGGGACCTCCGAGGCCTCCAGGGAGTCCCAACCGCTCGGAATCCCTCGGGTTTCTGGCTGGCCTGCGCGGGGCACCGAAGCGTCCGGTCCCCCCCTTCCCCCTCGACTCGCTGTGCACCTACCCCACCACCGTGACAAATGTGTCCGGACTTCCACATGCCGCCCTTCGTCGTCCGGGCGCGTCATGGAGCGACCCAATAACGCAGGCGGCTGCCCGGAATCAAACGGTTGACGGACGAATCCGTGACATGCCGCGTACTTGCGGTGACGGATTCCTTACAGATGCATCCCTCGCGGCCCCGCCTGGCGGGTGCCTGGCGGGTGCCTAGCGGGTAGCAGCCAGGAAGCGATCGCGGAGCAGCTCGGCCTCGGCCCGGTCGAAGTTGAAGCCCCGGAGCTGGGCGCGCCGGCTGACGGCGGCGAAGGTGTTCTCCAGCACCATGGAGAAGCCGCGCAGGTCCTCGATGAGGCGGGTGCGCACGGCGGGGCCCTCGGGCGGCCAGGGCAGCTCGGTGAGCAGCGCGCTGAAACGGTCGAAGGCCTCGTAGTCCACGTAGCGCAAGAGCTGGTAGCTGCCGTCCTGGAAGTAGCCGAGGAAGGCCACGATGCTGGAGATGACGGCCTCGGCGGACGCCACGTCGTCGTTGCGTAGGTGCCCCTCGGCGCCGCGGCACAGCTGGGAGAAGACCCACAGGTCCTTGCGCAGCCGCTCGGCGGCCTCCATGGGGGAGGCGAGCTGCTCGAAGGGGGCCTCGCCGGAGGCGGAGCCGGGCGCGAGCGCCTCGGTGAGGGCCACCACCTGGGCCTGGAGGACCTGGGTGAAGGCGTAGGAGGCGCGGGCGGCGGCGGCGCGGTCGCGGTCCAGCTCCACGAGGATGTCGCGGGCGATGCGCTCCGTCTCGCGGGCGATGTCGCGGGCGGCGCGCAGGCACGCGGCCTGGAGGGGCTTGGGCCCGGCCTTGGGCGCGAGCTCGTTCTTCAGGTAGCCCACGAGCCCGAGCGCCTCGCTGCGCACCAGCGCGAGCACCACGCGCACGCGGCGGGGAATGGGGCCCTGTGCGTCCTGGCTCACGTAGGCCAGGTAGTGCAGCAGACGGAACAGGCCCAGGTAGGCGGTGGTGTAGAGCGGCCGCGTCTCGGCCGGCACCGTGGACAGCAGCGTCAGCAGGCGCACCGAGCGCAGCCGGTCATACTCCAGGCGGAACTCGGTGAGGCGGAAGGGCCGGAAGTAGCGGTTGAGGACGATCTCCCGCAGGACGAGGTTGCCCACGTCGTTGAAGAGGCTCAGCCCGCACACCGGCAGCTGCAGCAGGTGGTCGATGAGGTTGCGCAGCGACTCGAAGGACTGGCGCAGGACGAAGAGGCTCTCCTGGGGCGTCTCCTGGTCGCGCTCGCCTTCGATGCGCGAGCGGCGCATGTTGTCGTCCGCGAGCTGCGTCTCCACGTAGCGGCGGAACTGGAGCTTCTGGGTGGAGTCCGGGTCGAGCAGGTGGCGCGCCAGCCGGATGGCCTGGCTGAGCGTGGCGCGCACGTCCTTGAGCTCCTCGCGGAAGTCGCGGGTGACGAGCGGCTGCTCCTGCGAGTCGATGACGCCGTTGTCGTGCAGGTGGACGTAGCGCTCCACGGCGCGCAGGAGCATCTCGAACTCGAAGAGGAGCTCCTCGCGGGCCTCCACGGGCAGGGCGCGCAACCAGCGCTCGCGCTCGGCGAGGAAGCCGCCGCGGTTGCCCTGCGTGGAGCGGACGAGCTCCTCGTAGAAGTCACGGGGGACGCGAGACACGCGAGGCGGCGGGACGGCGGTGGCGGAGGTGCTCACCAGAGGGACCCCTGCCCACCCGAGGTGGGCGCCTTCTTGTTGAAATAGCTGTACGCCAGGTGCGTGGCCGTGCGGCCCCGCGGCGTGCGCTGAAGGAAGCCTTCCTGGAGGAGGTACGGCTCGTACACGTCCTCGATGGTATCGCGCTGCTCGCCCACCGCGGCGGCGATCGTCTCCACGCCCACCGGGCCCCCGCCGAACTTGTCGAGGATGGTGAGCAGGATTTTGCGGTCCATGGCGTCCAGGCCCGAGGCATCCACGCCGAGCCGGGTGAGCGCCTGGGCGGCGAGCGCCTGGGTGATGCGGCCATCGCCCTCCACCTGGGCGAAGTCGCGCAGCCGGCGCAGCAGCCGGTTGGCGATGCGGGGCGTGCCGCGGGCGCGGGTGGCGATCTCCCTGGCGCCCTCCCGCTCCAGCTGCACCCCGAGGATGCGCGCCGAGCGGTTGAGGATGAGCTCCAGGTGCTTGGGCTCGTAGTACTCGAGCCGCTCCTGAATCTGGAAGCGGTCGCGCAGCGGCGAGGTGAGCAGGCCCGTGCGGGTGGTGGCGCCGATGAGGGTGAAGGGCGGCAGATCAATCTTCATCGCCCGGGCGGCGGGGCCGGTGTCGATGGTGATGTCCAGCCGGAAGTCCTCCATGGCCGGGTAGAGGTACTCCTCGATGGCGGCGTTGAGGCGGTGGACCTCGTCGATGAAGAGGATGTCGCGCTCGTTGAGGTTGGTGAGCAGGCCGGCCAGGTCGCCCTTGCGCTCGAGCGCGGGGCCGCTGGTGACGTGGATGCCCACGCCCAGCTCGGTGGCCATGAGGTAGGCCAGCGACGTCTTGCCCAGACCCGGAGGCCCGGAGAAGAGGCAGTGGTCGAGCGCCTCCCCGCGGCTCTTGGCCGCCTGGACGTACACCTTGAGCTTCTCGACGACGGCGCTCTGCCCCACGTACTCGTCGAAGGTGCGCGGGCGCAGCGACGCCTCGACGCGCACCTCGTCGTTGAGCGCCTCTCCGGAAAGTGTGTCGTCGGACTTCCGCTTCGCCTTCGCCATACCTCTCAACCCTCTGTCATCACCCTACCAGAACGGACCCGGTGTCGCGGCTCCTCTCGCGGCGCTAGACTCCGGCCCCCCGCCGTCAGCCCGCCTGCCCAGGGAGCTTGCCCCCGTGAAGGGACTCGTCTTCGAACTCTCCATCCCCAAGTACGTCCTCGCCAAGGGGATTGGGGGCATGTACCCGAAGGTGCACTATGGGCGCGGCAGCTGCCTCTCCCTGCGCGAGCTGGCCTCCCCCACCCTGCCCGGGCCGGACTGGGTGCGGCTGCGCCCCCTGCTGAGCGGACTGTGCGGCTCGGACATGGGGACGCTCTTCTTCAAGATGAGCCCCCAGAGTGAGCCCTTCAACAGTTTCCCCGCCGTGCTGGGCCACGAGGTGCTCGCCGAGGTGACGGAGCTGGGCCCCCAGGCCCGAGGCGTGGAGGTGGGCCAGAAGGTGGCCGTCAATCCACTGCTGCCCTGCCGCCTGCGGGGCATCCAACCGCCCTGCAAGCCGTGCGCGTCCGGCCAGGAGAACGGCTGCGAGAATACCGCCGAGGGCTGCCTCGCGCCGGGGCAGATGCTGGGCTTCCAGAAGGACCTGCCCGGGGGCATGGGGACGGAGATGGTGGCGCACCCCTCGCAGCTCCACCCGCTGCCGGAGGGGGTGGGCGACACGGCGGGCGTGCTCGTGGAGCCGCTGGCGGTGAGCCTCCACGCGGTGCTGAAGGTGCCGCTGAAGGACGACGACCGGGTGCTGGTGATTGGCGGAGGGCCGGTGGCCTTCGCGTGCCTGTGGGCGATTCGCGCGCTGGGCTCGCGCTGCCACGTGACGCTGCTCGCGGCCGAGGACTACCAACTCGCGCTGGCGAAACGGCTCGGGGCGGACGAGGCCTTCCGGGTGATGCGCGACGACACCGCCGAGGCCGAGGAGGTGGCGCGGCGCACGGGTGCGAAGGTGTACCGCCCCATCCTCGGCCCGCCGGCGCTCATGGGCGGCTTCGAGGTGACGTTCGACTGCATTGGCAGCGGGGCCTCGGTGCGGGACGCGCTGCGCTACACGCGCTCGCTGGGGAAGGTGGTGCTGGTGGGGGCCGCGGGGATTCTCGAGCGCGTCGACTGGACGACGGTGTGGCGCAATGAGCTGACGGTGCTCGGCTCCTACGTGTACGGCCCGGAGAGCTTCCGGGGCGAGCGAAAGCACACCTTCGACCTGGTGCTGGGACTGCTCGCCCGCCGGGAAGGTCCGGACCCGAGCATGCTGGTGACACATACCTTTCCGCTCGCGCGTTACCAGGAGGCCATCGAGGCCAACCTGGCGCGTGGCCGCTACCAGTCCGTGAAGACCGTCTTCGACCTCAGGGTGAACCCATGAACTCCTCGTTCCGTCCCCTCCCCTTCCTCGCCGAGGCCCGCGCCGAACCGGTGTCCGGACCGCGCCTGCAGAAGCTCCGCCGGGCCGCGCAGGAGGCGCGCGAGGCCTTCACCGCCGGGGGCCCGGTGGCGGCGCTGGCCACGTGCGACCTGGTGACGTTCCCCTACCCCACGCAGTTCGCCTTCAGCGGAGGAGCGCTGTCTCCGGCGCCCTACGTGATGATGACGAACCGGATGCAGGTGGTGCAGTACATGGAGGACGGGGCGACGCGCACCCTGCTCTTCAACCCGAGCGACTACGAGCGCGGCCAGGCGGCGCCCTTCTACGCGTCGCTGCGCGAGAAGTACGGCGACTTCATCTCCGACAAGCTGATGACGCGCAGACTGGCCACGGTGCAGAGCCACCTGGCGGCGCTGGGGCTGGTGCCCGAGGACGTGGACTACATCGCGTTCGACCATCTGCACGTGCAGGACGTGCGGCGGTGGCTGGGCGGAGACGGCGAGCCGGCGTACTTCCCGAGGGCAAAGCTGCTGGTGCAGCGGGCCGAATGGGAGTCGGTGAAGAACCTGCACCCGTTCGAGAAGGTCTGGTACGTGCCGGGCGGGACGGAGGGCGTGCCCGAGGAGCGCGTGGTGCTGCTGGACGGAGACGCGTGGCTGGGCCGGGGCGCGGCCATCCTGTCGACGCCGGGGCACACGATGGGGAACATGTCGCTCGCGGTGGCCACGGACAAGGAGGTGTTCGTGGTGAGCGAGAACGGCGTGGCGACGGAGAGCTACACGCCGCTGCAGTCGAGCATCCCCGGCGTGCGCGCCTGGGCCGAGCAGATGGGCTGGGAGGTGGTGCTCAATGGCAACACCCGCGAGAGCTCGCTGGAGCAGTACACGTCAATGATTGTCGAGAAGGTGTTCGCGGGCCCGTCGCGAGTCGAGGGCGCGTTCGTGAACTTCCATCCCTCGTCGCTGCTGACGAGCGCGCTGGTGGCGCCGGGCCTGTCGCCCACCATCACCCTGCCCTCGCCGAACCACGGCGACATCCGTCGGACCACGGCCGCCCGCCGAGCGGCGTGAAGGAGGCTCACGAGCCATTGTCCCTCTAGAGCAAAGCCTTAACAACACTTCACTAGTCCCTCAAAAATCGAACAAGCGCGTAAGTACTTCAAAGAAACTTCGGAGGAACAACCCGCCCACGTATTCGAGATGAAGAGAATGTAACTACCCATCACGCTTCCCACAAAGCGGCGAACGCCCCAATGCTTAGAGAAATAGAACTAGAGAACTTCAAGCCATTCAGCTCAAAACAAAGGTTTCCCCTATCAAAAATCACTTTAATCTACGGTCCCAACTCAGGGGGCAAAAGCTCCATCATTCAAGCACTGGTCCTAATGAAGCAGTCACTTGACCCTCTCGGCTTCCTGGGACATGGCCTCATGACGCGCGGGCCCTATATTGATCTAGGGAGCGTCAATTCAATACTACATAAACATGAAAATCAAAGATTATTCAAAATATCCCTAAAATATGACGCACTCGAAACTCGAAAACAAATCATTCCGCAGCCTCCAGATGCAGACATCACCAGGGAGATCACCACAACATATCGTGCGGCCCGAAGCCGAAGCCTACGCACAGAGCACGATTCTGAACTCGCTCACGTAACATACAAACTCTCCGGTTCAAAGAATCTCGACCTCCACCTTCACAAGGCAAAACAGCAAACCCAAGAGGATCTGAATTGGCCTTCTGATGCCGTAATTTTTCATTGGGACAACTCGGCATCAGTGCGCTCACTAGCTCACTATCTCACGCAGAACACAGACAGCTATGAATATCAACTACTCGCAAGAGAAAGACGGTTTACAGCACAAAATTACGAAAATATCATCACCAAAAGCGTTCTTCTTGCACCAGAAGGCCTTCCTTCACGCCTTTCCAACCGAAGGGACGTGAATACCCAAGAATCATACTATGTGCAATTTCAGGCCGAGAGAATCCTGACTGGCATAACAGCCGAATACTACTCGCTACTAGGTTCAATCTACTACCTAGGACCACTGAGAAGCCACCCTGCTCGCCACTACCTGTCAATCGGGGGGAAGGCAGACACCGTAGGTGCCAAGGGAGAATACGCTCCACAAGTGATATTTCAATACAGGCGCCAAATAGAAAAAAGGGTAAACGAGTGGTTTGAGCAGTTTGGGATTCCGTACCACTTAAGGGTGAGTTCTATCGGGAATGAAGTTACCGGCGAACTAATTGCAATGTCGCTTCTCGATAGAAGAACCAATGTGGAAGTCGCTCCCGCAGACGTGGGCTTCGGGATTGGCCAACTCCTGCCCATCATTGTCGAGGGAGTCGTATCTCGAAATAGAATTCTTTGCGTCGAGCAGCCTGAGATTCATCTCCATCCCAGGTTGCAAGCATCAGTGGCAGATCTTCTAATAAAAACGGCTGGGATTACAGACCGCGAACAAGACCGCCATCTTCAGAGCCGAGACAACCAGTGGATCATAGAAACCCATAGCGAAGCACTGATGCTTCGCATCCAGCGACGCATTCGGCAAAAAGCAATCAAAAACACCGATGTTTCCGTGATTTATGTTGACCCCGCTGGAGAAGGAGGAAGCCGAATAATACCGTTGAGACTCAATGAGGATGGTGAGTTTATCGACGAGTGGCCCCATGGGTTCTTTGAAGAGGGCTATCGAGAGCAATTCGACCTGGGCGACTAATGCTTGTGCTCTTCAGTATCGATCCTGACGCATTGGGAACAAGTTACGCGGACATAGTAACCCATCGCGCCATTCACAGGCGATTTCTTGACTTTTGGTTACGATCTGGCGTTCTCATTGCAGACAAAGACAAGGACCTACCAGAACTGGTATCTGCAATTGAGCGCCTCCCCCAAGAGCTCAGAAAGCGATGGGAGCTTGTCCTCCAAAAAAGGAAATTTCGATCTGGAAGCCCTAACTGGCTTCCACTAAACCAATTGAGCGCTCCATCACAGTTGCACCATTATTTCGGAAAAACCGATCTGCTGGCTTTGGATGAAGTTCGTGCAATGGAGGTAGGGGTTCCAACGGACGAGTGCTCCATCCGATTGGGAAATCCAACCGTAGAATTGTGCCGTTTCGATTGCGTGGATCAGAGCGAATCTTTCAATCTCTCAAAACGACTTTCCTCTGAGCCAATCCGAGCCAATCAGAAAGTATCCTTACTCTGGAGAGAGCGCTTCTTACATCTGGCGAAACATGCCGATGGAAACGTAACGATTGTCGATCGTTATGCAGGGGAGCGTCATCTCGAGAGACGTGACGGGTTTAGCGGACTAAGAAAATTCCTCACGGGAGTGGATGCTGGCATGACGGGGCGTATCGTGGAAATATTCACGGCCAGTGTTAACCGCTCCGCTGCCGATATTCTTGCGTCCGCACAAGCACTAGCAAGCAACCTGCGCCAAGGAGGAATTAGCGAAATAAAAATACATATCTCACAAAATGCTGATTTCTCCAGAGTTGCGCACTACAGATATGTCCGCTTCGGAAACTTCGTCTGCTTGCTAGATGTTGGCCTAGAAGTTTTCGAAGGGGACGAAGTCTTCAGGGAGTGTCCATTTTCGATGCGACAATTCGACGCTCAAACACAAGACGGCGAGAGCCAACTACGTTCGGTCTCTACGACTCACAAGCTGAAGTAATCGGGTTCGTCTACGAAAGAGGAACACCGACAAGTCCCTCAGCGCACGAACCATGGGGGCCTGGACGAGTGCCGTGCTGCTCGGAGCCGAGTTCGTGCACACTACCGCAGAGCCCCCCTCCCGCGCAGTCTAGTACTACAGTTGTACTTCCAAAACAGATTGAGAGGCGTCGTGCTGGCCTCGACATCATGGCGGAACCGCGCCTTCCGGCAGGCGGACCTCGTCACTCGTAGGAGTAACGGCGCCGCCTTGACGCGCAACTTCCCGGAGTAAGCCAACGCTGCTACCTGACTGGGGGACAACCAGGGGGGAGGACGCAGGGAGTGACTGCGGAGGTGGAGTGGTTGAACCCAATGGGAGAAGTAGCACGCCCAGCGGGGAGAGCATGTCCGTCACAGCCGCGTTCGACAAGAGGGAGGTCAGCATCATCCAGAAGCTCTCCGCGGAGTGGGAGGAGGTGTTGACCTGGCTCAAGCCCCACTTCTGCCGTCCGGAGACACAGAGCTCCGCCGGGGCCTTCGTGCGAGCGCTGCTCTCGCGTGCCGAGCGCAAGAATTCCTGGGGGTTGGCAGAAGAGGCGGGCAAGCAGGACCCCTACGCCTTCCAGCATCTACTGCTTGGGGCTCGGTGGGAAGCGAATGAGGTGCGCGATGACGTGCTGGCCTACGCACGCCAGCGTTTGGGCGAGGGAGGCGCGCTGGTGCTGGACGAGACGGGTTTTCTCAAGAAGGGGAACAAGTCAGCGGGGGTGGCGCGCCAGTATTCGGGAACAGCGGGCCGGATTGAAAATTGCCAGATAGGCGTGTTCCTGGCCTACGTGACGCCTCGTGGACATACCCTGGTGGATAGAGAGCTGTACCTGCCTCAGGAATGGACGCAGGACAGGGACAGGTGTCGCCGAGCTGGGATTGAGGACACGGTGGCCTTTCGCACCAAGCCCGAGCTGGCCCGTGCCATGCTCGAGCGTGCCTTCGAAGCGGGATTGACGCCCTCCTGGGTGGCTGGCGACGAGGTGTACGGCCGGGATGGGACGCTGCGACACTTCCTGGAGCAGCGCCACCAGCGCTACGTGTTGGCGGTGGCTTCCAATACCTACGTGTGGCGGGGAATGGCTCAGGTGACGGCGGGTGAAGTCCTCCAGGAGTTGAAGCCGAAGGACTGGACAGTCCTGTCAGCCGGTAAGGGTACCAAGGGCCCCCGGCTGTATGAGTGGGCTCGTGTGCAAGTCAATTCGCACACAGGAACCCTGACACGCTGGCTGTTGTTTCGCCGGAGCCTGACGGATGCCGACGAGGTAGCGCATTATCTGGTGCATGCGCCAGCCAACGCTTCGTTGGATGCGATGGTGAAGGCCGCCGGTAGCCGCTGGCCCGTGGAGGAATGCTTCGAATCGGCCAAGGGCGAGGTGGGCCTGGACGAGTACGAAGTGCGCAGCTACACAGGCTGGTATCGCCATATGACATTGTGCATGGTGGCGCATGCGTTTCTGGCTGCCTCGCGGGTATTGGCTAACAACGAGGAGGCCGCACTGCTCCCAAAAGTGCTGGGCCTGACGCGTCGCCCTCGCCGGATGCTCCGGTTTCGTCGGCGCCAGGGCCTGGACTCATCCGCTTCTCCATCCAGGAGCTCCGGCGCCTGTTGCTGAAAATCGCATGGGTGATGCGGCCGACCCTGGACTTTATCCTGCACTGGAGCCGCTGGCGACGCCGCCATCAAGCCATCGCCAAACTCTGCCATTACCGGCGCAGAGACCCTCGCCTTAAAGTCCAACTGTAGTACTAGGCCCGCGGTCGTGGAGAACACGAACCCCTGAACCCCGGCGCTGAAGCCCGAAGTGGTTGGTGCCACAACGGTGCGGCACCCGCTGCGGGAGGACCTGCCATGAAGCGACGCGTTCTCGTGTTCCCGGTGATGCTGTCCCTGCTCCTCTCGGCGTGCCTCTACGCCGACTTCTTCGATGGGCCAGGGCCCGACGACTCGGGCCGCATGTGCACGCTGGTGGGCTGCTTCTCCCGCTTCACGCTGAAGGCTCCCCTCACCGTGAGCTTCGAGGTGCTGCGGGCCAGCACTGTGTCCGTGTGCCGCAACGGCGTCTGCTACTCGAGCAGCCTGGCGACCCTCCAGGAGTCTCACCCTCCGGATACGAGCGGCTCCGTCCGCTTCCCCGACCTGTCGCAGCGCGACATGCAGCACACGCCGCTGATCCAGATCCTGGCCGAGCGTCTCGCGAGCGGCGGCTACCAGCTCCAGTTCTCGTATGAGCCGTGGTTCACGGAGGAGTTCCACGACGGGGACGTGTACGACGTGACCGTCACGGACGCGCAGGGGGCGAGGTTCGTCGACGAGCACGACACGGTCTCGTACGAGCTCTTCCAGCCCAACGGTCCTGAATGCGGACCCACGTGCGGGCGCGCCACGATCGACAGGACCTGAGCGGAGCGCCCGGTGCGGGCGTCAGCGAGGCTCGTTCGCGGCGTGCGGTCCACCCGCTCCATCACCGGCGCCGGGCGCGGGACCTTGCCCTCCTTGCCCTCCACCGCGGCGGGGGGGCGCCACCTCGGAGCGCCCGCCCGTCAGGTGCCCGGCGGCTTGCGCGGCAGATCCAGGTAGAGCGCGGCCTGCACCAAGTCCATCAGGCCCGGCCACGCCTCGGCCGACAACCACAGCCCTTCCGAGGTGTGCTCGGCGTTGATGGTCAGCGAGGAGGACTCGAAGAGGCGCGCCGGCACCACACCCTCCTTCGGCAGCGGCCCGGATACCCGCAGGCGCTGCCCGTCCCAGCTCATCCCCTTGGGCATCACCGGATCCAGCATCGAGCGCAGCGCGGCCTTGCCACCACCCATGCGCATGACGCCCTGCACCAGCATGGAGGCCGCCCGCGACTCCTCCAGGTCCACCCGGCCCGGGGTGAGCAGCGTCAGGTGGTAGCGGCCCGAGGCGAGCTCCACCCGCTCGAGGGCCACCTCCACGCGCAGCTTCCAGCCGGCGACGGCCAGCCGCACGTCATACACCTGAGGCAGGTTGACCCAGTCCCCCAGCGTGAGCGCGCGCACGTTCTGGAGCGCCCTGCGCGTGAGGGCCTCCACCCGGGCGTGCGACAGCCGCACCCGCCGCCGGGACACGTCCACCGACACCTCGCCGGACAACCCCGAGGGCAACTTCCCCACCCACTCCTTCGCGCTCTCCCACCACCGCGCAGCACCGGACATCGCAGCACTCCCTCCTGGCACTCCCTGCCCGTATCTGGCCCGGGAGCCCACCGGGATTCAAGCGAAGCCGTCCCCCGGCCTTCCAACGCCGCGCGTGAGGCGCTTCCATGCCGCGTCATCCCCCCTCCCCGGCCTCCTTCCCGGGAGGAGGAGCGTCCAGGCCAGGACGCCCGGCCCCGAGCCCGCGCACTGAACGGGAAGCCACCGTAGGCCCCCCGGCTCCGCTGTGATTAAATGCTTCCAGGCATGACGATCGGTTCCCCAGAAGGTCCCCCGCCGCCGTGGCAGGACATCCACCGCACGGTCCTCTCCACGCTCGATGCACTGGCTTCGTCCACGGGCTGGATTCCCACCGCCGCGACGGTCGGCATCGAACCTCTCTTCGAACGCGTGCTCAAGCAGGTGTGCGAGCCGCACGGCGTCACCCCCCAGGCCTACATCGCGCTCATCACCCAGGACACCGGGATGCGGCGCGAGGTCCAGAAGCGCCTGGCGCGCCTGATGGAGCACCCGGGCCTGTTGAGCATGCGCCGCGAGGCCCAGCGCCGCGAGGCCCACCACCAGCTCCACGTGCTCAACTACGTCCTCTCCGGCCAGCGGCCCCCGGACTGGGTGTGGACGTCGCTCGACGAGGAGCAGCAGACGCAGCTCCGGGACGCCGCCGATTCGGGTGAGGAGAGAGACCCCGTGCTCCATCCGCGCGTCCAGCGGGCCCTCCAGAAGCTGGCCACGGACCCCACGAAGTACGGGCAGTGCGAGGACTGCGGCACCCCCATCATCCTGGAGCGCCTCCAGGTCGTCCCCTGGGCCGAGTGCTGTGCCGCCTGCCAGCGCAAGCGCGAGGGCACGCCGGCCGAGACTCCCGAGCCCCAGGTGAACGTCACCTACTTCTGAGCGCGCGCCCCCTCCACCACGCGCCGGGCGATGGCGCGGCTGATGGGGTGCCCCAGCTTCAGCTCGACATCCAGGTAGATGGGTGAGCTGTTGAGCTCCAGGAACACCCACGCGTCTCCCTGGTGCTTGATGTCGATGCCCGCGAAGGTGAGGCCGCACGCGCGCGCCGCCTCGCGGCAGAAGCGCTGGACGGGCTCGGGCAGGGACACCTCGCGGTACGCGGCCCCTCCCCCGCTGTAGACGGGGTCCGCCCGGAAGTCGAGGTGCTGCTCGGGCGTCTCGATGGCCACGCACGAGACGAGCTCGTCGCCCACCAGCATGATGCGCAGGTCCTCTCCCGGCACGCGCTCCTGGAAGATGACGGGCGAGGCCGTCACGTCCTCGAGCCGCTCCAGCGCCTCGTCATCCAGCACCCGGGTGATGGCCCCGCCCATGATGGGCTTGTAGATGACGTCCTTCACGCTCGCGTGGAAGGCGCGGATGGCGGTGGGGTCGTTGGAGATGAGCGTACGGGGCACCCGCGCCCCGAGGCTCCGCAGCGCATGGAGCTGGAAGGGCTTGTACTGCATGACGCTCGCGGCATGCGGGCCGTTGACCAGCGTGACGCCCTGGTGCGCGAGCTGGAGCAACCACGCCACGAAGTACGAGGCCCGCTCGCGCGTGTGCATGAAGGTGGTGAACCAGTCCTCGTAGAGCACCCATTCGCCATCGCGCTCCACGCAGGGCGCATAGGGCGCGGGGATGGAGCGCAGGTAGAAGCCCCGGAGGTCGTCCACCGGCTCGCCCCGGTAGAAGCTCCGCCCGTCGAGCTGGGACAGCGGCAGGCCCCGCTCCAGCGCATCGGGCTCGATGAACAGCGAGTCCGCGCCGAGCACCGCCGCCTCGCGCGCCACTGCCTGGCACTGCACATCCGACGCACCGCCCAAGATGCCAATCCTCAACGCACTCCCCTCGGGAATGGGACCCGCCTACGGGGTCCGTCCGTGGCTACCTTGAGGATGAACATCCACGGAGGCAGATGTGACGAAGACGCGAAAGGGCCTGCCCTTCATCAAATTCGAGCTGCCCAGACCGAAGAAGCCCGCCGACAAGCAGGCGAGCAAGCCCGACAAGCCCAAACCGGAGGACCGGTTGACGAGCATGGCCGTGGGCGAGGAGGGAGGCAGCCCCCGCTGAGCCGCCGGAGCAGGCGCCGCGACGGAGACCCTCCCGGGCACTTCTTCCCGCAACTGGTCCGATGGTCGTACCAGTCGGCGCGGAAACGAGCCGGGAGGTCAGGGGGTGGTGCGCAGCACCTTGAGGGCCTCGCGGAAGAGGACCTGGAAGGTGGCCTCGCCGCCGAGCCGCTCGGTGACGGACTCCGCGGCCTTCTCCGCCTGGGGCTGCTTGTAGCCGAGGTTGACGAGCGCCGAGATGAGGTCCGCCATGTGCCCGGACACGGACGTGGCCGGCCTGGCCTGCGCGGCCACCTGCTCCAGGTGCAGCGTGTTCACCTTCTCCTTGAGCTCCAGCACGAGCCGCTCGGCCGTCTTCTTCCCCACCCCGTGAATCTTGGTGAGGCGCGCCACCTCGCCCCGGCTCAGCGCGGCCACCAGCTCCGGCACCTCCATGCCGGAGAGCACCGCCAGCGCGAGCCTCGGCCCCACGTGCGACACCGAGTTGAGCAGCAGGAACAGCTCCTCCTCGGCGCGCGAGAGGAAGCCGAACAGCTCGAAGGCGTCCTCGCGCACCACCGTGCGCACGCGCACCTGCACGCCCTCGCCCTCGGGAGGCAGCTTCCCCAGCGTGAGCGAGGAGAAGAAGACGCGGTAGCCCACGCCGCCCACGTCGATGATGGCCTCGTCGAGGCTCTTCTCCTGAAGGGTACCGCGCAGTGCCGCGATCATCGCGCCTCCGGCCGCCGGTAGGACGGCGTCAACCTGTCGGTGAGCTGGGCCTGCGCCGACTTGCGGCGCGTCTTGGACGTCTTGCCACCCGTCACCGGAATGGCGGCCCGGCCATGATTGAGGTGGCAGATGGCCACCGCGAGCGCGTCGCTGGCGTCCGCGCGCTCGAGCACCTCGACCTCGAGGAAGGTGCACACCATGCGCGCCACCGCGTCCTTGTCGGCGGCCCCGCCAGCGCCCACCGCGCGCTTCACCCGGGCGGGCGGGTACTCGTGCACGCCGAGCCCCGCCTGGGCCGCGGCCAACAGCGCCACCCCGCGGGCATGTCCCAGAATCAGCGCACTGCGCGCGTTGCGGAAGGTGAAGACGCCCTCCACCGCCACCGCCTGGGGCTTGTAGAGCTTCACCGCCGTGAGCAGCCCGGCGTGCAGCTCCTTGAGCCGCAGCTCCAGCGGGGCCTCGGGGTCCACCTTGATGACGCCGTGGCCCACGTGCACCAGCCGGCCGCGCCGCTCCTCCACCACGCCATACCCCATGAAGCGGCTGCCGGGGTCGATGCCTAGGACGCGCAAGGTTCCTCTCCGAGGGACAACGGAACAGGGGTTCAGCCAGCCCTATAACGCGCGGGCCGCCCCCGTGTCGATGTGCCCGTCTCCCCCACTACGCGGAGAGCGACTCCATCAGCGCGTCGTCCATCTCGAAGTTGGCGTGCACGTTCTGCACGTCGTCGTTGTCCTCGAGCAGCTCCATCAGCTTGAGCATCCTCTTCGCGGTGTCGCCCTCGAGGCGCACGCTGTTCTGCGGAATGTACGTCCACTTCTGCTCGCCCAGCGCCAGGCCCGCCTGCTCCAGGCTGGCCGCCACCGCGTGCAGGTCCGCCGGCGTGGTGCGCACCTCGAAGCCGTCCGTGCCGTGGTTGAGCACGTCCTCGGCCCCCGCCTCGAGCGCCTTCTCCATCACCTGGTCCTCGCTGGGGCCCGGCTTCACGGTGATGACGCCCTTCTTGTGGAACATCCAGCTCACCGAGCCCTCGGCGCCCAGGTTCCCGCCCTCCTTGGAGAACATGTTGCGCATGTCACTGGCGGTGCGGTTGCGGTTGTCCGTGAGGCACTCCACCACCACCGCCACGCCGCCGGGGCCATAGCCCTCGTAGACGATCTCCTCGTAGCTCTCGCCCTCCAGCTCGCCGGTGCCCTTCTTGATGGCGCGCTGGATGTTGTCGTTGGGCATGTTGGCCTCGCGCGCCGCGAGGATGGCCACGCGCAACCGGGCATTGCCCTCCGGGTTGCCGCCCCCCAGCCGCGCCGCCACGGTGAGCTCCTTGATCAGCTTGGAGTAGAGCTTGCCCTTGCTCGCGCCCTGAACGGCCTTGTAGCGCTTGAGCTTCGACCATCGGTTGTGACCAGACATGGAGGACTCCCGCTCCTGGAGGATGCGCGCCTTGTGCCTCGGACGAGGCGGCGGAGTCAAACACCCGATGTTGGCTCAGGCCGCTCGCGAGGGCTCCGAGTCCTCGAAGGCGTCGGAGAACGGCTCCTCCTCTTCCCCGGCGCCGAGCACCGGCTCGAAGAAGGGCGGAATGGACTGGGGAGGCGGCTCGCGCTCGGCGATGAGGTTGGCGGGCACCAGCACGCCCTGGGCGTACAGGCACGTCACCACCTCCAACGTCGTCACCTCGGGCAGGCGGCACTCCAGCAGGGCCACGTGCACGGTGCGCTGGCCATCGAAGAGGCGGATGACCTGGCCCACGTCGTCCGGCAGCGACTGGAGCACGTCCGCCAGCCGCTTGAAATCCGCCGTGAGGCGCGCGGAGAGCGGAATGCCCCGGGCACACAGGGCCGCGAAGCGCTCGGCGGCCGGCATCAACAGCGAGGCGTAGATTTTCAGGTTGAGCAGCAGCTTGCCCCCGGCGAGCTCCTCCGCGAACGACACGGCGTACGCCCCCGAGCCGAACAGCAGCAGGCGGCGGATGGCGGTGAGCCCCCGCTCGCCCTCGAAGGAGGCGTCCACCACGTGGCCCTGGCGGAAGGAGAGCCAGCCCTCGTTGTCGCGCAGCTCGATGCGGCCGGCGCGCGAGCCGCACAGCAGCGCGTGGAGCACCTGGGCCAGGGGCATGCGGACGGTATGGGCCTCGTAGGCGGGGGCGAAGGCGCTGCGGCCCGCCTTCAGGCGCGCGAGCGACACCAGCACCTGCGCGGGCACGGGCCACAGGAGGTAGTCATCGGCGCGCACGGCGTCGGCACGGGCGCGGTGGCCGGGCGCCTCGTGGCGCGAGAGCAGGTACACCGGGAGGTGCTCGGTGCGGGCGTCGGCGCGCAGCCGCTCGCAGAAGGTGAAGCCGTCCATGCCCTCCCCGGAGGCCTCCGCGGGGACGATGACGAGGTGGGGCAACGGGCGGCCCTCGCCCAGCTCCCCGAGGAGATCCTCGAGGGCCGGGGCGGCGAGCACCTCGAAGCCGGCGCCCACCAACTCCAGGGCCAGCGCGGCACGGGCGTCCTTGTCGGCCTCGACGAGCAGGACGCGGGGGCGGAAACGCTTGGAACGCTGCCGCGGGCTGACGTCGGCCGAGGCGGACGAGGCGGCGGGCTCGAGGACGGTGGCGCGGGGCGTGTTGAGGGCCATGCGAAACTCCTGGAGCGGGGTTCCGGGGTACCGGGAATCCACTACACGTGAAAAACTACGAGATTCAGAGAAAAAAGACTACCAGGAAATGCGAGTTCCCCCCGGTATATCCGATAGGAGGGTAGCACTGGAAGCCAAGCACCTGAAATTGTTGGGCAAGTGGCAGGCGGAAGGACAAGGAAACGCTCGACGGGCCGGGGGGCGGGGAGCCAGAGTGCGCGGCCTATGACGCGATGGATGCTCGTTGGAGTGCTGATGCCGTGGGTGGCGGTGGCGCAGGGGACGAAGGCGCAGGAGACGCAGCCGGCGCCGCTGACCGAGGCGGTGCGGCAGGAGGCGAAGCGGGAGAACTTCGGGGCGGTGGTGGCGCCGGCGGCGCTGCCGGACGGGGCGACGGCGGTGTCCGGGTGGGTGGGGGTGCCGGAGCTCGGGGTGGCGTACCGCCAGGGCATGGGGGGCTGGGAGGTGGGGGCGCGAGCGCGCTTCGACTATCTGCGGCTGTCGGTGACGGGCGAGGGCGTGGCCCGGCGGCAGCTGTGGACGAGCGGAGCGTGGGCGGTGGCGCCGGAGCTGGGGCTGGGAATCACGGGCAACACGGGGAGCCGGTACTTCGACGAGCAGAACCTGGAGGGCTGGTTCCTGCGGGTGAACCCGGCGCTGGTGGCGAGCTGGAAGGTGGCGGAGACGGTGACGGCGGTGGGGCTGGTGGAGGTGCCGTACGACGTGGGGCTGAGCCCGGGCGGGACGTGGCGGGTGAAGCCGATGGCGGGAGGCGGCGCGGAGGTCTACCTGGGCGAGGACCTGTCGCTGTCGGCGGTGGGCGAGCTCGGGGTGGACGTGTTCAAGGAGCTGCGCGGGGTGACGCAGACGCGGCTGGGCTACGGGGTGCGCCTGGGCCTGGGCGTGCGCCTGTTCTGACGCCCCGCCTCGGGCCGCCTCACGAGGGGGGCTTCGCGTGCCTGGGAAGACGCACCCGGAAGGTCGTCCCGTGCTCCGGGGTGCTCTCCACCTGAACGCTGCCTCCGTGCGCCTCGGCGACGCCCTTCACCAGGGTGAGCCCGATTCCCCAGCCCTTCTTCCCACTGTCCTCCGCGCTCTTCGTGCGGCCGAAATGCTGGAAGAGCCCCGCCTGCTCCGCCTCGGGGATGGGTACTCCCCGGTTGTGGACGGCCAGCTCCACCTGGCAGCCGTCCTGGCTCAGCGTCACCGTCACCCGGCCCGTGGGAGCTCCATACTTGATGGCATTGTTGCAAAGGTTCTCGGTGAGCCGGCGCAGCGCATCCGCATCCCAGTGGCCGTGAAGCGGCCCCTCCCCTCGTAGGGAAAACCGCTCACCGTGGACCGTCGCGAGATCCTCCAACGTGCCGGCCACCACCTCGCGCAGCTCGCATGGCGCCACCGCGATGGGCAATCCCTGTCCCGCGCGGATCCGGCTCGCGTCCAGCAGGTCGGTGATCATCTGGTCCGCCCGGTCGATGTTCTGTTTCACCCGCGCCGCCAGCGAGTAGACCTTGTCGGGCAGATGGGTCTGTCTGGGAATGAGCTGGGCACTCATCTTCGCCGCCGTCAGCGGCGTCCTCAAATCATGGCTGAGGGCCGACACGAATTGCTCGCGCAAATCCCTCTCGAGCCGCAATTGCATCAGCGCCGTCTCCGCCTCTTCCCGGGCCACCTGCTCACTGGAGAGACTCCGGGCGAGCGCCTCCTCGACCCGCTTCAGCTCCGAGATGTCCTGGATGATCATCATCGCCAGGGAGGCCCGCCCGTGGAGCGCGGGCATCAACCCGCCATTCATGATGAGCGGCCTGGAGCCGTCCGGCGAGTGCCAGGTCAGCTCGACCCCCGAGAATGTCTCGCCTCGAGCGGCCCTGAATCTCGGCATCTCCAGGAGGGGGATCCGCCTGCCTTGCGCATCGGTCGCGAAGTATTGGTCTTGATCCACCTGGATGAGGTCTCTCGGGATGGCGAACCCCAAGCGCTTGGCCTCTTCGTTCCGGAAGGTCACCGCTCCCGAGGATGGATCAATCAATGTCAAGGGCACCGGGAGGTGATCCAGCAGCGCCTCCAACCACATGCGCTCGTCATGCAACGCCGCCTCCGCCGCCTTTCGCGCGGAGATGTCGATGAAGAGACTCACGGCCTGGGTGATGCGTCCCTCCGCATCGCGAATGGGCGCGGCCGTGACAGACAGGTGCACGACTCTTCCGTCCCCCCTCCGGTACAGCATCTCCTCGTCCTGGACGATCTCTCCGCGGAGGAGGGCCCGCACGATCGGGTACTCGTCCGACCTGTACGGGGAGAGGTCCTCATGGACGGCCCCCGCCAGCGCATACTGTTCATGGTGCTCGAGCAGGAGCGCCTGATGCCCGAGCATGCGCTCCATTTCCGAGTTGTAATAGATGAGCCGGCCTGATGGTGCCTCGGCGAGAGTGAGGCCCGCGGGCATCTGTTGCACGATCGCATCCAGCGTCCTGCGCTCGGCCTGGACCGCCTGGTAGAGCTGCGCGTTCTCCAGCGCCACCGCGGCCGAGGCGCGCAGCGCCTTGAGCAGCTCCAGGTCCTCCTGGGTGAAGGGTTGGCGCCCCCGCTTGTTGTGGAGCTCGAAACAGCCCAGCAACTCCCCGGAGCGGCTGAAGATGGGCAGGTCGATCAGGTTGTAGAAGCCCATCGCCTTCTGGAGATACGGCAGGACATGGGGATCGTTCGCCGCGTCGTTCGAGATGTACGGCTGCTTCGTGACCATCACATGGCCAGGAACCCCCATCTCCCGCTCGAAGACGATGAAGTGCGGTTCGAGGGTCTGGCCCTCGCGCCGCAGGTACTCCGTGAAGGTCATGCGGCCATCGAGCATCCGTCCCCAGGTCCCCTCGGACGCATCCACCAGCTCCAACGACAGCCGGACCAGGCGCCGCATGATGTCTGGGATTTGAAGACTCGAGTTGATGTCCTGCGCGGCGGTCGTGAGGATCTCCAGCTGCCGGGTGCGGCGCTCGAGCTGCTCATTCGTCCGCTGGAGCTCCTGGGCTCGACGGTAGATCTCCACGTCCATCCGCTCCGCGCGGCTCTGGAGCTCATCCGTGACCCTGTGCTGCTCGATTCCCCGCTCCTTGAGCCGGACGTAGTCGGTCACATCCTCGACCCGGTGGATGATGAAGGAGACGTTGCCTGACTCATCCAGCACCGGGGAATTCACCGGGGACCAATACCTCTCCTCGAAGCCACCCCCCTCCGGCGCGGGTCGGCGGACGGAGTACTTCTGCACCGCCATGGTGTCCGGGAGCTTGTTCGCCAGGACCCGCCGCAGCGAAGCGCCAAGGTTCTGAGGCCCCGTGGCATGGGGATCGTCCGGATCATCCGTCAGGGCCTCGAAGAGCGGGCGTCCCAGGAGGTCCTCACGCCGGGTCATCGTGGCGTGGAGATAGGCGTCACTGGCCGCGACGACGGTCAGGTCTGGGTCCAGGACCAGATAGAGGCCCGGGACGGCCTCGAAGAGGCGCCGGAACGTGCGGTCGGAGGGCTGCCGTGCTCGCCAGAAGGACTCCTGGCGCTCTCCGCTGGAGTTCGCATGCTCGTCCATCCCTCCTGGATAAGACCGCAGCCGGACAGCGACCAGACGGATGCGCGCAGCGTCCGTCCCTTCCGCTGTGGCCCGAGCAGCCAGCTACGCTCAGGAGCCGGGGAGGCGAAGAGGAGCGGCCTGATTGCGCCATGCCCACCGGGCAGGCGAGCAACAACCGTGGGCCCGGGAGAGCGGGCAGCGGGAGAGCCGCAGGGCCCTCGCCTACGCGCTGTGGATCAATCGAGGAACCGGCGCTCCCAGCGGCGTGTGTCCTCGATGGGCGCGGACACATGGAACTGTGGCTCCTGGTAGAGGCAGGGCTCCAGCACGCGCGCCAATTCCCGATACGCAGGCAGGTTGTAGCCCTGCTCGGTGTCGCCCGCTTCGGGCCACGGGCCCAGAGTGACGACGGCGCGATCGCCCTCCAACTCGTGGACCGAACTCTCTGGATGGTGCAACCGAGCACGCAGTCCACAGGCTCCGCCCAACTCGCCCAGCACCGGCTGCCCGAGGAAGGTCATCCAGGAGGGACCCCGTACCCGAGTACCGATGTGCAACGAGTCCCAATCCATATTGGGAACGTCCATGCCCGGGTAGCGGAAGCGCAGTTCGTGAACAGCGTCCCGAACGCCAAGCAGGGACGTGTCGCAATTGAAGGACAAACCCGCGTTGCCAGAGCAGAAGGGCAAGAGCGAAGCCACTTCCACCGCCAGGTCCCGAACCCGCCCGGGCCCGTGCTGCTCGAGGAACTCCGTGGGCAGCCAGAAGGAGACAGCTGAAGTCGCCACCGCGTCCTTCACGAGAAACGGAGCATCCAGACGTCTGCCTTGGTAGAGGAAATCGTAGCGCTGCTCCTGCGTCGATGCATCAGTCAGGTGAACATGGGCGCTGCGTGGCTTGTGTAATTCATCGCGGACAGCCGCCCAGCCCGCCTCGTCGAGCGATTGCCAGTTGCCCTCCTGATCGGAGTACAGGCCGAGTGCGGCTGTTCCCACCGCACGTACGTAGGCATCGAGCGCATGGCCGATGGACTTCGAAATCTCGTGATGAGAGCGGCGGAGATAGAAGGTCAGGATCAGGCCGTCTCTGACCAGGAGATATCCATTCCTGGCGTGAATGCGGATTCGCGGGTAGGGGGTGCTCATGGGACGATTCCGAGCCAGGGGACGACGCGCGCGACAATCGGCGCGATGTACTTCTGGTAGACGGTTTTCTGGGTCTTACCCTCGAAAGGATGTTCGTCGGGATACCAGTTCCAATCCGGCGCCCTATCGGTGTTCACGCAAGGGAACTTGAAGTCATAAACAGCCTGGGCAGTGAGCGGGTCGCCCTCGTGAATGACGACGTCCGGTACCAGCGTCCCGGTCAACTCCCCGGCATTGCCAGATTCCACCAAGGCCTCCGCCGCCTCCGCGCTGACCAGCTTCTTCTCCCCCGTCTCCGGGTCGAGGATGCGATAGCGCTGCTCCAGGCTGTAGCGTCCCTTCCGGAGCGCGCCCAGCGCCTTGTCTGCGCACGCCTCGGCCACCTCGTGCATCTGTTCGCCGAGCCGCTGGGCCCACGACATCTTCCGGCCCTTGTTCTGGGTCATCTGCCTGCACTCGTCGGCACTTGGAAACACGCGCTCGAACTGCCCCTCATGCCGCAGGAGCACCTCGGTGCGGGCTGAGTCGGCGCATTTGGACAGCGCTTCCTCGATGGACTTCCTGGCGGTCTCGTCGAGCACCACCTTCAGGACGGCGGCAGTGGTAGCCGCCTCCTTCCCGTAGAGGGCAGCACACGCGGAGAGGCTGTTGCGGCAGGTCGCCGAAGGGGAGTCGATACCCACAGGGGCGGTGCTGTAAGCATAGTGCCCAGGCGAGGTACTGTGGGGCCCGCCCGGCGCGGCGGTCACGCATGCAGATTGGGCGACGAGCACCGCGATGGAGAACACGCCCAACCCTGGCCGCGACCGCGCGCGGCCGGGGCGCAAGCCCATGAGACGGGTGGCCACGCACCTCACCTGCCCCTCCTCCGAGCTCACCATTCCGGGATCGGCGTCACGCGCGGAGTCCCGAGGATCTCCAGGGTGCGCAGCGCCACCTTGATGAGCGTCTGCGCGCACGGCTCGCAACCGCCGGCACAGCACCGGGGCCAGTGCCCCTCGGGGTTGCGCAGCAGAGGCCGCACGCAGGCCTCGTAGTAGTCGGGGAAGGACAGCTCCTCGCTGGCGCGGCGGAGCGCGGAGTTCATCTGCTCTTCGGTCAGGTCGGCCACGGCCCCATTCAAGCAGGAGCGGGGCGCGACGTCCGCCCCCCTGCCGTCTCCAACGAAGCGGACCTTCTCGCTCCCTTCGCGGAAACTCCGAGTCCTTGGACGGTGACGCCGTGGCGCGGAGAGCGCCGCGGTGCGGCATCAGGCAGACGGTCCTGATTGAGCCTGGCGGAAAACGGAACGGCGCCAGTGGCAATGACTGGCGCCGTTTTCATTCAGCCCGTCGGACGGTCAGGGAAGCGGCTGCTGCTTCGTGACCAGAACTGGAGTCTCATTCGCGGCGGTCGAGGCCGTCGTCGTATTGTTGCCCAGCTGGCCGACGTCGTTGCGCCCCATGCAACGCACGCTCAGGCGGGTCCGCAGGATGCCGCAGGTATGCGCCGCCGCTCCGCCCAGGTTCACCTCGATCCATTCGCCCGGTGCGGCGACTGCTGGCACCTTCGAGATCTGCCCGACCATGCTCGCGCTTCCGGATTCGCCGTTGGCGTTGGCGCCCCAGCAGTACAGCGCGAACGTGGTCGTCACGCCGCACGAATGCTGATAGCCGGCCTCGATCTGCAGGAACGACTGCGAGGTCACCAGCGCGGTCGGCGAGCTGACGCCGGTGGCGTCGCTGTCGATGCCCAGCTTGCCGCTGCCGTTGTCGCCCCAGCAGTAGCCGGCGCCCGTCGTCAGCACGCCGCAGACGTGCGACGTGCCGACCGCGATCGATTTGAAATTCGTCGGACCGGACACCTGCGTCGGTGTGTTCTTGAAGTCGCTCGTCAGGTACGAGATCGTGCCGCCGTCGCCGAGCTCGCCATTCGTATCGCTGCCCCAGCAGTAGGCGCGGCCGTCCGTCGCGACGCCGCAGGTCTTCGATGTACCGCCGGTGCTCGTGCCGGCGCTGATCTGCGTGAAAACGATGCCGCCAGAGACCGCCACGGGTGACGTCGCATCGGTCTGCGTGCCGTTGCCGAGCTGTCCGACGCCATTGTCGCCCCAGCAGTACGCCGCGCCCGCGGCGGTCAACGCGCAGGTGTGCGCATCGCCGGCGCTGATCTGCGTGAAGACGAGATTACCCGCCACGGCCACCGGCTGGTGCGCCCACGACGGAATGCTCGGCGCGCCGAGCTGCCCGTCGCCGTTGCTTCCCCAGCAGTAAGCCGCTCCCGCCGCGGTCAGTCCGCAGCTGTGCCGCTCACCGGACGTGATGGCGGTGAACCGCTGCGTGCCGAGGACGTTGACCTGAATCGGGCTGTCCGCGAGCGAGGCATTGTCGAGCGCGCCGTTGCCGAGCCGTCCATCCTGCCCGCCGTTCGTGCCCCAGCAGGTCGCGATGCCGGTGCTGCCGAGATCGCAGCTGAACCCCGCGCCGGCCGTGATGGACCGGTAGAGAATGATGACCTCGATTTCGGTCGTCGCGGTCTTGCTCTCCGACGTCGCGGTGATCGTCGCCTTGCCGCGATCGAGCGCGGTGACGACGCCAGTCGCGGCATCGACCGAAGCGATGGCCGGGGCCGAGCTGCTCCAGGTCACGACCCGGCCGGTGAGCACGTTGTTCGAGGCGTCACGCGTGGTCGCGACCAGCGACGTCGTCAACGTGCGCTCCATCGGCTGCGTGACGCTATTGGCGATCGACACGCTCGCCACCGGGTCGGCCGGATCGCCGCAACCCGACGCCAGTATGCCGAGCAATAATGCGGCGACGTGGAAGCGCCGACGTGAAGGGGATACTGAACGAGCGGATTGCAGCGGATGAGTCATGTACATCTCCTCGGGGATGCGACAGGGACACGGTGTAATGACAACCGGTCAGCTTGGAGGCGCATCCAACGCGAGGCCAATATTTTCATGTCTGCTCGTAAAACCCCCGAGGCCCGAACGAACCCAGCGCTCAACATGAAACCCGCACCTCGCGCACCTGCGGTGACACCTCGTTCACCGAAACCTTCACATCCAGGAAGTGCGCGAACGTCTCCAACTGCGTCTGCGCATGTCCGTCGAGCGGCAGCGTCCGGAACGAGCCCCCTCGCGCCAGCGCGAGCAACAGCATCAACTGGTCACACAGGTGCTCCCCTACCGGCACTCCCGCCTCCAGGTAGACCCGCGCCTCCTCCGCCACCGCCTCGGCCACCGACTCCGCTCGCACGCCCTTCTCCCCGAAGGCCGTGAAGACCTCCGTCACGTGCTCGCTCTCGACCTCCAGGTACAGCGCGTTCCCCGGCCCCACCGCGTGCTTCACCTCCTCCACCTTCCTCTCGTCCGGGAACCACCCGAGCTTCCTCCCCACCGTCTCCAACTCCCGCTTCGCCACCTCGAACGGCACCTGCGAAATCATCGCCGTCGCCTGACGACGCAGCACCTTCCCCCGCTCGGGCAGGTGCAGCGGCTTCAGCGGCGCGGGCTCCACGCTCACCAGGAACTTCCCTCCTCCCGCCGGGAAGAAACCGGGCCGCTCCAGCGTCGCCTCCACGCTCGGCCCCATCTGGCGCACCAACGGCAGGTACGCCTTCGTCAGGAAGTCGAACGGCGGCGCCGCCGGGTTGTGCGTCCCTCCCTCGAGCACCAGCATCGACGGCCCGCTCGCGCTCAGCAGCGCCGGCAGCACCGTCTGCAACACCAGCGTCGCGCTCCCCGCCGTCCCCACCGCGAAGTGGTACTCCCCCGACTTCAGGCTCTTCGGCCGGAACGTCAGCTCCTTCGAGTGCAGCTCCGCTCCCTCCAGCTCCGCGTCTCCCACCGCCGCCGCCGCCTTCACCGCCGTGAGGTGCTGCCGCAACAGCCCCGGCTTCGAGCGCCCCGCCCGGATGTTCACCATCTCGAAGGGCTGCCCCGTCACCAGCGACAGCGCCAGCGACGTGCGCAGCACCTGTCCCCCGCCCTCTCCCTTCGAACCATCGATGCGAATCATTCCCAGTACTCCCACACAGTCGGTGATGAAACGGGGCCCTCGATACCCTCACCCCGACCCTCTCCCGGGGGAGAGGGAGTGGCCCTCGAGGGGTTCCCGCACGTAGCGATGCCCGCTCCCTCATCCTAGCGGCCGAAGCCTCGGAGAGAGCGGGCATCTCGATGTCTCTATCCCCTCATGTGTCTCCTCCCATGCTCGGGGTCCCCCCGTTTCTCTTCAGCCCTTCACGCACACCACCTGCCGCAGCGTGTGCACCACGTCCACCAGGTCCGCCTGCGCCGCCATCACCGCGTCGATCGGCTTGTACGCACCCGGCGTCTCGTCGATCACCTCCGCGTCCTTGCGGCACTCGATGCCCTCCGTCGCCTTCGCGTGGTCATCCAGCGTGAAGCGCCGCTTCGCCGCCTCGCGCGACATCACCCGCCCCGCACCGTGGCTGCACGAGTGGAACGCCTCCGCGTTCCCCTTCCCTCGCACGATGTACGAGCGCGCCCCCATGCTGCCGGGGATGATGCCGAGGTCCCCCTCGCGCGCCCGCACCGCGCCCTTGCGCGTCACCAGGACGTTCTTCCCGTAGTGGTGCTCGCGCGCCACGTAGTTGTGGTGGCAGTTCACCGCCGCCTCCATCAGGCTGAAGTCCGGCAGCTCACCGCTCGCCTTCAGCGCCTCCACCACCGAGCGCAGCATCAGCTCGCGGTTCATCGCCGCGTACTCCTGCGCCCAGCTCACCGCGTGGATGTACTCCTCGAAGCGCTCCGTCCCCTCGGGCAGGTACGCCAGGTCCTGCTCGGGCAGGTGGATGAAGAAGCGGCGCATGTCCTCCTTCGCCAGCTCGATGAAGTGGCTTCCAATCCGGTTACCCACCCCGCGCGAGCCGCTGTGCAACATCAGCCACACGTGGCCCGCCTCATCCAGGCACACCTCGATGAAGTGGTTGCCCGTGCCGAGCGTCCCGAGGTGCCCGAGGTCCGGGCCGCGGTCGATGCGCGGGTGCTTCGCGATGATGGCGTCGTAGCCGGGCTTCAGGCGCGCCCACGCCTCGCGGTGCAGGGCGGGCGCGTCCTGCCACGCGCCACGGTCGTTGCGGCCACCGTTATCCGTGCGGCCGTGCGGCACCGCCTGCTCGATGGCCGAGCGCACCTTCCCGAGCGAGTCCGGGAGCTGCCCGGCGCGCAGCGTGGTGCGCACGGCAATCATTCCGCAGCCGATGTCCACGCCCACCGCGGCCGGAATCACCGCGCCCGCCGTCGCCACCACGCTCCCCACCGTCGCGCCGGTGCCGCGGTGCACGTCCGGCATCACCGCCACCCACTTGTGGATGAAGGGCAGCGCCGCCATCGCCTTCAGCTGCTTCTTCGCCTCGTCCTCGAAGGGCACCCCCACCGTCCACGCCTTGATGGGCACTCCACCCGACTCGTTCGACAGCACTTCGTAGTTGCGCGGCGTCGTCTGCATGACCTGCTCCTTCGGAATCGTTCGCCCGGTCCGTGCCGGGCACGCGAGGGGGTAGAGCAGGCGCCGTGCCAGCCTCCTCCCCGAGGGAGCGCTCGAATCCCCTGCCCGTTCGCCTATCCCTCAGGATAAAGTCCTATCCCCATGGCGAAGGCACAGGCGCGCGAGATGGTGGTCATCGGGATGCTGGGCTCCATCCTCGACACGGGGCGGGGCCCCAAGCGCTGGGAGAAGTGGCGCCCCACGGTGGCCCTCTGTCAGCAGGAGGACCTGCTCGTGCACCGGCTGGAGCTGCTCCATCAGAGCGCTCATGCCGAAATGGCGCGCCAGGTGGCCGAGGACATCGCCCAGGTGTCACCCGAGACGCGCGTGCGCCTCACGGCCATGGACATCCAGAACCCGTGGGATTTGGAGGAGACCTACACGGCGCTGCTCGACTACGCGAAGGCCTACCCCTTCCAGCCCGAGCAGGAGGACTACCTCGTCCACATCACCACCGGGACGCACATCGCCCAGATCACCATGTTCCTCCTGGCCGAGAGCCGCCACCTCCCCGCGCGGCTCATCCAGACGTCCCCGCCCGCGGGCGGCAAGGACTACGGCGGCCCGGGCGCGCACACCATCATCGACCTGGATTTGTCGAAGTACGACACGTTGGCGCGGCGCTTCCAGCAGGAGCAGCGCGAGGGCCTGTCCTTCCTCAAGGCCGGCATCGACACGCGCAACGCGGCCTTCAACCGGCTCATCGAGCGGATTGAACAGGTGGCCACGGGCTCGCGCGCGCCGCTGCTGCTCACCGGGCCCACGGGGGCGGGCAAGTCGCAGCTCGCCAAACGCATCTACCAGCTCAAGAAGACGCGGCGGCACGTGAGCGGCCCCTTCGTGGACCTCAACTGCGCCACCCTGCGCGGGGATGGGGCCATGTCCGCGCTGTTCGGACACGTGAAGGGCTCGTTCACCGGAGCGCTGGCGGATCGACCGGGGCTGCTGCGCCAGGCGAACGGGGGCGTGCTGTTCCTGGATGAGATTGGCGAGCTCGGCGCCGATGAGCAGGCCATGCTGCTGCGGGCGCTCGAGGACAAGCGCTTCCTGCCGGTGGGCTCGGACAAGGAGGCGGAGAGTGATTTCCAGCTCATCGCGGGCACCAATCGGGATTTGCAGGCCGACGTGGAGCGCGGGCGCTTCCGAGAGGATCTGCTCGCGCGCATCAACCTGTGGACCTTCCGCCTGCCGCCCCTGCGCGAGCGCCCCGAGGACATTCCTCCCAACCTCCTCTACGAGCTGGACCAGGCGTCGCAGGCGCTCGGGACGCGGGTGACGATGAACAAGGAGGCGCAGGAGCACTTCCTGCGCTTCGCCACCTCGCCCGAGGCGCGCTGGAGCGGCAACTTCCGCGACCTCAACGCGGCGGTGCTGCGCATGGCGACGCTCGCCCCCGGAGGACGCATCACCCGCGAGGGCGTGGACGAGGAGTTGGAGCGACTGCGTGCCGCCTGGGCGAGGAGCGGGCCGAAACAGCAGGCGATGGTGGACCTCGTGGTGGAGGTGCTCGGGGAGGAGCGGGCCGAGGCCCTGGACCGCTTCGACCGGGCACAACTCGCGGAGGTGCTCGCCGTGTGCCGGCAGGCGCGCACGCTGTCCGACGCGGGGCGGGCCCTCTTCGCGCAGTCACGCGCGCAGAAGAAGAGCGTCAACGACGCGGACCGGCTGCGGAAGTACCTCGCCCGCTTCGAGCTGAACTGGGCCGACGTGACGACGCAGGGAATCGACGAATCAAGGAGCTGAGCGCCCACCGATCTCTGGGAAACGCTCGTAGGCACGCAGGAGCGTGTCCAGGTGCGCGGGGTTGTCCAGGTCGAGCGGCGCGTCCGTGAGCCGGACGACCCACCCGCCCGTCGCGGTACGCCGTGCCCGTGAGAGCAGGTCCGCGTCGCGGGCCGGATCTGGGAACCCGATGGCCCGTGCGGCCGCGGCCGACCAGTAGTTCAGCCACCCGAGGAAATGCGGAACCTCGGGCATGGAGCAATCCCATGGGAGCCTGAGCGATGGCAGCCCATGGGGCGGAGAGTGCGGCCAATCGCCGCGGTGGCGAAACTGTTGCGCCACGACTCCACCATAACCATTTGGTGACGCATGCGCCCATACGGCGCGAGCCCCCTCTCCTATGCCCTCAAGTACATCGACAGCCGCCGCGATGCCGGCAGCATCGAGTGGCATGTCAGCATGAACCTCAAAATGCGGCGGACTCCCCGCCGCAAGACCGTTTGGGTTTTCCATTCCGGCAACCGTCACGAGGTGGTCGTCGTCATCGTTGCAGAGGAACGGAAACCCTCCGTCTCTCATATTGGCCACCATCCATTCGTCGCGGTGAGACAATGCGATGAGGTCTTCCTTTTCCGAAGTCGTCCACTCCAGGCGCAAACCCGGCAGCGTACGTTCCATGGAATGGATGACGGCGGTCGGGCGGTCGTCATGAACCGTGAGCGCAGGCGCGTGTGCGATGATGACGAGGTATTTTTGAGCGGCTGTCATTTCAACACCAATCCATGACGACGACTTTGAGGGTGGGCTCCTCTTCGAACAGCACATTTTTATGCGTGGCGCTTCGCACTCCGATGACGAAGTCGTACCCGCATTCCTCAGCGAGCCTGGCTTCGCGTCTCAGCTCGGGCAGCTTCATCCTGACAAAGAACTTCTGAGAACGAGGCGGTTGTTTTTCAAAATCATCCGTCTTGACATCCCAGAGCGTGCGCGTAGTGAGTTGCAGCGCGTCGAAGTTCTTCCCATTGACGAACACATCCCAGCCGGGAAAGCTGTTTCGCGGAATCTTGTCGGCGCATTCGTTGTGCGTGCCATTCCCGCCCAGGTGCGGCACGGGGATGGGCTCGCACTCCGGACGGCGCTCCCTCCCCGTGGGGTCGGGTGGTGCCGGAGGTGGCCAGTCCTCGCCCGAGGGGGACTGATCCGGCTTGGGCCTTCGCTTCGCCACGTCCATCGGGACAGGCGTCGTCTCTGACTCGGGCCTCACCTCCTCGGGACGGACCCCTCTCAGCTCATACGCATCCAGTTCCTCCTTGATGGCGACCGCCACCACCACCACGCCGATGATGACCACCGCCCCTACGACGAGCTCTGGCTGCGACAAGAGGCAGATGCCCACCATGGTTTCCAGGCTGGCCACATCCGTCGAAGCCACGGGACAACGCCGCCCGGTATCGCGAAAGCGGACCTTCCGGGTGTCGAGCGCGTGAAAGCACCGCTCCACCACCACGGGCCAGGGCTGGGACGCCTCCTGGACGACGCACCGTCCCTCGTCCTTCCAGGGCAGCGCCGCCGCTCGCTGGAGGTTGGTGAGCCTCGGGCTCCGGGTCACTGGCTCACTCTGGCTCGGCACCGGCGTAGCGCAGGCCGGGAGAAGCAGGAGAAGAAGGGCGATGCTGGCTCGAAGACGCATGGGAACGCCCTTTCAAGCAAGCCAGGGAGCGAAGGGTCAAGGCAGGAACGAGGCGCCGGTCCACCAAGTCCGCCTGCGTACCGGTTGAAGCAGGGAGGCAGGCGGGCCCGTAGCTGATTGAGCGCTCGACGTCGGCGCGCGAGCATGAGAGACGCCCCTGCGTGACGAATCTGGAAGAGGCTGCCGTGGACTCCGGGAGTACGCAGGGCGCCCCCGCGATGGGGCTGTGGCGGCTCACCTGGCCCATCTTCTTGGAGTTCCTGCTGTTCATGCTGATGGGCACCGCGGACACGCTCATGCTCAGCGGCGTGTCCGATGATGCCGTCTCCGCCGTGGGCGTCGTCAATCAGTACATCTTCATCTGCATCCTCATCATGGAGGTGCTCAGCAACGGCGCCTCCATCGTCGTCGCCCAGTACATCGGTGCCCGGCGATTCCAGGAGGCCGCCCGCATCGCCGCCCTCGCCATCACGTTGAACTTCCTGCTCGGCCTCGTGGTCAGCGCGGGCCTGCTGCTCCTCGGCGACACCATCCTGACCCACATGAACCTGCAGGGCCCCGTGCTCGCCCATGCCCGGACGTACATGGGCATCGCGGGTGGATTCATCTTCGTCCAGGCCCTCATCAACGTCTTCTCCAGCCTCATCCGCACGTATGGGTTCACCCAGCAATCCATGTACGTGTCGCTGGGAATGAACGTGGTGCACATCCTCGGCAACGCCGTGCTCATCTTCGGCCTGCTCGGCGCCCCGAAGCTGGGCGTGGCCGGGGCCGCCATCTCCACCGTGATGAGCCGCTGCCTCGCGCTCGCCGTCTTCATCTGGATGCTCTACCGCGTGATGAGCGTCCGCATGGCGCCTCGGGACTACGTGACGTTCTCCAAGGAGTACGTCCTCAAAATCCTCAAGATGGGCGTCCCCTCCGCCGTCGAGCAGATGACCTACCACTGCTGCCAGACGGTGTTCCTGTACTACGTCACCTACCTCGGCACCGAGGCCCTCGCCTCCCGGCAGTACGCGATGGCCATCTCCCAGTATGTCTTCCTCTTCAGCCTCGCCATCGGCATCGGCACCTCCATCATCGTCGGGCGCCTGGTGGGCGCGCGCCGCACGGACGAGGCGTACCGTCAGGTGCTCGGAAGCTTGAAGTGGGCCGTGGCAATCACCGTGCTCGTGGACGTGGTCACCATCCTGTTCCGCCAGCCGCTCGTCTCGCTGTTCACGGACAATGGCGACATCATCCGCATGGCCTCCCAGGTCATCGTCCTGGGACTGCTCCTCGAGTCCGGGCGCTCCTTCAACCTCGTCTTCGTCAACGCCCTGCGGGCCACCGGGGATGCCACCTTCACCGTCTACATGGGCTTCCTGTCCATGGTCTGCCTCAGCCTGTCCCTGGGCTACCTCTTCGTCTTCAAGCTGAACCTGGGCCTGGCTGGCGTGTGGCTCGCCGTCGCCGCGGACGAGTGGACCCGGGGCATCGTCTTCTGGTTCCGCTGGCGCAGCCGCGCCTGGGAGGGCAAGTCGCTCGTCTCCCCCGAGCCCGAGCAGCCCGCCCCCGCAGCCGTCGCGCTCGGCGGGTGAGGCCAATCTCCTTGAGGGACGGTCTCGCGACCTGACTACAATGGCCTCGATGCGAACGCGCAGGCCCCTGGTCATCGTCGATGCACTCGCCTCGCTGGCCACCGCCTTCAAGGACATCTTCCCGGGCAGCACCACCACCTCGCTGTCCTCGGCCGAGCTCGCCTCGCTCGTGGAGGAGCTCGGCCCCCGCGCCGCCCTCTCGCCCAAGGTGCTCCCGCTCGACGAGCGCCGCTTCGCCGCCCTCCTCTACTTCGGCCAGCCCGCCCCCCAGGCCGGCCTCCTCGTCGATCTGCGCCGCCCCGTGCGCACCAGCGACAGCCACTTCGCCCGCTCCTTCTGCCGCGTCTTCAACGACGACCTGACCCACGTCACCGCCGCCTGGCCGCTGGATGAGCACTGGGCCTCGCTCGAGCAGACCCGCCTGCGCCGCGCCGTCGCCCGCTTCCTCAATTACCGGCCCCATAAAATGTCCAACTGGGTGCGCGCCATGGAGGACTCCATGGCCCTCACCTACGAGGGCCGCAACATCCGCCACTGCCTCGTCATCGCCCGAAAGACGTCCAAGCTCGTCCAGAAGCTGCAGAGCAAGTTCATCCCCCTGCCCGGCGGCATCTCCATCGAGAACGCCCTGCTGCGCGAGAAGTGGATCCGCACCGTCGTCGACGGCCGCCGCGTCGCCCTGCTCGGCAGCATGAACTCCGGCAGCATCGTCGGCTTCATCTCCCTCACCGAGGTGGACCGCAACGACGCCGCCCTGCGCTACGCCCCCCACGAGACGCTCGTCCCCGTGCAGGCCGTGCTCGCCAACGCCCCCCATGACGTCGCGCTCGTGGCCTCCCCGGAGGGCGATCTCTTCATCCTCAGCGGCAAGGGCTCCGTCTTCCAGAAGAGCCACGGCCACTGGCGCGTGCTCGACTACGAGGCCCTCCACGAGCGGCTCTCCGCCCGCTTCCGCGAGGACGTCGTCATCGGCGTGCTCCGCGCCGCCATCGATCTGTCCTACGAGCGCGTCGGCGCCCTCTTCTGCCTGCTCGAGTCCCGCCAGGAGCTCACCGACCTCATCCCCGACCACGGCCACCCGCTCGCCGCCAACTCCCACCTGCGCCGCAGCCTCCGCGGCCAGAACATCTCCGTCTGGGCCCAGCGCCAGGTCATCACCGCCGCCGCCGCCACCGATGGCGCCGTCGTGCTCGACAAGGACGGCGCCGTGGTGGACATCGCCTGCATGATCTCCAGCCCCAAGGAGATCGCCCGGCTCGGCGTGCGCGAGCCCAGCATGCCCGGCTCCCGCATGCTCGCCGCCTGGCGCGCCAGCTTCCGAGGCGTCGCCATCAACGTCTCCGAGGACGGCCCCATCACCGTCTACGAGCGCGGCGCCGAAATCGGCCGCATCGGCTGAGCGGCTCCGCCCGCTCCTCCGCCAGGCAGGCCGGCGGGCGCTCCGGAGACTCTTCCGCGCGGCCCCGGCGGCTCTCGGTTACTCTGCGCGCCCTCGCTGGGGCCCGGGTGCCCTGGCCCGCCGGGAGTCCACGTGAGGTCCTTCGTCATGGTCGCGCTCGGGGCCACCCTCTGGGGGTGCTGGTCCCTGTTCTTGCGGCCCGCCGGGCTCTCCGGCATCCAGTGCGCGTTCCTCGCCATGGCCTTCACCTCCCTCCCCGCCCCCTTCGTCTGGCGCCGGGAGGCCCTCCGCGACCGCCGCGCCACCCTCGCGCTCGCCGTCCTCGCCCTGTGCGACGCCGCCAACTGCGCCCTCTTCTTCGCCGCCGTCCAGCGCGGCCCCGTCGCCGTCGCCGTCCTCACCCACTACCTCGCCCCCCTCCTCATCGCCCTCGCCGCCCCGTGGGTGTTGCGCGAGCCCCGCTCCTCCCGCGCCATCCTCGGCGCGCCCCTCACTCTCGCCGGGCTCGCGCTCCTGCTCGGCGCGCCCCAGGGCATGGCGGACCCCTGGACCGCGGTGCTCGGCGGTGCCAGTGCCCTGTTCTTCATGGTCAACGTGCTCGCCTCGAAGCAAGCCGCCCGCGCGTACTCGCCCCTGGCCATCACCGCCCTCCACTCCCCCTTCTCCGCCCTCGCCCTCCTGCTCGTCTTCGGACGCTCGGCCCTGCCCCCCGCCCTCGACTCCCGCCTCCTCTTCGTCGCCGCGGGCGCCGTCCTGTGCGGACTCGTCGGCAACACGCTGTTCAATGCCGGACTGCGCCGCATCCCCACCGCCGCCGCCGGCGCCCTCACCTACCTCGAGCCCCTCACCGCCGCCCTCGCCGGCCTGCTCGTCTTCGGCGAGGCCCTCGGCTCCCTCAGCCTGCTCGGCGGGGTGATCGTCCTCGTCTCCGGCGTCTGGGTCGCCAGTGCGCCCCGCGCGCCTGCACAGGTGACTCCAGTGCCCACGGGTACGGGGTGACCCATGGAACGGAGGCCTGGGGCCTACTTCAGTTGTTTTTCGAGGGCGGCCCTTGTTTCCGCGGTGAAGCCTCCCAGCACCTGACTCCCCGTGTCGAAGAGCGGCCGCCGCACGTGGTTCGGGTTCGCCGCCAGGTGCTTCACCAGCTCCTCCTCCCCCATCCCCCCCAGCTCTCCCTTCTTCTTGGGCGCTATCAGCGGGTGGACTCCCCCCAGCTTCGCCGCCAGCGCCCGCACCTCCGCCTCACTCAGCGGCTTCTTCACCAACTCCCGCACTTCCGCCCGCACCTGCTTTTGCGCGAGAAACTCCCGCGCTGACTTACAACCCGTTCAACCGTTCTTGATATAGAGCGTGATGGACATGCCTCCCGTGTAGCAGTCCGCCCGCCCCCCCTCAAATACCCGCTTGCGCTCGGGGCTGGGGGAGTGGTCCTCTTTCTTGACCCCGTTCGCGTCCACGGGAGCAGTCCCCGAATGGAACCCTCCGTCGATAGCCGTGAGTACCGCGTCGTCTTCTTCTGCCCGACCTCGAGCGCCCAGCTCGAGCACATCGAGGCACCCGTGCGCCGCGTGCTCACGCGCATCTCCGCCCCTCCCGCGGAGCTCGCTCCGCTCGAGGCCGCCGGGACGCTCGGCGAGGCGGGCTGGCGCGTGTACCTGGTGCGCTCCATGACCGAGCGCTCCGCCGCGCACGCGCTCGCCGCCCATGTCTCCGAGGCCGCCGCCGCCATCGCCACCGAGCTGGACACCGAGGTGCTCGGGCTCTACGTGGACGTGGGCAGTGACTCGGCGCGCGTGTGCCGCTGCATGCCCGACGAGAGCCCCGAGACCTTCGCCGGCCGCCGCCGCAACGTGTTGGATCGCACCGCCGAGTGGCTCGACGTCAACCCGGCCAGCCTGTCGGCCCTCTTCCACCTCGCCCTGGAGACGGACGAGGAGATGGACGCGGAGGACCGCTTCGTCGAGACGAAGCTGCGCGAAGCCCGCGAGCTGATGCAGCGTTATCGTCAGGGCAAATGAGGTCTCGTACCCCGGCGGATCTCGCCGGCCGCTGTCCCGGTTGCTACCTGCCCACCGCGCTGTGCCTGTGCGCCGAGGTGCCTCGGCTCGAGACGCGCACCCACTTCCTCGTCATCCGCCACAGCAAGGAGGCGAGCAAGTCCACCAACACCGCCCGGCTGGCGGGGCTCGCGCTCACCCACTGCCGCATCCTCACCTATGGCGCCCCGGGTCAGCCCTTCGAGCCCTCCGTGCTCGAGGCCCCGGGCACCTGGCTGCTCTTCCCGGATGCCCAGCCGCCTCCGCCCGGCACGCCCCCGCCCGAGCGGGTGGTGGTGCTGGATGGCAACTGGGCGCAGGCGCGGCGCATGTACCACCGCCTGCCCGCGCTCAGCCGTCTGCCGGGGCTCGCCCTGCCGCCGCCCCCTCCGGATGCCCGGCGCCTGCGCCGCTCGCCCCACCCCCACGCCATGTCCACCGTGGAGGCCATCGCCGCGGCCCTCTCCCTCCTCGAGGGCGAGCACGTCGCGCGTCCGCTCCATGCGCTGCACGAGCTGATGATCGATCGCGTCATGGCCGCGCGGGGCCGGCTGCCCGACGACGAGGATGACTGAACCGCCTTTGAGCCGCCTTCCCGCTTTCGCGTGACGTTCCCGTAGCGCGCTGCTCGCGCCTCCAGGAAACCTATCAAGTCCCCCCGCGGTTCCCAACCTCACAGCTTGACCCGCCCCCCGTACTCCCGTTGAATCCAGCAAAACCGGAGTGGGGTCTGTGTGGTCCGCTGGAGGTGTGCTGTGTTCCCTCGTCTTCCCCGCCCACGCCTCCCCGGCGCGCAGTGGCGCCCCGCGCTGGGGGCCTGGTTCCTCCTCTTCTTCTTCGTTCAGGCCGCCTGCGCCACGAGGGCCCCGTGGGGAGGCCTCACACCGGGCTACCGCTATTCGTCGCCCACTCCCCCACCGGCACCCAGGGAGCGCACGACGGAGCCCGACCTCGGGGCGGCCACCGTGTACGAGGTGGGCTTCCTGGAGCCCGGTGCCGTCGCCCCCCGCCCGGTGCCCATCCGCACGGCGGAGTTCCAGCGGGCCTTCCAACGCCTCAGTGAGGATGTGCGTTTGGGGCGTCGTACTCCACGCCAGGCCGCCCTGGAGCTGCTGCACATGTCCAAGCAGCAGGCGCAGGAGGTGGAGACGGTGGAGAGCGCGGGAGAGTGGAACCTGGAGACGTACGCCGGCCGGGGCTACACCCTGGTGCCGGCGAAACAGGAGGGCCCGGTGTCCCTCACTCCCGAGGCGGAGGAAGCCCTCAAGCAGCAGTACCTGCACTGGTGCGAGTCCCAAGGCGGAGGCGATTGCCTGGGCTTGCTGGACGATGGGCCGTACCTGCGCACGGATGATCGGCGCACCTTCGCCCTGGCCCTGGCCTTTGGCCGCGTGCTGGAGGAGACGCAGCAGGCTCTGGGTCGCCAGCTCAACGCCCAGGCGCTCGTGTCCATGGCCGTCTGGACGGTGGCCTTGTACTGCATGCTGTGGGTAGTGCCCGAGCCCACGACCAAGCTGCTGGCCGCCAGCCTGACGGTGATTCTGATGGGCTGGCTGGGGCTGGAGACGGTGTACGGGCTGATGGACGGCTGGGCCCGCATGGCAAACGCTGCCCATGAGGCCACCACCTTCGAGGAGTTGCGCGCGGCGGGCGAGGAGTTCGGCCGGGTGCTGGGGGAGGACGCGGCGCGGACGCTGATTCTGGCGGTGTCCACGCTCGCGGGGCGCACGCTGGGCGAGGTGGTGGCGCGGGTGAAGTCATTGCCGGGCTACAATCTGGCCGGGGCGCAGTGGGAGGCGCAGGGCGGAGCCGCAGCCCTGGCGCCCGACGTGGCCGAGGAGACGGCCCTGGCGCAGGAGAGTGCGCTGGCTCGAGCCGTGGCGGTGGCGGAGACGGTGGCCACCTCGCCCCAGGGCCCCCTGGCCGTGGTGATGTTCAAGAAGGCGCCAGGCAGTGCGGCGGGACAGGCCCCGGGAGGCCGCTCGGCCCGTACGGTCATCCGCCACCGGGGCGGCAACCAGCAGGTGGAACTCAATGATAGCCAAAGATGGCACTTGCGACGAGGCCAATCACTCGCGGACATCCCCGCCCAGGACAAGGTGGGGGACCAGATCCAAGAGGTGGTCGCCAAGGCGGCGAAGGAATGGGGGCCGCACGAACTTTCCCCCAATGAGAGGGCCGCCATCAAAGACGCGACGAACAGGGGGAGACACTGGCTAGCGCGCCTCTTGGAGCGCGAGGCTCGAGGGCGGTTTGTCCACAGCAAGGTGGAAGAACAATTCCGCGGGATTCTCAAATGGAACCACCAAGGCGTCGACGTGGTTGACCTGAAGACAGGCCGTCAGTACGAGATTCTTTCCGGCACCGAGTCGAATCTGGCGCGACATGGCAGGCGCATGGCGAGCGAGTTCTTCCGGATGATCACCTTCTGAGAGGCGCGCAGATGGAGTGGCTTGAGAACGTCCTGATCGAGGACAAGGAAATCGACAACGAGCGGCTGGAACTAACCGACAAAGGCTCCCTCTATTTTCTTGGTCCAAACCTGACGCTGAGCCACTGCACCGTCGTCCTGAAGGTGTCCTCCAAGCGCCTCCATATCCTTGCAGGATCACGGTTTGTCGACTGCACCTTCGAGGTGAAGCAGGAGCTGAACAACCATGACTGGTCGCGTGCGTTCTTGGTGGGCTGCCGGTTTATCGGGCGGCTGTCGGGGTGCGATTTCGGTCATCGGTACCCACAAACGCCCGGCAGGGAGCACGGCGGCATTGAGGCTTGCGATTTCTCCGAAGCGCGCCTGGATGGGTGCCGCGTCCATGGCTGTGACACCCGCACTCTCAAATTTCCTCGATGGCCGTGCTTCACCTTCCTGGATCCCATAGAACGGGCTCCTGAACTACGCAGCGTCAAGTGGCCGGAGCGCTTTGGTAGCGTCGTTATCGAGGAGTTGCACACCCACCCTCCTTCGACCAGGGCGCTGACGTACCATGCCCCTTCGGTGGCCAAGCGACTGGGGACCACGGAGGCTCAGCTCCGGGCCGTCATCGAAAAGTTCGACTGCATCGTCTACTGACACAAGGCGCGGCGCGCGATGAGCCCCCGCGCGGGCAGTGGTAGGTTGCTCGCCGTGAAGCAGAAGCTGGTTTTCGACTACACGATGCAGAGCCTGCTCCGGGTGCTGGGACAGCCGATCTCGCCCGGACACCGCACCGGGCTGGCGGCACTGGGCGTCGACCCGGGCCAGGCGCTGCTGCCGGCGTACCCGATCGAGACGTACTCCGCGGTCATGGGCTTCATCACCGGGCAGCGCTGGCCGGGCCTGTCGCGGGACGAGGCCGGCTTCGAGCTGGGCCGGGCCTTCATGAGCGCCTACCGGGAGACGCTGATGGGCAAGGCGGTGTACTCGGTGACGCGCGTCATCGGGCCGCACCGCACGCTCGAGCGGATGAGCCGCAACTTCCGCAGCGCGAACAACTACACCGAGACGCGCCTGCGCAAGGTGGGGCCGAGCACCTACGAGCTGTGGTTCAACCACGCGCTGAGCACCGGCTACTTCCGGGGCCTGCTCACCGAGGCGCTGGACAAGGTGGGCACCCCGGGGCTCTCGGTGACGCTCGCCTCCAGCGCCTCGGGCGAGGCCACGTTCCGCATCACGTGGAAGGAGTAGGCCCCCGCCGGGCGGGGCTCTCCGGCCGGACTCGTGCGCCTACGGCTCACTGGAGTGACGGAGACCCGGCGACCGGGCTTCAGGCCTTGAATTCGACCTGCGCCAACGGGCCGTGGAGCGCAGCCGCCTCACGCGCGGCCTCCAGCGCATCCTCATGACTGCCCCCCTCGGAAAAAAGCGCGGCCCGCTCCCCGATGCCCCCCGGCATCAAGAAGCGGGCCACGTAGAATCCCGCGTGCCCCCCCGGACCTCGCGGAAACTGGAGGCGCCTCCCCCCTCGACTGCAAAGGCGCCTCCCGAGGGTTGATCGGTTCGCGGTGCAAGTCCCCCTCGCCTCGCCGAACCGGTCCCCCGTGTTCTGAAAGCACCTTCTCACCAGCCGGCTCCCAGCGCTGTGAGCCGGCTCACTGCGTTGCTGTGAAATGGTTCACACCCCCGCCGCCCGCACGTACACCGGGTGCGGGCAGGCAGGGCTTCGGGCGTGCCGCCCACACTCCAAGCCCCACTCCCCGCTTCGGGAGACGTGGGGTGGTGCGTTACCCTTGAGGCTCCGCGCTCTTCTTCCCCCCTGGGCTCTTCTTCCCCCTGGAAGGTACATGCTGCGTACCCTTGTCACGAGTCTCGCCCTGGCCCTCGGCCTCGTCGCCCTGACCGCGTCGGCGGCGGAGCCCGCTCCCGCCCCCCTCCCCTCCCGGGAGGAGCGTCTGGACCGGCTGGCCCGCCTGTGGGGCCAGGTGCGTTACCGCCATCCGTACCTCGCCTACAAGGACGTCGACTGGGACCTCGCCCTCGTGAAGGCCATTCCCCAGGTGGAGGGCGCGAAGGACCGCGCCGCCTACGCCGCGGCCGTGCAGGACATGCTGGACGCGCTGAGGGACCCGGCCACGCGCGTGCTGCGCCCGGACGAGCAGAAGGAAGCCGCGCAGAAGGCGCCCACGCTGCGCGAGCCCCGCGGCTGGGAGGGCAAGGACGTGCTCGTGCTGGACCTGCGCACCGCGCAGAATCCCGCGGGCCTGGGCGCGGACCTCGGCAAGGCCAAGGCCGTCATCGTCGACCTGCGCGCCCGCGGGCTGGACGAGCGCACCACCTGGAGCATGAGCACGGTGCTCGGGGACGTGCTGCCGTTCCTGCTCACCCAGGAGCTGGATGTCCCGGGGGAGCGCTCGGTGTACCAGTCGGGCTACCGCCCGCAGTCCATGTCCTCGAGCGGCGGCTACGCCATGTCCTTCCTCACCTCGGCGGGCCAGCGCATCTCCCCCAAGGGCGAGGGCAAGGCGCGCCCCGTCGTCTTCCTGCTGGATGACAAGTCGTCCGTGGACCCGCGCGTCCTCACCCTGAAGGCCGCGGGGCTGGCGCAGCTCGTCAGCGAGGGCCGGTTGGACGACGGCGCGGTGGTGAACACGACGAAGGTGGAGCTCGGCGCCGGGCTGACGGCGGTGGTGCGGCTGAGCGAGCTGGGCATGCCCCTGCGCGTGGACGCGGTGCTGCCCAGGCGCACGCGCTCGGAGGGCAAGGACGAGACGCTCCAGAAGGCGCTCGAGCTGGTGAAGAAGCCGGCGAAGAAGGGCAAGGCGCGCGAGGCGGCCGAGCTGCCCCCGGCCCGGTGGCAGCCGGACGAGCAGTACGCGGACATGCTCTACCCCAAGCGCGAGTACCGCCTGCTCGCGCTCTTCCGGATGTGGAACGTCATCCAGCTCTTCTACCCGTACAAGCACCTGCTGGACCGGGACTGGGATGGTGCGCTGACCACGTTCCTGCCGAAGTTCGAGAAGGCGAAGGACGCCGCGGAGTACGCGCTCGCGGTGGCGGAGATGAGCACGCTGGTGCAGGACGGGCACACGGGCGTGCGCGGCCACCCCGAGCTGGAGAAGCGGGGCCTGGCGGGCGTGCCGGCGCCCTTCGAGGTGATGGAGCTCGAGGGCAAGCCGGTGGTGGCGGGCGTGAGGGACGCGGAGGCCGCCCCGGGCCTGGTGCCGGGACAGGTGGTCGAGACACTCGACGGCAAGCCGCTGGCGCAGCGGATGGAGGAGCTCAAGCCCTACGTCACGGCCTCGCACCCCGCGCACCTGCGCTACAAGCTGATGCGGCAGGCCATGTCCGGGCCCGAGGGCTCCCAGGGGACGCTGGGCGTGCGCGACGCCTCGGGCCAGCTCAAGCAGGTGCGCTTCACCCGGAGCCTGAAGTCCTTCCAGAAGCCCCCGAAGGGCGAGGCCTGGCGCCTGCTGCCGGACAACATCGGCTACGTGGACCTGACGCGCCTGCAGACGTCCGAGGTGGCGGGCCTGTTCGAGAAGCTGAAGAACACGAAGGCCATTGTCTTCGACATGCGCGGCTACCCGAAGGGGACGGCCTGGGCCATCGTGCCGTACCTCAACACGCGCAAGGCGCGCTACGGCGCGGTGTTCGAGCGCAACGTCCTCACGGCCGTCTCCGAGGAGGAGGCGAACGTGCGCTCCAAGTTCTTCCAGGAGCTGCCCCGGGCCGACGTGCCCCTGTACCGCGGCCGCACGGTGATGCTCATCGACGAGCGGGCCATCAGCCAGTCCGAGCACTCGGGCCTCTTCTTCGAGGCGGCCAACGGCACCACCTTCATCGGCAGCCCCAGCGCGGGCGCCAACGGTGACGTGACGGACCTGGTGCTGCCGGGCGGCATCTCCCTGGTGTTCACCGGCCACGACGTGCGGCACCTGGATGGACGCCAGCTGCAGCGGGTGGGCCTGAGGCCCCAGGTCTTCGTGCGGCCGACCCTCCAGGGCCTCCAGTCCGGGCAGGACGAGGTGCTGGACAAGGCGCTCGAGTTCCTCAAGGGCAACAACGCCCCGGCGGCGGTGGCCGGCGACTCCGTCCGGTAACGGCCCCAGGGGCCCCCGGGGCGGCGCGGGCGCTGGTAGCCTGCCGCTGGACGTGCACGCGGGCCAGGCCCCGCTGGAGAACATCCGTGAAGAGCATGAGCTTGGGGCGCCGCGTGGCCCGCGTGGCCTGGTGGGCCGGAGCGCTGCTGGCCCTCGCGCTGACCCTCGTCCTGGCCCAGGCCCGCGCGGCGTTCGGGCACCGCGCCGAGGGCGCACGGCGGGAGCGGATGGAGCACTCCCCCCAGTGGCAGGACAGCCACTTCGAGAACCCCCAGCCGCTCTACAACGACATCTGGGGCTCCTTCACGGGCATGTTCGACGCGAGCCCCGACGTGAGCCCCTCCGAGCCCGTCCCCACCGTCCCGGGCGACCACCGGCGCTGGGAGACGCCCCCGGCCACCGGCCTGCGCGTCACGTGGCTCGGACACTCCTCGTCGCTCATCGAGCTCGACGGCTTCCGCGTCCTGACGGACCCCGTGTGGAGCGAGCGCGCCTCTCCGCTGACGTGGATCGGCCCGCGCCGCTGGTACGCACCGCCCATCGCGCTGGAGGAATTGCCCAAGGTGGACGCCGTGGTCATCTCCCATGACCACTACGACCATCTGGACTACCGGACCCTGCTGGCCATGAAGGACTGGGACACCACCTTCGTCGTGCCGCTCGGAGTCGGTGCGCACCTCGCGTCCTGGGGGATACCCGAGGCGCACATCGCCGAGCTCGACTGGTGGGAGCGCACGCGGGTGGGCGGGCTCGAGCTCGTCGCCACGCCAGCGCGCCACGCGTCGGGGCGGACCGGCCTCGACAAGGACGCCACGCTCTGGGCCGGCTACGCGCTGCTCGGCCCCCGGCACCGCGCGTACTACTCGGGGGATACGGGACTCTTTCCCGCGATGAAGGACATCGGCGCGCGCCTGGGGCCCTTCGACGTGACGCTCATCGAGGTGGGCCAATACAACCGCGCCTGGCCCGACTGGCACATCGGCCCCGAGCAGGCGGTGCTCGCCCACCAGTGGGTGCGCGGGCGCGTGCTGCTGCCCGTGCACTGGGGGCTGTTCACCCTCGCCCCCCATGGCTGGACGGAGCCCATCGAGCGGGTGCTCGCGGCGGCCGCGCAGAGCGGGCAGCCGGTGCTCGTGCCGAAGCCGGGCCAGAGCGTCGAGCCCGAGGCCCCTCCAGCTCTCGAGCGCTGGTGGCCACAACTTCCCTGGAAGACGGGGGCGCAGGACCCTATCGTCTCCACGAAGCTGAACTGACGCCCCCGCGGCGTGAACCCAGGAGCCACACCATGAAGGTCATTCTCTTTGGCGCGACCGGCATGGTCGGCCAGGGCGTCCTGCGCGAGTGCCTGCTCGACCCGGGCGTGGAGCAGGTCCTCACCGTGGGGCGCAACGCGACGGGACAGCAGCACCCGAAGCTGCGCGAGCTCGCGCACAAGGAGCTCACCGGCTTCTCCACCGTGGAGAAGGAGCTCACGGGCTACGACACGTGCTTCTTCTGCCTCGGCGTGTCCGCCGCGGGGATGAGCGAGCAGGACTACCGGGCGGTGACGTACGACATCGCCCTGGCGGCGGGCCGGAGTCTGGCCAGGCTCAACCCCGGCATGACGTTCATCTACGTGTCGGGCGAGGGCACCGACAGCACCGGCAAGGCCTTCTCCATGTGGGCCCGGGTCAAGGGCGAGACGGAGAACGCCCTGCTGAAGCTCCCCTTCAAGGCGGCGTACATGTTCCGCCCCGGGTACATCCAACCGCTGCACGGCATCGTCTCGCGGACGGGCCTGTACAGGACCACCTACCGCTTCCTGGGGTGGCTCTACCCCGTCCTGCGGGTGCTCTTCCGCAAGCACGTGACGACGACGGAGCAGGTCGGGCGGGCCATGCTCCAGGTCGCTCGACAGGGGGCCACGAAGCGCGTGCTGGAGACCCCGGACATCAACGCCGCCGCCCAAGCGGCGACGGCCTCCCTGCCAGCGGCTAGTTGACCTTCTTCATCTCCACCACGAAGGAGCGCGGCTCGAGGAAGCCCGTCACCCTCGGGGCGCGCAGCACCTCCCCGTTGGAGGAGATGAAGGCCACCGTGGGCAGGCCCTCCACCCCGAAGCGCTCCATCAGCGCGTCCAGGGCGTCGTCGCTGTTCGTCGCGTCCACCTTCACGGTGACGAAGCGCCCCGACTCCGAGATGACCTCCGTGGCCGGGTACGTCTCGCGGTCCAGCTCCTTGCAGGCCGCACACCAGTCCGCGAAGAAGTCGATCATCACCGGCCGGCCGTCGCTCTTCGCGCGGGCCAGCACCTGCTCGAAGGACTCGGCGGAGAAGCCACTGCCCTTGGCCGGCAGCACCGCGTGCCACTCGAAGGAGGGCGCCTTCGGCTTGTCCACCACGCCGAGCGCCACCCACAGCGAGCCCACGCTCTTGGTGTCCATGGCCCCGCCGCGCATCACCAGGGCCACCACCACCAGCGCCACGCCGAATCCCTTGAGGGTGAAGTCGCGCGCCCCCTCCTTGAAGGACAGGTGGATGGCGCCCAGCAGCACGCCCAGCACCGCCAGCACCACGGCGATGGCCGTGCCCGGCGTGCGGCCGAGCTGCTCGGCCACGCCCTTCACCACCCCGCCCACCGCCGGGAAACCGTCCTTCAGGTAGGAGATGGCGAGCGCCACCAGCACAATCCCCAGCACGCTCTTCACCCACTCCATCCACACGCCGCCCCGGGGCAGGCGCACGGTGAAGACGCCGATGAGGAAGAAGGGCACGCCGATGCCAAGCGCGTAGATGAAGAGCAGCGCCGCGCCGAGCACCGTGCTCTGCGACTTCGCCACGAAGGCCAGCAGGCCGGTGAGCACCGGGCCAGTGCACGGGGCCGCGAGGAAGCCGGACACGCTGCCCATGAGGAAGGCGCCCGTGAGGCCCGCGCCGCCCACCGAGTTGAGCCGCTGCTGCAACCCCTGGGGCAGCGCCAGCTCGAAGGCGCCGAACATGGACGTGGCCAGCGCCAGGAGGAACACCGCCAGCCCCGTCACCACCACCGGACTGCCCAACATGGAGCCGAAGGCCTGCCCCGTCTTCGCCGCCAGCACGCCCAGCCCGCTGAACACCACGCCCATGCCGACGATGTACGAGCTCGTCAGCACCAGCGCCTTGCCCCGGCCCTCGGCCTTGCGCGCGCCGAAGACGGACACGGTGATGGGGATGAGCGGATAGACGCACGGAGTCATCGCGGTGAGCAGGCCCCCGGCGAACACCACCGCCGCGCCGAGCGCGAGGTTGCCCGCATCCAGGAAGCGCGCCGCGTCCAGCCCCGAGCTCGGGCCCGTCGGCAGGAGCCAGGGCACCACGGCCACGGCCAGCCCGAATACCGCCGCAATGACTCCGACCTTCTTCTTCGCGTCCATGTCACTCCTCTGTACTGCCGGGGCCCCTATATACGCGCGAGGGGCGGGCGGTTACACCCGGGGCCGCCCCGGAACGCGAGCAGGTAACGGAATCCAGCCCGGCGTGCCAGCTTCTGTCCGCCCCGTCCCCCAGCGGCCGGGGAGCCACCTGGGGGCAGGCGTCCTACACCAGAGGGGTGGCGGGCTGGGGCTCGGGCGCGGGCGCCGAGCGCCGCACCGGCAGCAGCAGCCCGATGAAGGCCACCGAGAGCACGGTGCCGAGCAGGAACAGCTGCGCATAGCTCCAGCCCAGCCTCGACTTCAGGAAGCCCCCGAGCGGCCCACCCGGTGTCTTGCCCAGCACCTCCACGCTCGCCAGCAGCGTGTAGTGCGTGGCCCCAATCCGCTTGTCCACCCGCGACATCATGAACGCGAACATCGCCGTGGTGAGGATGCCGCCGAAGAAGTGCTCGGCCACGGTGACGGAGATGACGCCGCGCGCCGAAATCCCATACGTCGCCAGCCACCACTCGCCGCCCAGGGGGAACACGCGCAGACACGCGGCGAGCGCCACCGCGCCCAGGATGGGCATCCGGCTGGTGAGCCACCCTCCCACGAAGGAGCCGAGCAGCGAGGCCACCAGGCCCCACGTCCCCACCCACAGGCCGATCTGCGAGGCCGTGATGCCCTCCTGCACGAGGAAGGGCTTGAAGAGCACGTCCACCAGCGTCTCGCCGAGCTTGTAGGTGCCGATGAAGAGCAGCATCCAGCCCGTCCCGGGCAGGCGCACCGCGGCCAGGAGCCGGTCCTTCAAGTCGGACCAGGTGAGCTGCTCGCCGCGCGTGGCGTCAGCGTCCACCGCCCTCCGGGGCTCGCGCGCCAGGGCCACCACCCCGAACACCGCCAGCGACAGGAGCGCCATGGCCAGGAAGAGTCCGCGCCAGCCGATGATGTCGCTCGCCCAGACCAGCAGCCCGCCGCCGGTGAGCATGCCCAGCTTGTAGCCCACCACCTGCGCCGTGTTGCCCCAGCCCAGCTCGTGCGGCTCCAACAGGTCCACCGCGAAGCCGTCCACCGCGATGTCCTGCGTGGCCGCGAAGAGGTTCATCAGGAAGACGAGGCCGAGCAGCAGCGGCAACGCGCTGCCCACCGGGACGAAGGCCGCCACCGCGCACGTGGCCGCCAACCCCGCCTGCATGGGCAATATCCACGACTTGCGCCGGCCGATCCGCTCCGAGAAATGGCGGTCCACCAGCGGCGCCCACAGCGCCTTGGCCGACCAGGGGGCCGCCAGCAACCCCAGGCTGGAGACGACCATCACCGTCGACCCCTGCGTGAGCAGGTACACGGACAGCGCGGTGGTCTGGAAGCCATAGGGCAGGCCCTGCACGAAATACAGCGCGCTGAGCAGCCCCATCTTCCGGTACGAGATTCGCTTCACCCCTCGAACCCTAGCCGAAGAGCCGCCCCGCGCGCTCGGGGCCCGGGTGCTCCCTCGCCTGCCCTACTCCTCCTTGCGCAGCGTCAGGAGCTTGGACATGAACCAGCGCTCCGTCCGCTCCACGCGCAGGCCGTGGCGAGCGAAGAGCTCCGGCAGGTCCGTGCGCGTGTAGTCCTCGAAGTAGGGCTCGTTGAAATACACCTGGAAGTGCCGGAAGGCCCCCTGCTCCTCCTCGGTGGCATCCGCCTCCTGGATGGCGTCCATGAAGAGCAGCGTCCCGCCCGGCTCGAGCACCCGCGCCATCTCCGCGGCCACGCACTCCATGGCTTCCCCCGGCAGTTCGTGGAAGAGCCAGATACAGGTGACGAGGTCGAAGCGGCCCGTCCACTCCGGCAGCATCCGCTCGGCGTTCATCTGCAGGAGCGTGGCCTTGCGGCGCAGCAGCCGGGCCGCCTCCAGGTACGACGGCGAGAGATCGATTCCCGTGTAGCGGTGCCTCCGGTTCTGCGCCCACGCCTGGCCCAGCCACGTCGCCGGACCACACGCCACGTCGAGCACGTCCAGGTAATCCCCCTCGGGAATCTGGTCGATGAGCCCCTGGCGCATGAGCCGGTTGGCGCCCATGAAGAGCAGGCGGATCTGCCACTCGTACGTCAGCGCCGAGCGCAGCGACAGCCCACCGTTGGCCTGGTTGTGGAAGTCGTTGAGGTAGTAGTCCGGATAGGGAAACACGTCGCGCGGCTCCACCGGCAGACGCTGGCGCTCCTCGCGCTGCTTGGAGCGGATGCGCCAGAGGTCCGGGAGCACCGAGGCGAGGAATACCGGCAGCGTGAAGAGGTCCTCCCGCTCGGCCTGGGCCAGGGCCTCGCGCTTGTCCGGGTCCGCCAGCACGCGCGCGTGCAACGCCATGGCGCCCGCGAAGCTGTTCTTGAAGAAGGCGAGGTCCACCCCATCGACGGGCAGCGCGCTGGCCCAGGCGGACATCAATCCGCCCGCGTGCAGCCCCACCCGTCCGGCCGAGCGCAGCCGGGGCAGCACCTGCGAGAGCGGAGCGCGAAACTGCTCGAGCTGCGCCAGTGAGCGCGAGAGCGTGGAAGTAGCGTGCGTCATGTCCGTCCCCCTGTGAGCCACCTACGTAGCACCCGGGACTGACACGATTGGCCGGACTTCCATGACAACCCCGTCCGCGGAAAACCGCGTCAGGGGGCCGGGGCGCGGCGGCGGAACAGCACGAGGGCGTTCTCGGTCATCACCACCTCGCCCTGCTGATTGCGGACCTCCATGCGCGTGCGCACCGAGCCGCGATCCGGCTTGCTGCGCGAGGGCGTGGCCTCGAGCACCTCGATGCGCGCGGAGAGCGTGTCCCCGGGGCGCACCGGGCGCAGCCAGCGCAGCTCGTCCAGGCCCGGCGAGCCCATGCTGGAGGAGTCCGCCAGCAGCGAGCCCACCAGCAGCCGGTGGCAGATGGCGGCCGTCTGCCAGCCGCTCGCGATGATGCCGCCGAAGATGGACTGACGGCCAGCCTCCTCGTCGAGGTGGAAGGGCTGCGGGTCGTACTGCCGGGCGAACGCGAGAATCTCCTCGCGCGTCACCTCGTACGAGCCGAGCTCGTGCACCTGGCCCACCTGGAAGTCCTCGAAGTAGCGCATGTCTTTTGTGTTCCTCGGGCCGGGTCCGGGGCAGGCCCGGCGTCCGCCCCCGCCGCAATATAACGGCCCGGTCCGTTGACGGCGGCCGCGCGATGCCCGAGAAATACGCCTCACGGTATGGGCACCTCGGACTTCATCAGCATCGACGACTCGCAATGGCCCCTGCTGGTGGCGCGGTTCGTGGGACAACCCTCGCTCCAGCAGCAGGAGGAGCACTTCTCCCAGCTCCTCGGCTACCTGGCGCGGGAAGAGAAGTGCGTGCTCATCCTCGATACCCGCCAGGTGCGGATGATGACGGCCGAGCATCGCCAGAAGCTGACGGCGTTCTCGAGGCAGTACGACGCGCTGTTCCGCGCGCGGTTGCTGGGTTGTGCCGCCGTCATCACCTCGCCCCTGATGCAACTGGCGGCGAGCCTCGTGCTCCACTTCATCCCGCGGCCGTGTCCGTACTTCACCACCACCTCCCTGCCCGAGGCGGTGAAGTGGACGGCGAAGCGCCTGGAGGACGCGGGACACCCTCTCGACGCTCACCGCGTCCAGCAGCACCACGGCCCGGTGCGCACGGAACAGTGCGCCGGCTGAGCGGGGCTCACCGCGCTCCGAACGTCTTCACCATCTTGTTGTAGACGCCCATGATGAGCAGGGGCCCCACCCACATGCCCACGAAGCGGCTGGCCCGGGTGCGCTGCGCCAGCTCCATGCCCAGCGAGAAGGCCATGGCGCACAGGCTGGCGAAGAGGAAGACGTCCGAGGGAATCTTCGCCGTCTGCTGCTCGAGCAGCCGGGTGAACGAGCCCTCGTCGTGCTCGGCCCGCATCACCGTCGCGGCCCGGTAGTCCCGCATCGATCTCTCGCTCGCCGGATTGATGTCCTGCTGCATGCCGCCCTCCTCGTGCCCGAACGGGGCACTTCACGGGGCACTTCATGGAGCCCCGGCGCCAAACCTTGCCCTCCGCACCATATTGAGGACGACCGGGGGAGGCGGCGAGATGGAGGAAGCAGGCACGGGTGCAGGGGATGGCTTGCTGGACGGCTTGCTCTCCGCCGTGGAGGGCGCCGGCCCACTGCTCCAGCGCGACTACTGGGCCCTCATCGAGGGCTGCACCTGCTCGCCCTCGGAGCTGATGGAGCTGGTGGCCTCGCGCTTCGCGGAGCTCGCCCCGGAGGAGCTGGTCGTCTTCTCGCGCGAGGACGGGCGGGACCACGCGCCGCTCGAGCGGGGCGACGAGCTGGAGGTGAAGATCCGCGGGGCGGGCACCTTCCACGTGCGCATCATCCACCGGGATGCACAGAGCCTCACCATGGCCACCCTGACCGGACACCCGGAAGCGGGCCGCATCACCTTCGGCGCCTACCGCAATGCGCGGGGCGACGTCATCTTCCACATCCGCAGCCGGGCACGCTCGGGCTCGCGGGTGAAGTACCTGGGGTTCCGCACGGGCGGCGAGGCCATGCAGACGAACACCTGGACGGACTTCGTGAACACCGTGGCCCTCACCGTGGGCGAGGGTGTCATCGGCTTCATCCATGCGGAGACGGCCGTGATGGAGCAGGAGCACGAGAGCGCGGATGACGTCCAGGGCCCCACCTTCCTCGCGCGGGGAGACTGAGATGACGGACGTCGAGTGGCGCTGGCTGCGGGGCTGGACGCGGGACGAGGTGACGGCGCGGCTCGAGCGGGCCACCACCCTCCCCCTCAACTTCGAGGCGGCCGAGGAGGAGATGACGCTCGAGCACGGCTGGAGCCAGGTGGAGTCGCAGGCCGTCATCGCGAGAGCTCGCCCGGGCCCGCCGTCCGCGGAGGACGCCTTAGACAGGTTGAAGCACGCCGTCCTCCACTACGGTTTCTCCGACCCCCGCATCGTGCACGCGCACTTCGACGCCTCCACTCCGCTGGAGCGACGCCCGGTGATGCTCGAGCTGAAGACGATGGGGCTGCACTACCTCTGCCCGGTGCGCATCGGCGCCGTCCGCACGGAGCGGACGGAGGCGCACACGGTGTTCGGCTTCCGGCTGGACACGCTGTGGGGACACATCGAGGCCGGGCGGGAGTGGTTCCTCCTGAGCAAGGACCACGCGAGCGGTGAGCTGCGCTTCCACATCCAGGCCTCGTGGCGAGAGGGCCACTTCCCCAACTGGTGGAGCTACGTGGGCTTCGAGCTGGTGGGGCGGCGCTATCAGCGCGCGTGGCATCACCTGGCCCATGCGCGGCTGAGAGAGCTGCTGCGCACCGGCCACCTGGAGCGCCACCCCGATGCCGAGGAGCTGGTGCACGCGGAGCTACGGGTGGGGCACAAGCCGGTGCAGTTCTATTCACAGCGAGGCTCGGGCCGCCGGTTGAGCGGTGTCGAGCGGGAGGTGGAGCGCGTGAGACGGGACAGACTGCTGACGACCGTGGGCTTCGGAGTGCTGGCGGGCATGCGGAGCTTCAGCGCGCCCGCCCTGCTCAGCCAACAACTCTCGCGGGAGCCCATCGAGGCCCCCGAGGGACGTGCGCATGCGCTCGCGTCTCCCCGGGTCGCGCGCGTGCTGACGGTGCTGGCCGCCGGTGAGCTGGCCGCCGACAAGACGCCGTGGATCCCCGCGCGCATCTCCCCGCCGTCGCTGCTGGCTCGGGCCCTGTCCGGCGCGATGACGGGGGCCGCCGTGGCCGCGCCCCACCGGAAATTGTCCGTCGGACGGGCCGTGCTCGGCGCGGCGGCGGCCGTGGCCTCGTCCTTCGCCTTCTACAAGCTGCGCCAGCTCGCGACGCAACGGCTGGGCCTGCCCAACGTGGTGGCGGGACTGGTGGAGGACGCCGTGGCCGTCGCGCTCGGAGGCAGGCTGCTCACCGCCCTGCACTGAAGCGGGCTCCGCGAGCGGGCGGGAGAAACCTTCCGCTCTTCCTGCCGGCCCTGCTGGTGGTGGCGCTGCTCGTGCTGCTGGCGCGCGGCACGCTCTACCTGCTCGCACGGCTGCGGAAGCACGGTAGGAGCGGCCCGCCCCGCTCGGGAAGACCCGGGGAGTAGCGCTCAGGCCACCGCCGCGGGCGTCGGCGCCTCGGGCAATACCAGGACGAAGCGGGAGCCCCCCTCGGGGAGATTCTCCGCGTGGAGCGAGCCCCCGGCGCGCGACGCGTACTCGCGGTACAGGGGGAGCCCCATGTGGGGGAGCCTGGTTTTGAGGAAGGCACCTCCCACCACGAGCGCCGCACAGACGAGGAAGTGCTTCCTGTTTACCCGAAGCAGGGCCCGCGGCCCGGAGGAGTCAGCCGTCATACGGGGACCCAATGTAACATCGCGCCCGGGCCGGCTACCGAACCCGCCCTTGCGTCCATGCAGACAGCCCCACCGCCCGATACCGTCCAGGCAGAAGCAACGACGCCCGCCGTCGACGCGACCGTCCCCTTCGCCTTCGCCAACGTCTTCGCCGTGCTCGTGTTCCTCGCGGCCGGGGCCGTCTTCCTCGTGCCCCACGCGTGGCTCTGGGACGAGCTGCCGGTGCCCTCGATGGGGTTCCTCTTCTGGCCGCTCGTCGGGCTGTCCTTCTTCGTCCATGAGGGGCTGCATGGGCTCGGCTACCGGCTCGGCGGTGCCAGGCCCGGGGAGGTGAAGTACGGCATCCAGTGGGCGAGGCTGATGCCCTACGCGCACTGCGAAATCCCCCTCACGGCTCGTGCCTACCGGCTGGCGGGGGCCCTGCCCGGCCTGGTGCTCGGCGTGCTGCCCGCCGTGGTGGGCCTGGGCTCCGGTTGGGGAGCCCTCACCCTCTTTGGCGTGTTGGAGTTGGGTCTGGCGGGAGGCGACGCGAGCCTGTTGTGGGCCCTCCGCCGGGTGCCCGGAGACGCCCGGGTCATCGACCATCCCACCGAGGTGGGCTGCCGCATCCTCCCGCCTGTATAAGAGCCCCCATGAGCACGACCCCCACGCCCGTCCTGCCCCCCGCGAAGCTGCCCGGCCCCAACGAGCCCTGCTGGTGCGGAAGCGGGAACAAGTACAAGAAGTGCCACCGCGGCGAGGATTCGCAGGCCCGCGCCCCCGTTCCCGCCTCGCGCCGTGTGAAGCCGGGCGTGGTGAGCCCGCGCCGTCCGGTGCCCGCGCACATCCCCCGGCCCGACTATGCCGACTCCGGCCGTCCGGGCCCCTTCGTGAAGAGCGATCCGGCGACCCGGCTGGAGCGGATGCGGAAGGCCTGCCGCGCCGCCGCCGAGGTGCTCCAGGTGACGGGGGCCGCCGTGAAGCCGGGCGTCACCACGGACGCGCTCGATGCCCTCACGCACGAGGAGTACATCCGCCGGGGCGGCTACCCGAGCACGCTGGGCTACCACGGGTTCCCCAAGTCCCTCTGCACCTCGGTCAACGAGATCATCCTCCACGGCATCCCGGACAGCCGGCAGCTCGAGGACGGGGACATCGTCAACCTCGACATCACCATCTACCTCGATGGGATGCACGGGGACTGCTCGGCGACCTTCCCCGTGGGGAAGATCGACGCGGCCTCCGAGCAGCTGCTCCGCGTCACCCGCGAGTGCCTGATGCTGGGCATCGAGGCGGTGAAGCCCGGTCTGCCCATCAACGTCATCGGCCGGGCCATCGACGCCCACGCCACCCGCCACGGTTACGGGGTGGTGCGCTCCTACTGCGGGCACGGCATCGGCGAGGTGTTCCACAGCGAGCCGCAGGTCTGCCACTACTTCGACCCCCACGCGACCGACATCATCGAGGAGGGCATGTTCTTCACCGTCGAGCCCATGCTCACCATGGGCACCGTCCAGCACCAGGACTGGGATGATGGGTGGACGGTGGTCACTGCGGACGGCAGGCGCTCGGCTCAGTTCGAGCACACCATCCACGTGACGCGCGATGGCGCGGAGATCCTCACCCGGGTGGATTGAAGTGAAACGGAGGGGGTCCATTCCGGTTCTACGCGCGTAGAAGTGAAACCGGGGGGGTCCATTCCGGTTCTACGCGCGTAGAAGTGAAACCGGGGGGGTCCATTCCGGTTCTACGCGCGTAGAAGTGAAACGGGGTCAACCCGACCCTCGCCCGGTGGGAGAGGGAGGGGGGGTAAGAGGGCGAAACTAGGCGGCCGGGTCCTTCTTCGGCGTGGGTACCTGCAGACCCGCCGAACGCGCCAGGCCCATAACGCCCTCCACCGCCGCCGCGATGTAGCCGAACGGGTTGGCTCCATCCACCGCCGTCACGTGCACCTCGCCCATCTTCTGCTGGAACGCCGCCGCCACCTGCGGCAACTGCTGCGCCAGCACCAGCTGGATGGATTCCGGCGAGAGCGTGTTCTCGATCTCCCGCATCGCACGCACCCGCGCCAGCTCCGGATCCTGGGTAATCCGGGCCTTGCGCGCGTCCATCTCCGCCATGGCCAGCTCCGCCTCGGCGATCGCGCACCGCGCCTCCGCCACCTTCGCCTGCGCCCTCGCCCGCTCCGACTCCTGCTGCAGCACCGCCATCATCGACGCGTGCCGCGCCGCCTGCGCCTGCTGCTCCTGGTGCAGCTTCTCCAGCTCCGCCTCCGCCCGCACCACCGCCGTCTGCCGCTCGTGCGCCAGCTTCGCCGCCTCCGCCTCCTGCGCCAGCCGCAACCGCTCCAGCTCCGCCTGCGCCTCCGCGGCATCCAGCGCCCGCTCGTTGGCCAGCTTCGCCTGCTGCGCCTGCTGCTCCAGCTTCAGCTTCTCCAGCTCCGCCTGCGCGCGCGACGCCGCCAGCGCCCGCTCCTGCGCCAGCTTCGCCTCCGCCATCCGCCGCTCGGCCTCGAGCTGCGTCAGCTTCTGCGACTCCTCCGCCTTCGCCTTCTGCTCGCGCACCTCCAGCTCGGCGTTCAGCTTCGCCAGCGCCGTCTCGCGCTCCAGCGACACCTGCGCCTGCCGCGTGCCGCGCTCCTTGGCGACCCGCGCCTCCTCCACGCGCGACTCGACCGCCAGCGACTCCAGCTTCGCCTGCTCCTCCGCCTCCTGCCGCTTGTGCCGGACCTCCTCCTCCGTCGCCAGCCGCGTCAGGGCGATCTGCCGCTCCGCCTCCGCCTCCTCCCGGCGGATGAAGCGCTCCTTGGCCAGCTCCGCCTCGCGCGCCACCCGCTCCTGCTCCTGGCGGAAGCGCGCCTGCATGTTGGCGAACACCGTGTCCGACAGCACCCGCACGTCCTGGATTTCAATCGTGTCCAGGACCACGCCCCACCCCGAGTCGCTGCGGTCCTCCAGCCGCCCCTTGCCCGACACCACCGGGGCAATCTCCCGCATCAGCTCCGTGGCGATGCCCTCCTTGCGCTTGGAGAGGCACTCCTCCACCGACAGGTTCGCCACCAGCCGCCGCACCGCGCCCACGAACATCTCGCGCAGCAGCTCCGCCAGCTTCTGCTGCGCCCGCTCCGGGAACGAGAAGTTGAGCATCCGGAAGGCCACCAGCGGGTCGACAATCCGGTACACCGCCAGGCCCGTCACCTGGACGCCCGCCTTCTCGCTCGTCACCTGGTCCGCGGTGAACTGAAGCCTCTGCACGCTCGTGGGGACGATGGCCACCGCGTCGCCCGGCAGCTTGAAGCACGAGGCGCCCTGCCCGCTCACGTCCCGCACGCGGCCCCGGCGCATGTGGATGAGGAACTCGCTCGGCCGCGCCGTCACCAGGCCCCACTTCTTCATCTTCTCCGGGTCCTCCTCCGGCTTGCCCGCCCTCCACCCCGCCTGGTAGCGGCGCGAGTCGTCCCCGCCTCCCTGCGGCGGCTCGCCCCCGCCACTCCGCGCCGGCTCGCCCCTCCCGCCCACCGACAGCTCCATGGCTCCCACGGCGTTCAGCTTCACGGCCCGCTTCTCGTTCGTGCTCATCTGGCGCACCCTCCGAAAGTCGCGGACTCCGGGAATTGCAGCCTGTCGGCCAACGCGGCGCTGCCCTGAAATCGCGCACTTGGCCGCGGGGGGTGCTCCAGGCTGGCGCACGTGCCCCGAAGTGGATCGCCCCGGAGCGGTGCACTTGAGGTATAGGAACGGATATAGAGGACTGAATCGGTCCGATTCGCGGTTGATACAGCCTGGGACGCCCGCTCCTTATGTCAGCTTGACCGGGGGGGTCCCGATTTTATAATTGACCGGTCCAGTCCACATTAGGTGTGCCCATGTAGGAGCACCTGGCCGCCTCGCGGGGTTACCGGCACCCGTGGCGAGGGGACGGACAGTTGCCCGGAAGGTTTACCGAGATGCTGAAGCTGCCCATCTACATGGACAACCACGCCACCACCCCGCTGGATCCGCGGGTGCTGGAGGCGATGATGCCGTATCTCCGTGAGGACTTCGGCAATGCCGCGTCGCGCAACCACGCGTTCGGCTGGAAGGCCGAGGCGGCGGTGGAAGTGGCACGCAAGCAGGTGGCGGCGCTCATCGGCGCGTCCGACAAGGAGATCGTCTTCACCTCGGGCGCCACCGAGTCCGACAACCTCGCCATCAAGGGCGTGGTCGAGTTCTACAAGGACAAGGGTGACCACATCATCACCCTGAAGACCGAGCACAAGGCGGTGCTCGACACCTGCAAGCGCCTGGAGCGCGTGCGGCAGGACCGGCTGGACGAGCTGAAGCTGATGCGGCTGGCGCAGCTGACCGGCGCTCCCGTGTCGCGCGACCACCTCGCCGAGCTGTCCATCAAGCACGAGCTGGACAACGACAGCGTGTACCGCCAGTGGGCCGAGCTGCCCACGGGTGGCGCGCGCGTCACCTACCTCGAGGTGGAGAAGGACGGCCGGGTCGACCTCAAGAAGCTCGAGGCGGCCATGACGGACAAGACCATCCTGGTCTCCATCATGTTCGCCAACAACGAGATCGGCACCGTGCAGCCCGTGGCGGAGATCGGGAAGCTGTGCCGCCAGAAGGGCATCCTCTTCCACTGCGACGCGGTGCAGGGCATTGGCAAGGTGCCCTTCAACGTCGAGGAGATGCACGTCGACCTGGCGTCCGTCACCTCGCACAAGATGTACGGCCCCAAGGGCGTGGGCGCGCTCTACGTGCGCCGCAAGCCGCGCGTGCGCATCGCCCCCATCATCGACGGCGGTGGCCATGAGCGCGGCATGCGCTCGGGCACGCTGAACGTGGCGGCCATCGTGGGCTTCGGCAAGGCGGCGGAGCTCGCCCGCCAGGAGATGGCCGACGAGTCCGCGCGCCTGCTGCGCCTGCGCGAGAAGCTGCACAAGGGCATCACGGACCAGCTGGACATGGTGATGGTGAACGGCTCGCTGGAGCACCGGCTGCCGGGCAACCTCAACATCTCGTTCGCCTACGTGGAGGGCGAGGCGTTGATGATGGCCATCAAGGACGTGGCGGTGTCCTCGGGCTCGGCGTGCACGTCCGCGTCGCTGGAGCCCTCGTACGTGCTGCGCGCGTGCGGCGTGGAGGAGGAGCTGGCGCACAGCTCCATCCGCTTCGGCCTGGGCCGCTTCAATACCGAGGAAGAGGTCGACTACGTCATCAAGCTCATGGTGGACAAGGTGAACCGCCTGCGCGAGATGAGCCCTCTGTACGAGATGGCCAAGGAAGGCATCGACCTGAAGAGCATCGAGTGGACGGCGCACTAGCCCCGTCCTGGGCCCTCCCCTGGTAGGAGGGCAGGCGGGCTCCCGACCCCGGCACGGTTGCCGGGCGACGGACCCGGTGACAAGGCTTCCAAGAGAGTACGGAGTCAAGCATGGCCTACAGCGACAAAGTCATCGACCACTACGAGAACCCCCGCAATGTCGGCACGCTCGACAAGGCCGACCCCAACGTGGGCACGGGCCTCGTGGGGGCTCCGGCGTGCGGCGACGTGATGCGCCTGCAGCTGAAGATCACCGACGAGGGCATCATCGAGGATGCCCGGTTCAAGACCTTCGGCTGCGGTTCCGCCATTGCCTCCAGCTCGCTCGTCACCGAGTGGGTGAAGGGCAAGACGGTGGACGAGGCGATGACGATTTCGAACAAGGACGTGGCGCGCGAGCTGGCGCTTCCGCCGGTGAAGATCCACTGCTCGGTGCTGGCCGAGGACGCCATCAAGGCGGCCATCGACGACTTCAAGAAGAAGCGCGAGGCGCGCCAGCAGAAGGCGTGAGCGGTACCCACGGAGGAGGAGGAGCGCGATGAGCGAGCAGGCGACCCTAGAGACGAGCCAGACGCAGACGACGCCTGCCGCCCCGGCCGCGAAGCCGGCGCGCGGCATCACGCTGCACGACAGCGCGGTGGAGCAGCTCAAGAAGCTGCTGGCCGAGCGGCAGACGCCCGAGGCGGGGTTGCGCATCGCGGTGCGAGGCGGCGGGTGCTCGGGGCTGGCGTACGTGATGGAGTGGGCGGAGAAGCCGCGCGAGAAGGACAAGATCTTCGAGCGGGACGGGGTGCGGGTCTTCGTGGATCCGAAGAGCTACCTGTACCTGCTGGGCACGGAGATCGCGTACGAGTCCACGCTGATGGCGGCGGGGTTCAAGCTGAACAACCCCAACGTGAAGGGCTCCTGCGGCTGCGGAGAGAGCTTCTCGGTCTGAGCGTAGGACAAGGAGTCACCTGAGGGCTCGGCCGAGGCAAGCCGGGCCCTTTGTGTTTGCCCTTTGTGTTTGCCCGGAGTCTTTCCCCGGAGTCTTTCCCCGGAAAGGGGACATGAAGTGAAGTGCTGGAACTGTGAGAAGGACACGGCGGGGCGCCCGTTCTGCGCGGCCTGCGGGAAGATCGCGGCCCGCCCGCCCGGGGCGACGCACTTCGATGCCTTCGGCCTGCCCCGGACGTACGACGTGGACGTCCCCTCGCTGGAAAAGCAGTACCGGGAGCTGTCGCTGCGGCTGCACCCGGACCGGTTCGCCCAGGCGGAGGCGCGCGAGCGCCGGCTGTCGCTGGAGCAGACGACGGCGCTCAACGAGGCCTTCAAGACGCTCAAGGACGGCACGAAGCGGGCCTTCTACCTGCTGAAGCTGTACGGGGTGGACCTGGAGCGGGAGGACGCCGGAGCGCAGAAGGACATGCCCCTCGAGTTCCTCGAGGAGGTGATGGAGCTGCGCGAGGCGCTCGACGAGGCGATGGAGGCCAAGGCTCTGGCGCGGGCCCAGAAGATGGCCGGGGACGTGGAGGCCCGCCGCAAGGCCGCCCTGCAGGAGGCCGTGGACACGCTGCGCACCCTGGAAAAGGGCGTGCCGGTCGAGTCCTCGGTGAAAAAGGCATCGCACGCGCTGGGACGGGTGCGGTACTTCACGCGCTTCCTCGAGCAGGTGGAAGCCTTCGAGGAGGAGATGCTGGCGTGAGCAAGAACGGCTACCTGCAGATTCACGACCCACTCAAGCCCAAGGGGCATGCGGTGGGGATCGACCTGGGGACGACGAACTCGCTGGTGGCGAGCGTCATCCAGGGCAAGCCCCGCTGCCTCGTGGCGGACGAGGGCGAGTCCAACCTCCTGCCCTCGGTGGTGCACTACGGGAAGGACGGGGGCGTGGTGGTTGGCTCGCGGGCGAAGGCGCTCGCGCCCGAGCACCCGACGGACACCATCCTCTCCGTGAAGCGCTTCATGGGCCGCAGCCCGGAGGACGCGGAGACGCGCAAGCTGGGGGCCTACAAGTTCGCCAGCGGCGGCAAGGTGGTGCGCTTCGACGTGACCGGCGGCCAGCCGGTGACGCCCATCGAGGTGTCCGGCGAAATCCTCCGCGCCCTCAAGCGCCGGGCCGAGTCGCACTTCGCCGGCCGGGTGGAGCAGGCCGTCATCACCGTGCCCGCCTACTTCGACGATGCCCAGCGTCAGGCCACCAAGGACGCGGGCCGGCTCGCGGGCCTGGACGTGCTGCGGTTGCTCAACGAGCCCACCGCGGCGGCGCTCGCCTACGGCCTGGACAAGGGCAGCCAGGGCACCTACGCCGTCTATGACCTCGGCGGCGGCACCTTCGACGTCTCCATCCTCAAGCTGGTGGACGGCGTCTTCGAGGTGAAGTCCACCGGCGGTGACTCGGCGCTCGGTGGCGACGACTTCGACCGGGCCATCGCCCAGCGCGTGCTCGAGGCCATGGGCCAGTCCTCCCCCACCCCCACGCTCGTGGCCGAGGTGCTCGCCGCCTCGCGCGGGGCCAAGGAGGCCCTCACCGACGCGCCCGAGGTGGAGCTCACCGCGGGCGCGCACACGCAGACGCTGCGCCGCCCGGACTTCGAGGAGTGGATCCGCCCGCTCATCCAGAAGACGGGCGTGGTGTGCCGCCGCGCCCTCAAGGACGCGGGGGTGACGGCCTCGGAGCTGGACGGCGTCATCCTCGTGGGCGGCGCCACCCGGGTGCCCGCGGTGCGCCGCTTCGTCGCCGAGCTCTTCGGCCGCGAGCCGCTCAGCGACATCGACCCGGACCAGGTGGTGGCGCTCGGGGCGGCCGTGCAGGCGGACCTCCTCACCAACGTGGACCGGCAGGACGAGGTGCTCCTGCTGGACGTCATTCCGCTGTCGCTCGGCCTGGAGACGATGGGGGGACTCGTGGAGAAGCTCATTCCGCGCAACTCCACCATCCCCACCGCCGCGGCCCAGGTCTTCACCACCTTCAAGGACGGGCAGACGGGCCTGGACGTGCACGTGCTCCAGGGCGAGCGCGAGCTGGTGGAGGACTGCCGCAGCCTCGCGCGTTTCACGCTGGGTGGGATTCCCGCCCTGCCCGCCGGTATGGCCCGCGTCGAGGTGCGCTTCCAGGTGGACGCCGATGGCATCCTCGCCGTCACCGCCAAGGAGCAGAGCACCGGCACCACCCAGTCCATCACCGTGAAGCCCAGCCACGGCCTCACCGACGAGGAAATCGAGCAGATGCTGCTCGACTCCATCGACCACGCCGAGGACGACGTGCAGGTGCGCCAGCTGCGCGAGCAGCGGGTGGAGGCCGAGCGCGTCCTCACCGAGGCCGAGCGGCAGCTCGGGGCGCACGCCGCCCTGCTGTCCGAGGGGGAGCGCCCCGTCATCGAGGCCGCCATGGCCAAGGTGCGCGAGGTGGCGAAGGGGAACGACTCCCACGCCCTCGAGGAGTCCATCCACGCCCTGGACGAGGTGTGCAAGCCCTTCGTCGAGCGGGTGATGAACCAGGCCCTGACGAAGGTCGTCGCGGGCCATTCGGTCGAGGAGTTCTGACGTGCCCAAGGTCCACTTCAAGAGCCCCCTGGATGACGTCACCGTGGAGGTGACGACGGGGACCACCCTGCTGGACGCCGCCGAGAAGGTCGGCGCCCAGGTGGGTCACTCCTGCGGCGGGGTCTGCGCCTGCTCCACCTGCCACATCTGGGTACGCAAGGGCCTCGAAACGCTCTCCGAACAGACGGACCAGGAGATGGACCGGCTGGACATGGGCTTCGACGTGCGCCCGTACTCCCGCCTGTCCTGCCAGACCGAGCTGGGGAATGAGGACGTCTTCGTGGAAATTACCGAAGAGTCCCTCACGGCCTTCATGGACGAGAACCCCGCCGTCCGGCGCCGGCTCGAGTCCGAGGGGAAATGGCCGTTGAAGAAGTGAGGTTGAAACAACTGCTTGACGGGGACGGTTCAGGCATCTATACACCGCACCCGTCGACGCGACGCAACGCACCGCCGAGCGCAACGCACCGCCTGCCCAGGTGGTGGAATTGGTAGACACACTAGATTCAGGGTCTAGCGCCTGCAAGGGCATGGAGGTTCGAGTCCTCTCCTGGGCACTGAAAAAGGCTCCGACTGAAAAGTCGGGGCCTTTTTCGTTTTCAGCACCCCGCTTCCCGCTCTCAGCCCGGGACGTGGACGGGCTCCACCGCTTCGTGGGCCACGTGGCTGGCGGCCTCGCGCGCCAGACTGCCGCCCTTGCGCAGGTCTCGAATCCGGATGCCGCGCAGGCGCACGGACAGCGCCCCCACCCCCACCTGGCTCAGCACCGTGCCCAGGTGGGTGAGGAGGGAGAAGGACGCGGCGTCCTCGGGCGAGGCCCCCAGGTTGCGCGCCGCCCAGCTCGTCACGAAGTAGTAGATGCCCATGCCCGCCGGCACCCCGGGGAGTGACTGGCCGAGCGCGATAGCCCCCAGCACCACCGTCCCCGCGAAGAGGCCACCGCGCACGCCAATGCCCCTCAGCGCCATGCCGTAGGCCAGCGCGGGCGCCAGCACGGATGGGAGGGAGAAGAGCAGCGCCTTGGCCATGCCCCGGAAGCTGCGCGCGGTGCCCAGGCCCTCGGACACGTGCCCCAGCAGGTGGCTCACCCGCGGCAGCTTGTGCTTGCGCTCCAGCATCCGCGCGAGCGGCAGCGCGTAGTGGGCCAGCAGCACCACCAGCACCACCAGCACCACGCACAGCCCCACGGCGATGCGCAGCGGCCCCGCGAAGTGGGACATGGTGGCGCCGAAGGGCCCGGCGAAGGACAGGGCCACCAGCCCCATCAGCGCGGCGAACTCCAGCAGCTTGCACACCGCCACCGAGCCCAGCGACTGCAGGAAGGGAATGCGCTGGGTGCGCGACAGCAGGAAGGAGCGGATGAAGTCCCCCAGCTTCCCGGGCAGCGCGTTGTGGGTGAAGGCGCCAATGGCCACCAGGTGGTAGCGCTCGCGGAAGGGCACCGGCTTGTTGAGCGTCGTCTGCCACTGCGCCGCCCGCGCCGGGATGATGGACGCGGACAGCAGCAGGAAGGGAATGAGCCAGGGCAGGTGGCCGGGCAGGTCCTCCACGAACTTCCGCAGCGGGAAGCGCGGGGTGAGCAGCGGCCCGCCCCCCGTCGGGTGCCATTGGAAGAAGGCACTGGAGATGAGGAAGGCGGACAGCACCACCCCCACCACCACCGCCAGGACCTTGAGGTACGTGCGGCCCGCCGGGCGCTTCATGTCGCCTCCGCCCACCTCGTCTCCGTGCTCACCAGCGGCCGGGCGCCGTCTTCGCGGTACACCTCGGACAGCCGCTCGTGCAGCTGCGTGCAGTGGCTCATCGCGGACAGGTCCACCGGCAGCGAGCGCGGCCAGCAGATGAGGCTGGACGTCTCCGTGCGTGTCAGGCCGCCGTGCGAGCCAAACTCCCAGGCGAAGCCCACCGTGCCCCCGCGCGGCACCGCCTGGCCGAAGAGCACCAGATCTCCCGCCGTGGACATATGGGGCAGCTCGCGCAGGAAGTCCGCCACCGCCCGCTTCGAGAACTCCGCCGCCAGCGGCGCGCTGTCGATTTCGTCCGGCCCGTATACGCCCCCGTCGATGACGGCCACCGCCGAGTCCCCCCGGCGCAGCGCAACGATGGCGATGTCCGGATGGCACATGGCCCTGGCGAGCACCTCCGGGTGGCGCGCCACCAGCTGCGTGGCCTCGAGCGGCTCGCGCTCGCGCGTGAGGTAGACGTGCGAGAAGTTGCCGGACTCGACGACCACCGGCTCTCCCGGCGCGTGGGCCCCCACGTCCACCGGGTGCGGCCGGCCGTTGAGCAGCCCGCGCGCCACGTCCTCGGAGAGCGGCAGCGGCTCACCGCCCAACAGAATGTCCTCGAGCCGCTGGCCCCCGCGCTGCTCGATGGGGTGGCTGTCCACGTGGCCGTGGTCCGTGAGGAAGATGACGTCGTAGCCGGGCTCCACCGTGTGGGCCACGGCGTGGAGCTCGGCGAGGTAGGCGTCCACGCGCTGCAATTCCGCGAGCGCCTGCTCCGAGCGCGGACCGCGGCGGTGGGCCACCTCGTCATAGTTGCCGTAGACGAGGTAGATGGAGGGCACGCCGCGCACCATGTCCACCAGGGCCTTGGTGTGCGCGAAGCTCCACCCGAGCCGCTGCAGCAGCACGCGGCTCATGAGGAAGCCGCTCTCGTGGCGCCAGTCGCGCAGCGCACGGCCCCAGCGGTACACCTCGGTGAAGGCGTTCCACGCGTCCTTGCCCAGCGAGCGCAGGTAGCTCAAGGGCGTCTGCGTGCGCGCCGCCAGAATGCCCTCCATCTCGTACTTGAAGCTGCGCGTCATCAGCTTGTAGCTGGCCAGCGTGCTCATGCACAGGTGGTTGCCGGCCTCGGCCTGGAAGAGCGAGAAGTAGGTATGTCCGCCCCCGGACAGCAGGCTCCTGCCGGAGCGCATGCCCAGCCGCGACTCCACGGCGAGCGTGTCCGTCGGGGTGTTCATCTGCACCTTGCGGCCGAGCTCCCGATCGAACCAGCTGTAGGCCGGCAGGTTGGGATGGCGCAGGCCATAGAGGAAGCCCGCCTGGAAGAAGGGCGTGGAGGCAGGCGAGCCCCAGAACGCATCGTCCAGGGCGTACTCACCCGAGCGGATGAGCTTGGAGAAGAAGGGCATGCGTCCGGTGCGGACGGCCTCCTCCAGGTGATTCTTGGGCACTCCGTCCAGGTGGACGACGAGCAGTTTGCGCCGGCGCGACACCGGCAGCGGGGCGACCTTCGCCCCCACACGCTTCACATACTCTCGGGCCCAGCACCTCAGCTGCGGGATGATGACTTCGTTCACGGTCTCGCCTCCCCTCCCCCCGGGCCATGATGCGCACGGGGGAAGCCGCCAGCCGGGGGTGCGAGAGGGCCCGCTGGTGAGCGGCCGAGCGGGCAGGCCCCCAGAATGTCACCGGGGTCCGTTGAGTTGTTGGCGTCCCACTTTGAGGTGTGATGCTCACGACCGCGCTGCTGTTGACGACGCTGGCCACCACCCCGACCGCGCCCCCAAGTGCCGCGATCGCCCCAGACCCCAACGCCACGGCCTCCGCCGCCGCGACGACTTCCGCTCCGGCCGAGTCCGCGCCGAAGAAGGAGAAGGGCGTCGACGCCATCGTGCTCCCGCTGGTGAGCTACAACTCGGACCTGGGCTTCACGTACGGCGGCGTGGCGGGCGCCTACCTGTACGCGCCGGGCCACAAGCCGTACCAGCACGGCCTCGCCCTGCAGGTGATGTTCACCAGCCGCGGACAGCAGAGCCACTACCTGCGCTACGACGGGCCGCAGCTCATCGGGCCCATGCGGCTGGAGCTGCGCCTGGAGTACCGGCGCGAGCTGCTCAGCCCCTTCTACGGGCCGGGCAACGTGTCCGCGCAGGGCTTCAACGGCGACGAGTCCCAGAAGCAGTACAACTACACACGCAACTCGCCCGGCGCCTTCGTGCGTCTGCGCGGCCGGCCCTGGGGGGAGAACCACCCCTTCCAGTCCTATGTGGGCTACGCGTGGCGGTACACGGAGGTGGATCCCTTCGAGGCCTCGGCGCTGGCGCAGCTCAAGCCGGTGGGCATCGAGGGCGGGCCCACGGGGCAGCTCATGGCGGGCGTGCTCTGGGACACGCGCGACAACGAGTCGGATCCCGTGCGCGGCGGCGTGGAGGAGGTGGCCCTGCGCGTGTCGGGGAGCGCCACGGGCAGCCGCTACCAGTACGCGGGCGTGACGCTGAGCGAGCGGCGCTACTGGCAGCTCGGCCCGCGCTTCGTGCTGGCGCAGCGGCTGACGCTCGACATGCTCTTCGGCGAGGTGCCCTTCTTCGAGTGGGTGAACACAGGCGGGGTGAGCACCTCCGAGGGCATCGGCGGCATGAGCAGCGTGCGCGGCATCGAGCGCAACCGCTTCGCCGGCAACATCAAGGCCTTCACCAACACGGAGCTGCGCTTCCGGGCCTTCGACTTCAAGCTGTTCGGCTCGCCCGTGATTGCCGGCGGCGTGGCCTTCGTGGACCTGGGGCGCGTGTGGCACCCGAACGTGGTGGACGGCCCGTGGTGGAAGTGGCACCCGGGCGTGGGCGCCGGCCTGCGTCTCACCCGGCGCGCCGCCGTGGTGCGCTTCGACTGGGCCCTGTCCCCGGAGTCGGGCCGCAGCCGCGTGTACCTCAACTTCGGCCACATGTTCTGAAGCCGCACCCGCCCCGGGCGCGCCTCACGGGTGGGCCCCCTGCTCGTCGTGCACCGGCTCGGCCAGCGCCAGGCTGAATGCGAACATCGAGCCCTTGCCCTCCTCGCTCTCGAACCAGATGCGCCCGCCGTGCCGTTGGAGGATCTGCTCGCTCAGGTGCAGACCAATCCCCATGCCGCCCCGGTCCGTGCCGAGCCCGGCATGGGCCCGGTAGAAGCGCTCGAAGAGCTGGCCCTGCCGCTCCCGGGGAATGCCCATTCCCTGATCCCTCACCGACACCACCGCCAGGCCCTCGCGGACGCCCACCGTGGCCTCGATGTCTCCGCCGTCCGGTGAATACTTGATGGCGTTATCGAACAGGTTCGTGAGCACCTGCTCGATTCGATCCGGGTCCGCGTCGACGAGGATGGGCCCCTGCTGGTGCAGGACGAACCGGTGCAGGGAGGACACGCCGCGCATGCGTTCGATGACCTCTCCCACCAGCCCACCCAGCTCGAAGCGTTGCCGCCGCAGCTCCAGCCGGCCGAGCTGGAGCCGGGACACCTCGAGCAGCTCCTGCACCAGCTCGCTGAGCCGATCGCTCTGGTGGTTGAGGATCTTGAAGGCCTTGCCCTCCCGGGGCTCGTGCCCGCCCGGCGTCCACCGGTCCAGCAGCTGGGCATAGCCCTTGATGGTGGTGATGGGCGTGCGCAGCTCGTGGGCGGCGACGGAGAGGAACTCGTCGCGCATCCGCTCCAGGCGCTTGAGCGCCGTCACATCGCGGATGACCACCACCGCCAGCGCGGGCTCCGCGCCCTCTTCGGCGGCGACGGGAGAGGCCGTCACCTGGATGTGGAGCACCTCTCCGCCCGGGCGCCGGAACTGCAACGCCTCCTCGCGCACCGTCTCCCCTCTCAAGGCCCTCCGGCTGGGGGCCTCGTCCGGTGTGATGCGGCGCCCATCCGGATGGCGGATGTCGAGCACGTCGATCAACCGCTCGATGTCCTCCGGCATCGCCTCCACGGCCAGCCCGGCCATTGTCCGCACGGCCCTGTTGGCCTCCACGATCCGCCCCTGGGCGTCGATGAGGAAGAGCGCATCGGCCATGCTCTCCAGGCTCGTGCGGTGGAGGGCCTCGGAGCGGCGCAGGGCCGCGGTGTCCCGCCGGATGAGGGCGTACAGCAGGACGGAGGTGGCGGCGACGAACAGCCAGCCCTTGAGGATCTCCACCAGGGTGAAGTGGCCCACGCTGCGCGCCACCAGCGCGGCGAGCATGTCCGAGAACATGATCCACAGCGCGGCGATGACGGCATAGACGGCGACGGGCCGCCAAGGGGTGCGGGGCCGACCTGTTATCGCCGCCTTGGTCATCACACCTTGCAACCTAAATGGCGGGTCACCGCGCGGGCAGACTGGCCGTCGTGGCCGTCCGAGGGGGAAACGAGCGGGCGGACGTTCCTAGAACCGGCGGAGCGCGGACCAGGCGAAGGGCTTCCAGAAGGGCGTGGCCACCTCGGAGGCATCCAGCGAGAACCAGGGGCCGTCCTCGCCCGGAGAGAGCACGTGGAAGTCCTGAGCCGGGAGGAAGCCCTGGCCGAGCAGCGCCACGTGCTTGCCCTCGGAGTTGCGCGCCACGTCCAGCACCAGCACCGCATGGCCGGGGCTGCCGCCGAGCACGAAGAAGTCTCCGGGCCGCACGTCCTCGCGCGAGGGGCGCTGCGTCTTGGCGGCCAGGGACAGCGTCCCCGCGTAGGTGAAGACCAGGTCCAGGTACGCGCGGAACGAGGCGCGCGAGCCATCCGCCGGCCCCCCCTTCACCCACGTCACCTTGGAGCCGGACACGCGGGCGCGCTCGCCCGCGGCGTAGCGGCTCCACGAGGCCAGGTGCCCGCTGGTGAAGGGGTAGGCGATGCGCTCCTTCTGGCCGCTAGACCACAGCCACTCGGCGTGGAGGCGGATGATGGAGTCCGCGCACTGCTGGAGGTTCGCCGGGCCCACGTCCAGCTCGGCCACCGCCGCGAGCGCCCCGTCATCCCCGGCGAGCACCTGCCCGCCCGAGAAGTCCCTCACCGGAGTGCCCGCCGGACGCAGGGGCAGGCCGCGCAGCCATGCCCCGAAGGAGCCCTCTTCCACCGGTACCCGTGCGTAGCCGGAGGGAGGAGGAAGGGCCTCGGCGAGCGGGCGGATGGAGTGCTCGGCGGAGAGCCAGGCATAGCGGGCCCGCTCCTCGCGCGTGGGAGCGTGGGGTTGCGCGGAGCCCGCCCGTGAGACTCCCGGGAGGCCCAGGAGGGCGGCGAGCAGGACGAGCAACCACGGGCGGTGGGGTGTCTGGGTCATGAGGGTCCTCCCATCATGCTCCGACACCCCACCTCCCGAAACTCAGGGGCAGGAGACGATGGGCGCGAAGCCGCCGTCGTAGAGACCGACGCAGGTGTACTTGCCGGCTCCGGCCACGGAGGTCTGCAGGAGGGGACCGGAGACCTGAGTCTGGGCGAGGCGCAGGTCGAAGTACTTCGCGCGGAAGACGCCGGTGGAGCCGCCCGAGATGACGGTGTTCTGGACCGTGATGGTCCGGGGTGTGGTGCCGCTGTTGAAGGAGCCGAGGCCCTCGTTGGTGGCCGTCCCGGAGCTCGCGCTCAGGGTGCTGTTGCGCACGTTGACGGAGCCGTCCTGCACGGTGAGGCCCGAGTTGTCGCTCCCACCGCTGGCGATGGCCTCCACGTTGACGAGCACCGCGTCGCCCTGGGCGTACACGCCCCAGTTGGTGCTGGCACCGCTGCCCTTGGAGGTCACGTTGCGCAGGTAGACAGTCCCACCACTGGTGTAGAGGCCCACGGTCTGGGTGTTGGCGCTGCTGGTATCGCCATTCGCCTCGGCATAGGACTCCAGCAGGTTCGCGGTGCAGGTATAGCAACGGAAGCCGCTGGGATAGCCGTCGCTGGCGCCGCTGCTGTACCCGAGGGCGCGCACGTGCTGGAAGGTGCCCGTCGAATTGAAGAGCACGATGGCCCAGCTCCGGGTGGCGCCATTGCGAGCGATGGCGGTGACATCGTGGAGCCCGAAGTCCGCCGCCGTGCTGTAGATGGCGAAGACGTTGGCGCCCCCGCCGGTGTTCTCCACGGAGAGCGAGCTCAGCCCGGCGCCCGCGGCCCCCACCACGGTGCCCTGGCTGGTCGAGTCGACGGAAGCGCGCAGGAAGGTGCTCGTCTCTCCGGAGCCCTCGAGCTGGATGCCCGGCTTGAGCACGAGCGCCGAGGTGCCGAGGTCATAGACACCCGGCTCGAGCTTGACCCGCCACGTCTTGCCATCGGTGATGCCCGCGATGGCGGCGCGCAGCGCATTGCCGCTGTCCAGGTCCGTGGCGCCCGGGTTGACCACCCTGGTGCGCACGTACATGACGCCGGGGTCGCCCTTGTCGCCCTTGGCGCCCGGAGAACCGTTGCAGACATAGCGGGTGAGCGAGGCATCCATCTCGGCCGTGTCGAGCGTGCCATTGCGATTGGCATCGCGTCCCACCTGCATCCGGGTGCCACCGGCCGGGCAGTTGGTGGAGCCCACGGACTCGGCGGTGGTCACCACCAGCGTGGTCAACCCATCCACTCCATTGGTGCCGTTCGTGCCATTGATGCCGTCCTTGCCATTGGTGCCGTTGGTGCCGTCCTTGCCATTCGTACCGTTGGTCCCATTGGCGCCCGCTGCACCGTCCAGGCCCTTCGCGCCGTGGCAGACGTACTGGGTGAACGAGTCCACCACCTCGGTGGTGTCGAGCGTGCCGTTGCGGTTGGCATCGGGTCCGACCTGCACCCGGGTGCCGCCCGCCGGGCAGTGGGTGCCCACGGGCTCGGGCGTGGTCGTCACCAGCGTGCTCAACCCGTCCGCACCATTGGCGCCGTTGACGCCGTTGGCGCCCGTGGCACCGTCAGCGCCCTTCGTCCCGTTGCAGATGAAGCGGGTGAGCGCGGGATCGATCTCCGCGTCATCGAGGGCGCCATTGCGGTTGGCGTCGGTGCCCACCACGAGCCGCATACCGCCCGCCGCGCAGTTGGAGCCCGGCTGCTCGGCCGAGGTCACGACGAGTGCCTTGAGGCCCTCGGACCCCTGCGCTCCCGTCTGCCCGGTTTGACCTGTGGGGCCTTGGGTACCGGTCGGGCCGGCGGGGCCCTGGGGACCGGTCTCCCCCTGGGAGCCCTGCTTGCCGCTGCACGCGGAGAGGAAGACGAGAACGGCTGCACGAAGGAAGGTGGACTTCGAACCCAAAATGGCACTCCAGAGTGCGATGAGGTGACTGCTCATAGCCGGAGCCGCGAAGCCAAAGGAAGTCCCCCGGCCTCCGGCGCGTGAGTGCCAGGCCGCGGCTCGTGCCAGCGCAGCGCGGCAATCCCCCGCCCCGCCGCCGACAGGGCGGGCGCCCGGGCATCAGCTCACTTCAGGGCATCGAGCCAGGAGCGCAGCCGCGCATCCGGCTGGGCCTCGCCGCGCACGCCCGGCTCCACGTCGAGCTCCAGCGTGTGGAAGCCCCGCGCGCGAATGCCCTCGAGCAGCGCGGCCCGCTTCTCCGCGTCCGGGGCGAACAGGATGCACCCGTCTCCGCCACCGGCCCCGGACTGCTTGCCCGCGCACCCGTACGCCGAGGCCATGCCCAGCACCCGGCGCATGGGCTCGGTCTCCAGCGGGCCCAGCTCCTGGAGGAGCGCGTGCTGCTCGCGCACGGCCTCGGAGAAGGCGCGGAAGTCCCCGCCGCCGAGGCCCACTTCAATCTCGTGCCCGAGCGCGTCCGAGCGTTCCACGAAGGCCCGGCGGCCCGCCTCGCCCATCTTCGCCTCCACCTGCGAGATGAGCAGCCGCGTCGAGGCGCTCTCCCCGGTGAAGGCATAGCCCAGCGACACCCTGGGCACCGGCAGGCGCCACACGTCCACCGTGGGGGCCGCGTCCAGCGCCGCGCGGTAGCCGCCCGCGTTCGAGGCCTCGATCAGCGCGGACACCTCGTAGCGCCGGTAGCGCACCACGCCGCCCGCGAAGCTCGCGGCCACGTCGCCGCCGCTGCCCTTGCCGCCCTGCGCCGCCGCGTGCGACACGAGCGCCAGCTTCAGCGCGTCGAGCTTCTCCTCCAACACGAAGCGCACCGCGTCCGCCGCGAGCACCGTGGCGCACGCGCTGCCGCCCATGCCCAGCTTGCGTCCATTCGAGTCCACGGCCGAGGGAGACACCGCCAGGTCGAAGCCCACGGACTCGCGCCCGTGCAGCCGCAGCGCCTCGTCGAGCGTACGCGCCACGAAGGAGAAGCCGGGAGGCACCTCGCGCTCCCACTTCACGCCCCGAGGCGTCGTGCGCCCCGCGAGCGTCCCCTCCTCCACGCACACGTGCACCTGGCTGTCCGAGCGCCGGCGCACCAGGGCGGCCGTGCGCGGGCCCACCGCCGCCACGCGCGACACGCCGCCCCAGAGCACGGCGTACTCGCCAGACACGAACAGCTTCCCCGGGGCCGAGAGCGCGCGCTCCATCAGAAGAGGTGCTCCGCCTGCAACAGCGCGTCACCGCCCGGTACGCACCGCACCACCTCGGTGGCGCCCACGGCCCGCGCCACCGCCTCGGCCGCCAGCTCGTTCGCCGCGTCCGTGAGGATGCAGGGGTTGGGGCCCGCGTCGAGGGTGAACCACACCGGCACGCCCTTCTTGCGCTGCTCGCGCAGCGAGTGGATGAGCTCCAGCGTCTTGGGCATCAGGTAGCAGAGCGGCGGGTCCGCCGCGAGCGACGTGGCATGCATCCGCCACGCGTTGCGCTCGCACATCTCGCCCAGGGCCTGCAGGTCCTTCTTCGCGAGGAACTCCCGGGCGCGCACCACCTCGGCCTCGGCGTCCTTGATCCACGCCGGGTAGTAGGGGCTCGTCTCCACGGCGTTCTTCATGCCGTCGCGCGACTTCACTTCCTTCTCGTCGCGGCTGACGATGGCCACCACCATGCGCAGCTCCGGCCAGTGCTTCTCGTCGAAGCGCTGCACCGCGTAGCTGTCCGTGCCGTCCGGGCGCTCGCCGCGCAGCCACTCGCAGAAGCCGCCCTGCACGCTGCGGCACGCCGAGCCACTGCCCGTGCGCGCCAGGATGCTCGCCGTCTTCGGGTCCGCCGGCAGTCCCGCCGCCGCGCGCGCCGCCACCGCCAGCGCCGCGAAGCCCGCCGCGCTGCTGGCCAGGCCCGCCGACGCCGGGAAGTCCCCGCGCGACACCATCTTCGCCGGGCCGAGCTTCGCGCCCCTGGCCTCGGCGCGCACCGCGTCCAGCACGCGCAGCACGCGATCGCGCTCGCTGCCCTTGGCCACGTAGCCGTTGAGCTCCACCTCGTCGGCCGAGCCCACGCCGAAGGCCACCGTCGTGCGCACCGCCAACGGCGAGAGCGTCATGGACAGGCTGGACTGGTGGGGGAGGATGAGCGCCTCGTCGCGCTTGCCCCAGTACTTCACCAGGGCGAGGTTCGGATGCGCCCGGGCGGTCGCCTTCATGCCGCCCCCCTGGCACCCTCGGCGCGCGGGCCGGCGAGCTGGCTGTCGAAGCAGCGGATGCCCAGGCGGGTGAGCTCGTGCACCACCGGGCCCGTGTCGTTGAAGAGGCCGATGACGGCGCCGCCATCTCCGCCCGCGCCCGTCAGCTTGGCACCCAGCGCGCCCATGTTGCGCAGCCGGTGCACCATGTCGTCCAGCCCTGGCGAGGACAGGCCGAGCGCCGCGAGCAGGCCGTGGTTGACGTTCATCACGTCCCCCAGGGCCTCCAGGTCGCCCTCCTCCACCGCCTCGGCGCCCTCGGACGCCAGCAGGCCAATCTCCCGGAAGATGCGCTGGTAGCGCTCCGACCAGCGCTTCTGGCGCTCGCGCAGCGCGCCCACCGTGTGCTTGGTGGGGCTGCGCGCACCGGCCATCACCACCACCAGCCGCACCGGCTTGGGGCTCTCCACCGCCTTGGCGCGGCCCTGCTCGGCGCCCGGCTTGCGACGGTAGAGGATGAGCTGCTCCATGGAGCTCGTGGTGTGGTCCACCCCCGACGGCGTGCCGTGGAACTCCTGCTCCATCTCCCAGGCCACAGCCGCCACCTCGGCGGCCGTCGTCTTGCGCCCCGCGGCCTGCAGCAGCACGCGCGCGCATGCCACCGACAGGGCGCCGGAGCTGCCCAGGCCCATGGACAGCGGGAGGTTGGTGTCGAAGGACACCTTCACCCCGGGCTCGCCGACGGCCGCCATCGCCCGCGCGAAGGCCGCCTTGAGCACCTTGCGCTGCTCCGGCATCAGCGCCTCCGGAATGACCAGCTGGCACTTGTTGGACGGCTCACCGCGCGCCGTCACCCCGTGCGACAGCGGGCCGGCCAGCGCCGGGTAGCCGTACACCACGCTGTGCTCGCCCAGCAGGATGACCTTGCCCGCGCCGAAGCCGGTCAGGGAGGAAGTGTTGTTCGTGTCCATGATGTCCTGTCATTGCCTGGAGCTCGGAGAGAGGGGCGTCCACGGATTCAACACCCGCTACGCCCCCACCCTCACCCCGGCCCTCTCCGGGGAGGAGAGGGAATGGTTCAGCCCTCGGTGCCCGTCGCGGCGCGGAAGTCCTCGGCCGACAGCGCGTCGATGATTTCCCGCGCCTTCTCCACCTTCACGTGGCCCGCCGTCACCAGCAGCTCGGCGATCTTCTCCACCCAGTCGCCGCGCGCGCCCGCCGTCACCGCCACGCACCGCGCATGCAGCGCCATGTGGCCCTTCTGGATGCCGATGGAGCCCAGCGCCCGCACCGCCGCGAAGTTCTGCGCCAGCCCCACCGCCGCGAACACCATCGACAGCTCGCGCGCCGACCCCACGCGCAAAATCTTCATCGCCACCTGCACGCCCGGGTGCACCTTGATGGGGCCGCCCACCGTGCCCAGCGCCATGGGCAGCTCGATGCGGCCCACCAGGTGCCCGTCATCCACGTGCCACGTCGACAGCGGCCGGTACTGCCCATCCCGGCAGGCGAAGGCGTGCGCGCCCGCCTCGATGGCGCGCCAGTCCTGGCCCGCGGCGATGGCCGCCGAGTCGATTCCGTTCATGATGCCCTTGTTGTGCGTGGCCGCCCGGTAGGGATCCGCCAGCGCGAAACGGCTCGCCTGGTAGATGCCCTGGGCGATGAGGTCTCCGGGCAGGTCGAAGTCCGCCAGCGCCTCCACCGGAATCCGGCACGTGGCGCGCGCCAGCCGGCGGTCCGCCAGGTTGGAGAGGATGCGCAGGAACACCTTGCCGCCGGTGAGCTGCTCGAGCAGCGGCGCCACGCCCTCGGCCATGGTGTTGATGAGGTTGGCCCCCATGGCCTCCTGCGTGTCGATGATCAGGTGCACCACGAGCAGCGGCTCGCCGCGCGGGCCCTCGGGGGCCGGCAGCACGCGCACCTCGATGTCCTTGCACCCACCGCCGCGCTTCACCATCGACGGGTGGAAGCTGTTGGCCAGCGCGAGCAGCGCCTCCTTGGAGGCCAGGATCTTCTTCGTGGCCTCGGTGGGGTCGCCGTAGCGGGTGAGCTGCACCTGGCCGATCATCACCGGGTCATCCGCCTCGGCGGAGAAGCCGCCCGCCTCGCGGACAATCTTGGAGGCGAAGGACACCGCGGCGACGACCGAGGGCTCCTCGACCGCCATGGGCACCAGGTAGTCCTTGCCGTTGATCTGCAGGTTCAGCCCGAGGCCGAGCGGCAGCGAGAACGTGCCCACCGCGTTCTCGATCATCTGGTTGGCCAGACCCGGCTGGAGGGCGCTGATGCCCTGGAGCTGCGCCAGGTCCATCTCGTCCAGCCCCAGCATCTGGGAGAGCTTCTCGTGGCGCTCCACCATGGACAGCTTGTGGAATCCAGACAACCGGGACGTCAGCGTTTCAGACATTCGTTTCTCCACTACGGGAAGAGGCGATGGGGGGCGCGGGAATAATCCCTACAGTGCCTCGAGCCAGTCCTTCAACTGGCCCATGATGACACGAGGCTTGCGCCGCAGCTCCAGGGCGTTCCGGCTGCCGGTGAGCACGAAGGCCTGACGCAGACCGGAGAGGATGACCTCGAGCGCTCGCTCGGCTCCTTGCAGTCCGCCCTCCTGCTGGGCCCGGAAGAGGGGCAGCGCCATGCCGGCCAGGTCCGCGCCCAGGGCGATCACCTTCGCCGCCTCCAGGCCGGTGCGCAGCCCGCCCGAGGCGACCAGGCGAGGCTTCGGGCCCACGGCGCGCCGCACGGAGGCGATGGCCGCCGCGGTGGGGATGCCCCAGCTGGAGAACTCGGCGCCCACCTGGGCCTGCACGCCCTGGGCGCGCAGCTGCTCCACGCGCACCCACGAGGTGCCGCCCAGCCCGGACACGTCCAGGTTCTGCACGCCCAGGTCGACCAGACGGCGCGCCACCTCGGGGCCGATGCCGCACCCCGTCTCCTTCACGAGCAGGCGCGAGCCGAAGGTGCGCACCAGCCCCTCCACCACCTGGTAGCCGCCGCGGAAGTCGCGGTCGCCCTCGGGCTGGGTGAGCTCCTGGCCGGCGTTGAGGTGCAGCGCCATGCCGTCGGCGCCAATGGCGTCCGCCAGCTTGCGCACCCCGTCCACGCCCAGCGCCACCGCCTGGAACAGGCCGATGTTGCCCACCAGCGGCACGGTGGGGGCCACGTGGCGCACCGCGTACGTCTCCGTCAGCGCCGGGTTCTCCGCCATGGCGCGCTGGCTGCCCACGCCAAAGGCCAGCCCGTGCCGCTCGGCGAGCAGCGCCAGGTCCCGGTTCACCACCCCGGCCCGCTCCGTGCCCCCCGTCATGCCCGTCACCAGCAGCGGGTAGCGCACCTTCTTGCCGAGGAACTCCGTGGAGAGGTCCACCTCCTCCACCGCCATCTCCGGCATCGCGCAGTGCACCAGCCGCACGTACTCCAGCAGCGTGCTGTTGCCCGCCGGCTCGACATCCCCGGTCGCGCAGAGATCGAGGTGATCATCCTTCCGCTTGCGCGTTGCCTCCTCACCCATCGCGTCCCGCCTGCCCTGTTTTGGAACCATGTGCCTGGAAAACTGCAAGAACAGCGAGAGTGTCTGATTTCCTTGAATCCCTAGCAAGTAGGGCAAGCAGGCGCAAGCGGCCCGTCTTGGGGCTGGACGCACGAGGAGTGCGGATGGACGGGTCGGAGGGCGGACGGTATGAGGGCGGCTGTGAGCAATCCGGCGCCGAAGGTGGCTGTTTTCCTGCACAGCGGAGAGTACGACCGGGTCCATCAGGGGCTGTCCATCGCGGCGGCGGCGGTGGCCTCGGGCCGGCGCGTGGAGGTGTACCTCTTCTGGTGGGCGCTGGAGCGTTTCCTCCAGGGCCGCCTGGACGAGCCGGACTTCCAGCCCGCGCGCGAGGACGTGGCGGACCGCTTCGAGACGCGCCGCATCCCCACGCTGCGCCAGCTGCTGGAGCACGTGCGCGAGTCGGGGCTGGGCACGGTGCAGGGGTGCACGGGCTCGTTGGGCGCGCTGGGCGCCGAGCCCCTGGCCGATTCCCTGGCTGGCAAGGGCCTCATCGACGGCTGGGTCGGCTGGAGCGCCATCCTCCAGAGGACGGCGGGCGTGGTGGACCGCTTCTACCTCTAGCCCGGGTGCGTTTGACGCGCTCCGCCGCCTGCTTACGTTCTTTCCGGACCCGAGAGAGGGAAGGGAAAGTCGAGGCAAGGTCATGAGTGCTGGCGGTAGGTACGGCGCGTCGATGCCCCGCGAGGGCCTGCGCGGCAGCGGCTGGGGGCACCGGCTGGGCAACGCGTTGAAGACGACGGTGCTGCTGGCCGGGCTCACGGCGCTCCTGTTGTGGGTGGGCGAGCGCCTGGGCGGCCCGCAGGGGTTACTCGTCGCGGGCTTCTTCGTGGTGGTGATGAACTTCGTGTCGTACTGGTTCAGCGATCGGATCGCGCTCGCCATGCACGGGGCGCAGCCGCTGGAGTACGCCGAGGCCCCGTGGCTGCACCAGATGGTGGAGCGGCTGGCGGCGCGCGCGGGCATGCCCAAGCCGAAGCTGTACCTGCTGCCCACGCGCACGCCCAACGCGTTCGCCACGGGCCGCAACCCGGAGCACGCCGCGGTGGCGGTGACGGCGGGCATCATGGACCTGCTGAACGAGCGGGAGCTGGAAGGGGTGCTCGCGCACGAGCTGGCGCACGTGAAGAACCGCGACACGCTCATTGGCACCGTGGCGGCCACGCTGGCGGGCGTCATCAGCTACGCGGCGCAGATGCTCTTCTGGTTCGGCGGCTCGATGCTCAGCCGCGACGACGATGACGACGGCCTCGGGCACACGCTGGGCAACCTGGGCGTGCTCCTGGTGGCGCCCATCGCGGCCACGCTGCTGCAGCTGGCGGTGAGCCGCTCGCGCGAGTACGGCGCGGATGCCACCGGCGCGGAGCTGTGTGGAGACCCGGATGCGCTGGCCAACGCGTTGATGAAGCTGGAGCGGGGCGCGGAGCTGATGCCCTATGACCGGGCGCCGGCCACCTCGCACCTCTTCATCGTCAACCCGCTGTCGGGCGGTGCCCTCATGCACCTGTTCTCCACGCACCCGCCCATCCCCGAGCGGGTGCGCCGCCTGCGCGAGCTGGGGGCCCGCATGGGCTCCTCCCCCCGCGCCTGGCGCGATGCCTGGGCGTAGCGGCCCGCACTCGAGCCGACTACGAGTGACACGCGCCCGAGCCCGCGTCTGGCCTACGCGGCGGCCACCGGCGGCTTGAGCTCGGCGGCCGGCACGGCGGGGGCCACGTCGTCGAGCTTGTCGAAGTGCTCGAAGGGGTTCTCCAGCATCTCGCGCAGCGTGTTGGCGAGGATGCTGGCGTGGAAGCCGTCGATGAAGCGGTGATCGAACGAGGCGTTCACGTTCATGATCTTCCCCGGCACCACCTTGCCGTCCTCCACCACCGCGGCGTCCTTGATGGCGCCCGGGGCGATGAGGATGGGCACGCGGGTGTAGGGCACCAGCGGCACGTACGCCGTGTCCAACCCCAGCGAGCCCACGTTGGTGATGATGGCCGAGCCGAACGCGTCCCGGGGCATGCCCGCCCAGCGCATGTCCAGGTTCAGCGTGTACATGCAGAACGAGATGAACCATGTGAAGAAGTTGAGCAGCAGGTACGGCATGCGCTGGATGGTGCCCTTGCCCTTCTCGAGCATCTCGTCCTTGCGCTGACGCACCTTCTGCACCGCCGCCTCGAGCTCGGCGGAGATTTCACGCAGCGTCTTCTGCTCCGCGTCGTCGATCTTCGCCGAGGTGAGATCCACCTTGCCGCCATCCGTCTGCACCACGAGGGTGGAGACGGTGATCTGCTTGCGCAGGTAGATGCGGTTGAAGCGCAGGATGGCGTTGGCGTCGGGGCAGCGGCGCAGCGCCTCGGCCATGGCCTTGGCCAGCAGGTGCGTGACGGTGAGGCGGATGCCCGTCTTCTGGCGGAAGGCCTCGATGTAGGCCAGGGACTTGTCCATCCGCAGCGTCATCGTCCCGTACACGGTCGGGTCGTACGCCGTCTTCCAGCTCCCGATGGCGAGCTTGCGGAAGCTGGAAACGTTGTCCTTGGGAATGAGCTCCAGATGAGCCATGACGCGAGGTCCCTCCGAGACGGTGCGCGAGCCTCCAGCATTACCCTTTTTCCGGCCCTCGGAGAAAGCCCCCCTGCCCTGCGCACCGCCACCCAGGCACACCGGGCACCTGGGAAGCCCGACCCCTAACTTGAGGAGCGGACCGTGTATCCAGGGGGGAGGACGGGCGAGGTGGGGCCCGGTCCGTTGGCCGGAGGGCGAGCGACGAGACCTATTGACGTCCGGCCTCCGGAGGCTAGTCTGCGCCGCTTTTTGCATTGTCCCCGGAGGTCACCCCCGTGTTGGTACCGCTCCTCATCGTCGTCTCGCTGGGCTTCCTCGCGGCCCTCGCCTACATCTTCTTCGGCCCGAAGCACGCCACGGCGCTCCCCGCCTCCACCTCGGGCGCGAAGGCCGCCGAGCTGGAGTCGGACAGCAAGGTCCGTGCGCGCCTGGAGGCCGACCTGGAGCGCAAGCGCAAGGAGCTGGAGGAACAGCGCACCCAGTTGCAGGACGTGAAGGAGCAGCTCAAGCAGGCCAAGCGCAAGAACTACGAGCAGAAGGAGTCGGAGAAGGGCGACAAGGACCTGGCCCGCGCCCGCGTCGAGGTGGAGCGCAATGCCTCCACGCAGCTCGAGGTCGTCCGGGGTGAGCTGGCCCAGGCCGAGGCGGAGATCGCCCGGATGAAGTCCGAGATGGAGCTGGGCCGGGGTGGCCGCCGTGGGGGTGCTCCCGCCGCCGCGCCCGCGCCCGCCGCCACGGCCCCTGTCGCCGTGGCCACGACGCAGCAGCTCTCCGCCCCCGCGCAGCCCGAGGAGCACGTGGTGAGCGCCACCACCACCGTGGTGTCCGCCGCCGCCGCCGAGCCCGCCGCCGAGAAGGGCCAGCGCCGCTACCGTGAGCTCAACGACGCCGACCGCGAGAAGATGGAGCGGCTGGAGGCCACGGCGAACAAGGAGCGCAGCCGCGCCGCCGACCTGGAGCGCGAGCTCAAGCGCGTCCGCGGCCGGTCCGACTCGCAGCAGCGCATCTTCTCCGCCAGCAAGAACGAGCTGGAGTTGGTGAAGGACAAGTACAAGGCGCTGGAGAAGCGGCTCAACCGCACGCTGCTGGAGCGCGACCTGCTGCGCCGGGCCATCAAGGACCTGGAGAAGAAGACGGGCATGCTGGCCGAGCGCACCGAGCTGACGCCGGATGAGATGGCGGCCAGCGATCGCAAGGTGGAGGAGGCCGCGCAGTCCCGCGCCGCCGCCGAGGCCGCGCAGACCCAGGCCGTCGCCGCCGCCACCGAGCAGTCGGGCGTGCCCAACGAGCAGCCCGCCACGGGCGAGTCCTCGCAGGACGAGAAGCCCGCCGCTCCGAACGCGTAGGGCCCTCGGGCTCGCGCTCCCCTCACCCCCCTGGGTGAGGGGGCCGGGTAGGGGTCAATCCAGCGGAACCGGCGTGTAGATGAACAGGTCGCCCAGCGTCGCCCAGCGGGCGCCCGTGTCATCCAGACCGCCCACCACCAGCACCGAGCCGTCCTCCAGCACCGTGCACGAGTGCTGGTAGCGCTGCCGCTCGAGCGGCATCAACCCGAGCAGCGCGGGCGCACCACCGTCCTTGCCGGGAACGAGCAGCTCCACGTGCGCGTCGCTCACGAGCCCGCCGAGGGAGAACTGCCGCCCGCCGAGCGCCATCACCCGCCCATCCGGCAGCGCCACCGCGCACGGCTCGCTCCGGGCGAAAATCTGGGGCCCGGCCGTCACCGGCTCGGCCGCTCCCGGGGAGACGACCTCCGAGGAGGCCAGCAGGTGCGCGTCGTCCCCGAGGCCCGGCGAGTCATGGCCGCCCACGTACAGCAGCCGCTCCGTTCCGCCGTAGGGCACGAGCGCCGCGTCGCGCCGGGGCTCGCGCAACCGGGCACCCTCGCCCACGGGCACGAAGGTGCCGCCCTCGTACGCGAAGAAGAGCACCTCCGGCCGCAACGCCACGCCGTCCGAGCCGCCCACCACGGCGATGCGCTGGCCCCCCTGCACCGCCATCACCCCCATGCCCAACCGGGGCAACGGCGTGCGCACGGGGAACACCTGGCCCGTCGTGGCGTCATAGCCCTCGGTTTGCATCAGCACCGAGCCGCCCTCGCCCACGCCTCCGACGAGCAGCACGTGCCCGCCCGAGTCCACCGCCGCCGCGTGCCGGGTACGCGCCGCCATCAGCTCCACCCCCGTGTACGTGCCCTGCGCCACGTCCAGCACCCGGGCGTCGTGCACGGGCAGCGTGCCCTCCACCGACTTCACCTCACCGCCCGCCAGCAGCACCTTGCCCCCCGGCAGCCGCGTCGCGGTGTGGAAGGCCCTCGGCGAGCCCAGGCCCGGCGCCTGCTCCAGCGTGCTCGTCACGGGATCGAAGAGCTCCGCCGTGCTCAGCGTGGAGGTGTTCCCGTTCAAATCGAGCTGGTAGCCCCCGGCCAGCAGCACCCGGCCGTCCTCCAGCAGCGTCGCGGTGTGCCCCGCCCTCGGGTCCGCGAGCGCCACGCAGGCGTTGTTCGCCCCGCCCGGCCGCACGTACTCGTTCACCCGCCGCACGGCGACGCGCACCGTGGGGCGGGCCGCGCCCGAGGACTCCGGCACGTCGAAGGGATGCGAGCGCCCCAGCGACACCACGCGGCCTCCCGCGCGAGGCAGGTCCGTGTAGCCGCGCACCTCCAGCACGCGCCCCTTGCCCGCGGGGACGGCCGGCAGCGGGGCCGTGCCCTCCTCCACGGGGACATAGCGCTCCACGGGCTCCAGGCCCTCGCCGGTGACGCGCAAGCGCAGGTAGTGCACCCCGTCCAGGGCGGACGTGCCGGAGCAGGCCTCGGTGAGGAGCTTCGTCTCGTAGAGGGCCTCGCGCGGGCCGCAGCCGGAGAGCAGCCCCAGGGCCGCCACCCACGCCTTCCAACCGGGCGAGCGGGCCCTGCCCTGTCCCAGTCCCCACCCGGCGGACGAGGTCCACCCGTTGATACTCCGCCCCATCGCGTTCCCCTTTTGCGGTATCCGGCCCTGGCGCAGACAAAGAGGGCTTGCGCTCGGAGCGTCGCGAGCGTAGCGATGCCCTCTGGCCGTGGTCAACGCGGCCCCTGTCCACGAATGAAGCTCTCGCTCGCCACCCGCATCTTCCTCGGCTACGCGGTGGTGCTCGTCACCTTCGGCGCGGTGTCGCTCTTCAGCGTCGCCGAGCTGCACCGCAACCGCCTGGAAATCCGCCTGGTGAGCCAGGGCTACCTGCAGCTGTCCCAGGATGCGGCCGCGCTCGAGTCCTTCCACTCCAACCAGGAGAAGGACACCGAGCGGCTGCTCGAGGAGACCAGCGTGGAGACGCGGCGGGCGCTCATCCGGCTCGCCCGGCTGTACTTCCCCTCGCTCATGGCCGAGCGGCTCCAGGCGGCCAGGGCCCGGGCCAGCGAGGTGCGCGCCCTGGCCCCCGCGGGCGAGACGCACTTCGTCCAGGACCTGGAGGCGCGCCTGAGTGGGCTCATCAAGCGCTACCAGACGTACGGCAAGACGGCGGACGCGGCCTTCACCGTGCTCGCCAATGTGTCGCCCGACGCGGAGGAGGTGGCCCGAGCCACCGCCGAGCTGCGCCAGCAGGAGACGTCCATCGGCCGGGACATCCGCTTCCTCCGGGCCGCCCTGAGCAACCGCATCCGCGAGCGCGTGGACGGGGCCGAGGAGCGAGAGCGGCGCACGGGCCTGGCCATCATCACCCTGTCCATCCTGGCCATCGGCGTGGGCCTGGGAGCCACGGCCTGGTCGGCGCGCACGCTGCGCCCGGTGCGCACCCTCATCGAGGGCGTGTCGCGCATCGGCCGCGGCGACTACAGCGCGCAGCTGGGCGTGCGAGGAGACGACGAGGTAGCGGTGCTCGCCCGCGAGTTCGACGCCATGGCCCGCTCGCTCCAGGCCCGCGAGGCCCAGTTGAAGGCCCAGGCCGAGGCCCTCATGCGCGCCGAGCAGCTCGCCGCCGTGGGCCGCATCTCCGCGCAGGTGGCCCACGAGGTGCGCAACCCCCTGTCCTCCATCGGCCTCAACGTGGAGCTGATGCAGGACGCCTTCGAGCGCGCCACCTTCGAGGCCCCCGCCGACGCCCGCGAGGCGCGCGAGCTGCTCGCCGCCGTCACCCGCGAGGTGGACCGGCTCACCGAGGTGACGGAGCAGTACCTGCGCATGGCGCGGCCACCCCGGCCGAGCCTCGAGCCCACCGACGTCGCCGAGGTGCTCGCCAGCGTGCTGGACTTCTCGCGCGAGGAGCTGGAGCGCGCCCACGTGGAGGTGGTGCGCGAGCCCACGCCGGACACGCCCCGGGCGCTGGCCGACGAGGGACAGCTGCGGCAGGTGTTCCTCAACCTGCTGCGCAACGCCCGCGAGGCCATGCCCGACGGAGGCCGCCTCACCATCGCCACGCGCGTGCACGACAGCGAGCTGGAGGTCGCCCTGCAGGACACCGGGCGCGGCATGAGCGAGACGGTGCGCACCCGCATCTTCGAGCCCTTCTTCTCCACCAAGGAAGACGGCACGGGCCTGGGGCTCGCCGTCTGCCAGCAGATTCTCAAGGCCCACGGCGGCGCGCTCTCGTGCCAGAGCGAGCCCGGCCGGGGCACCACCTTCTTCGTCAGGCTTCCCCGCGCATGAGCTTCAGCTACCACCGAGACGTCCTGCCCAACGGGCTGCGCGTCGTCACCGTCGAGACCCCGCACCTGCACACCGCCCTGCTCGCAGTGTACGTGCGCACTGGCAGCCGCCACGAGACGGCCGCCAACAACGGCATCAGCCACTTCCTCGAGCACCTCTTCTTCCGGGGCAGCGAGGGCTGGCCGGACACCATCAAGATGAACACCGCCGTGGAGGAGGTGGGCGGCAACCTCAACGGCGTCACCACGCGCGACCACGGCTACTACTACACGCCGCTGCACCCGGCGCACCTGGACGTGGGCATGGCCGTCCTCGGGGACATGCTCACCCGGCCCAGGCTCACGGACATGGAGGTCGAGCGCAACATCATCCTCGAGGAGATGCTCGACGAGGTGGACGAGAAGGGCCGGGACATCGACATCGACAACCTGTCCAAGCGCGTGCTCTTCCCGGGGCACTCGCTGGCCTTCAAGATCGCCGGCACGCGCGAGTCCGTCTCGCGCCTCACGCACGAGCAGATCCGCGAGCACTTCGCGCGGCACTACGTCACGGGGAACATGGTGGTGACGGCGGCGGGCCGGGTGAAGCACGACGAGGTGATGGCCATGGTGGAGCGCCACTTCGCGCGGCTGCCCCAGGGCCCCGAGAGCCTCGACGCTCCGCCGCCCCACACGCCCGCGGGCCCGCTGCTCCACGTCGTCAACCACGACGAGGCGCAGACGGAGTTCCGCCTGAGCTTCCGCACCGTCCCCGAGCACCACGACGACTGGCCCGCCCTGCAGTTGCTGCGGCGCTTCCTCGACGACGGGCTGTCCTCGCGGCTGCCGTTCGAAATCGTGGAGAAGCGCGGGCTCGCGTATTCGGTGCATGCGTCGCTGGAGGCCTTCCACGACGCGGGCATCTTCGAGATCGAAGCGGCGAGCGCGCCGGACCGGGCGTCGCTGGTGGTGGCGGAGATGTTCCGGGTGCTGGGCGAGCTGTGCGACACGGAGGTGGGCGAGGAGGAGCTGAGCCGGGCCAAGAGGCGGCACCGGATGCTGCTGGAGTTCGCGCAGGACTCGCCGGGAGAGCTGGCCGGGTGGTTCGGGGGCACGGAGCTGTTCCGGCGGCCCGAGTCCTTCGGCTTCCGGGCGGACCTGGTGGACACGACCACGGCGGCGCGGGTGCGCGAGGTGGCGAGGCGCTACTTCGCGCGGGAGAACCTCACGGTGGTGGCCGTGGGCCAGCGCAAGGGCGTCAAGGACCTGGAGAAGGTCGTGGACACCGCCGAGGGGCTACCGGCCTCCAGGTGAGCGCCTGCACGGATGAATCCCCGGGACCGCCCACTCAGGAGTCCCAGGGCTTCAGCGGACCGATCAGGCCCGCCTGGTCGAGCAACGCGGTCACCGTGCGGGCCAGTTCCACGTGTTCGGCGGAGATGCGCTCGGGCGTGAGGATGATGAGCGAACCCTTGTCCTCCACGGGCTCGACCCGGACGGGGGGAGGAAGGGCGGGAATCGGGCCTCGGCGATGGGAGAAGTACGTCACCCACCCCACGAAGGTGCCCGCCGTGCCGGAGTCCGACACCCTGTCGCGATGGGAGCCGGAAGTCGCTACGCCCCACTCGGGTTCCCACGCCAGGACCATGGCACGGAGTATCTGGCAAAGGGTTGCAACCTGAAACAGACGCTCCGCAGCGGGGCCTTCTTCAGGCAGATGAACCAGAGAGGAGTTGGGAACCCAGACAGACGCTTCCCCACAATCCACGGAAACGTCCGCCGCCCCATTCACCTCTCCATTCCAGACTCCCAGTCGAACACCACCGAGGGGATATTCTTCTTTCTTCTGGCTGAAGACCCTCACGAACTCCTCCATCCTGGGCTCGAAGCGATTCTGCAGAGCCTCTTCGAGAGTCCAGCCCTTCCTGAACCAACGGGAGAGCAGCGGGTCACAGGGGGCCAACAGTCGAAAGAAGGCCTCGGCGCGCCGGGCACACTCCTCCACCGACTCCGGCCGCGCCAGCCAATAGGCACCTACGTAATGCGATTCTTCCATTGAAGAGTTCCTTTATAGGAGCCCTGCCGGGTCAAACCACCTTGATGCGGCCGAGGCTTTTTTCTTCGAACAGGGCTCGCATGAAGTCCGCTACCTCCTGCTCGGCGAAGTGCCACTCGATAGGAACACCCCTGGCGGCTTCGAGCTGCCTTTTCGCCTGCTCGAGCATGTCTTCGACTCCATGGAACCACACCTTGCCGTGCATCTTTCGTAGCAACTTCTGGTAGCCCGGCCCCTTCACCTCCAAGAGCACGCCGTCCTTGAAGCCGTCGAAGTCCACGTAGTCCTTGGGGCCTGGACCCGTACGAACCCGGTAGACCCAACCCGCCGGAGCACCCGTGACCCGGGACTGGAAGCGCTGGGCCTCCTCGGTCATGCGCTCCTCTTTCTGCGTCCACTGGCCCGACCCCGCTGGCGCTGGAGGCCAGGGCTCACGTGGCGGGCCATCCCCCGAAGCACCGCCGCTCTCCGCCATGAAGACGATGGAGACGGATACGGCGCCGGCTCCCACCACGGCCGTCATCGTCCCCGCCGATACCGCCACCTCCCTCACCGCCAGCCTGCCGCCGGAGGAGAGGCTCAACACCGGGAGCCGCGTGGCCGAAGCCAGCCGAGGCCCCACCGCCGCCGAGCCTCCCCGCAGTATCAGCAGGTGCGTGGCCAGCCGCGCCGTCTCTCGGAGCTGCTCCTCGCGTGGCAGGGCTTTGAAGTGCTCGAAGTATTCGGGCGAGGAGGCAATCAGCCCGGCTACCGCCGAGGGCAGTTGGGACAGCCCCGCCAGCGTGCGCACCGGGTGGGTGATGAAAGCCGCCAGCCCCCTGGCCACGTCTTCCAGCGCGTCCTGCGCACCAAGCAGGGCCGCGGTAGCGGGATCTCGCCCCAGGGGACGCTCACCAACGGGCTCGCCCTGCTGCTGGAGCGACTCTCCTACGGCGAAGAAGACGCCTCCGTCGTCGACGTAGAAGGCGCCCACACGCATGACCAGCACGTACAACTCACCCTGGCGGAGCGCGGGAGCGCCCATCCGCGCCAGGGGCCTGCCAGTGAGCGCCGTGGAGACGTAGCCATCCGGCCGCACCACCACCAGGGGACGAAAGCGCCGGGTGCTGGCAAGCAGCTCGTCGTAGGCAAGGGGTTGGCCGGTGGCGAGGGCCTCGCGAACCAGCCGGGCCAGCACGATGCGGGGAGCGAAGGTTCGCAGTGTGGCGGGGCTCTCCAGCAAGCCGCGCCAGAGGTTCTGGGCATCGTCCGCCGCGAGCGCCTGACCCGGACGCGGATGGACGGATTCCGGCAGGCCCGAGTGCTGGAGAAGAACCTGGAAGTCATCCGCCTCGGCGGCCCGCGCGTTGAACGCCAACAGCAGCACGACAGGCAGAACCCGGCCGAGCCTCCGCACGACCCGCCACAGAAGACAGCGGAAATGGAATGTCACGAGATGACCCCACTATCTGGGTGAGGCGGCGCAACCTATCGCCTCCCAGGATCCAGCTGCGCGGGTCGAGGCCTACCCGGCGAGCGCGTAGTTCTCCAGCAGCTCCAGAGTGCTGCGCACGGCGGGCTCGACATTCCTCACGTAGATGGGCGTGCGCAACGCCCACGCGAGCCGCAGGGGCTCGAAGAGCAGGGAGTGCAGATAGCTCTGCGTGAGGATCCGCAAGCCGCTGAAGTCGAGCACGATGGACTCACGCCGGAGGATGCGCGGCGTGATTTCGTTCTGAGCGAGAGCAATGGCGGCGGGAGTGTTCTCCGCCTGCTTCTGGATCTCGAAAACAGTGGCTTCGGCCGGTGCGGGGTCGAACCGGATCCAGCGATGGATGGCACGCTGCGGGGTGCGCTGCTTCGCCCGCTCCTTGATGGTCTCGATGAGCGCGGGGTAGTCGACCACGCCTTCGACGGGCAGCTCGAATACGACCAGCGTTCCGGGAAAGCCAACGCCACGCGGCTCGATGAAGCGCAGGGTGTGGCCACCCTCTTCATCAGTCCATCCGGAAAGCAGAAGCGTAGCCCCTCGAGTCGCGATGAGTAACGTTCCCCCCGTCAGCTTGGCCATTTCGGCGATGAAGAAGAGGCCCATGCCAGCGTTCTGCTGTGTGCCCGTGAGTCCCTCCTCGAACGTTCCCGAGATGTGAGGCCAGAGGGACTTCTCAAGCGCCGCTTCGGGATCCAACAAGTCAGGATGCAAGGCCCGCAGGCTGGCAGGAATACCAATACCTGTATCAGCCACAGCGAGTTGCAACATGGGCTGCTCACCAGCAGTTCCCAAAAGGTCAGCGTTCACCACACCTCCTGGCTGGGAATGGCTGTGTTGAACTACGTTTCGAAGGAGTTCCACGACCACATAGCGAAGAGTGAGTCGTGTATCCTCCAACTTCTCATCGGAAACGAGAGCCTTCGAGATCTCGTTCGCGAAGGGTTCGATTGTCTCGAAGTTGTTGACCCACCGGAGAGGAAATCTGGTGGGGTCCCATTGCATGACATGAGGAAAAAGTTGCGAAAAATCCTCCAGCTTCTCTCCGCGCTTCAGTTGTTCAGTCAGCTTAATCGCACGATTACATGCTGCGTATGCCCGCTGATCAACCGCGCTCGTGGCAACCAGGGCCGCGCGAACCCATGCGCGAGCAACGATCAGTAAGTCAAGCTGCTCCGGCTCGGGTCCTGTTCCACTCAGCCACTGCAGCAGAGGAGCAGGATTTTCCAGCGACAGGGGTAGCGGGCGCTCTAGCGACATGCCGCAACCATGTCGACCAGACGAAGCCAAGTCAACGCGAGTGACGCCGCTCGGGTTAACTGGATCGACACGAGGCAGAACGCCTTCCAGGTGAGCGCGAGCCCCGGGTCCACCCGCGATACCGGTATCTTCGGCGGCCATGAGAACCCCTGCCCGGCTCGTGGCCCTCGTCCTCCTGTGTCTGGGCTCCGCCTGCTTTGGACTTCGTTCCACCCAAGCGGAGCCCTCCGTGAATCCGGCCGACGAGGCCCATCTGCTCCAGCTCGAGCAGGACATGTTCACCGCCATCCGTACGCGGGACCGTCAAATGCTCGAGCGAATCCTCGACGAGCGCTTCGAGCTCCGCGTCCCGGGCAAGCCCCCGGTGGATCGCGCCGGGTTCATCGCCGCCATCCTGTCCATCCCCGGTACCATCCTCTCGGTCGAATCCGATGACGTTCGGGCCCACGTCTATGGAGACGTCGGGGTCCTCACCGGCCGGCAGCACGCGCGCGTCCGCCTGGAGGACGGCACCACCGTGGACGACGTGGGGGCCTTCACCGATATCGCCCTCCTGCGCGAGGGGCAGTGGCGCATGGTGCTCGCCCACAGCGTGCCCCTCTCCGAGTAGTCCCACCCGGGCGCCCACGCCCCAGCGCCTCGGAAGTCTGACACCGGGTTTCGGATTTCCGGCGGCCTCCACCCTCCTCGGACGGCCTCTTCCCCCGGGACCGTGCATCGGCGCACCCATTGCACATCGGGCGAGCACACTCCCACGGAGGTCGTTCGCACGATGAAGACGTCAGCCTCTCTCCTCACCCTGTTCCTGCTGCTCGCCGGCTGCAGTTCCATCGGACCCGCGGGCGTCGTGTGGACCTCGGACGACCGTCAAGTCACCGTCTTCGCGTCGGATGGCATGGCGACCGACAGCCGCACGTACCTCTTCGACCGCTCGACCCGGAGCCTCAGCGGGAAATGGAAGGAGTTGTTCCAGGATGAAAAGCACTCCGAGCTGCTGCTCTCCTCGGACCAGGCCGCCCAACTCATGGAACTCCTCGCGCGCGTCCGGCTCGAATCCACGCACAACGGCGGCTGCGCGAACGACGCCCCCGTGATGGGCCTCCACGTCATGAAGTCCTCGGGCGAGACGCGGCACTACGACACCCGCCCCGAGCTCAACGACTGCGGCTCGCCGCGAACGTTCGCCGTGGAGGAGGACGTCCAAGCCGTGCTCGACGCCTGCACCGCCCTGCTCCCCGCGCCGAGTCCCTAGCCTCCCCCGCTGCTTCGTTGGTTTCTCGCAATCCAAGAGCTCCTTCTTGACACCTGAATCATCCTTCAACTACGTCCCCAGGTGTCACCGTCCGTGCAGGACGGCACGTACCGGAGGAGCACCATGGAGAAGAAGCGGCTGTCGAGCACAGTGCGGTTTCTGTCCGTCGTGGCCGTGGCGCTCATCGCGGCCTCGGCCGACGCGGCGTGCCGGGATGCGGTGGTGCTGGTGCACGGCAACACCGGCTCGCCCTCGGACTTCAACGCCACCTACAACGAGCTCATCGCCCGCGGGTACGTGTCCGGGGAGATTTTCAGCGTCAACTGGGGCTCCAAGACGTGCGCGGCCTGCAACGACCACTCCGGCACCGAGGAGACGCCCGTGCGCGACGCCATCAACCAGGCCCTCTCGCACTCGTGCACCGGGAAGATCGACGTGATTGGCCACTCCATGGGCGTGACGCTCGCCATCAAGGAGCTCCTCGACCTGGGCGTGTCGAGCCGCGTGGATGCCTTCGTGGGCATCGCCGGCGGCTACCGCGGCCTGTGGAGCTGTGGCACCTACCCGTACAACATGGTCACCAGCACCTGCGGCTACTGGGGCCTGTCCGTCAGCAGCCCCTTCCTCAATGGCATCTCCGGCAAGCGCATGGCCGCCCGCATCTTCTCCCTCAAGAGCTACTCGGATGAGGTGGTCTGCTCCACCGGCGTGTGCACGGTGAACGGCGTCCACTCCAGCCAGCTCGCCAACGAGAGCGGCAGCTACACCTACACCTACGGCCACTACGGCCTGCTCTGGTACACGGCCGTCAAGCAGGCGGAGCTGATCCAGTAGCAAACGTCGCCCCCGGGAAAGCCACCCGGGGCCTCCGCCGGGCCGCTCAAATCCCGGGGAAGGTGGTAGAGGCACCCTGAAGGGGCTACCCTGCCCCGGGGCTCGTCGCGGAGGACGAGCGCCCCGAGCAGGGGACCCACTCGTCCCAGGGATGCTCCGATGATGATGAGCGCTGCGCCTACCTCCAAGGAACCCGTCATCTTCAGCCAGGTGGTGGAGGCGCTCTTCAAGCACGCCATCAAGCGGGAGCGGTTCGACGCGGACACGCGCAGGCGGCTCAAGACGATTGGCATCGACCTGGACCAGCCCTTCCTGGTGGCCTACTCGGTGCCCACCTGGTTCGCCGCCATCCGCGTGTGCGCCGAGGTCCTCTACCCGGACCTCCCCAGCGAGCAGGCCCGCTACCGGCTCGGCCGCCAGCTCGTGGATGGCTACGGCCAGACGACCATGGGCCGCGCCGTGTTCGCGATGCTCCGGATGCTCGGCTGGGAGCGCTCGCTGACGCGCATCTCGCGCGGGCTGCAGTCGGGCTCCAACTTCCTGTCGGCCCGCACCCGCTTCCTCGACGAAGGTGCAACCCTCGAGATGGTCTTCGAGGTCATGCCCGAGTTCCGCGCCGCGTTCGGCGCGCAGCCCGGCATCGACCCGTACTTCATGAACGGCACCATGGACGGGATGATGGCGCTGGTGGGCTCGCCCTTCGCGGGCGGCGAGCTGCAGCCCATCGAGCCCGGCTCCCAGCACGTCGTCTACCTGCTGCGCCGCAAGGCCTGAAGTCGGCCGCCTCGCCGCGCCCGTCAGTCCTCGATGAGCTCGAAGTCGGCCTTGCCGGCGCCGCACTCGGGGCAGTACCAGGTGTCGGGAATGTCCTGGAAGGCGGTGCCCGGAGCGATGCCGGAGTCGGGGTCGCCCAGGGCCGGGTCGTAGATGTGCGTGCAGACGAGGCAGCGGTAGCGCTTGTTCATGCCGTTTTTCTACCTCAGGTGGAGCGGCCCAACCACCGGCTCAACCACCCGCCCACCTGCTTCACCGGCTGTTGCTCCTCGTCGGCGGGCGGCTGCGCGGCGGGAGCACAGCCCGTGCAGTGCAGCCCTCCCTCGCCGTTGCGCGCCTCGTTGAGCGGGAAGCGCTCGGCGCAGGACACGCAGTAGAAGAAGAAGAACCGCCGCTCGGAGCTGACGTTCGCGGCCTGCGGCGCCACCTCCTCGGTGCCGTAGGAGAGCTGCTCCAGCTCGCCCTCGTCCAGGTAGAGGCCCCGGCAGCGCTCGCACGTCTCCACCGGGACGTCTCCTGGGAGCCGGGCGGCGCGCATGGGACGCTCGCAGACGGCGCACGGGCGCTCGCTCCGGCCCGCGGCCATCCTCGGCGCCAGCTCGCGCATGAGGACCTCCGAGAGCTCGCCCGCGTCCAGCCACACGCCCCGGCACGCGCGGCACCGGTCCAGCTCCACCCCCATCGCGAAGAAGCGCTGCATCCGCCCCCGGCACGAAGGGCACCGCTTCACCGCGCTCACCGGCTTGTCCACGCTCATCGACTGCTCCTCCCCTGTGCCGGCCATTCTGGAGACGAACGGCCCCGCTGGCCATGGACGCCGCGCGGCTCAGCTCTCGCCCGAGTTGAAGTGGCGGGTGATGCGCAGCAACACCGGCAGCGGGGTGAGGGGCGCGAACCAGGCACCGAGGCGATTCATCAGCCCGGGCACCACCACCGGCTTGCCCCGCCGCAAGGCCCGGTAGCCCTGCTCCGCCACCTGCCGCGCATCCCCCCGGCCCAGGGGCCCGCTGAAGAGGCGCGAGCGCTGGTGCTCCGAGGCGCGCGCGGCGAACTCCGTCTCGGTATAGCCCGGGCACAGCGCCGTCACCTTCACGCCCTGGCCCCGCAGCTCGTCGTACAGCGCGGCGGAGAAGGACAGCACGTACGCCTTGCTCGCGTAGTACACGGCCATGAGCGGGCCGGGCTGGAAGGCCGCCGACGACGCCACGTTGAGCACGTACCCGCGCCGCCGCGCCACCATCCCCGGCACCAGCTCGCGCGTGAGCACGGTGAGCGCCCGGACGTTGAGATCGATCATCCCCGCCTGCTGCTCGGCCGGCAGCTCCTCGAACTTCCCCGCCAGGCCAAAGCCGGCGTTGTTCACCAGCACCTCCACCTCCAGCCCGCGCTCCTTCACCTCGCGCACCACGGTGGCCACGCCCTCGGGCTTCCCGAGGTCCGCCCCCACCACCACGCACTGTGTCCCGTGGGCCTGCTTCAGCTGCTCCGCCAGCGCTTGCATGGGCTCGGTGCGCCGGGCCACCAACACCAGCGCGTACCCCTCGCGCGCGAGGATGGCCGCCAGCTCCCGGCCGATGCCACTGGAGGCTCCCGTCACCACCGCATACCTGCTCGCCTGCACGATGCTGTCCATGACGCCACGCTTCCAAGGGAGCGAGCCCGGCGTCAATGGCCTCGTGGATTCTCGTGGGTGTACCTTCGTGGGGGACACCCCATGAAACCCACTCCCATCGACTGGCGCGCGCGCCTGGAAGCGTGTGGATTCGAAGGGGCCGAGCTCGTGCCGCCCTCGTACGCGGCGCACGTGCTGCGGTCCTGGAGGGAGCACCTCGCGGCCGAAGCGGCCCTGCGCGAGCAGCTCGAGCAGCAGCCGGAGGACAAGGAGGCCCTCGAGACGCTCCTGTCCATCCTCCGGGAGACGGGGCGCGCCGACGAGGAGGCCGCGCTGCGCCGCCAGCTCCAGGAGCGGCGTTGCAAGGACCTCGGCGTCCCCGAGGCCCGCTGGGACGAGGTCATCGCCTACCTCGAGGCTGCGGAGACCGGGAGCCCGCCGCCGGAGCGCTCGGCGGACGCCTATGTCGCCGCGCTCTTCGATGTCTACGCCCCCAGCTTCGATGACAGCCTGCGCGGCTTCCTGGCCTACCGCGCGCCCGAGCGGCTCATGGACGTGGTGCGCACCGCGCTGGGGAACCGGCGGGAGCTCGATGTGCTCGACCTGGGGTGCGGGACCGGTCTGGCCGGTCCGCTGCTGCGGCCCTTCGCCCGCCGGCTGGAGGGCCTCGACCTGTCGACGGGCATGCTGGCCAAGGCACGCGAGCGAGGCGTGTATGACGCACTGCGTGCCGGGGAGATCACCGCGGAGCTGGGCGCCTCCACCGAGCGGTATGATCTCCTCGTCGCCGTGGACGTGCTCGTCTACTTCGGCGCGCTGGAGCTGCTCTTCGAGCGCGCGGCCCAACGACTCGCACCCGGAGGCCTGTTCGCCTTCACCGTGGAGAAGGGAACGCAACCGGGGTACCGGCTCCAGCCGAGTGCGCGCTATGCGCACCACCTCGAGTACCTGCGCGCCTGTGCCAGCGCCGCGGGCCTGCGCCCGGTGGTGGAGCGGGAGGACACACTCCGCAGACAGGCGGGACAGCCCGTCACCGGACATGTGGTGGTGCTGACCCACGAAGGTTGAAACACGCCCGGCCCCACGCGAGGTATTCTCCGCCCCACGTCACAACGGGGGCCGTGAGCATGACCGCGCAGGGAAAGACGACAGGCGTGAGGAGCCAGCAGGCCAGTCAGGACGACGCCTGGAAGGAGGAGCGCCAGCGGCTGCGCGCGCTCGAGGGGATGACGGATCCCTCCTCACTGCGGCGGCTCGACGCGCTGGGCCTGCGCGAGGGCTGGAGCTGCCTCGAGGTGGGCTGTGGGAGCGGCTCCATCGCCCGTTGGATGAGCCACCGGGTGGTGCCCGCCGGTGGCCGCGTGGTGGCCCTGGACGTGGACACCCGTTTCGCGGCCGACGCGGCCGGACCGGCCCTCGAGGTGCGCCAACAGGACGTCGCCACGGCGCCGCTGCCCCAGATGGTGTTCGATGTCGTGCACGTCCGGCGTGTGCTCCAGCCACGGCTCCAGCTGGAGCAGGTGATGGAGCGGCTGCTCTCCGCGCTCAAGCCCGGCGGCTGGCTGCTGCTGGAGGAGATGGAGACATTCTCGCTCGCGCAGAACGAGACCGGGCCCTTCCGCCAGATGGTGGAGGTGCTGCACACGCTCGAGCGCTCCGCCCGTGCGGCGAGCCCTCCGGTCCGGGCACTGCCGGGCACCCTTCAGCGGTTGGGACTCAAGAACGTGAGCGCCGAGGGAGAGCTGCTCGTCTTCTCCGGAGGCTCGCCCGCGGCCGAGTACCACCGGCACCTGGGCGCGCGGCTGTGGCGCGAGGGCGAGCACCTGCGGATGCTCACGCGCAAGCAGTACGAGCAGTGCCTGGAGAAGCTGAGCGAGCCGAGTACCTGGTTCTACGGGCCGACGCTCTTCAGCGTCTGCGGACAGCGCCCGTTCCGCTAGCCTCGCGCGCGCTCAGCGCCGCTTGCCGCGCATGATGACGGGCCCGGACACCTTCTTCCGGGGCAGCACCTTCTTCAAATCCCTCTGGATGTCCAGGTACTGGAAGTTGCCCGCGTCCTGCTTGAGCGCCTCGGCGATGAGCTTCAGCCCCTGCTCGGGCTTGGTCCGCGTCTGCGCGTACAGGTCGGCCAGCGCCACCTTCTCCTCCAGCGTGGCCTCGCCCACCCCCACCAGCCGCTCCAGCGTGTCCATCACCTGATCGCTCTCGCCGGCCTGCTGCTGCAGCCGCCACATGCGCGAGAGCGCCGGCGCGAACCGGGGGTTCTCGTTGAGCGCGAAGCCATAGTCCTCCTTCGCGCGCTTGTTGTCGCCCTGGGCCTCCTGCACGCGGCCCCGCACGAAGAAGGCCCGGACACACTCCGGCTGCACCTTCAGCGCCTGCTCCACCTTCGCCAGGGCCTCCGCCTTGTCGCCCTGCAACAGCTTCGTCTCGGCGAGCCGCGCGATGAGGTCCGCGTTCTGCGGATAGCGCGTCACCGCGTCCGCCAGCAGCGTCTCCGAGTCCTTGTAGCGCTCGAGCGTGTTGAGCACCCGCGCCCGGAGCGAGACGACCTCCGGCTTCGTGCCCTCCTCGCCCTGGATGATCGCCAGGTCCTGCTCGGCGTACTCCGCGTAGCCTTCCTTCAGGAAGTAGCGGGCGCGCAGCACCCGCGCCGCCGTCAGTCCCGGCTGCTCCTCCAGGAGCCGGTCCATCAGCCTCGCGGCGAGCACCTCCTCGCCCTTGGCCAGGAGGATTTCCGCCTCCACCACCTTGGCGTCCACGTCGTCGGGGCGCTCGCGCTGGATGCGCTCCAGCGTCTGGAAGGCGGCCTGATGCTGCCCCTCCAGCGTCTGCAGGTGCGCCAGCTTGAGGATGTCCAGGTCCCCGAGCTGATCCGCCTCGCGCAGCTCCAGCAGCACGCCGATGGACTGGCGCAGCAGCCCGTTCTGCTCGTAGCGCTCGGCCAGCTTGCGCTTGATGTCGGGGGCCTCGGCGGGGTTGAGGGCCATGGCCTGCTTCAGGGCCAGGATGGACGCGCCCGAGTTGCCCGCGCGCCGGTGGGCCTCGGCGAGCTGGAGCAGCGGCTCGGTGCTCTCGGGGTTGAGGCTGGCGGCCTCACCGAAGGCCCTCGCGGCGAGATCGGGCTGGCCGCCGGCCATGAGCTCCCGGCCCTCGTCCATTTTCGCCTGGAGCTTCTGCTCCCGGCTCTGGACGGAGACGGTCTCGGGGTCCTTGCAGGCAAGCGAGAGCAACAATGGCAGGGCCCAGAGCGGGCGCCGTTTGGATTTCAAATGCATCGCTGAGATGCAGGGTACCGGATGTTATCCTGCCGCGTCGATGGACCCATTCGTGAGGCGCCTCGTGGAGAGGCTCCATGACCCGGCGCGGCCCCTGTCGCGCAACCGGCACTTCCACACGTTCGACACCCCCGAGGGTCGGATGGCGCTGAAGGTGTACCGGCGGCTGAACAGCATCCACAAGGACATCCTCGCCTGCGTGAAGGAGGGCCGGCGGGCTCGCCTCTTCCGTCACGTCAACGAAGAGGGCGAGCACCGGATCGAGCTCCACTTCGAGCGGATCTCCGGCCGCCGTGTCTCCCACCTCAAGGCGGCCGAGCTGGAGTTGCTTGCCCAGCTACCGGGCGTGCGCGATGCGCTCGAGGGGGACCTCTGAGGGGGCCTAGACGGAGGCCGAGGCGGCTCGCGGCACCTTCGTCACACCGGGCAGCAGCGGCGCCGGGTTGAGCGCGAGGATGAGCAGGTTGCGCAGGCCCTCCTCGAGGCTCTCCCCCACGCTCGTCGAGCCCGCCGGAGCCCCCTGCAGCTCGGCCGGCACCGGGTGGCCAATCACCACCACCGGCATGCGGATGTCCCACGCCAGGAAGTGCGCCAGCTTCACCGCCGCTTCCGAGGTGTCGAAGAGCAGCGCGCCCAGGCCTCCCGAGCTGAACGGGCGCCACAGCGGCCGCGCCGCCTCCGCCGGGGGCAGCACGCAGAAGTCCAGGTGCAGCAGCTCGCTCAGGTCCATCCGGCCCAGCGTGCCGAAGCCGCTCTTCACCGCGGGGGGCTCGGCGGCCACGGCCTCGATGCCGGGCAACTGCGAGAGCAGCCGCCGCGCCACCGCCGGGCCACTGCCACACACGAAGAGCTTCGCGGTGGCCTCGCGCGAGGGACCGCGGCCCCGGAGGATGCGCCCGCGCAACGCGTGCAGCTCCGCGGGCCCCAGCAGCGGCCCCGAGCCCTCGTCGCGCTCCCCCTCGGACATGCGCGCCACGCCCTTCTGCAGCAGCGTGTGCAGCACGCCCACCACTTCCAGGTCCGTGGCCGGCGACAGGTCCAGCACCTCGCCGAGCGCTCGCGGCTGGCGCAGCAGTTCCACCACCTGCGCCGTCACCGGGTGCTGGTCCTTCGTCAGGTCCGCCTCGGGCGCGAGCACCAGCCGGGTGTTGCGCGGCGGCAGCCCCGGCAGCAGCCGGTTCAGCTCGTCCGCCTGGCGCATCGCCTCCAGCAGGGCGTCGTCCACGGCGCGCTGGATGCGCGGCTTGCCGCTGGTGTTGCCCGGGGAGAAGGTGAACGAGCCCTCGGCCCACGCCAGCAGCCGGAAGAGGGCCTTCTCGCCCTCGGCGCGCCCCACCTTGGCGTTCACCGGGCGGCCCTCGGCCACGACGATTTCTCCGCGCTCGCTGCCCCGCTCCAGCGTCAGCTTCCCGCTGCGCTTGTTCATCCCCAGGATCTGCATCAGGTCCGGGATGCCCAGCTGGCTGAGCGAGCCTTCGATTTCCTGCACCTCCGTCTTGAGATCCTTGGCGGCCTCGTTGCGGCGGAAGACGTGCTCGATGCGGGAGAGCACCTCGTCGATGTTGAAGGGCTTGCGCAGGAAGCCATCGCGCAGGCCGCGCAGCCGGTCCGCCTCGAACTGGCCGGTGGAGACCACCACGGGGATGTCGTCCGTGCGCGGGTTGGTGCGCAGGATGTTGATGAAGGTGCGCGCGTCCAGCATCCGGCACGCCTCATCGAAGAGGATGAGGTCCGGATGGCGCAGCACGGCCACCTCGAGCGCGCGCGAGCCATCCGGCGCGTAATGCACCTGGTAGCCCTTGGTGCGCAGTGCACGCGAGAGCGGCCGGACCGACTCGAGGTCGGGATCGGCGATGAGGATCTTTCGAACCAGAGCCACGGTCGCTCCCTACCTGTTCAGTACGGCTGCAGATCGTATTCGGCCTGCAGGCGGGTGATGAGCCCATCCACCACGGCGGTGTCCGACGAGTGGAATCCCCACGTCGCCCCGAGGCCCCGGCGCTGGATGAGCGCGTACGAGGCGTTCTCCGACATCCAGAGGATGAACTCGTGCCGGTTCATGCGCTCGTCGCCCTCGAGGAAGACGGGCGTGACGGCCGGGTGCGACTCCATGTCCGAGCGCCGCCCCAGCATGTAGATGCGCGAGGCCATGTCGGGCGGAGCCGACTCCAGTCCCAGCGCGATGGGGAGATCCGAGCGGATTTCCGGGCCGCCCACGTACAGCAGCCCGCGCGAGCCCGGGTCGCGCATCAGCTCGCGGGCAATCTCCGTCTGCAGCTCGTCGAAGAGGACGTCGGACACCTTGCCGCGGCGAGAGGGCTCGGCGTTCTCCTCCACCGGCAGCTTGGGACTGGACGCATTGCCGAGCAGCAGGTCCACCTCGTCCCAGAAGGGCAGCGTGTCCAGCATCAGCTTGCGCTGCAGGGACGCGCGCCGCTCGTCCATGCGCTGGCGGCAGCGGTGCACCAGCTCGTCGAAGTCCTCGCCGTCCTTGGGGAAGGCGCTCGCCCCGCCGACGAGCGCCAGCGGCAGACGCGACTCCACCTCCTGCGCCTCGGGCTCCGCGCGCACCGCGTCCAGCGCGCGGCGCACGAACATCATCGCGCCGAAGAAGTCCGTCTCCGGCAGCAGCACGAAGAACTCCTGGTCGCTCGCCTTGGCGATGACGTCCGAGTCCCGGACGATTCTGCCGAGCGCCTTGATGATGCCGCGCACCGCGAGCTTCGCGTCCGCCATGCCCAGGCGCGTGCGCACCATGGGCAGGTTGTCCACGCTGAACGTCAGCAGCGAGAACGTCCGCCCGTAGCGCCGCGCCTTGTAGATTTCCTTGGAGGCGTAGTCGGTGAAGTAGCTGAGGTTGTAGGCGGCGGTGTCCCTGTCCCGCAGGCCCAAGCGCTGCAGCGCCTGCACCCGGCGGCCGTTCTTCACCCCCACCGCGGCCGAGTCACCCAGAATCTTCGCGTAGCGCACGTGCTCGGTGCGGAAGTCCCCGGCGAGCGGATCCGAGAGCTGCGCCATGCCCATGATGTCCCCGCTGACGACGAAGGGGACGTAGAGCACGGGCGAGCGCTCGTCGCGGGCAATCCAGGGCATGGCCTCGCGCAGACGGTTGCCGAGCGGCCCCTCGGGGCTCATGCGCTCGGCGAGGAACTGCTTGTCGAGCAGGCCCCGGTAGGCGCGCAGCACGAGGTGCCCGCGGTCATCCGTCACCCACAGGGCGGCGCTCTGGGCATCGCAGACGGAGGCGAGCTCGGCGGCCACACGCTCCTGAAGCCACTCGAGGTCCGGCTGCGAGAGGAACTCCAGGCAGCGCTGGTGGAGGTTCTGGTAGCGGGCGAACTCGAAGTTCTCCGTCTGGAGCTGGGTGCGCTCGCGGCGCAGCTGGGCACGCTCCATGGCGCGCTCCACGGCGAGCCGCAGGTCTGCCTCCTCCACGGGCTTGGTGAGGCAGTCGGCCACGCCCACGCTCAGGGCCATGGACGAGCCCTTCACGTCCGTGCGCTGGCTGACGAGGATGACCTCCTGGTCGGGGTCGCGCTCGCGCAGCTTCGCGGTGAGGGAGAAACCATCCACCTCGGGCATCACCACGTCGGTGATGATCAGGTCGAAGGACTCGCGCCCCACCTGCACGAGGGCCTGGGCGGCGCTCTCCGCCGTGACGACGCGGTAACCCCTCCGGGTGAGCATGTCGGAGGCGAGCTGCCGGAAGAAGTTGTCGTCGTCGACGACGAGGATGGGACCAGCCACGGCGGGGGACTCGGCGGGGGGGAGGTGGAGCCCCCGAGGTTACCGGCCCGGGAGATCCGGAACAACGCCCGTGAAGACGAAGGACACGGGACCCCGGAGACGTACATCCGACAGGTCGGAGGGCACCCGGATGCGCAGGTCCCCGCCCGGCAGGGTGACACGCAGCCAGGCATCCGCCGGGAGCCTCTTGGCGAGCACCGCCGCGACGGCCGCCGCGCAGGCGCCCGTGCCACAGGCCTGGGTGAGGCCACAGCCCCGCTCCCACACCACGACCGTCAGCCCGTCCTTGTCCACCCGGACGAACTCCACGTTGGTGCGGTCCGGAAAGCCGGGGTGGCGCTCGAGCTCGGGGCCCAAACGACCGGCGTCCTCCAGGGGCTGGTCAAGCAGGACGAGGTGTGGGTTGCCCATGTTGACGGCGTAGCCGCGCAGGCCGGAGTGGCCGGGCACGGGCGCGCCGACGAAGGGCTGGCCGCTGGCGCCCGAGGGCAGGTTGGAGGCGACGAGCCGCGCCGGACCCATGGAGACCTCCACCTCGGCGACGCCGTCCTGGCCATAGCCGGGAGCGCACGAGAGGAGGCCGGCGCCCGTCTCCACATCGATGTGCTCGGGCTTCTCACCGGAGTGGTCCACCAGGTACTTCACCGCGCAGCGCAGGCCGTTGCCGCACATCTCCGCGACGCTGCCATCGGCGTTGTGCACCACCATGCGCGCCATGCCGCTCTCCGAGGGCAGCAGACTGAGGACGCCATCCGCGCCAACGCCCCGGCGCCGGTCGCACAGCCAGCGCGAGTACTCCGCGTCGATGTCCCCGCCGGATTGGCGGCAGTCCAGCACGATGAAGTCATTGCCGAGGCCGTGGTACTTGAAGAAGAACTCCGTCGTGCTCATGCGGACCGCCTCACTTCAGCCCTGCTCGTCGGGTTTCGGGTTACTGGACGCGGGCGTTGTAGGGGGTGTGCCCCCCTTCGGCCGGCGAAGCAACTCATTCTTCACGGCGTTGAGCTCCGCGTTGGCACGAGTGTAGATGTCCTGGACGGTGTCCGCCCCCTTCCGGGCGGACAGCCTCTTGAGGGCGGCCAGCTCGGACTCCTGACCTTCCAGGCGGCTTTTCTGCTCCGCCAGGGCCGCGTCGCGCTCGGCCAGGGTGGCCTGGAGGGTGTCCAGCGTGCCCTGCATCTGCTCCAGCTCCTCGGAGAGCTCCAGGATGGCCTCGGAGTCCGTGCGCTTCTCGAGCTGCCTGATCTTCTCCCGCAGCCCGGCCCGCTCCGTCTCGAGCGCCTGGATGCGGGCGGTCAGCACCTCGGCGGCCTGCGCCTGCTTCGCCTTCTCGGCGCGCTCGGCCTCGAGGAACTTCACCGCCTCGGCCGAGGCCGCCTCCAGCGCCGTCACCCGGCCCTCCAGCCGGATGCGGGCCGCGCGGGCCACCGTGAGGTCCGAATTGAGCCGCTCGCGCTCGGAGGCCAGCGAGCCCTTCTCCGCCTCGAGCCTGGCGAACTGCTCCTGCACCGCTTGCGTGGCCAGCTCGCGCGCCCGGGCCTTCTGCTCCGCCTCCGCCGCCTGGGCCTCCAGCCCGGCCAGCTTCGCCTGGAGGGCCGCCTCGCGCTCGCGGGCTTGAGTCCCGGCCTCGCCGGCCTGGGCCTCCAGCTCCGTCTGACGTGCCTTCGCGGCCTCCAGCTCGGCCCGGGCTTCCGAGAGCCGGGACTCCAGCTCGTCCGCGGAACGCCGCGCCTCCGAGACACGCTCGCGCTCGGACTGGCCCGCCTCGCGCGCCTTCTCCAGCTCGGTGCCGAGCGTCTCCAGCTCGCCCCGGGCCGTCTCCAGCTCGGCGCGCGCCTTCTCCAGCCCGTCCCGCGCGGACCCGAGCGCCTCGCGCTCCTCCTGCAGGGCCGACTCGAGCGTGGACACCTTGCCCGCGATGCGCCGCGCCGATTCCAACTGCAGGGTGAGCAGCTCCATCTGCTCGTGCTCCGAGGCGAGCCGGGTGCGGACCTCGGTCAGCTCGTTCTGGAGGTTGCCGATGTGCGCGTCCCGGTCCCGCAGGCCCTGGTGCGCCTGGAAGCGGGCCACGTCCAACTGCGCCACCTGGGCCCGCAGCGCCGCCAGCTCCGCGTCCCTCTTCGCGACGTCGTCCCGGAGGCCCTCCAGCTCCATCCGGACCTCCACCGCGTCGCGCTTGCGGGCATCGCGCTCGGTGGTGATGGCCTCCTCGCGCGCCCGGGCCTCGGCGAGCCGCGCCTCGGCCCCGGCCAGCTTCTCCGCCAGGTCCTTCTCGCGGGCCTGGGCGTTGGCCGTCACCTCGGACGAGGTGCCGCGCTCCCATTCCAGGCTCGCCCGGAGCTCCTCGACGAGCCGCTTCTGCTCCGCCAGGGACGCGCCCAGCTCCGTCCCCTCGCGCCGGGCCGTCTCCAGCTCCGCGCGCAGGGCCGCCGACTCCTGCCGGGCCGTCTCCAGCGCCTCGAGCCGCGCCCGCTCGCGCTCGTCCGCGCCCGACCGGGCCGACTCCAGATCCGCGCGCACCTCGGCCAGCGACTGCTCCAGGGCCTCGCGTCCACCGCGCTCGGACTCCAGCTCCCGCCGCGTCTCCGCGAGCGTGGCCTCCGCCTCCTCGCGGCCGCGCTTCCAGGACTCCGCCTCGGCACGGACCTCGGCCAGCGAGTCCTCCGTCGCCGTGCGCTCCCGCCGCGTCTCCTCCAGCGCCGTGCGCAGCTCCGCGAGCGAGGCTTCCGCCCCGGCACGAGCCCGCTGCTCCGCTTCGAGCCCCGCACGCACCTGGGACAGCAGCGCGCCGGCCTCCTCGCGCTCCGCCGCGAACAACTCCTCGGTCTCGGTGCGCTGGCGCCGCTCGGTCTCCAACTCCGTCCGCGTCAGCTCCAGCGACTCCGCGGCCTTCGTCCGGCCCTCGCGCTCGGCCTCCAGCTCCGTCCGCGTCAGCTCCAGCGACTCCGCGGCCTTCGTCCGGCCCTCGCGCTCGGCCTCCAGCTCGGCACGGACGGCCGCGAGCGACGCCTCGGCCCCGGTGCGCTGGCGCCGCTCGGCATCGAGCTCGGTGCGCACCTGCACGAAGGACTCCTCCGAGGCCCCATGCGCCTGCCGCGCGGACTCCAGCGCGGACTCCAGCCCGGCCTTGTGCTGCCGCTCGGTCTCGAGCGCCGCCCGGGCCCGCGACAGCAGGTCCTCCGCGCGCGTCCGCTGCTGGCGCTCCTCCTCGAGCTCGGCGCGAGTGCGTGCCCCGTCCTCGTTCGCCTCGATGCGCCCCTGCCGCTCGGTCTCGAGCGCGGCGCGGGTGCGCGAGAGCGCCTCCCGGGCCTCCTCCAGCCGCTGGTGCTCCGCCGCGAGCCCGGCCTCGGCGCGCGCCATGGCCTCCTCCAGCCGCACCCGCCCCTGCTGCTCGAGCGCCAGCTCGGCAACGGCCTGCTCGCGTTCCTCGTCGGCCTTCACCCGCGCCTGCTGCTCCGCCGCGATGGAGCCCTGCGTCGCCTTCAGCGCCGCGTCGAGCCGGGAGATGGACTCCACGTCCGAGGTCCGCACGCGCTCCAGCTCCGCGAGCGTCGCCTCGACCTCCACCACGCGCCGGCGCAGGGCCCCGCGCTCATCGGCCCACTGCTGTTGCTTCGCCTCCAGTTCGGCGAGCGCCCCCGCGGCCTCCTCGCGCGCGGCGGCCTCCACCGCCACCTGCTGCTCGAGCCCCTCGGCACGGAGCTCCTGGGCCTCGCGCGCGGCGGCCTCCCGGGTGGCCTCGGCCTCGGCCTTCTCCGCCCGCGCCCGCTCCACCGCGACGGCCTTCGCCAGCCGCTCCTCGGCGTGCCGGCGCTCCTCGTCGATGGACTCCTCCAGCTCCACCGCGGCGCGGACGCGCTCCTCCTCCAGCGACGCCAGGCGCCCCTGGAGCTCGTGTACGGACTGCTCGAGCTGGGCCGCCGACGAGCGGGCATTCGCCTCGGCGCGCGAGCGGGCCTCCACCTCGGCCGTGAGCTGCTCCACGGTGGCGCGAGCCGCCGTGAGCTCCGTCTCCAGCCCGCGCCATTCGGCCTCGCGCGCGGTGAGCCGCAGCTCCGCGTCCCGCCGGCCCGCCTCGGCGGCCGACACGCGCCGGGTACTGTCCTCCACCTCGCGAGACACCCGCGCCACGTCCGCGTCCCGCAGGCGCAGCGAGTCCTCCGCCGCCTTGCGCCCCTCCTCGGCCCGGGCCACGTCCGACTTGAGCAGCTCCACCGCGGCGAGCGCCGTCGAATACTGCTCGGCGATCTTCAGCTCGCGCTCGCGGGCCGCGTCCACCTGGCGCCGCAGGTCCTCGGACTGCTCGCGGGCGCGCTCCGCCGAGAGCCGGTCCTTCTCGCGCTCGACACGCAGGCCCGCCAGCTCGTCGCGCAGCTCGCGCAGCTGGTTGTATGCCTGGGTGAGGCGCTCGCGCGACTCCTCCAGCGAGGTGTTCAGCTCCTCGCGGCGGGCGCGCTCCAACCGCACCGCCTCCTGGGTGCCCAGGGCCTGGACCTCGGCCTCCTTGCGCGAGCGCTCCGCGGCCTCCAGCTCCAGCCGCTGCTGGGTGAGGCGCCGGTCCGCGTCCGCCACGCGCTCCAGGGCCACCTGCAACTCCAGCTCGGTGCGGCGCAGGCGCGAGGACAGCTCATCGCGCTCGCGGGCGGACTCGGGGGTGCCGCGCGCCTGCTCCAGCTGCGCGGTGAGCCGGGCCACGTCGTCGCGGGCAATCTCCAGCGAGGGCTTGAGCTGGGTAACCTCGTTCTCCCGGTCGGTCAGCTCCGCGCGCAGCCGGGTGAGGGACTCCTTGAGGCGCCCGGTGCGCTCCTCCCAGCCCTTGGCGCGCTGGGCCACCTCGTCGAGCTTGCCGCGGGTGAAGGCGAGCGGCTCGGGAGGCAGCTGCACCCAGGTGGGGTCCACAACCCGGGCGGGCTCCTGGCCGGCCACCACCACGAAGTAGGCCGCCTCGCCGCCGTGGATGAGGGTGCCGTCCACCTGGAGGCCGTCGCCCTTCTCGAAGGCGAGCTGGTAGCCCAGCACGGGGGACTGGGTGGCCACCTCCACCTGGGGGAAGTGCGGCGAGAGCGCGTCGAGCAGCTGCCCGTAGGTGGGCGGCACGCCCTCCTCCACGTCCATGAGCTGCCAGAGCGCGAGGCCCGCCGTGTTGCGCAGGCCGCCGATGAGGTAGCCCTGACGGCTCACCAGCCGCGCCAGCTCGGCGAGGAGCGTGGGGGCGCGCACGTAGGGGGCGAGGTCCGCCACGAGCACCAGGTCGAAGCTGCCGGGCTCGAGGTCGTCGTAGACGTTGGCGCGGTAGCGCAGCGAGGGGCCGCCGTGGGCCTTCTGGGCCGCCTGCACCGCCGCGAGGTCCGCGTCGCAGGCCACGACGGTACGGGCGCCGCGCTCCAGGAGGAAGCGCGCGCTCTCGCCGCCGGTGGTGGCGACCGCGTCCACCTCCAGCACGCGCCGGCGTGCGAAGAGGCTCTCCGCGAAGATGTACCGGGGCAACAGCTCGCTGGTCCCCAGGCGGCGGAATGTGGGATGCATGAGTTCGGACGGCCGAGTATAGCCCTGGAGACGGTTGTCCCAAGGAAAGCACCGGGGGCGGGAAATCGCCTCCCCGCCCGGACGTCTGGGGAGCAAGCGAGATGAATCCCATGATGAACCCGCAGCAGAACCGTCAGAGCTTCGGCCGCCGGGCCACGAGCGCCTTCACCCGGCTCTTCGTCACCCTCCTCATCCTCGGGCTGGGCGGGACGGTGGTCTTCCTCCTCTCGCAGCTCAACGCCCGGACGTTCACCCTGGCCCAGGAGAACGGGCAGCTGGTGGTGATGAAGGGGCGGATGCTGCCCACGGGGGCGGTGCCCTACCGGCCCGGGGACGCGCGCCTGGCGGACGCCTACGCCCCCCTCGCCTTCGAGGGCCGCGACGTCTCGGGCCTGGTGGAGCAGAAGTTCACCGAGCGCGACGAGCTGGACCGGGCCCTCTTCCCGGTGCTCGAGGGGCTTGCCCGGCCGAAGGTGCAGTCGGACGACCCCGAGCTGCTGGAGAAGGGCCTCTACTACCTGCGGCGCGCGGAGTTGCTCTCGGGGCTGTCGGAGGAGCAGCGCCGCACGCTGGAGACGATGAAGGCGGACGTGGCCTTCTACCTGGCGAGGCAGAAGCTGGAGGCGGCGCGGCGGGGGGTGACGGAGGCGCTGGCGCAGCTGAAGCTGGCGGCGGAGAGCCGCAACCGGAACACGTGGAAGGCCAACCAGATGCTCGGCACGGTGGGCCCGGCGGCGCGGGAGTTGGAGAAGGCACTGCGGGCCGTGGAGGTGAACCTGGACGAGCGCAGCCCCGGCTCGACGCCGTCCGACACGCCCGTTCCCGCGCCGGCCACGGAGCAGAATCCAGCGGCGCAGCAGCCGGCGCCCGGGAGCACGGCGCCCGGGAGCACGGCGACGCCTCCGGGGCCGCAGCAGAAGCCGGGCGTGAGGACCACCGACACCGAGACGCAGCAGCGCCCCGCCGGGACGGAGCAGCCCGGGACGGGCCCGGCGCGCTGACTCGGCGCCGTCCTGGGGTATACGTGGGGGCCCCACGAGGAGACCCCCCGATGACGACGCTCCCAGTTCCCCCCGAGATGAAGAGACTCGTTCCGTTCGAGATGGCCCTGCGCGAAGTCGGCATGGGCTACCCCGAAGTGACCGAGGACTTCCCGTGGGGGCACCGGACGCTGAAGGTGAAGGGCAAGGCCTTCATCTTCATGGCGCTCAGCGCGGAGGGCTTGTCGCTGTCCATGAAGCTGCCGCAGTCCAACGGCGCGGCGCTGATGCTGCCCTTCGCGCAGCCGACCGGGTATGGCATGGGCAAGAGCGGCTGGGTCACCGCCCTCTTCGGAGCGAAGGACACGCCCCCGATGGACATGCTGCGCATGTGGCTCGCCGAGAGCTACCGCGCGGTGGCCCCCAAGAAGCTCGCGGCGCTGCTGGACGGCGGGGCAGCGGCACCGAAGGCGGAGAAGGCCGAGGCCGCGCCCGCGAAGGCTCGCAGCGCCCCCGTCCGGAAGTCCGCACCGGCCGCCGCCAAGAAGGCTCCGGCGAAGAAGGCCGCCGCAAAGAAGGCTCCCGCGAAGACGGCGGCGAAGAAGACCGCGGCCAGCGCACGCTCCCGGCGCGCCTGAGGCTCGAAGCCGACTTCACTGGTAGACGTCTACCAGTGAAGTGGCATGAGGTACGACATCGCTTGTAGACGCCTACAAGCGACGCGGACCGTGCCGGGCTAGATGATGTTCACGCCCGACGTCGGCACGAACATGAAGCAGTAGAAGGCGTAGTCGACGACCTGATCATCCCCCGCGTCCGGCGAGCCAGACGCGATGGGCCCCTGGTTGACGGTCCAGTTCGCGGTGGCCGGGTTGGTGATGACGTTGCCGGCGAAGTCGAAGTTGGTCACCTGATCGGGCCCGTCCTTCTGCGACCACGAGTCGCAGCCGCCGGACGAGTTGTCGCAGCGCGCCCAGTGATAGTCGCCCGGCCAGTTCGCGTCGCCCGCGGGGGAGATCATCAAGGCGACGAAGTGGCCATTCAGGGCTCCGGCCTTCAGGCCCCCGCCGGGGTTCGTGCCCTGCTTGCTGGACTTGAACTTCATCAGCTCGTCCATCGACTTGCCGGCGAACACGAGCCCGTCCTTCTCGGCGTACGAGGCGACCAACGCGCCGAGCGTGTCGAAGGGCTGGGCGAACTCGGAGGCCGTCAGCAGGTAGCCGCTCTGACGCCCGGGCTGAGGGAAGGTGTTCGGGGTGATGTTGCAGCCGTAGGCGTAGCAGTTGTTGTTCGCCTGGAACTTGTAGGACATGAAATTGCCCTGGCAGTCCCCGGCGGGATTGAAGCCAGACGGATTCCCGCCGTTCACCGTGGGGCCGTACTGAGGAACCCCGATCGTGCGCGGCTCGGGGGAGACGATGTTCACGTTGACGGTCGTCGGCGCGATGTAATGCTCATCCGGCGCGGCATCGAGCGTCTTGGCCAGCGTGAACTGGTGGAGCGGATCCTGCGGGGCGATCCGTCCGCTGAACTTGAACTGCTTGCGCGGCGTGGACATGGAAGTCTCCTTCGGTTGGGGTTGGCCGTGGACGGCTGTTGACGAGGGGTAGAGCGTCTGGGTCGTCTTGCCGTGGGAATAGTCGTACACCGTGAGAGTCAGGGTTCCGTCGCTGGCGGAGCCGCCGAGGATGAGCATCGAGGAGGCGCCACTGGACACGCCGGTGTTGGTGGCCCACAGCGCCACGTTCTCCCGGTTGTAGAAGACGAGGTTGCCGTCGTTCTGCATGATGAGGCGCCCCGGCAGCTGGGCGGCGGGGCTGGAGAGGGCAGTCCAGAGGACGCTGCCGTCGCTCTTCGTCAGAACCGGCCCGGCGACCGGGTCGTTGGTCAAGGTCGCGCTGCCATCGAGCGCGGTGAGGGTCTGCCCCGTCAGCAGGGTCGGATGGGTGCGGCTGTCGAGCCTGCTCACGCTCATCATTTCGCCCAGCAGGTCGAGCTGGAACAGGCGTTTCACGTCGGACAGGCCCCAGTCGTTGCCGGAGTAGCCGGCGCTGGACAGGAGGACCATGAGCTTGGCCAGCGCGGCCATCGGCGTCATGTCGGCGGGGTTCAGGGCGCCCACCGCGGGCAGCCACGCGCCCGCGGCGTAGGCGTTGTCGTTGACCACGCCCTGGAGCACCTGGGTGCAGTCCACGATCACGACATCGGAGGCGTTCGCCTTCTGGAGCGCCTGATAGATGGAGCCCTGCGGCGGGTTGTCCGGGTTTCCCGACGGGAAGTTGCCTTCGCCGTATGACTCGAGGACAAGACCCTTGATGCCCTGTCCCACACAGGCGGTAATCAGTGACGCGATGAGCCCGGAAGGAGTGCTGCCGGTCGAGTACCACGCGGGAAAGGCATTGAACTGCATCACCGGGAAGCTGTTGATGTTCTGGGTGACGTAGTTGAGCTGCGCGATCGCCTGGCCCAGAACGGTGGGGTTATCGAGGCTGACGTTGTTGCTGACGGGAGGCGGGAGCATCTCCTCGGGGTTCAACTGGAACGCGATACCGTACTGCCCGAGCGCGGGGTAGTTGGGAGACGAGAACGCGTTGAACTCGCTGGCGTTGGTCTTCACGCACCGGTTGGCGCGGAACAACTGACTATCAAAGTAGATACAGACTTCCGGAACGCCGCTCTGCGCGGCCGCGATGGCGCCGCAGAAGTTCTGGAAGGCGTCCGTGTTGTACCGGAGGGAGCACGCCCCCTTCGTGTCCTGGTAGAACATGGGCACCTGCGAGCCCGTGATGATGACCGGCTTGCTCAGGACAGCGGTGGGGATTCCCTGGCTGGAGAACGAGGAGAGCAGGAACGGAAGGGCGGTCCCCGTGAAGTCCATGCTGTCCGTGCCGTGCAGCACCACCCAGCCGTCGCACTCGGCGTAGTGATTGAGAATGTAACCGGCGATCAAGCACCAGTCCGTGGGCTGCAGATTGGTGCTGTCCAGCGTTCCGGACGTCGACTCCGGGAACGTGAGATCCGTTACGTAGTTGAGCTGCACGCCCGGGTATTGCTGCTGGATGATCGGGTTGAGATTCTGCTGGCAGGCCTGCGCGAATTGCGATGCCGACATCGGCGCCAACGGATCTCCGACGCAGCTGATGGTTCCACCCGTGTTGATGACGTTGACTTTCACGTCCCTCTCTCTTTCCTGGTGATAGATGGCGGTGTTCCGTCGCCTGGCGGGCCAACGGAATGCCTGGTCAACTGCGCGCTCTTGGGGCGGCGTCGGCGAGCTGCGGGAGCGGGGAGGCGCCCTGGGCAGAGCGAACAAGCGGTACGACACGGTCATACCAGAAGTGAACACCCGCTCGCCACTTCGAAGAACTGGCGAGCCTTCCATCCTCGAAGCGGAGCAACGGAAACGTGCCGTCCGCGAAACATCGCGCACCACTGTCCGGCCGTCGCGGCCTGAAACCAAAGGAGGCATGTGAGCGATTGCGTCAGGCCGCTTCAGCCAGCGCATCACTGACTTTCGATGACAAGTGATTTGGCACGAGGCACGCCCCCCTCGCCGACGGGACTGATGACCTGATAAGCAGTCGCCACCCAGGGAGGCAGCTGCATGTCGGGACGCTTCGAGGCACGTGGTGACGTCGGCATCATCTGGATCGACAACCCGCCGGTGAATGCCATCAGCCAGGCCGTGCGAGTGGCCCTGCTCGACGGGCTGAAGCAGGCCGGGGCGGACAGCGCCATCAAGGCCGTGGTCATCGCCTGTGCCGGGCGCACCTTCATGGCGGGCGCCGACATCACCGAGTTCAACGGCCCGATGAAGTCCCCGGGCCTGCCCGAAGTGATCGACGCGCTCGACGCCTTCTCCAAGCCAGTGGTGGCGGCGCTCCACGGCACGGCCTTCGGCGGGGGCTTCGAGGTCGCGCTGGCGTGCGACTACCGCGTGGCCCTGCCCAACGCCCAGGTCGGCCTGCCCGAGGTGAAGCTGGGCCTCCTGCCCGGTGCCGGTGGCACGCAACGCCTGCCGAGGCTCGTCGGCGTCGAGCCAGCCTTGCAGGCCATGGTCTCCGGTGATCCGATCCCCGCCCCCGTGGCGCACGGCATGGGCGCCATCGACAAGCTCGTGGAGGGCGACCTGACCGAGGCCGCCGTCGCCTTCGCGCGGGAGAAGAGCGGCTCGCCGAGGCGCCGGGTGCGAGACCGCTCCCTCACCGCGAATGCCGTCCCCGCTGGCTTCTTCGACGAGGCCCGCAGGCGCATCGCCAAGGAGAAGCGAAACCTCTTCTCTCCGCAGCGCATCGTCGACGCGGTGGAGGCCGCGGCCACCCTGCCCTTCGACCCCGGCATCCAGCGCGAGCGCGACCTGTTCCTCGAGTGCGCGCGCAACCCCCAGTCCAAGGCGCTCCAGCACGTCTTCTTCGCCGAGCGCCAGGTCTCCAAGATTCCGGGCCTCCCCTCGGAGGTGAAGCCGCGCCCCCTCCAGTCCGTGGCCATCATCGGCGCGGGCACCATGGGCGGCGGCATCGCGATGAACTTCGCGAACGCGGGCATCCCGGTGACGCTGCTCGAGGTGAACCAGGAGGGGCTGGACCGGGGCCTGGGCGTCATCCGCAAGAACTACGAGGCCACGGCGGCCAAGGGGAAGCTGACGGCGGAGCAGGTGGAGACCCGCATGGGCCTCATCACGCCCACGCTGTCCTACGACGCGCTGGCCCACGCGGACCTCGTCATCGAGGCCGTATTCGAGACGCTCGAGGTCAAGAAGAAGGTCTTCGAGACGCTGGACCGGGTGGCCAAGAAGGGCGCCATCCTGGCCTCCAACACCTCGTACCTGTCGATCGACACCATCGCGGGCTACACCTCGCGGCCGGAGGACGTGCTGGGGATGCACTTCTTCTCCCCCGCCAACGTCATGAAGCTGCTGGAGGTGGTCCGGGGCGCCCGCACCGCTCCCGACGTGCTGGCGACCGCGCTGGACGTCGCCAAACGCATCAAGAAGGTGGGCGTGGTGGCGGGCAACCGCCACGGCTTCATCGGCAACCGCATGCTCGAAGGCTACATGCGCGAGGGCAGCCTGCTGGTGCTCGAAGGCGCCACGCCGCAGCAGGTGGACCAGGCCCTGGTGAAGTTCGGCATGCCCATGGGCGTGCTGCAGATGGGCGACCTGGCCGGGCTCGACATCGGCTATAGGTCGCGCAAGGACCGGGACCCCGCCACCTTCGAGGCCAGGGCCGGAGCCGTGGCCGACAAGCTCGTCGAGCTGGGGCGGCTCGGCCAGAAGACGCAGGCGGGCTACTACGACTACCCGCCGGGCAATCGCACCCCGGTTCCCTCCGGCGTCGTCGCGAAGGTCATCGAGGAGACGGCGGCCGGCCAAGGCATCCAGCGCCGCGACATCTCCGAGCAGGAGATCCTCGAGCGCTGCTTCCTGGCCATGGTGAACATCGGCTGCGAGGTGCTGCGCGAGGGCATCGCCTACCGCTCGAGCGACCTCGACATCGTCTATCTCTACGGCTACGGCTTCCCGGCGCACCGCGGGGGCCCGATGTTCTGGGCGGAGCACGAGCTCGGCCTGCCCCAGGCGCTGGAGAAGCTTCGCGAGTACGGTCGCGAGCAGGGGCCCCGCTGGTGGACGCCCTCGCCGTTGCTGGAGCGCCTCGTCGCCGAGGGCAAGGGCTTCGCCCAGGCCGTCTGAAACCGCAGCCCCCGTCATCACATCCAGGAGGACCCCATGGATTTGAACTACACCCCCGAGGAGCTCGCCTTCGCCGAGGAAGTGCGGCAGTGGGTGCGGGCGAACCTCCCGCCCGAGACGCGTGAGCGCGTCCTGCACCACAAGCGCCTGAGCAAGGAGGAGCAGGTCGAGTGGCAGCGGCGGCTCCACTCGCGCGGCTGGGGAGGCCCGCGCTGGCCGAAGGAGTACGGCGGTCCCGGCTGGAACTCGGTGCAGCAACACCTCTTCGACGAGGTCCTGTCCGAGGAGGGGGCTCCGCAGCCCCTGCCCTTCGGGCTGAGCATGATCGGCCCGGTGCTGATGGCCTTCGGCAGCCAGAAGCAGAAGGAGCACTACCTGCCGCGCATCCTGCGGATGGAGGACTGGTGGTGCCAGGGCTTCTCCGAGCCGGGTTCGGGCTCGGACCTGGCGTCGCTGCGGATGAAGGCGGAGCTGGACGGCGACGAGTGGGTGCTCAACGGGCAGAAGACGTGGACCACCCTGGGCCAGTACGCGAACATGATCTTCCTGCTCGCGCGCACGGAGCCGCAGGCCAAGAAGCAGCAGGGCATCTCCATGCTGCTGGCGGACATGAGCACGCCGGGCATCACGGTGCGGCCCATCATCACCCTCGATGGCGAGCACGAGGTCAACGAGGTCTTCTTCGACAACGTGCGCGTGCCGAAGGAGAACCTCGTCGGCGCGCCGGGCATGGGCTGGACGTACGCCAAGTTCCTGCTGAGCCACGAGCGCACCAACATCGCGCGCATCGGCCGCTCCAAGTCGGAGCTGACGCGGCTCAAGCGCATTGCCTCCGAGGAGAAGACTCCCGAGGGCGTGCCGCTCCTCCAGACGCCGGGCTTCCGCGAGAAGATCGCCGCGGTGGAGATCGAGCTGATGGCGCTGGAGCTCACCAACCTGCGGATGATCGCCGCCGAGCGCTCGGGGCAGGCGCCAGGCGCCGAGGCCAACATGCTCAAAATCAAGGGCTCGGAGATTCAGCAGACGCTGACCGAGCTGATGATGGAAGCGGTGGGCCCCTACGCGCTGCCGTTCAACCCCGAGGCCCGCGAGCCCGGCTGGCACGGCGAGCCGATCGGCCCGGAGTACGCCGCCCCGCTGGGGCCGGACTACTTCAACTACCGCAAGGTCACCATCTACGGCGGTTCCAACGAGATCCAGCGCAACATCCTGGCCAAGGCCGTGCTCGGGCTCTGAGCCGAGGCTAAAGGAGGGAGACATCCCATGGACTTCAGTCTGAGCGACACGCAGCAGATGCTGCGAGACACCGCCGCCCGGCTCATCCGCGAGCGCTACGGCTTCGAGGCGCGGGCGAAGATATTGGCCTCGGCGGACGGCTTCTCCCGGGAGCTGTGGGCCACCTACGCCGAGCTGGGCCTGCTGGGCGTGGAAATCCCCGAGGAGCACGGCGGCATCGGTGGCACGTTCCAGGACCTCGCCATCGTGCTGGAGGCGTTCGGCCGCGGCATGGTCGTCGAGCCCTTCATCCCCACGGTCGTCCTGGGCGCGGGCCTGCTGCGAGCCGCGGGCAGTGACGCACAGAAGTCGGAGCTGCTGCCCCGCGTGGCCGAGGGCAAGCTGTTCCTGGCCTTCGCGCACGGGGAGCCCCGCTCGCGCTACTCGCTCACCCACGTCACGACGAAGGCCACGGGCGGCGCGGAGGGCTACACGCTCCATGGGTCCAAGGCGGTGGTGCTCGGGGGCGACTGCGCGGACTCCCTGATCGTCTCGGCGCGCACGGCGGGCAAGCCAGACGAGCGGGACGGGTTGTCGCTGTTCCTCGTCGAGCGCGGCGCTCCGGGCTTGAAGCTTCGCGGCTACCCCACGGTGGATGGCACCCGCGCCGCCGAGCTCTCACTCGAGGGCGTGCGCGTCCCGCGCTCGGCGCTGCTGGGGCCCGAGGGCGGTGCGTTCCCGTTCATCCAGCAGGCGGTTGACCGCGGCATCGCCGCCCTGTGCTCGGAGGCGGTGGGCAACATGCAGGCGCTCAACGAGGTGACGCTCGACTACCTGAAGACGCGCACCCAGTTCGGCGTGCCGATCGGCAGCTTCCAGGTGCTGCAGCACCACATGGTCGACATGTACATCGCCCAGGAGCAGGCCCGCTCCATGGCGATCCTCGCCGCCGACCGCGCGGACAGCACCGACGCTCCGGCGCGCACCCAGGCCATCTCCGCCGCCAAGGTTCAGATTGGCCGCTCGGGCCGCTTCGTCGGCCAGATGGCCATCCAGCTGCACGGCGGCATCGGCACCACGCTGGAGTACAGCGCCGGCCACTACTTCAAGCGGCTGACCACCATCGACCGCACCTTCGGCGACGCGGATTTCCACCTCACCCGCTTCGCCACGGCCTGAGCCTCCCAGCGGGCCTCCGTGCGCCTCACTGGTAGACGTCTACCAGTGAGGAGGCATGAGGTACGACATCACTTGTAGACGTCTACAAGCGAAGCGGCGGGGGGCCCGGGGACTACTTCCCCTTCATCACGCCGATGAAGGGCAGGTTGCGGTAGCGCTCGGCGTAGTCGAGCCCGTAGCCCACGACGAAGATGTCGTCGATGACGAAGCCCTTGTAGTCGATGGGAACCTTGGTGCGCGCGCGCGCCGGCTTCTCCAGCAGCGAGCACACCTTGAGGGACGCCGGGTGCCGGGCCTGGAGGTTCTCCAGCAGGAAGCTCATGGTGAGCCCGGTGTCGATGATGTCCTCGATGACGAGCAGGTGCTTGCCCGCCATGGGCTTGCTCACGTCGGTGGTGATGCGCACCTCGCCCGTGGTCTCGGTGCCGCCCTGGTACGAGGACACCCCGAGGAACTCCACCGTCAGCGGCAGGTCCACGTAGCGCGCCAGGTCCATGGCGAAGAACGCCGAGCCCTTCAGCACGCAGATGAGCGTCAGCTCCTTGCCCTGGTAGTCGCGGGTGATTTGAGCGCCCAGCTCGCGCACGCGCGCCTGGAGCTTCTGCTCATCGATGTGGATGCCGACATCCTGCTCGTAGAAAGCCACGGGGTACCTCTACACGTACGCGTTGTTCATGATCTCCCCGAAGCCGCCGCCGCCGGGGACGATGTATTGCCGGTCATCCAGCCCCCGCTCCTTCTCCCACAGCTCGCCGGGCACCGTGCCGAACACCTCCGGCGGTGACAGCCCGCGGTCCAGGCGCAGCGCGTACACCACCACATCCGGATGCTCGGTGGAAATCCTCCGGAGGAACTCGGGGGTGATGATCAGGTTGAGGCTCAGGATCCGCCGGGGTTTGCCGGGCACCTTCTCCTTGTACATGGAGACCGCGGTGCACAGGCTGCCGCCGGTGGCGCCCATGGGGTCCGGGAAGAGGACGATGGCGTCGTCGATGTCCCCGCCAATCTTCGCCCCGCCGATGTTCGACCCGACCACCGTCTCCTTGGCGTCGATCATCCGGCTCATGATGATGTGATCCTGGCGCACCAGCACCGGATCCACCGTGGTGTTGAGCAGGTCGTACGTCACCTGCGAGGGCAGCGTGCCGGCGCGGGCGATGTTCACCGTCACCGCGCGCACCGCCGGATCAATCACCTCGCCCTGGTACATGCCCTGGGGCGTGGAGTCGATCATCCGGGTGGGCATGGCCACCATCTTGCGCGGGAACTCCGCGTTGATGACCGTCTTCACCAGGTCCGTGTAGAGCAGCGCCACCAGCCGGTTGATCTCCGGCTGCACCGTCCCCTTGGCGCACAGCTTCGCCAGCTGCGAGAGCAGGAACGGGTTGCCCACCAGGTGCACGTTGGAGCCGTAGCGGTGGGGCATCTCGCTCAACTGGAAGGGGACGTTGGCGTAGAGCGTGTCGCGCATGGGCGGGCCTCCGGGACTTCAGTCCTTGAACAGATCGAGCGTCTGGGGAGGCGTGGCCTCGGTCGGCTCGGCGCGGTGGCACTTGCGGCAGCGCGCCTCGTAGGCCCCCGCCGCGCCCACCATCACCCGCTCCCCGCTATCCACCAGGCGCTGCGAGCGGTTGGCTGGATTCCCACACACCACGCAGATGGCCAGCTCCTTCGTCACGTACTCGGCGATCGCCAGCAACTGCGGCATCGGCTCGAAGGGGCGGCCCTGGTAGTCCTGGTCCAGCCCCGCGACGATGACGCGCATCCCCCGATTGGCCAGCGCCTCACACACCGACACCACCTCGGGACCGAAGAACTGCACCTCGTCGATCCCCACCACCTGGGTACGCGGGGACAGGTGAAGGAAAATTTCTTCAGCCCGTTCGATGGGGATGGAGGTCAATTTCAACCGGGAATGGCTGACGACCTGGGTCTCGTCGTAGCGGTTGTCCAGTTTCGGCTTGAAGACCTGGACCACCTGCTTGCCGTAAACCGCACGTTTGATGCGGCGAATCAGCTCCTCGGTCTTGCCCGAGAACATCGAGCCGCAGATGACCTCTATCCACCCGATATCTGTGGGAAATTGATGCACGAGCGGGACTCGATCAGGGCTGGGGCGGGAGCGCGCGTCTCCTCTGTCACGCCCCTCCTGGGACGTCAACTTTCAAGATCCCCCCACTTCATCCGGGACCGAGCGAGGCAGCCCCACCGCGGCCCGCCGCGTTGGCAAGCATCTTGAAGAACCCGGCCCGGACTCCAACGGGGAGGTTCGGGTGGCGGCGACGACACAGGCGACACGCTGGGCGGGTATCGAGGGGGCTTCGTTCCACATCACTCCGGCGGCGGTGCTGCTGCTGGTGCTCAACCTGCTGGATGGGCTCTTCACCCTCACCTTTTTACAGCTGGATGTGGCCGAGGAGCTCAACCCGCTGATGCGGCTGGCCTACGAGCACTCGCCCCTGGCCTTCATGGCCGTCAAGCTCGTCATCGTGAGCCTGGGCCTGTCGCTGCTGTGCCTGCACCGCTCCATGCGCTTGAGCCAGCGGGCCATCCAGGCAGGGGCCGCGCTCTACACCGTCATTGACATCTACCACCTGGCCTTCCTGGCCCACATGTGTCACCGAGGCATCGGTTGACGCACAAGAAGCCCTGACAGGCTTGCTTTTCCGGGCCGGTCTGCCCGAGGCTCGCCCCCTAGCTCGTACCTCAAGGGTCTTGGGGGGACCATGAACATCACCGACGTCAAGGTGTACCCGGTTGATGAGGATAAGCTGAAGGCCTACGTGACCATCACGCTGGATCACTGTTTCGTGATCCGGGATTTGAAGGTGATTCACGGAGCGTCCGGGCTCTTCATCGCCATGCCAGCCAAGCGGCGCAAGGATGGGACGTACAAGGACATCGCCCATCCGCTCAACGCCGACACGCGCAACCAGATGGAGCGCACCATCCTGCTGGAGTACGAGCGGCATCAGCACAACACGGCGGCCGGGGGACCGAGCCCCTTCCAGGCCGCCGCCGCGGACGCGGACTGAGCACCCCCCAGGTGGTGGCACCGGAAGGATCTTCCCTTCCGGCACGGGCCGCGCTAGGAGCGCGCCCATGCAGCCGCGCGACTTCAAGGTGTTCACCGGTAGCTCCAACCCGGGTCTGGCCCACCGTATCTGCGACTACCTCAAGCGCCCGCTCGGCAAGGCGCACGTAGGCCGCTTCTCCGACGGGGAAATCCATGTGGAGATCGGCGAGAACGTGCGCGGGCTGGACATCTTCATCGTCCAGTCCACCTGCCCGCCGGCGAATGATCACCTGATGGAGCTGCTCATCATGTGCGACGCGCTCAAGCGCGCGAGCGCCGGCTCCATCAACGCCGTCATCCCGTACTACGGGTATGCCCGGCAGGACCGGAAGGTGGCGCCGCGCACGCCCATCACCGCCAAGCTCATCGCGGACCTGCTCGAGGTGGCGGGCGCCACGCGCGTGGTCTCCATGGACATGCACGCCGGGCAGATCCAGGGCTTCTTCAACATCCCCTCGGATCACCTCTACGCCTCGCCGGTGTTCCTGGAGGACATCCGCAAGAAGTTCCCGGACACGCAGGACCTGGTCATCGTGTCGCCGGACGCGGGCGGCGTGGAGCGGGCGCGCGCCTACTCCAAGCGCCTCACCTGCGGCCTGGCCATCATCGACAAGCGCCGCCCCCGCCCCAACTCCTCCGAGGTGATGAACCTCATTGGTGACGTGAACGGCAAGGACGCGGTGCTGGTGGACGACATGGTGGACACCGCGGGCACGCTCACCCAGGCGGCCGCCGCCCTCAAGGAGCGGGGCGCTCGCCGGATCGTCGCCTATGCCGTCCACCCCATCCTCTCCGGCCCCGCCAACCAGCGCATCCAGGAGTCGGTGCTGGAGGAGATCGTCTTCACGGACACGGTGCCCCTGTCGCCCGCCTCCCTGGCGACCGGGAAGATCCGCGTCATCACCACCGAGCGGCTCTTCGGCGAGGCCATCGCCCGCATCCACCGCGCGGACTCGCTCAGCTCCCTCTTCGTCTGACGGAGAAGGGCTCCCCTGCCCGCCGGGCGGCTTGACTCTGGCCGCCCGCGCTGGCATGTCGCACCCCACACCACGCCGGCCCTTCCTTTCCATGAGGTGCCGTCTCGGGGCCCGCCACTGGGGCGGGATGCCAGAGGCGCCGGGGTTCCGGCGGGTCACATCGCAGTCCCCCACACCGAGGAAATCCATGTCCATTGACAAGAGCACGCTCGAGGTCAAGGCGCGCGAGGGCGCCGGCAAGGGCGCCGCCCGCAAGCTGCGCGCCACCGGCCTGGTGCCCGCCGTCGTCTACGGCAAGCACCTGGAGAAGCCGCTGTCCGTCGCCGTCGATCCCAAGTCCGTGCGCCAGGCCATCAACACCCCGCACAAGTTCAACACCCTCATCACCCTCCGGGGCGTGGGTGGCGAGCAGCAGGTCCTCTTCAAGGACTACCAGCAGGATCCGGTCACCCGCGAGATTCTCCACGTGGACTTCATCGCCGTGCGCGACGAGGACCAGGTGAAGGTGAAGATTCCCCTCGTGCTCATCGGCAAGGCCGAGGGCGTGGCCGAGGGCGGTCTGCTCACCCAGGCCCGCCGTGAGATCGAGGTCTACGCCAAGCCGCGCGCCATCCCCGAGAAGATCGAGGTGGACGTGACGCCGCTGAAGATTGCCCAGGCGCTCCACATCAACGACGTGAAGATGCCCGAGGGCGTGGTCGTGAAGACCACCGTCAACTACACCGTGGCGGTCCTCAGCGCGCCCGAGGGTGCGGTCGAGGCGGCTCCCGCGGCGGTGGCGGCGGCGGCGGCTCCGGCTGCTGCGGCGGCGGCCAAGCCCGCGGCCGGTGCGGCGGCCAAGCCCGCGGCCGGTGCGGCGGCCAAGCCCGCGGCTGGCGCGAAGAAGTAGTCTCTTCCTCCTGCCGTACTCGCGGGGCCAGTCCGAAGGGGCTGGCCCCGTCTGTTTTTTGGAGGGTCTTCCGTGAAGCTCATCTGTGGACTGGGCAATCCCGGGCGCGAGTACGAGCGCCACCGGCACAACATCGGGTTCATGGTGGTGGACGCCCTGCTGTCGCGCGCCCGCGCCGACCTCAACCATGAGAAGTTCCAGGCCCGCGTGGGCCAGGGCTCGCTGGGCGGCGAGAAGGTCCTCTTCCTCGAGCCGCAGACGTACATGAACCTGTCCGGCCGCTCGCTCGCCGAGGCGGCGCGCTTCTACAAGATCGCCGTCGAGGACATCCTCGTGGTGCACGACGAGCTGGACCTGCCCTTTGGCCGGTTGCAGCTCAAGGCGGGCGGCGGGAGCGGGGGCCACAACGGCCTCAAGAGCAGCGTGTCCAGCCTGGGGGAGGACAGCTTCATCCGCCTGCGCTTCGGCATCGGCAAGCCGCAGGGCCCCAACGCCAAGGACCGGGTGGCCGGCTACGTGCTGTCCAATTTCGACGACGCCGAGCGCCGGCAGCTCGATGAGCTCATCTCCCAGGCGGCCGACGCGGCCGAGTGCTGGGTACGGGAGGGGCTGGACCCGGCGATGAACCGCTACAACAAGCGGGCGCCTTGACTCGGGCCCCTCCCCCCCGTAGAAGGCCCGTTCTCCGCCCGCCGGAAGGCTCGGCCGGGGAGGACTGTTCTTTGTCATCATCCCGGGTGCGTGCACTCGGGATGAAGCGCGAGGGAGACGGGCGCGTGGTTTTCCCGTCCCGGCGGACGATCCCCCTTGGACCGTCTGACCGTTTCCCCGCTCCTCGGGCAACCGGGGGGCACTCAACCCCAAGGGGAGAGAAACATGGCTGATACGCAGGCCGCCAAGCGGCTTCGTGAGTACGAGACCATCTTCCTGGTCAAGCCGGACCTCACCGACGACAACGTGGACAAGCTCAAGGAGCGCGTCCGCGGCATCGTCAGCCGTGAGGGTGGCAAGGTCATCCGCTTCACGGTGTGGGGCAAGAAGAAGACGCTCTACCCCATCGCCAAGCAGCCCCGCGCCATCTACGTGCACGCCAACTTCCTGGGCGACACGAAGCTGGTGGCCGAGATCGAGCGTAACCTCCGCAACTACGACGAGGTGACGCGCTACCTGTCCGTGAAGCTGGCGGACGAGGTCGATCCCGAGAGCCGTCCGGTGCTCGAGGACCTCAAGCTGGCCGGCGACGTCGAGGAGACGCGTCCGGGTGCCGCGCCGGTCGAGCGCGTCGAGGTCGCTGAAGAGGCTGAGGAGGAGACCCCCGAGGAGGCGTGAGCCCCTCGGTTCGTCTTCAACGGACCCATTCCAGAGAAGAGAGAATACTCATGATCGGTAACGACAGGAACGCGTCCCGCGGTGGTGGCGACAGGGACCGTGGCGACCGTGGCGACCGTGGTGGCGCCGGCGGTGATGATGAGAAGCGTGGTGGCGGTCGCGGCTTCGGCCGCAAGAAGGTGTGCCGCTTCTGCGCCGAGAAGAACTCCAAGGTGGACTTCAAGGATCAGTCGACCCTGAAGTACTTCGTCACCGAGCGCGGCAAGATCATTCCCCGCCGCATCTCGGGCAACTGCGCCAAGCACCAGCGTGAGATCGCCACGGCGATCAAGCGTGCCCGTGGCCTGGCGCTCCTCCCCTACAACGCGATGGTCGGCTAGTCCCGCCCCACGTACCAACGGAGACATCACATGAAGATCATTCTTCGTGAGGACGTCGAGAACCTGGGCAAGTCCGGGGAGCTCGTGACGGTGAAGGACGGCTTCGGCCGCAACTACCTGCTGCCGCGCAAGTTGGCGGTGCTGGCCACCGAGCAGAACGTGCGGCAGCTCGAGCACGAGCGCTCGGTCATCTCGGCGCGCAACGCCAAGCTGAAGGGCGTTGCCGAGGAGCAGGCCAAGAAGCTGGGCGCGGTCAAGGTCACCATCCGCCGCAAGGTGGGTGAGCAGGACAAGCTGTACGGTTCCGTGACCGTGCTGGACATCGCCGAGGCGCTCGCCGCCCAGGGCCAGCAGGTGGACCGTCGTCACCTGCACCTGGCCGAGCCCATCAAGGCCACCGGTCAGTACGAGGTGGAGCTGCGCCTGCACCGCGATGTGACGGCGAAGATCAAGGTCGAGGTCGCGGCGGAGGCCTGATTCAGGGCATCCGCCACCGGCTTCCTCCGGTGAAGCACGAGGGCCGTCCGGGATTCAACCCCCGGGCGGCCCTTGCTTTTGCGGGAGGGAGCCAGTCGCGGGAGAAACCGGTGTAGGGGCTCGGGGTACGTGGGAGCCCACTGGCAAGGTACTCGTACGGGCCTGTAGCGGCCTGTAGACTGGGCGGGCAGCCATGGACAACATCCTCGACATTCGGACGGGCGGGCGCAGGTCTCACGAGGACCTCGCCGCGGAGCGCGCGGTGCTGGGCGCCGTGCTCGCGGACAACACGCTGATCGACAGCCTCGCGGAGGTGGTGCATCCGGACGACTTCGCCAGTCCGGCGCACTCGCAGATTTTCTCCGCGATGCTCAAGCTGTCCGGCTCCTCGCGGCAGGTGGACCACCTGACGCTGGCCGAGGAGCTCAAGGTGCTCGGGCACCTGGCGGCGGTGGGAGGCCCGGCCTACCTGATGAGCCTGGACCAGGTGGTGCCCGTGCCGGGCAACGCCGTCCAGTACGCCAAGATCGTCAAGGATCAGGCCCTCCGGCGGCGGCTGGCGGGCGCGGGGCGCGAAATCCAGGAGCTGGCCAGCCAGGAGACGGGCGAGCTGGACGCCCTGCTGGACGAGGCCGAGCGCAAGGTCTTCCTCCTCGCGGAGAAGAAGCGCGTGGGAGACCTGCGGCCCGTCAGCGAGCTGATGGAGCACACGCTGGACCTGCTGGACAAGATGAAGACGGCGACGACGGGCATCACCGGCCTGTCCACCGGCTACGTCGACCTGGACAACGCGCTCACGGGTCTGCACGGCGGCGAGCTCATCATCCTCGCGGCGCGCCCCGGCTGCGGAAAGACGTCCTTCGCGATGAACATCGCCACGCACGTGGGCCTGGCCGAGGAGCCCAAGGCGGCGGCCATCTTCAGCCTGGAAATGCCCGCGGATCAGCTGCTCATGCGTCTGCTGGCCTCGAGCGCCCGCGTGGACATGAAGAAGCTGCGCGGCGGCCGGCTCACCCCGCACGACGAGGAGAAGTTCCAGGAGATGGCGGGCAAGCTCTACAACGCCCCCATCTACATCGACGACTCGGGTGGCCTGTCCCCGTTCGACCTGCGCGCCAAGGCGCGGCGGCTCAAGCAGAGGGACCCGCGGCTGTCGCTGATCGTCATCGACTACCTCCAGCTGATGCACCAGAAGGGCAAGGTGGAGAGCCGCCAGCTGGAAATCGCCGAGATTTCCCGCGCCCTCAAGCAGCTGTCCAAGGAGCTGGACGTCCCCATCATCGCGCTCTCGCAGCTGAGCCGTAAGGTCGAGGAGCGCAAGGGCGGTAAGCCGATGCTCTCGGACCTGCGCGAGTCGGGCGCCATCGAGCAGGACGCCGACGTGGTGATGTTCATCCACCGCGAGGACCAGCAGGAGGGCGAGGGCGGCGAGCCTCGCGCCAGCACGGCCATCCCCGTGCAGCTCGTCATCGCCAAGCAGCGCAACGGCCCCATCTGCGACATCGACCTGGTGTTCCTCGCCGAGTACACGCGCTTCGAGAGCCGCGCCCGCCTGGAGTAGCACTCCGGGAGGGGGCCGCCTCCACTCTTGGCGTGGTGTGTGACAGTCGCCCGGGGCACCGCGTTGTTTGCTGGACGCGGCTGCACCATTCTCCGGGCATGTCCCTGCGAAGTGTCGCGAAGCTGGCCCTGCCCTGGGTGGCCTTCGCCCTGACCCTGGTGCTCCTCGGCTACACGTGGAACTGGGCCCTCGCGAAGGCCTCCGAGCGCCATCGCATCCACCAGGCCTTCACCCTGGGCACCACCAGGTACATCTTCAGCCTCTGCCCGAGCACCCCGCTCGTGAGCGACGTGCCCCACTGGGCCGGCGACATGCGCGGCTTCTGCCAGGCGCACCAGCCCACCTGGGGCAACCTGGAGAACCGGAGCGAGAACCCGGACCTCGCCATTGAGAACGGCTCGAAGTGGCAGGCCGTCCAGCTCCTCTCCAAGCTCGTGCTGGAGGTGTCCCCCGCCAAGGTGCTGTCGCTGCTGCCCCTGGTGGTCATCTCCCTGGCGGGCCTCCTGGGTCTGCAGCAGCGGGGCTGGTTCAGCCGCGGGGACCTCAGCCCGCGCCTGCGCGTCACCCGCGGCGCCGCCCTGACGATGCTCACCATCGTCATGCTCACCCTGAGCGCCTCGCTCGCGCTGCTCGACGAGCAGGAGGCGAGGACGATGTGCCAGGTGACCGGCGGCACCTACGCCAACCTGCTCTCCATCGACGCGCGCTGCTCGCAACAGACGATGCTGCTGCGCGACACCCAGGCCCTGCTCGAGCAGAAGAAGGGCGAGTTGGATACCCGCGCCCGCGAGCTGGAGGACCTCAAGCGGGAGATTGCCTCGCTCGGCGCGATGCGCGACGCGCTCGGCACCTTCAAGACCGAGCTGAAGAACCAGAGCGAGAGCACCCAACAGCTCATCATGGCCGTCACCGGCGCCACGCTCGAGAGCCTCAGCAAGGCGGTGGATCCGCTCCACAAGGACGTGCAGGGGCTCGAGCAGTCGCTCCAGACGGACTTCAAGAATGGCCTGCGCGAGGAACTGCACGGGGACCTCAAGGCCCTGGTGCGCGAGGAGCTGAAGACAGCGCTCCAGAGCGAGCAGCTCGAGGAGCTCGTCCGGCGCGAGGTGCGCGCCGTGGTGAAGGAGGACGTCCGCGCCGTGGTGCGCGGAGAGCTCCAGGACTCCATGAAGACGATCCTCGCATCGGGCCATGTGCCCGCGCCGGCGCCCTCGCGCGCGGAGCCCACGCTCACGTCGAAGGCTCCGGCCCCCTCCCCAGCTCCCGTTCCGGTGAAGGCCTCGGCTCCGGCGCAGGCCTCGGCGAAGGCGGTGCAGCCGCCCCCGCCTCCGGCCGCTCAGAAGAAGCCCGCGACCAGTGCTCCGGTGAAGCCCACCACCTCTTCCGGAAAGCCCGCTACAGCGCCGGCCCAGGGCAAGCGCTGAGGGCGCGGGCGTCGCTGCTGCTCAGACCACGAGCGCGACCCGCACGTGGCTGCGACCCTTCTCCAGCTGCCTCACCAGCGACTGGGGCGTGTCCCCGGACTCGCTCCAGGCGTCGAGCTCCTCCAGGTCCCAGTCCTCGAAGAGGCCCTCGCCCTCGAAGGCGGGGATGAAGCCCTCGCGCATCGCCTGCTGCACGCCCTGCAGCGGCCCCACCACCACCACATCACCGAAGCCGAAGAACCGCAGCGACGTGCCACTCGCCTCCAGCGCCGCGTTCACCAGCGCCAGCAGCGCGTTGATGTTGAAGTAGTCCGAGATGTCGTGGAACGTCACGCCGTACCGCCGCCCCCCGTGCGTCAGGCGCAGCGTGTACCGGCTGTTGAGCCCGCCCGACTCGACGTCCGCGTCCTCCAGGGCGCGTGCCTCGTCCTCCTGCTCCACATCCTCTTCCCCCGGCAGCACCTGCGTGAACCTCGCCCCGTCCAGCAGCGGCGACACGAGGGACAGCAGGTCGCGCATCAGCGCCTCGTGGTCCACCGGGTACTCGCCCGCATCCGGGTCGAAGCCGTAACCCCGGCCGAGCCGCATGAAGGTCTCGTCCCAATACTCGGGCCGGGGGTCTTCTGGCGGTGCTCCGATCGGAATCTGGAGCAGCTCGCGCAACCGTTGCTCGTTCTGGATGGCCATGTCTCCTCTCCGTGCTCGCGGAAGCTCCTGTGTCGCATATCGGTCTGACAGTGCGCGGCTCACAGCGGAGGCACGGGTTTGGGTACGGAGGAGAGGGCAACTGGCTCAGGTTCCCGGCGGCACGTTGAACACCAGGTTGTCGGGCGAGAACGCCATCTCCACATAGGTGAAGTCCCCTTGCGGCAGATGCCACACCGCCTTGCCCCACGTCGGTATCGGGCGCCCCTCGTGCACCTGCCAGGAGTCGATCGGTGTCGTCCAACGCGCCCGGATGAAGGGGTGCTTGGGAGCGTAGGGGTCCTGGCAGAAACGATCGGTCGTGCTGAAGTCGCGAGGGGCGCCTCGCGTGTCCAGGAAGACCCGCGCCGTCACCGTTCGTCCCCGATCCGTGAACGCCACGTCGAACGAGCTGTCGTCCACGCCCGTCCAGGTGGTCTCCGGGCCGAGCACCATCGACGGCGCGAGGAGGATCGCGTCATTGAGGTACGTCACCAGCTCGCCGATATCGAGCTCGGGTCCCTTGTTGTCCTGGGCGGTGAAGAGCTCGAACGGCCGGATGAGCATCCGCCCCTCGCCCCGGAGATAGGTGTCCCGCCCGAGCACCGGAACGACGCCGAAGAAGCTCAGGCGGATGTGGAAGATGCGCGCGACCTCGAGGCGCGTGTCGTACTGCCAAGCCTCCATCGTCTTCCAGGCCTGGCCGGGCCCGAGCCGGAAGCGGCCGGTGAGGCCCGCGCGGAAGGACCAGTCCCGGGGACGTCCCACCACGCCCATGAACCGCAGGTAGCGCCGCACCGGCTCGGGCAGCGAGGCAATGTCCGCCTCGGAAACGGGCTCATCGGACCCCGGACCGGACGGCAGACCCAGGGCGGCAACCTCTCGCGAGAACCGGACTCTCATGGTCATGCACCCTCCCCTTTCCGTGAGGATCTAGACCCACGGCAGGAGAATCCGGAAGCTCAATCCCGGCCGGTGCGCAGGTAGCGCGCCACGTACGTCTTCGCCCGGCGCGCGGCGGCTCCCGGGGCTCGTCCCCGCCCCAGCTCCACCGCGAAGGCCGAGCCCAGCCTGCATCCCGAACCCCGGCGCTCGGGCGAGCGCTCCAGCCGCTCCCCTTCCAGCACCACGTCCCGGCCCGGCAGGCAGAGCACGTCCACCGCTCCCGCCGCCCGGTGCCCGCCCTTCACCAGCACCGCGCCGAAGCCGAGTCCCACCAGCGCCCTCCCCGCCTCGCGCGCCTCCTCCACCGAGCGCACCTCGCCCCCGCCGAGCAGCCACGCCGCCTCGTCCAGGTTCGGCGTCAGCGCCACCTTCGGCCCCGCCAGCGACAGGTAGTGCCGCCGCGTCAGCTTCGAGAGCGACTCGCCCTTCGACGTCCGCACCACCGGGTCCACCACCCACCACGCGTCCACGCCCGCGAGCGTCTCGCGCAGCGCGGTCAGCAACGCCGGCCCGGGCACCTGGCCCAGCTTCACCGCGTGCAACGGACCCAGCTCGAGCGCCGCCGTCACCTGGGCTCGCAACACCCGCGCCGGCGTGGGATGGGACAGGAACGTCCCCCGGCCCTGCGCCGTCTGCGCCGAGGGCACCGCCACCGGTGCTCCCCCCAGCGCCCTCACCGCGGCCATATCCGCCAGCAGCCCCGCTCGGCCCGTGGGCTCGTGGCCCGCGCACAACAGGATGCGCGGCGCCCCACTCACCGCCGGTGCTCGCGCGCTCTCTGGATGAAGGAGCGGTACACGCCCACGTGCGCGGGAATCGTTTGGAGCATCAGCTCCGGGTGCCACTGCACACCCAGCGCGTAGCCGTACTGGGTGGACTCGATGGCCTCCACCACCCCGTCCGGCGACACCGCGCTCACCACCACCTGGGTGCCCGTGCGCGCCGCCGCCTGGTGGTGCGTCGAGTTCACCATCAGCTGGCCCTTGCCCACCGCCTCCGCCAGCAACGTCCCGTCCCGCACCTCCACCGGGTGCTGCGGCTGCGTGCGGTCATGCTTCTGCTCGTGCTCGTGCGCGCCCTTCACCTCGCGGCCGATGTCCTGGTGCAGCGTGCCGCCCAGCACCACGTTGAGCAGCTGCATGCCCCCGCAGATGCCCAGCACCGGCATGTTCCGCTTGAACGCCCCGCGCAGCAGCGCCGTCTCGAAGGCCGTGCGCGACAGCTTCACCGTCCCCATCCCCTCGCGCGCCGTCTCCCCATACGCCTCGGGCGGAATGTCGAAGGCCCCGCCCGTCACGAGCAGCCCCGAGATCCGGTCCAGGTACGCGTCCACGCACGCCAGCTCGTCCGAGTACGGCAGCACGAAGGGCAGTCCCCCCGCGCGCAGCACCGCGTCCGCGTAGGGCACCTTCAGCTCGTAGTACGCGAAGGGTGAATCCGGCCGGCTCGCGCTGAAGTCCGGGGTGATGCCGATGTTCGGCCGTCGCGGCGCCTGGCCATGTGGTTTGTGTATCATACGTCTCCGCTCGCGAGGCTAGTCCCCCGGGCGCCCCTGTCAAAGGCAGCGCTCAGGCGGCGCACCCGCTCGGCAAGGTCCTCGGCGAGCAGCACGTCCGAGGCCACCGCGCCCCCGTGCGCTCCCGCGGCCGCCAGCTCCGCGATGTTCTCCAGCTTCACCCCGCCAATGCCCACCACCGGCAGCGGGCACTCGCGCACCACCGCGCCAAAGCGCTCCAGCCCCAGCACCGGCGCGGCCACCTGCTTGGTCGTCGTCCCGAAGACCGGGCCCAGGCCCACGTAGTCCGCCCCCGCCGCCTTCGCCGCCCGCGCCCCCGCCGCGTCCCGCACCGTCACCCCCACCAGCCCCTCCGGGCCCAGCAGCTCTCGCGCCGCCTCGGGCGGCAGATCCTCGTCCCCCACGTGCACCCCATGCGCCCCGGACAGCAGCGCCAGGTCCACCCGGTCGTTCACCAGGCACACCGCTCCGGCCCGCCGGCACGCCGCCACCACCTCGCGCGCCGCGGCCAGCGCCTCCCTCAGGGGGGTGCGCTTCATCCGCAGCTGCACCACCCGCGCTCCCCCCGCGAGCATCCGGGCGGTCTTCTCTCCGAGTGGCAACCCGGGGCGGACGGTGTCATCACAGAGGACATACAACCCTCGGGGAAGGGATGGGCGAAGGGGCGCGTTCATCGGCTCCGGACGGGCGTGGGTTCAGTGGCGTTGACAGAGGGTAGCCCTGCTATAAGGTGGCGCGCCCTTTTCCAAGAGATTCCGAGGAGTTGAACATGGCCAACCCGACAGACCCCAAGTACCTCGACAAGCGGACCGCCGAGCGCTACCTGCGCTCCGGCACCCTCGACGAGAAGGCGTACCAGCGCCACATCGAGTCCCTGCCGGACGTCTCCGAGAAGTCCGTCCCCGTCGAGACGGTGATGCACGACGAGCTCGAGGACGAGGAGGACGACTTCGAGGACGAGGACGAGGACGAGGGCGAAGAGGACACCGAGGACACCGAGTAATGCCATGAGCGAGGAGAAGCGCGGAGAGACCTTCGTGATGAAGGGCGAGGGGCGGCCGTCCGCGCCCGAGGCTCCCATCACCTTCAGCACCTTCCTCATCGGCCTGGCCTCCAGCGCCCTCATCCACCTGGGTGAGGCGCCCAACCCGGAGACGGGCCGCGCCGAGCGGGACTTCATCCTCGCCCGTCAGAGCCTGGACCTGCTGGGGATGCTGCACGACAAGACGCGCGGCAACCTCACGGCCGAGGAGCAGCAACTCTTCGACAACCTCCTGGCCGATCTGCGTCTGCGCTTCGTGGAGGCGAAAAAGCGGTGAATCCAACGGTCTCCCCTCCCCAGGGCCTGTCGCGGGGCATCCGCCTCGCGGCGTGGGTATGCCTCGTGCTGTCCGCCTTCACGGGCTTCTTCGCCCTGCAGGAGACCCTCAAGCTCGGCCACCTCGCCGAGCTGCGCGATCAGGCCAACAACGTCGCGCGCTTCTCCAAGGACGCCGACCTCATCGCCTTCGCGCGCGTCTCCGAAGCCGAGCTCGCCGCGCTCGAGCCCATGCGGGACTCGCGCTCGCTGGTGCTCGGCTCGCTCTCGGTGGTGTGCGCCTTCGCCTTCGTCTCCTCGGGCCGGCTGCTGCGGCCCGGGGGGGTGTCGCTGGAGCGGGCGCGCCGGCTGCTCTCCGGGGCCTCCATCGCCGCCGCCGTGCTGCGCACCATCGACGGCGCGCAGCTGTCCGTAGTGGCCCAGCGCATGGGCCCCGCCCTCGCGCAATTCATCAGCACCCGGCCCGCCTACCACGAGGTGGAGACGGCCGCGCAGCTCGAGGCCGGCATGTCCTGGCTCGCCTCGCTGACGATGATGGGGCTCACCGCGCTCATCGCGGGCACCTTCGCCCTGCTCGGCCAGTACTTCCGCAGCGAGCACGTGCGCCAGACCATCATCGCCCAGTCCGGCGACCTCGCCGAGGAAGAGGACTGAGGCGCCTGCCGCCGGGGCCCCTCTTCCTCAGGCCGCGGCGTCTCGCAGCAGCGAGTCCAGCGGTGGCACCGAGCCCGCCGGCCCCGAGCCGTTGAGCGCCAGCCGCGCCTTCTTGTAGGTGCGGTGCAGTTGCAGCAGCAGCTCGCGATCCACCCCGTACACCCACGCCAGGTGCCCCAGCGGCCAGCGCGCCTGCATGCGGGCGAAGGCCTCGTCGTCGAACTCCCCGTCCAGGCACTCGGGCAGCTCCACCTCGTCGTAGAGCAGCCGCTCCCCGCCCACGTGCTGCCCTCCCCCGAAGGCCTTCACCTCTTCGTACTCCTGCGGGTCGCACACGTAGGAGTGGACGGTGACGCCGGCCTCCTGGGACAGCAGCCGGGCGAGCGCATGGTGGTCGCTATACCAGTGCGAGCCCGTGCGACCCGCCGTGTGGGGGCCATCCAGCGCCAGACGGATGATTTTCCGGCGGCCGTAGACGGACACGGTCAGCTGCGTGTCCGCGGGCACGCCGTCCTCGACGAGCGCCTGGCGGGCCAGTTCCACCAGCCGGGCGCTGCTCAGGGATTCAACTCGGATGAGATAACCGCCATGCGCTTCCAGTGGATGCCCCCCGGTAATGCGCGCGCATATACCCGGACTCCAAGCGGAAAGGCAACTCCCGGAGAGCCAGGAAGTCCGTATGCCCCCCAACCATCCAGGCTCACGCGACAAGTGAAATGTGGATGGCGTTCGCGTGCTTGCCAAGGGGTCCCTGGCTCTTACGTTGGGGGCATGCGACTCGACAAATACACAGTGAAGGCCCAGGAAGCCATTCAAGAAGGGCAGTCCCTGGCCCGGCGAGCCGATCATCCGAACTACGAGCCGGAGCACCTCGCGACGGCGTTGCTCGGACAGAAGGACGGCATCGTCGAGCCGCTGCTGCGCAAGATTGGCGTGGACGTGAAGCTGTTCGCCGGCCGGCTCGGCGAGGCGCTCCAGAAGCTGCCCAAGATGCAGGGCGGCGAGGGCGCGACGCTCAGCCAGCGGCTGCTCAAGACTTTCGACAAGGCCGAGGACGAGGCCAAGTCGCTCAAGGATGACTTCATCTCCAGCGAGCACCTGCTGCTGGCCCTGGCGCAGGACAAGGGGGCGGTGGGCGAGGTGATGAAGTCCTCGGGCGTGACGCGCGAGCGCGTCCTGTCCAGCCTCAAGGAGGTCCGGGGTTCCGGCCGCGTGACGAGCCAGGACGCCGAGTCCACCTACCAGGCGCTGGAGAAGTACGGGCGCGACCTCACGGAGGCGGCGCGGGCCGGGAAGTTGGATCCCGTCATCGGCCGCGACGAGGAGATCCGCCGCTGCATCCAGGTGCTCAGCCGGCGCACGAAGAACAACCCGGTGCTCATCGGCGAGCCGGGCGTGGGCAAGACGGCCATCGTCGAGGGCCTCGCGCGGCGCATCATCGACGGCGACGTGCCCGAGGGGCTCAAGAACAAGATGCTGGTGACGCTGGACCTGGGCGCCATGGTGGCCGGGGCCAAGTTCCGCGGCGAGTTCGAGGAGCGCCTCAAGTCCGTGCTCAAGGAGGTGGCGGACGCCGCGGGGGAAATCATCCTCTTCATCGATGAGATGCACACCCTGGTGGGCGCGGGCAAGGCCGAGGGCGCGATGGACGCGGGCAACATGCTCAAGCCGGCCCTGGCGCGCGGGGAGCTGCACTGCATCGGCGCCACCACGCTGGACGAGTACCGCAAGCACATCGAGAAGGACGCGGCCCTGGAGCGGCGCTTCCAGCCGGTGATGGTGGGCGAGCCCACCGTGCACGACACCATCAGCATCCTGCGCGGCCTCAAGGAGCGCTACGAGGTGCACCACCACGTGCGCATCCAGGACTCCGCCCTGGTGGCGGCGGCCAACCTGTCCAACCGCTACATCTCCGACCGCTTCCTGCCCGACAAGGCCATCGACCTCGTCGACGAGGCGTGCAGCCGCCTGCGCATCGAGATCGACTCCATGCCCACGGAGATCGACGACGTGCGGCGGAAGATCACCCAGCTGGAGATCGAGCGCGAGGGCCTGCGCAAGGAGACGGACCCCCACTCGAAGGAGCGGCTGGCGCACATCGAGAAGGAGCTGGCGAACCTCAATGAGCGCTTCAATACGCTCAAGGCGCACTGGGACTCGGAGAAGAAGGCCATCGGCGAGATCGGCGCGCTGAAGGAGAAGCTCGAGAAGGCCAGGAACGACCAGGCCACGGCGGAGCGGCAGGGCGACTTCAACAAGGCCGCGGAGGTCAAGTACGGCATCATCCCCGGCCTGGAGAAGGAGATCACCCAGCAGAACGCGAAGCTGGCCGAGCTGCAGAAGATCCACAAGTTCCTCAAGGAGGAGGTGGACGCGGAGGACATCGCGGCCGTGGTGGGCAAGTGGACGGGCATCCCCGTCTCCAAGCTCATGGAGGGCGAGGTCCAGAAGCTGGTGCACATGGAGGAGCGGCTGCAGAAGCGGGTGATTGGCCAGCGCAGCGCCATCGAGGCGGTGAGCAACGCGGTGCGCCGGGCGCGCTCCGGGTTGCAGGACCCCAACCGGCCCATCGGCTCGTTCATCTTCCTGGGCCCCACGGGCGTGGGCAAGACGGAGACGGCCAAGGCCCTCGCCGAGTTCCTCTTCGACGACGACAGCGCCATGGTGCGCATCGACATGTCCGAGTACATGGAGAAGCACTCCGTGGCCCGGCTCGTGGGCGCCCCTCCGGGGTACGTCGGGTACGAGGAGGGCGGTCAGCTCACCGAGGCGGTGCGGCGCCGGCCGTACACGGTGGTCCTGTTCGATGAGATCGAGAAGGCCCACCCGGACGTCTTCAACATGCTGCTGCAGATTCTCGACGAGGGCCGGCTCACGGACAGCCTGGGCAGGACCGTGGACTTCAAGAACACGGTGCTCATCATGACGAGCAACGTGGGCTCGCAGGCCCTGCAGGAGGGAATGACGGGCAAGGAGGATCTGGACGAGGCCACGCGCAACGACGTGATGGGGATTCTGCGCCAGCACTTCCGGCCGGAGTTCCTCAACCGCGTGGACGAGATCATCCTCTTCGAGCCGCTGCGCAAGCGGGACATCCAGAGCATCGTCGACATCCAGGTGGCGAGGATGCAGAAGCTGCTGGCCGACAAGCGGCTGACGCTGGAGCTCACGGAGAAGGCCGAGACGTTCCTCGCCGATCGCGGCTACGATCCGACGTACGGAGCGCGGCCGCTGAAGCGGGCCATCCAGAAGTACCTGATGGATCCGCTCGCGCTGAAGGTGCTCGGCGGCGACTTCCTGCCCGGGGACCACATCGCGGTGGACGCGGGCAAGGACGCGCTCACCTTCGGCAAGGGCCAGGCGAAGGCGGCGTAACCCACTCCGCCCCCCTCCCCTCGCCCACCGGGAGAGGGACGGGGTGAGGGTAACGAGAGCCCCGGGTTGAATCCCGGGCCTCGACGCGTGGGCCTCGGTTCTCAAGAGCCGGGGCCCTTTCGCGTTCACGGGCCTGCTCGCCTGGTCGCACGGGGTGGACCCATTGACGGACAGGGGCATCCGGCCGAGAGTCGGCCCGTGCTCCTCCCCCTGGTAGCCGCCCTCGTGGTGAGCCAGCCGCTCAATCCGCAGCAGCCCGGCGCGAGTGTCTCCACTCCGGACGCCGCCGGGCCCGCCGTCTCCCAACCGGCCCCGCCCGAGCCCGAGGAGACCGACCGGCGCAAGCAGACGGTCGTCACCGCCTCGCGCGCCGAGCGCAAGCTCGAGGACGTGGTGGTGGCCACCGAGGTCATCACCCGCAAGCAGATTGAAGCGGTGGGCGCGCGCGACCTGGGCCAGCTCCTCCAGCATCACCCGGGCGTGGAGCTGGTGCGGACCTTCCGCGGCACGGGCATCCGCCTGCAGGGCCTGGACCCCGAGTACGTGCTCATCCTCGTGGACGGCGAGCGCGTGAGCGGCCGGGTGGGCACTACGCTCGACCTGGGGCGCTTCAGCCTGCGCGACGTGGAGCGCGTGGAGATCGTCAAGGGCCCGGCGGCGGCGCTCTACGGCGCGGATGCCATCGGCGGCGTGATCAACCTCATCACCCGCGATGTGCGGCGCCCGCTGGAGCTCGGCGCGCGGGGCTCGTTCGGCTCGCTGCTGGAGGGCGACTTCCGCGCCAACGCGGGCACCCGGCAGGGCCCCTTCGAGGTGCGCGTGGGCGGCGGCTACCGCACGCGCAATCCCTACGACTGGGTGTCCACCGACGCGGCCACGAGCGGCGCGGGCCTCCACCGGCTCGACGGAGACGTGGCCCTCGCCTACGCACCCGGCGACGGCTCGCGCCTGTGGCTGCGCGGCCAGTACAACCTGCGCGATGAGAACGCCGTCGATCTCAACCCCTCGGGCGCCGTGCTCGACCGGCGGCAGCGCCAGGAGCAGTTCGACGTGTCGCTCGGGGGCCGGCGGCGGCTCGCGGACGACACCTCGTTGCTCGTCCGGGGACACTTCGGCTTCTTCCGCGACCAGTTGCTGCAGGACCAGCGCGGCTCGCGGGCGCTCGACGAGTATTCGCAGAACTTCAACCGGCTCTACGAGGGCGTCGTCCAGGCGGACCATCGCCTTGGCGCCCACGCGCTCACTGGAGGCCTCGAGGTGCTCGGCGAGCGACTCACCTCGGAGCGGCTCGAGCAGAGCCCGGTGGGCCGCATCCGGGGCGGCGTGTTCCTCCAGGACGAGTGGGACGTGGCGCTGTCCTCGGACGCCGACGGGCCCAGGCTCAAGGTGGCGCCGGGCTTCCGCTTCGATCTGGACTCGCAATTCGGCGGAGCGCCCTCGCCGCGGCTGGCCCTCAAGCTGGACCCGAGCCCGGCCCTCACGGTGCGTGCCTCGGTGGGACTCGGCTTCCGCCCGCCGTCCTTCCAGGAGCTGTACCTGCGCTTCTCCAACCCGGGCATCGGCTACATCGTCGCGGGCAACGAGGACCTCTCGCCCGAACACTCGGCGGCGGTGAACGTGGGCGTGGACTGGCGGCCCCCCGTCGACGGCTGGCTCCTCTCCGCGAGCGCCTTCCACACCCGGCTCAACAACCTCATCAACGTCACCGCCAGCGGCGTGCCCAACCCGGATGAGCCGGTGACGTACCACTACGAGAACGTGGCCCGGGCGTACACGCAGGGCGTCGAGCTCAACGGCCGCTTCCGCCTGCCCGTGCGCGCGACGTACCTGGACCTGGGGTACACGTTCCTCGACGCCCAGGATTTGACGCGCGAGCGCCCGCTGGAAGGCCGCTCGCGCCACCGCGTCAACACGCAGCTGTCCACGCGGGTGCGCCCGCTCAACCTCGAGGCCACCGTGCGCGGCTCGTGGGTGGGCGGCCGGCCGTACTACCTGGGCTCGGATGGCGGCATGGCCAACGTGCTCGGCTTCGGCGAGGAGCAGGAGGTGTGGGCTCCCTCGTATTTCGACCTCGAGGCCCAGGTCTCGTACCGGCTGCGCGGCGGCTTCGAGGTCTTCGTCAACGGCTACAACCTGCTCAACGCGGGCGACCAGCAATTCAACCCGCGGCCTCCGCGAGGCGTGCTGGGCGGCGTCCAGTGGGAGTACTGACGATGCGGATGCGGATTCACATGGCGGCGCTGCTGCTCGGGCTCGCGGTGGCGGGCTGCGCGCCGGACCTGCGCACGGACTACCCTTTCGACGGACAGGCCAGCGGTGACAACCTCGTCGAGGTGACGGGCCAGGAGGACGGCAGCCGCGTCGCCCTCATCGACGCGACGAGCAAGTCGGCCACCGTCTACTTCGACCTCGACGAGGGCCGGGAGATGAAGGTCGACGAGGCCTTCGACACCAACGGGTGGGATATGTCCTTCCAGCGCTACGTCATCACGATGAACGGTGGCGGCGGCAACCCGGACGGCGAGGTGAGCGTGGCGGTGCTCCAGGGCGTGGGCTGGGACTCGCTCACGGAGGCGCCCGCTGCGGGCTACCAGCAGGACGCCTCGGAGCCGGTGTTCAGCGACGTGGCGGGCGGCTGGTACACCTATGACCTCGGCCAGCACAAGCTCGTCACCCGCGACGGGCTGCTCTACGTGGTGCGCAGCAGCAGCGGGCACTTCTTCAAGCTCCAGATGCTCTCGTACTACGACAGCGCGGGCACGCCGGCGCACCTGTCGTTCCGCTATCAGCGGCTGGAGTCACCCTTCGCGGCGCCCTGAGGCCCGAGGGCTCCCCAACTGGGGCAGCCAGATGGCGGCCAGGCCCACCAGGCTCATGGCCCCCAGGAGCAAGAGCGCAGGTGCGTGGCCTACCCGATCTTGCCGAGCAGGAAGGACAGGAGCAGCAGGCAGAGCACCCCGGAGGTCACCCCGACGAAGACGCGGTCGCGTTGCCGGCCGAAGATGAGCAGCGAGAGGGCGACGCGGATGACGGGGGTGGCCATCAGCACCATCAACCCCACCATGACGACGGCCTGGCCCCGGACAGCCACCACGCCCGCGAGCACATCCGAGAGCGAATGGGGCGCATGCTCCGGGGCGGTGAGGCGCTGGAGCGCCTGGCTCGAGGAGAAGTAGTCCGGGTGGTGGAAGAAGGTCAGCAGCATGCCGGCCGACACCAGCGAGAGGCTGAGCACCACCCCGAGGCGCAGCAGGTTGCTGATGAGCACCTCGGGGCCCGCGGCTTCGCGCGCCAGCTCGGGCGAGGGGGACTTCGTCTGGACGGCGGACGGCTCGCTCACGGGCTCACCCCTTGCGCAACACCTGGAAGGCCACCCGCAGCAGCCCCGATCCCAACGATACGAGGAACACCACGCCGGTGAAGAGGAAGGTCATGTACGACCTGACGGACCACCGCTTTGCTGTCGGCGCAGCTCGACGCGCAGCTCGACTACTACTCCCCGCGAGGCGCGCGGGGCGAGCGCTTCGCGCCCCGGCTGCTGAAGTGTCCGGACTGGAGCACCTTCACCCCCTCGCGGGGAGGAGGCGCCTGGGCCGCTGATGCGGCAGCGACCCCCTGAGTCAGCGAAGAACGAAAGCCCCCCTGGACGAGCGGGGGCCTCGGACTCCGAGCTTCGGACCTCAGGCCTTCGGCTCGGGCGCGGGCAGGGACGGGGGGAGACCCTGGGCGCCGGCCGCGAGCATGCGCCCGAGCAGCGCTTCCGTCAGCCCGCCGCTACCCACCCCGCCCACGGCGATGTCCGGCACCAGCTTCACGTGGTGCTCGCCGAGGATGGTGGCCACCTGCACCGCGGTGTACGCCGCGGCGCCCAGCGCCTCCTGGCCCTGGCGGTGGGCCTCGGCCTGCGCGGCGCCCACCCGGAGCACGAGGTCCGCCTCGGTCTCGGCCCGGGCGGCACCCACCCGGCGCACCGACTCCGCCTCCGCCTCCGCCTTCGCCGAGCCCACCATGCGCACCGACTCGGCCTCCGCCTCCGCCTTCGCCCTCACCGACGCCGCATCACCCCGCGCCGACTCCACCTGCGCGCGCGCGTTCTGCTCGCTGATGCGCACCTGCTGCTCGCTGCGCACCACCTCCCCCTGGATGTTGGCGATGGCCAGCTCGCGCTGCAGATCCTGCCGCTTCATTTCCGCCAGCCGCTGCACCTCGTACGTGCGCTGCAGCTCCTCGGCGATCTTCCGGTCCGTCTGCGTCTTCATCAGCTCCGCGGGCGGCACGATGTCGCCAATCAGCGTGTCGATGCACTCCACGTCGTACACGTGAATCGCCTTCTTGATGGCCTCGAAGGCCTGCCTCTGCCGCTCGCTGCGAGCGGAGAGGAACTCGAGCACCGTCACCTCCTGCGCCGAGTTGCGGAAGTAGTTGCCCACCGTGGGCTGGAGCACGTGGTCCACCAGGTTCTGCATGCTGCCCACGCGGGAGATGACGCGCGGGGCGTTCTTCACGCCGATGTGGATGATCTGCGACACGTCCAGGCTGAAGCTGAAACCGTCGTTGCTGCGCACGAGGATGCTGGAGAGCTTGTCGTCGTAGCGGTGGGCCTCGGTGCGGTTGGCCCAGTTGAGGACGATGTTGGTGGTGGGCACCAGCTCCACCTTCATCACCCGCGTGTTGAGCGGGTGCTTGCCGGGCAGCAGCGGCTCCACCCAGACGCCCTTGTCGCCGCGAGCCACGAGGTCGCCGTGGGTGAACGCATCACCGGACACGTCCACGTGCTCGCTGCCCACGTAGGACACCACCACGCCCACGTAGCCGATGGGAATCTCCGTCAGGGGGATGAGCTCCACCTGCACGAACCACGGGTTGAGGTTCCACGAGCCCGACATGAGCACCTCCTCCTGGAGGCCGCGGCAGCCGCCCGCGTCGATGAAGGCCTGCGGACTCTGGAAGCTGTCATGGCGCGCGGCCACGGGGCCGGCCAGGTCGCCCGCGGGCACCGGCTTGCCGTCCAGCACCGTGACGATGCCCACCCGGTCCGGCGGCACGTGGAAGACGCGCAGCTGCGCCGGGTGCATGCCGTGCTCCTCCGCGTTGGCGGCGCACACCACCTCGAAGAGCGCGGGGTTGATGCGGTAGTGGCCCGCGGTGAGGAAGCCGCTCTGCCGGCCGCGCTCGCCGCCGTTGGCGAGGAAGGCCTCCGCGTCCTGGAAGTTGCCGCACTCCACCTCACGGCCGAGGAGCCGCTCGGTGGGCAGCGGCGCGCCGTCCTTGGCCACCACGAGTGCCACCTCACCGGGGGGCACGATGACGAGCTGCACGCGCTCCACCTTGTACTGCCAGCGCCACAGGCCGTAGTGCCAGCCCGGCGACAGCATCCGCGCCTGATAACCCGCCTCGCCCGAGCGAGCGATGAGCCGGCCCGGAGCCAGCGGGCGGCCGAAGCGGCGGATGACGAGTCCGGACTCGCCCTCGCGGATGACCCAGGTGCCGAGCATGAAGACGACCCAGAACGCCACGCCGGACAGCAGCAGCAGCGCCGCGGCGACGAGCAGGGGATGGGCCAGGATGAAGTCGAACATGGGGGGAACGCTTCCTTTCGAGTGTTGCCGGCCGGAAGTTGCATCCGCCCTGCCAGAAGCCAACCCGTTGGATTTGCTCGGACGCCCTCCCCGCGCGGGCGCCCGGACCGAATTGGATTTCGGTGCGGGCGGTGTTCCAATGACGGCATGGCCACCATCCTCTGGGAGGGCGCCGCCCCTCCCGCCCCGCTGTCCGCCCGGCTCACCGCCGAGGGCCACCAGCTCGTCACCCGGGGCCCCGCCGCGCTCGCCGTGGTGAGCACCGCGTCCGCCTCGCGGGTGCCCTCCCCTCCCGCCTCGGGCCTGCCGTGGGTGTGGGCCTGCCGCGCACGCATCCCGGTGCTGCTCACCACCGAGGCGGCCCTCGCCGGGGCCTATGACGCCGTGTGGCTGGGCGCCGAGGACGGTGTCCGCCGGTTGCTCTCGCGCCTCTCGGAGCTGGCCATCCCCGAGCCGGCGCCCGCGCCCGCCCCCACCTTCGTGGCCCGCAGCGCCGCGGCCCGCGCCACGCTGCATCAAATCTCCCGCGCCGCGCGCACCTCCCAGCCCGTGCTCATCACCGGCGAGACGGGCTCCGGCAAGGAGGTGACGGCGCGGCTGCTGCACACGCTCGGCGAGCGCCGCTCCGCGCGCTTCGTCCCCATCAACTGCGCCGCCATCCCCAATGAGCTGATGGAGGGCGAGCTGTTCGGCTACGCCAAGGGCGCCTTCTCCGGCGCCACGCGCGGCTTCGACGGGCAGCTCATGGCGGCCGAGGGCGGCACCGTCTTCCTCGACGAAATCGACGACACGCCGCTGTCCCTGCAGATGAAGCTGCTGCGCGTGCTGGAGGACCGGGTGGTGACGCGCCTCGGTGAGTCCGAGCCCAAGCAGGTGGACTTCCGCATCGTCGCCGCCACCAACCGCGACCTGCGCGAGCTCATCGCCCGGGGCGTCTTCGGCGCGGACCTGCACGAGCGCCTGGCCATCGTCAGCATCCGCCTGCCGCCCCTGCGCGAGCGGTTGGAGGACCTGCCCGTGCTGCTCGAGCACTTCATCACCCGCTTCCAGCGCGAGGAGCCCTCGGCACCACGCGGGCCGGTGCACGTGACGCCCGAGGCGCTCGCCGCGCTCGAGGCCTACCCGTGGCCGGGCAACATCCGCGAGCTGCGCAACGTCCTCTTCGAGGTGCTCGTCTACAAGCGGGTGGGCGGGGAAATCCTCCCCTCGGACCTTCCCCGGCGTGTGCTGCGGCGGGGCGTGGAGCGCGCGGCGAGCGGCGGCCTGGACACGGGCGCCATCTCGCGCGCCATGGACGCGGGCACCTTCAACCTGCGCGCGGAGGTGGAGCGGTTGGAGCGCCTGGCCCTCGCGCTCGCCCTGGAGCGCTCCGGGGGCAATGCCTCCCGCGCGGCGGCGCTGCTGGGCGAGGTGGGCCGCGGCCGCTCCGCCGACCCGGGCGCCACCGTGCGCGCCATGATGCGCCGGCTCGGCGTCTCCGGTCGCACTTGATTGGCACCGCAACCATCAAGCGGGGCCATACGGCTCTTCCGGGACTTCAGGACGGCCCATACGTAAAAATCCACCCGCACTTCAAAAATACTATTGATTAGTTCCGGAATCCGGCTATAAGTGTTCTCACTTCCTGAGCGGGGTAAACCCGTTTCGCCGGAAAAGGAGAGGCACCCCATGAAGCGCATCATCCCGACCGCCTTCACTGCCCTGGCCCTGTTTGGCTGCGGCGCCACCGACAACGCCCCTGTCATCTCCTCGCGCGAGCTGAGCGCCGGCCCCGAGCAGGCCGCCGCCATCCAGCGCGCCGCCGCCCAGGTCCTGGCCGGGCAGACGTTCGGTGTGAAGGACTCGCAGGAGCTTCAGGCGCGCGCCGTCATCGTGGATGACAACGGCACGCAGCACGTCCGCTTCGACCGCACCGTCCAGGGCCTGCGCGTGCTCGGTGGTGACTTCGTGGTGCACGGCAACGCGGACGCGACCGAGTTCAGCGCCGCCAGTGCCGCCTCGCTCAAGGGCGTGTCGCTCAAGCCGAGCTTCGATGGCGCGGCGGCCTCGGTGCTGGCCCAGGCGGCCTTCCAGGGCGTGAAGCTGGACTCCTCCAGCGCGGAGCTGGTGATCGACTCGCTCGGTGGCCGCGCTCCGGCGCTCGCCTACGAGGTGGTGCTCGAGGGCTTCAAGGCGGACCAGTCGCCCACCGAGCTGCACGTGCTGGTGGACGCCACCACGGGCGCCCTGCGTGACCAGTACGAGGGCATCCACACCTCGGCGGCCGTCGGCACCGGCAAGTCCCTCTACCAGGGCAGCGTCAGCATCAACACCAACTCGACCTCCACGGGCTTCGAGATGCGTGACACGACGCGCGGCAACGGCTTCTACACGGTGAACCTGGGCGGCAAGCAGCAGGGTGGCAGCATCTTCACCGACGCCGACAACATCTGGGGCAACGGCACCACGAGCGATGCCGCCTCGGGCGCGGTGGACGCGCACTTCGGCCAGCAGATCACCTTCGACTACTACAAGAACATCCAGGGCCGGAACGGCATCGACGGCGCGGGCAACACCGGCTACAGCCGCGTGCACTACGGCCGCGCCTACAACAACGCCTTCTGGTCCGACAGCTGCTTCTGCATGACCTACGGCGACGGCGACGGCGTGCAGTTCACCCCGCTCATCGCGCTGGACGTGGCCGGCCACGAGATGAGCCACGGCGTGACGAGCCGCTCCGCCAACCTCACCTACTCGGGTGAGTCCGGCGGCCTGAACGAGGCCACCAGCGACATCTTCGGCACCCTGGTGGAGTTCTACGCCAACACCGCGAACGACCCGGGCGACTACCTCATCGGCGAGACCATCTACACCCCGAGCAAGGCGGGCGACGCGCTCCGCTACATGTACAACCCCTCGCTGGACGGCGCCTCGAAGAACTGCTGGACCAGCACGGTGGGCTCGCTCGACGTGCACTACTCCAGCGGCGTGGCCAACCACTTCTTCTACCTGCTGGCCGAGGGCTCCAGCCCCGCCAGCGGCCCGGCGAGCCCCACCTGCAACGGCTCGAGTGTGTCGGGCATCGGCCGCGACGCCGCGGGCAAGATCTGGTACCGCGCCCTCACGGTGTACATGACGTCCTCGACGAACTACGCCGGTGCGCGTCAGGCCACGCTCAAGGCCGCGACGGACCTCTTCGGCGCCGGCAGCACCCAGTACAACGCCGTGGCCGCCGCCTGGTCCGCCGTCAGCGTGAACTGATGACCTCACCCCGCGCGGACTGAACGCGCGGAGTCACTCGGGCCGGTCCGGGAAGTCTCCGGGCCGGCCCTTCGTGTTTCCGGGGCTCAGTGGGCCGCCTGCTCGAGCCGCGAGGCCGCCTCGCGCGCCGCGGCGCTCTGTGGGTCTCTCTCGAGCACGAGCCGCCAGGCCCCCCGGGCCCGTGCTCCCTGTCCGAGCTTCTCGAGACACTCGCCCCACGCCAGCAGCGCGCTCCCGCCCTGTCCCTTGTACGGGTGCGCGGCCCCGGCCTCGAAGTGACGCGAGGCCTCCTCCAGCCGGCCCCGGGCCAGGGAAATCAGCCCGAGCATGAACAGGCCATTGCGCAGGCTCGCGGCCCGGCGCGCGAGTGACAGGCCCTCGCGCGCCGCCTTCTCGGCCTCGTCGTGGCGCTGGAGCACGAGCAGCACCGCGGCGCGGGTGAAGGCCACCTCGCTCCAGTACACGCGGGGCAGCTCGTCGCGCCGCAACCGGTCCATGGCCGCGAGCCCCTCTTCCGCATGCCCGTCATGCGCCAGAATCCACCCCCGCTGCAGCAGGAGCGCATGCCGCAGGAGCGGCTCGTCCGCATGCGCCTCCTCGAGGGCCCGGAGGCGCTCGCTGGCGGCGTCCCACTCCCCCAGGTTGTAGAGCGCCTCGCAGAGGTTGAGCCGCGCGAGATCCCTCTGCTCGTCGGGCCCCAGCGGGTGCGAGGGAGACGTCTCCGGATGCGGCCAACCGCGCTCGACCTCGAGTGCCTCCCGGTAGAGGCCCGCGTTGATGAAGGTGTTGATGGCCGTGTTGGCGAGCCCCCAATCATCCGCGGACCGGGCCTCGTCCGCGAGGTGCCGTGCGGCCTCGACGGCGCGCGGGGTGTCTCCGAGCGCCTCGAGGGCATGGACCCGGAGCTGACGCAACGAGCGCCTCATCAGCGCATCGGGGCGCAGCAGCTCGATGGCGCGGGTGATGCGCAGCGTGGCGCGATAGGTGCCCCAGTCGAAGCTACAGTCCTCCGCCAGCTCGAAGAGCACGGCGATGGCCGGCTGCCGCAGCAGCAGCAGGACCACGAGGAAGAGGACGAGCGCGAGCCAGGGCATGAGGGGCGCCGCAGCGTACCGCGCGGGCGCACGGGAGGAAGAAACGGCCCCTGCTCGTCTGGGGGCGGAGCCAGGGACTCAACCGCTCGTGACACGACCGGCTTGCTCGGCCATCTCTCCGAGCCGCGAGGCGGCCTTCCTCGCGGCCTCACTTTGTGGATCCCGCTCACCCACGAGCCGCCAGCTCTCCCGGGCCCGCTCCCTCTGTCCGAGCCGCTCGAGGCAATCGCCCCACGCCAGCAGCCCATCTCCCCCCTGCCCTCGATACGGGTGCAGGGCACCGGCCTCGAAGTGGCGAGCCGCCTCCTCCACCTGCCCCGCCGACAGGGCGATCCGCCCGAGCATGAACAGGCCATTCCGGGTGCTGGAGGCGCGGCATGCGCTCGTCAATCCCTCCCGGGTTGCCGCCTCCGCCTCGCCGTACCGCGCCAATGCCAACAACGCAGCCGCACGGGTGAAGGCGAGCTCGCTCCAATACACGGGAGGCAGATACTGACGATCGACCTCACTCACGGCGGCAAGCGCATCGGTGCCCTGGCCCGTATGGGCGTGGATCCATGCCCGTTGCGAGAGAAACCCATGCCGCAGAACGGGAGCATCCGCCGCGACCTGCGCCGCCACCTGCTCCGCCATCCGGAGGCGCGCGCTGGCGGCATCCCAGTCCCCCAGATTTTAGACGGCCTCGACGAGGTTGAGCTGCACCAGGCACCACTCGAGAAGCCGCGCACCGTCCTGGGGACGCTCGCCCGCACTTCCCCAGGAGTGCTCGACGGCGAGCGCCTCCTGGTAGAGGCCCGCGTTGATGAAGGTATTGACCACCGTATTGGCGATCCGCCAGTCGCCCGCCTCCCGCCGGGACGCCAGGAGGATCCGCGCGCGCCTGACGGCTTCCGCGGTGTTTCCGAGCGCCTCGTGCGCGAGCACGGTCAACCGCTGTGCCTCCCACCGATACCCGCCACCGACGGACAGCCACCGCAGCGCCCGTGAGAGACGGAGCGTCTTGTGGAACTCGCCCCACCGGAAACACGACTCCTGCGCCAGTGTGCGCAAGGCACCGAGCACAGCTCGCCAGACCAGCACGAGCATCAGGAGGTAGGTGAACAGCTCGGGCTGGGGATGGATGGAGGAATCTCCCAATCGAAGATGGGGTTCAGGGCAGGCCTGCCCCCGGAATATTGCACGCGTGCAATCAGGGCTTTGGTTTCTTCCACCCCTGGTTCTCCGTGTCGAACTCACCACGAACATTCCGGCTCTCCACTCGATCGGTTTTCTCGAGTGACCCGAGCCTCGCGAGGGCACGACCAATCTCGGCATGCGTGGCCATGATGGGATCCGGCAACCGCTCACGCGAGTACAACTCATGCACATAGAGTTGGGGCCAGGTCCGCATGATGTGGCGGATGACAGCATGGGAGTCGAATTGGTCCGGCATGGCCTCTACGGACGACCGGAGCATTTCCACGGTAATGTAATTCATCTCAAAGTCTCTCGATAACGGTGTGAATCCTACGAGCAACCCGCGCCGGGGAAGCGAGAACCTCTTCGTTCGAGAATCGCAGCATCTGGATTCTCAATTGCTCGATATGCCATTCACGAATGGCATCATCCCTATTCTTGAACTGATGGATGGGGCCATCGATCTCCACAGCCAGCTTCAGCTCCTTGCAGTAGAAATCCACCCTATAGTCATGACCATTGATGTTGAAGCAATGCTGGCGCCAGAAGACGACACCGAGCTGCTTGTTCGAAAGATACTCCCAGAGAGCAGCCTCTGCTTCAGTGGGATTCTCCCTGCTCTCTTGCGCCAGCTCCTTCATGTAATCAGGGACATTGCCTTCCCTGACTTTCTTCCTTGGGGGCATGGATTCCTCGAGTGGGGGTGGTCCAGCGCAAGATTACGCCGTTTCCATCATCCCTTACAGCGCATATCCTGACGATGCACCAGGAGCCTTATTTCGAGGCCCGCGGTCGGACGGACACACAATGGAAGGCGCACGCGGCGGCCTCGTGGGCATCTGGGGCCGCCCCTTCATCAACCTCGAGCCATACCTGGACCTGACGCAGCTCGCCTCGCTGGACGACGAGATCTGCTACGCGCTCGCCCAGGTGCGCACCAGCTACACGGGTGGCAGCCACAAGGCCATGGGCATCGTCCCGCCCTCGCTCGCGGAGGACCCGTACATCGACTACGGCCAGGTCATCCGCGGCTTCAGCGAGCAGGAGTTCGCCACCTTCGTCTCGCTCGGCAACGAGCCCGGCGCGTTCGATGCACGGCGGCGCCACGAGTACGAGTTCGGCGAGGAGCGCGAGCACCCGCTCACCCGCGAGCAGATGCGCTTCCTCGAGCTCAAATACGGCGTCTACTTCCCCTGGAAGGTCTTCTACGAGCTCGTCCCCGGAGGCTACTGGAGCGAGAAGAGCACGGGCGCCGGCAAGGACTTCACCCGCGAGGCCCGTCTCTACTTCCCGCGCACCGTGGCCTTCGTGCGCGCCCTGCCCTTCCGGGAGATCGGCCGCTGCACGCTGCTGGGACTCAACGCGAACGACCACGGCACCGTGCACCGCGACGGCGAGCCCGAGGAGCAGACGGCCCCGGACCCATTCATCACCCTGTGCCCGCGCGGCACCAAGCGCCTCTTCCTCTGGGACGAGGAGCGCCAGGAGAAGACGCCCGTGGAGGGCCGCGCCTACTGGTTCAACGACTTCGACTACCACGGTGTCGAGGCCGCCCCCTTCTTCCGCTACTCGCTGCGCGTGGACGGTGTCTTCGAGCCCGCGTTCCTCGAGCGCCTACGCCAGGACCATGCCCATGGCGGATGAAATCATCGACTTCCGCCTGGAGCGCAGGCGCCACGAGCGGTGGTTCGGGCGGGACGATGTCTTCGAGGAGCTGGAGCGGCTCCTCCCGCGTGAGGGAGCGACGCGCGGCTGGGTGCTGGTGAAGGGAGGGCCGGGAATGGGCAAGAGCGCCGTCCTGGCTCGCTACGTCGATCGGCTACAGGACCGGGGCGAGCAGGTGCCGCACCACTTCCTGAGACACGGGATCGGGGACTGGGACAAGCCCTGGCGCGTGGCACAGAACCTGGCGGCGCAGGTGGAGAAGCAGTTCGGGCTTTCGGCGAAACCGGACCTGCGCCCCGAGGAGCGTTTGCGCGAGGTGCTCCAGCGCGCATCCGACGAGCGGTTGGTGCCGGAGCGGAAACGCTTGTTGCTGGTGGTGGACGGCCTGGACGAAGCGTACTCGGATGCCGGGCACGAGAACCCGCTGCCGCGCATGTTGCCGCACGCACTGCCTCCCGGAGTCCAGGTGTTGTGTGCGTCGCGGCCGATGTACCCGCACCTGTCCTGGCTGGAGCAACTGGAGCGAGTCCGGGAGCTGGATTTGGATGCCACGCGCTGGGCGGGCTCCAACGAGGCGGTGGTGCGCCATTACTGGGAGGACGCCGCACGGCGGCTCGAGCCTCCTCTGCCCCGGGAGTTCGTCGACACAGCGGCGCGGCGGGCCCAGGGGAACATCCTCTACACGGTAAAACTGGCGGAGTGGCTGGAGGAGCAGCCGCCGGAGCGCCGAAGGGTGGAGCTGTTGCCCCGAAGCCTGGAGGCCTTCCTGACACAGAGCTGGGAGCGGCTCGCGATGGTGGAGGGCGAGGCGCAGGAGGACATGCTCGAGGGGCTCGGGCTGATGACGGCCGCGCGCGAGGCGCTCCCGCACTCGAGGCTGGCGGAGCTGGCGGGATGGACGGCGGCAGGGAGACTCGACCGCTTCCTGCGGCGTGCCAGACCGTTCCTGCTCGAGGAGCCGGAGTCCTGGTGGGGAGAGAAGGCCTGGCGGCCCTTCCACGAGTCCTTCCGGGCCTTCATGGCGAACAGGTTGGGGAAGGACGGGATGAGGCAGGCACACCGCCGCCTGTCGGAGCGCCTGGGGTCCTGGCCGGTGAAGGCACCCGGAGACGGTTTCGTGAAGCGGTACGCCGTCCGTCATGGCGTGGCGCACCGGCTCGAGGCCGGGGAGGCGCAGGAGGCGGTCGCGCTCTGCCGGGACCTGGGCTACCTGGAAGCGCTGTGCCGGGAGTCCGGTCCGAGCGCGGTGGAGGAGAGCCTCGCACGGACGGCGGAGCCAGCGGACGGCGGGAGCGCGGCGGTGCTGCGCGCACTTCAACGCGCCGTGCAGGCCGAGTCGCATTGGCTCGCGAAGGAGCCCGAGGCCCTGGTGCGGCTGGTCTACAACCGGTTGCTCTCGAGCGGTTGGAGTCAGGTCCGCTTCGAGGAAGCACTGCGCCTGCCCGAGGGCCTGCCCGCGCTGCGGTTGCGGCACCCGGTGCGGATGGGGAGCGAGGAGAGCACGGCCGCCGGGCATGAGGGCGGCGTGAGGGGTTGCGCGGTGACGAGGGATGGCCTCCGCGTCCTCTCCGCCTCCGAGGATGGGACGCTCAAGGTGTGGGATGTGAAGACGGGCCAGCCGCTCGCGACCCTCCGGGGACACCGGGGAGAAGTGCTGGGCTGCGCGGTAACGGGGGATGGCCGTCGCGCCGTTTCCGCTTCCCGGGATGGCAGCCTGAAGGCGTGGGACGCGGAGACGGGCCAGTGCATCGCCACCTTGTACGGACACACGGGCCCGGCCTGGGCGTGCGCGGTGACGGAGGAGGGGCGCCGTGTCGTGTCGGCCTCCTCCGACGAGACCCTGCGGGTGTGGGACCTGGAGACACAGAGCTGTCTCGCCACGCTCCGGGGCCACGCGGGCTGGGTGACGGACTGCGTGGTGACGAGGGATGGCCGCCGCGCCATCTCCGCGTCCCGGGATGGCACGTTGCGCGTCTGGGACCTGGAGGCGCAGAGCTGTCTCGCCACGCTCCGGGGCCACGCGGGCTGGGTGACGGGCTGTGCGGTGGCGGAGGATGGCCGCCGCGCCGTCTCCGCCTCCTCCGACGGGACGCTGCGGGTGTGGGACCTGGAGACGAACCAGCCCCTCACGACACTCCGGGGCCACGCGGAGGAAGTGACGGGCTGCGCCATGACGGAGGATGGGCGCCACGTCATCTCCATCTCCTACGATGGGACGCTGAAGGTGTGGCAGGCGGAGACGGGCGAATGCCTCCACACCCTCGCGAGCCATCTGGGAGGCTCCTGGTGCTGTGCGATGACGGGGGATGGCCGGCGTGCCGTCTCCGGCTCCTCGGAGGGCACGCTGACGGTCTGGGACGTGGAGACCCAGCACTGTGTGGTGACCCTCCTGGGACAATCGCTCCCGCTGTATGGCTGCGCCCTCACGGAGGACGGCCGCCGGGCCTTCTCCGCTTCCTGGGACGGGATGTTGACGGTGTGGGATGTGAGGACCCATCAGCCCGTGGCCCTGCTCCCCAACGGCTCGGTCTGGGTGATGGACTGCGCGGCCACGAAGGATGGCCGCCGTGCCGTCTCCGCCTCCTGGGATGGGACGTTGCGCGTCTGGGATGTGGAGGCCCGAAGCTGCCTCGCCACCCTGCCCGGCCACTCCGAGGACGTGCGGTGCTGCGCGGTGACGGAGGATGGCCGCCGTGTCCTCTCCGGCTCCTCCGACGGGACGCTGAAGGTCTGGGACGTGGAGACGGAGAACTGTCTGGCCACGCTCCAGGGCCACCAGGGCTGGGTGAATGGCTGCGCGGTGACGGGTGATGGCCGCCGCGCCATTTCCGCCGCGAAGGATGGAACGTTGAAGGTCTGGGACGTGGAGACGCGCCACTGTCTGGCCACGCTCCAGGGCCACGAGCGGTCGGTGAATGGCTGCGCGGTGACGAGCGATGGCCGCCGCATCGTCTCCGCCTCGGAAGATGGGACGCTGAAGGTGTGGGACATGGAGACGCGCCACTGTCTCGCCACGCTTCGCGGCCACACGGCCGGGGTGAATCGCTGCCTCGTGACGGAGGATGGCCGCCAGGTGCTCTCCGTCTCCGACGACGCGACGCTCCGGGTCTGGGACGTGGAGACGCAACGGTGTCTCGACACCCTGCACGGGGTCGCCGGATTCCTGTGCATCGCGATGGCCCGAGACCTCATCTGCGCGGGAGACAGGCGCGGAAACCTCTGGCTGCTGGAGCCCCATCCGGCGAAGGCACGGCCTGGACGCCGCCATGACGAGGGACACCCGCCCTCCCTCCCGCAGCCGGCCATCATGCTGGGCATCGTCATCGCCCTGAGGGATGAATTCCGAGAGCTCTGGCAGTCGCTCCCCAAGAACAGACGGACCGTTCGCGACGAGGAGACCCGGCAGCAAGACTACGTCTTCGAAGCACCGGGAACGGGACACACCTGTGTCGCCACACTCATCGGTGACATGGGAGAGACGACGGCGGCCCTTCAGACCGAGAGACTCCTGCGCCGGTGGAAGCCCCGCGTCACGGTGATGCTCGGACTCGCGGCGGGCATCCACGGCGACTTGCGCGTGGGAGACGTGGTCGTTGCCACCCAGGTGGACCACTATCTCGATGGGGCCAAGGCCCGGCCCGGCAAGACGCCCGGCTCCTTCGAGCTCATCCCGGGTGGCTCCGTGTACCGGATGGATCACGGCCTGGTGACCGGCGTCCGCAACTTCGAATTCACCCACCCGGAGCTCTACCTGCGCTGGCGGCAGAGGCGCGAGGCGGTCCTCGCCGAGCTGTTGCCCGATGCGAACGTCCGGGCCACGCTGCTCACACACAAGCTCATCCGGCCCGAGCCCGAGCTGCACGATGCGCACCTGGCCTCGGGTGACATCGTGGGCGCCGCCCAGGAGTTCTCCACCTGGCTCCGGCAGCGAGACCGGAACCTGAAGGCGCTCGACATGGAATCCGCGGGATTGATGGCGGCCGCGGTCCGGCACGTGGAGCCGAAGCGGACGCTCATCCTTCGCGGCATCTCCGATTTCGGCGACGAACGGAAGTCCGAGCTGGATGCAACGGGAGCGGGGGCGCTGCGGAGCTACGCCATGCGCAACGCCATCGCTCTCCTCTGGGCCCTGCTGGAGACAGACATCCTCACGGACTGAGCGCTAGGGCGAGCGGGCCTCTTCCTCGTAGGCCCCCGGGGACGATGCGCGAGCCATCATCCTCCAGCGGCACGTGGGCCCGATGAGCATGAGCGCGCCCTGGGCAGCGAGCGCCAGCAGCGAGCGCATCAGCTCGTACCCGGAGCGCGTGGGCGCCGACAGCGGGACGTGGAAGCACAGCGCGTCGTCGTCCTGCTCGGGCTCGCAAGGCGCGAGCGTCTGGACGAGCTTGTACATGGGCAGGTTGCCCGCCAGCACCCGGAACTCGAAGCGCTCCACACCCCGCTCGCGCGCGGACTCCACCAGCCGGTCCATCAGCAACCGGCCGAGCCCCTTGCCCTGGGCGTCATCCGCCACGGTGATGGCCACCTCGGCGACCTCGGGCGCGTGCGCCAGGCGGAAGAACCGGGCCACGCCGAGCCCCCGCTCCCGGCCGGCCGGGCTCCACGTCACCGCGCCGATGGCCACGTGCTGCTCGCCGTCCACGCTCGTGAGGTAGCGCAGCTCCTCCGCGGACAGCCGGGGTTTGGCGGACAGGAAACGCTGGAAGCGCGAGCGCGGGGAGAGCCGCTCGAAGCCGTCGCGCAGCAGGGCCGCGTCCTCGGGCCGCACCATCCGCAACTCCGCCCACGTCCCATCCGCGAGTGCCAGGCGCTCCCGGTATTGAGGATGGAAACGACGGTAGGGCTGCATCGCGAACCTCCAGATTGTCCGGGCAAGGTGGGTTCGATGCCGCAGCGCGGCAAGCCGCTCCGCGCCCCCTTCCGGGCCGTTGGGCGGTAGCGGACAGCAGGTGCGTCAGACTCTCGGCGATTCCCGTCAGGCCGGAGAACCGCGCTGAGGACCCGGAGGCCCTTTCCACGGCCTGGAAGCTCGTGATTCCGGGCGCTTGCCAGTGCGGAACCGGGGTAGACTCCCGGCCCCCATGGAGCTCCGCCCCCTCTACATGCCCGCCTTCGGTGCGATCACCACGGTCGTGCTCCTGCTGCTGCTGCGCGCCGGACAGCGGCTCTGGTCGCCCGCGCACACCGTCCGCTCGGACCTGGAGCAGGGCCATCTGGCCCATGCGCTGCTTCAGGTGGGCCAGGTGCTCGGCGTGTTCCTCATCTCGGGCTCGGTGGTGGCCGGGAGCGTCCAGGGCGAGAGCCTGGCGCAGGACGTGCTCTGGGTGGCGGCCCATGGCGTCGCGGCGCTGGTGCTGCTCGTGCTCTTCGGACACCTGGGGGTGCGCGTGCTGCTGCGCGCGCGGCTGGCGGCCGAGGTCGAGCGCGGCAACATCGCCGCCGGACTGGCCGCGGGCTCGCACTACCTGGCCACCGGCCTCCTCTTGTCGCGCTCGCTGTCCGGCACGGATCTGGGCTCGCTGGGCGTGGCGCTCGTCTTCTTCGTGCTCGCGCAGCTCACCCTGCACCTCTTCGTGATGCTCTTCCGCACCCTCACCGCCTACGACGACGCCGAGGAGATTCTCGGGGAGAACCTGGCCGCGGCGCTCAGCTACGCGGGCGTCACCGTGGCGCTCTCGCTCATCATCGGCCACGCGGTGGAGGGCACCTTCGTGGACTGGGCCACCTCGCTGCGCGGCTACGCGCTGGCGCTCCTGTTCGCCCTGGCGCTCTACCCGGTGCGCCAGCTCTTCGTGCAGACGCTGCTCTTGGGCGCGCGCTTCTCCTTCCGGGGCGGCCGGTTGGATCAGGGCATCGCCGCCGAGCGCAACCTGGGCATGGGGGTGCTGGAGGCCGTCTCCTATCTGGCCGCCGCCTTCCTGGTGACGCGCCTCGGATGAGCGCTCCGCCCCTCACCTACGAGGCGCTCGCCGAGAGCCTGGTGCGCACCGGCCTCATCACGGATCCATGGCTGGAGGGAGCGCCCCGCTTCCGCGCCGAGCCGCTGCTGCTACCGCGCGAGCGCCAGTCCGCGCTCTACCGGGCGGCCGAGGACGTGGCGGCGGCCTACCACGAGCTGGTGCTGGCGTGCGCCGCGTCGCCCGAGCTGCTGGACGGCTTCTTCGGCCTCACGCCGTGCCAGAAGCTGATGTGGCAGACCTCGCAGCCCTTCTGGCACGGGCTGGCGCGGGCGGACGTGTTCCTCACGAAGGAGGGGCAGCTCGCGGTGTGCGAGCTCAACAGCGACACGCCCACGGGCGAGGTCGAGGCCGTGCTGCTCAACCCGCTGGTGCAGCCCGCGTGGCCGGGCACGGTGGATCCGAACACGCGGCTCGGCGAGCGGCTGTGCGCCATGGTGGAGTCCCTGGCCTCGCGGCTGCTGGTACCCGTCCCCGAGCAGCTGTCGGTGGGCATCCTCTACCCCACGGAGATGCCGGAGGACCTGGGGCTGGTGCGGCTCTACCGGCAGTGGTTCGAGGCGCGAGGGTGGAAGGTGAACCTGGGCTCGCCCTTCAACCTCATGGCGGGCCCGGACGGGCGGGTGTGCCTCTTCGGCGAGCCGTGCGACGTGCTGTTGCGCCACTACAAGACGGACTGGTGGGGCGAGCGCATGCCCGTCTGGGACGACGAGGAGCCCGTCGAGGACATGGTGCCGTTGGGCGGGCCGCTGTCGGTGGTGCTGCAGGCGAGCCTGGAGGGCCGGTGCGTGGTGGTGAATCCATTCGGCGCGGTGCTCACGCAGAACAAGCGGGCCATGGCCTTCATGTGGGAGCACCACGAGCGCTTCTCCCCGCGAGCGCGAGCCACCATCCGCGCGCACCTCCCCTACACGGTGCGGCTGGAGACGCTGCCCATCGAGGAGCTGGCGCGGGACAGGGAGGCGTGGGTGCTCAAATCGGACTACGGCGCGGAGGGAGACGAGGTGCTGGTGGGCCGCCTCACGCCGCAGCAGGAGTGGAACGCGGCGCTGGTGCATGCGGTGCCGGGCCGCTGGGTGGCGCAGCGCTACTTCGCCGCCGAGGAGGGAGCGGGCGGGGAAACCATCAACCACGGCGTCTACGTCATCGCCGGCGAGGCGGCGGGCCTCTACACGCGGGTGCAGCGCGGGGCCACCGACACGCGGGCCATGAGCGTCCCGGTGCTGGTCACGGAGTGAGGGGAAGACGATGAGCGAGAACGATCCGAATCCCTTCCAGCGCAAGGTGATGACCCGGGAGCCGGGCATCGTGGGCGCGCAGTGGTGGAACGAGGGCCTGACGGCGATGAGCGATCCGGTCACCCGGCGCAAGGCGCTCCAGGCGCTGGCGGTGCTCGGGGGCACGGTGGCGGTGGGAGGCCTGCTGCTCGCGGGCTCGGATGACGACGACGAGTACCTGGAGCTCTACGACGCGCTGGCGACGCAGCGGCAACAGGGGTGGAACTTCGGCGCCACGGATGATGCCCTGAGCTTCTCGGGACAGACGCAGGCCAACGTCAAATGGAAGCCGGAGGATCTGCGCGAGCTGGCCACCGAGCTGGCCCCGAAGCAGGACGCGCTGAAGCCCTTCTACCAGGCCACGCTCTTCCAGTCGGTCGGAGTCAACCAGCTCGGCGCCGGGTCCCTGCGCAACGAATTGCGCCCCATCTACACGCCCGCCATGGACGCGGCCTTCAACCAGGGCGTGGCACTGTCGAGCCTCTTCGCGAAGCAGGAGGAGGCGGCGCTCGCCACGGCCGTGCTGGTGGACCTGCCGGGCCCCGAGTCGGTGGCCTTCGCGGCGGGACTGGCCGGACGCTTCGAGCCCGTCTTCACCTTCGACAACTGGCCCCACCCACTCGGCGTGGTGCCCGCGCACCTGACGCTCGCGGCGGTGGCGTACTACCAGCCCATGCTCCGGCAGCTCGCGCAGCAGCGCCGGCTGCCCGCGCCCCCGGTGTTCGTGCTCGATAACCAGCGGCTGCAGCCCTACACGGACGAGCGCACCCAGTTCGACAACCGCTACATGGCGCGGATGCCCACCGCCGAGCAGCTCCGCAAGCTGGGCCTCCAGCACGTGCTGTACGTCGTCCCCGGTGGGAGTACGCCGCCGCAGGAGCTGGACGATCTCAACGAGGACTTCGTGGCCTGGCGCGCCGGCGAGCTGGACGTGAAGTTGGTGGCGGCGAGCGACTTCCAGCCCGACCCCACGGAGAACACCCCTCCCACCATGGCCTCCACGGGGCAGCCCGCCACGACGGATGGAGGCACCCCGGTGGCCGCCACGGACGCGGGTATGCCGGACGCGGGCACCTCGGCACTGGCCACGGCGAGCCCCTCCACGCAGCAGCCCACCGCCGCCACGGATGCGGGCACCACCCCGGACGCGGGAACCTCGGGCCTGGCCACGGCGAGCACCGGCTCGGCGCCCGCACCGCGTGCGTGGTACTTCGGAGGCTCACGGGCGGCGCACGAGACCTTCTGGCTGTTCTACCCCTGGGGCCGCACCCAGACGAGCCACGAGACGGTGCGAGGCATCTCACCCGCCGGCATTCTCTCGACGAAGGAGCTGGCGCGGGTGCCCACCACCCTCTCGGGCGGCTACGCCTACGAGCCGTCGCGGCGGACGACGATGTTCGCCTCGGTGCCGCGCGGGGCGAGCGGAGCGCCGCGTCCACCGCCCTCGGGCTTCGGCAAGGTGGCCATGCGGGTGTCGAGCAAGAGCCGCTCCATCCTCGGGCCGGCGTTCACCTCACGCAGCTCGTGGAACCGCTCCTCGAGCTACTCCTCCTCCGGCGGATGACGGGAGCGGCGCATGAACTACTCCATCTTCTCCATGCAGGTGGCGATGCCGCTCCGGGGCTCGGATGACCCGGCGTACCGGGAGCTGCAGAAGCTCGTGCGGACGGCACCGGAGCGCACCAACTACGCGCGGATGCACGACTACTACGGGCGCATCTGCAATGTGCTGCGCCGGGAATCCGAGCGCTTCGAGCTGGGCGTCTGGGATTACTGGGACGATCCCTCCCGCGCGCCGAACGACTTCCAGGACTGGGTGGACGGACTGGAGGGCAAGGAGGCGCGGACCGAGCCGGCACCCGAGGATGGCCGCCCGCGCTATCTCGTGTGCACGCTGGCGATACTGCTGCAGCACGGAAGCACGAGCGATCAGCGGCTGCTGGCGCACTGCGACATCCCCGAGGCGAAGCTGTGGACCCGCGGCACCTTCCACCATCTGCTCAAGGGGCCGGGGCTGCTCAACTTCCTGCACGTGAAGTCGCACCTCGTGTACCTGCTGCCGGGAGACGACCCCGCCTGCGCCCTCACGGATGTGGAGCTGGCGAGCGAAGACTGGCACTACCTGCGCCGGCTCCTCTGAAGCGAGGAGGTTAGAACCAGACCTCCCACGAGCCCGACTCCCCGAGCGCCGCGTGCGCCGTGGCCGAGATGCGATCCCTCGTGCCGGTGAAGGGCTGGATTTGATGCAGCCGGTAGCTGTCGAGCACGAGCAGCTCCCCCACGCGGTACTCCACATCGGCGCGAGGGGCCCGAAGGGCGCTGCCGGGCACCTCATCACTGCCCGGCCAGGTGACGTCCCACAGCCGCAGCGCGCCACCGGACTCGGGCGGCTGGAGCATGAGCACGAGCGTGAGGGCGCGCGAGCGGCGGGCACAGTGCGCCTCCGAGAGGCCCTCGGTGTCGAAGTGGATGTCGCCGCCGTGATGGGACAACCACTCGCCGGCCGGGAAGATGTGGACGCCGGGGCCGCACCAGCCCTCGCGCTTGACGGCGGGGGCCCCCACGAGCGCCGAGATGGCCTCGCACAGACGGGCCTGAAGCCCGGGGAGCATCCGCTCCACCACGGCATCCGAGGTGCGGGCGTGGGCGAAGTACTCGTCCTCACGGTCCTGCTCGAGGTGGGTGTACCAGGCGCGGCCCAGGGAGAACTGCACGCCGTCGAAGTCGGAGCTCCAGAAGGGCCGGCCCGCGTAGACACGGCGCGCGAGCGCGGCGCATTCGTCGGGCGCGAGGAAGCCGGGGACGCGCACGCCCAGGTGCGCATCGAGCAGGGAGAGGAAGTCCGAGGTACCCGAGCGCAGCGCGTCCCACGAGCGCTCGGCTACCGTGGCGTGAGGAGGCACGGCCATGGTGGAGGCACCATGCGGCTCCATCATCGGAGGGTCAAGCAGCCACCGGCAGTGCACCCTCGCCGTGCATGACACCTCGCGTCGTCGAGCGCCCCTCGGCTCCGGGCCGCCTTGGATCCCAAAAGCCCGGTTCTCGACAACACTACCCGGGAACTCACTCCGGCCCGGTGCCGGAAACAGGGGGAAGGACATGACGATGAATCGTTGGATGATGGCGGCATTCACGGCGGCGATGGCCTGCGCGGGTTGCGGGAAGAGCGCTCTCGAGCCCGAGGTGAACGTCACCCTCACCGGCAAGGTGCTCAAGGAGGACAAGCAGCCGCTGGCGGACGCGCTCCTGAGGATCAACCGCGCCTCCAACTCGGAGTGCATCTTCCTCCTCTTCGACGGCATCGACTGGAAGAAGTTGAAGACGGGCACGGATGGCGCCTTCAGCATGGAGTTGCTCGGAGCCGACACCCGGTACGGCGACACGGCGCGCTGTTTCGAGGTGCACGCGCCAGGAAGTGGTCAGGGAGATTCCCTGTATGCCTGGTTCCTCATGCAGGACGAGAACGTGCAGGTTCCCGTGCTCCAGCAGTGGACCGGCTCGCCCTCGTCGGCGGCCACCGCGGATGGGGTGAGCGTGTCCTTCAAACCCATCTCCGACACCCAGGCGGACGCCTCGGGAGAGCACACGCTGAGCGTGACGCAGAAGTCGTCCGGCGCGATCTGGAAGAGCGACTCGGTGCACTCGCCGGTGCTGCTGAACGATGACCTGCTCGAGGACGTGGACACCTCGGCCAGCGTCTCCCTGTACCGCCTTGAGTTGCCGGGCAGCAATACCCACTTCAACATCTACTACCAGGGCGCACCGGTGGCGCTGCCCAAGCGCGCCCGTGTTCCCGTCAGCCGCGGCGCGAGCTGCACCTATACCGGTGCGCCGGCCACCTGCCCGTTGACGGATGGCCAGCTCGGCGGGAGCACGTCCTTCCAGAATGGGATGAGGGAAGTGGTCATCCAGCTGCCGCAGGCCAAGGTGCTGCGCAAGGCCGTGCTGCGCAACCTCGAGCTGAGCTTCCATCCCACCGCGTTCGTGCTCGAGGGAAGTAGCGACGGCACCCAGTGGGTGTCGCTGGCCAACCTGATGGAGGGCACCCCGAAGACGCGCGGCTTCATCGAGCTGCCGCTGAGCAACCCCACGCCGGTGAGCCAGGTGCGCCTGCGCGCCACCTCGTCCAGCGACCAGGACCACCTCGTGACGCTCAACGAGCTGTCCCTCTTCGAGTAGCCCGCGCGGGGGCGGGTAGAATCCGGGAGCACGGGGGAGGCCGGGTTGAATAAACGGCTCCCTCGCCCGTCTGGGGCCCTTGCTCCCGTTCTTCGTTCCGAGTCCTCCCGCATGAGCTCCCCGTCCCTGGTCTCGCGCCTCTCCGCGCTTCTCGCACTCCTGGTCCTGAGTGGCTGCAACACCGCGTATCGGGAGGCCATGGCCCAGGCCCGGGAGGCGGCGCTCCGCGGGGACTTCATCGCGGCGGCCCGCGCCTACCGGTCGGCCTGTGCCGCCGCCCCCGAGGACAAGAAGGCCTGTCCGCTGGTGCCCATCTTCGTGGAGAAGGGGGTGAACCAGGCCCTCGAGTCCGCGCGCCCGCCGTGCGAGGCCGGGGAGCTCGACCGGTGCATCCCCCCGCTGCTCGCCGCGCTGGACCTCCAGCCCCAACAGCCCGAGGCCACCGCGCTGCTCGAGAAGGCCAGCCAGCTCCACACGGAGCGCTGCGCGACCCGGT
>NZ_JBJMQO010000034.1:0-28589 GCF_045802675.1 Archangium sp. | reverse complement strand
CCCGTGGCTATTGAGGCTGACATAGGCGAGCGCATCGTCGGCGCCGGAGTGGAGCGTGTTGGCGTTGGCGAAGACGGCCTCGGCGGCCTTGAACACGGGGAGGGCGGGCCGGGACACGTAGAGCAGCGCCGCGCCGAGCCCCACCAGGCTGCCCAGGGCCAGGGACACCTTGCGGCCGAGGAAGTCCGCCACGGTGCCGGTAGGCACTTCGAAGAGGAAGTTGCAGAGGAAGAACCAGGCGTTGAGGAACAGCACCTGGGCCAGGGAGATGCCGCCCCAGTCGGTGAAGAAGGGCACGAGGACGGCGGAGAAGAACTGTAGGTAGAACAGCATCCGGATGGCCTGGAGCTTCCAGAGGTTGGATGCCAGGCGCCCGTCCGAGTCGGTCGGCATGGTGTTGCCTTCGTATACCGTGTGCCCGGGTTGGTGGCACGATGGGGCGCATGACCCGGAAGATGTTGCTGTTGTGCATGTGCCTGTCGCTCGCGGCCTGCGCCCGCTCCACCGCGTCCCAGCGCGGCGAGGGGGATGCGGCTTCGGGCATGGCCTTCAAGTCCTCGCTGGCGGTGCTGCTCGAGCACCGCGCCGAGCTGGTCCTCACTCCGGAGCAGGTGGACCGCTTCGAGAAGATGGACTTCACCCTGCACGAGAAGAACATCTCGCTCCAGTACGAGCTGGAGGCCCTGCGGGAACAGGTCAAGAAGGACAACAAGCCCTGGCACGGGGGCTACATGGGCGCGGGGGCGCACGACGTCAACGGAGGCAAGGGCGGGACGATGAGCGGGCCGCCCGAGGTGGACCAGCTGAAGCTCCAGCGCCGTCAGCGGCTGGAGCTCATCGAGTCCAAGCTGCGCCAGATGCAGGACAACGACTCGGAGGCCTATCTCCAGGCGGAGAAGGTGCTCTCGGAGGAGCAGAAGCCCCGGGCGCGCGAGCTCTTCTCGCAGGAGCGCGACAAGCTGCTCCAGCAGTTCGAGGCCATGCACTTCAAGATCCGCAAGGGCGACTACTGAGGCCATCGCCCCGGGCGGACCGGGCCCTCAGTGCTTGCCGAACTCGAGCGGCACGCCCTTGCGTTTGGCGTAGATGAACGCCTCCATGGCGCGCATCTTCGGATCATTGTCGGCCAGGGGCTTGCCGCGCACCGGGTTTTCGATGCACCAGTTGATCATGTCGCGCAGCATGGCCACGCGGCCGAGCTGCACCTGGTACTTCGGATAGGTCTCCGGGTGCGTATTGGCGGCGTCCGGGTGGCACATGTCACAGGACACCGCCACCGTGCTGCCGAGCGCGTCCGCGTCATGGAACACGCGGTTGCCCTCCTCGACGAAGGCCTGGGTGGAGGCGGCCCAGATCTGCTCATCGCGCTCACTGAAGGCGCCGTAGGTGTGGCCCGCCTGCACGTCGGCGCCCTTTTGTGCCGCCATGCCCGAGGCGCCCGAGGACGCATTGGGGCCGTTCTCCCGGTTGCTCTTGCCCGCCGAGGGCTTCTGCGGCGTGGGTGGCACCGCGGGCGGGCTGCGAGGGCCCTGCGGATGGGGGCTCGGCGGCGGAGTGGGGGCCTGGGCCAGCACCGCGGAGGGAGCGGGAGTGTCGTCCCAACGCGCGTCCGGGTTCTTGCGGCGCCACTCCCTCATGAGCTGCTGGGTGACGTCCAAGGCCTGTCCGTGCGACAGCTTCTCGCCTTCCTTGACGCCCTTCACCTCGAGGGCCGTCTCGCCATCGCACAGGCCGAGCACGAGGTTGCGGTTCTTGGATGGAGGCAGCGTGTGTTGGGGGAGCGCATCGGAGCCGGTGGCCAGGGCCACGCCGCTCAGCGCCGACAGCAGCGCGCACAGGCCCGTGAGGAGCTTCGTCCGGTGGTTCATGGTGTTCTCTCGCGGGTATTCGTTAGTAGCTGGGCAGCCGGGGGCGGGGAGGGGCGTCCTTCTTGCCGTTGGAGGCCAGGTAGCTGGAGCGCACGGTGATGGGGGCGCGGTCCCACAGCCGGTAGAGCTTGTCGACGACGCCGGCCTCGAGCACGTCCACGCGGCCGGTGCCGAGCCCGTCGAAGTTGCTGAAGGGATCCACCCGGTTCATCTGCACGGTGAGGCTCGGGAGGCCCTCGGGGGCGTAGGGCCAGGGCCACGCGGTGGACAGCATCCCGTGGAACTGGATGTTGTCGATGCGGTTGCTGAGCAACTGGTGCGTGTGCCCGTGGATGACGGTGACGTGCTCGAAGGGCTTGAGCAGGGCCTGCACCTCGTCCGCGTCCTCCGTCCAGAAGTTCCACGGCCGGTAGTACTTGTAGAGCGGCGAGTGACTGAAGACGATGACGGGCGTCTTCTTGTCCACCTTGGCCAGGTCCTGGCGCAGCCACTCGCGCTGCTCGGCGCCCACCTCGAAGCGGGACTGGATGCCGTTGTCCAGGCCGGCGACGATCTTCATGCGCTCCATGGGCGTGTAGCCGGGCTTCGTCCAGAAGTCCTTCTCCACCACCGAGTTGAGCACCACGAAGTGCACGCCCTTGTGCTCGAACGCGTAGGTGGGCTGGCCGAAGAGCTCGCGCCACGCCTCGCCCATGTCGAGGTACCAGTCGTGCTCGCCGACCATCATCTTCACTGGCGCCTTCACGGCCTTGAGGATCTCCGCGCCGAGCTTCAATTCCTCGCGCTGGCCGAGCTGCGCCAGGTCTCCGCCGAAGAGGACGAAGTCCGGCTGCGGGTCCAACCCGTTGACGTCGTCCACGGCACGCATGATGGAGCGCACGAAGCGATCATTGAGGTCGCGCGTGTAGAGGTGCGTGTCGGAGATGTACGCGAAGGAGAAGCGCGGCTTGGACTCCTGCGCGCCAGCGACGCGGACGAGCTGGAAGCCGTGCGGTGTCACCAGCCCCATGCCCGCGGCGATGCCGGCGGACAGCCCGGCCACGCGCAGGAAGGCCCGGCGATCCAGCTTGCCCAGCTCATCGAAGAGGGCCTGGCGCTCCTCGTAGTACTTCGTCTCGATGCTCTTGTATCCCTTGCCCATGGGCCGTGCGCCTCCTACTTCGCCGGAGTCTTCGCCTTCTGCGTCGTCTTGCCCGCTGCCGCTTCGCCGCCGTACGCACCGACGTCGGCGGGGTTCTTCACCTCGAGGTTCGGGCTGACGCCGATGTCCCCGAAGTTGCCCTTCTTCCCCAGGGCCACGGCGGTGTCCCGCTCGGGGCGCGTGTTCTTGCGAGCGCGCTGCTTCGCCTGCTCCTGGGCGTTGAACTTCGCGTAGCGCTCGTCGGTGAGGGTGAAGAGGAAGGCGACCAGGTCGTCGATCTCCGGCTCGGTGAGCCCCAGCCGCTGCATGCCTCCATCGAGGAAGGGATTGGCGATGCCGCCCTTGTTGTAGTGGTCCATCACGTCCCACAGCGTGGCGAGCGAGCCATCGTGCATGTAGGGCGCGGTGACGCCGATGTTGCGCAGCGTGGGCGTCTTGAAGGCGCCGATGTCGTTGTCGTACTTGGTGACGAGGAAGCGGCCCAGCTCGGTGAAGTCCGTCTGGAGGGCCAGCTCGTCGATCTGCTTCTCGTCGCCGGTGCGCACCACGCGCAGGCCCTCCTGGGCGAGTTTCACGAAGTCCTGCTTGTGCGCCGCGATGCCGATGTTGTGGAACTTCTGATCCGAGAACAGCGGCGCGGTGGCGTTGGCCGCGTGGCACGAGTTGCAGCGGCCCTTGCCGTTGAAGAGGGCCCAGCCGCGCCTCGCCGAGGCCTCCAGGGCCTTCTCGTCCCCCTGGAGGAGGAAGCGGTCGAAGGGCGCGTTGCCGGAGAACTGGGTGCGCTCGAAGGCCGCGATGGCCGCCGCCAGGTCGTCGTAGTTCACCTCGCGGCCGAAGACGCGCTGGAACTCGGAGGCGTATTCGGGGATGCCCCGCACCTTGGCCACCACGGCCTCGGGCGAGGGCATCGCCATCTCCACGGGGTTGAGGATGGGCAGCTTCGCCTGCTCCTCGAGCGTGGCCGCGCGCCCGTCCCAGAACTGGGTGGCGTTGAACATGGCGTTGAGGACGGTGGGGCTGTTGCGCTTGCCCTTGCGCTTCTGCACGCCCTCGGCGAGTGGCTTGCCGTCCACGAAGCCCTTGTCCGGGTCATGGCAGGTGGAGCAGGAGGTGGAGTCGTCCGCGGACAGCCGCTTGTCGAGGAAGAGCTTCTGCCCGAGCGCGACCTTCTCCGGAGTGGGCTCGGCGCCGGGCGGCACGGAGAGCTTCCAGAGCGTGGCGGAGACACCGGGTGGCAGCTTGGGCGGAGGAGGTTGGCCCTGAGGGGCCTCCTCGGCGGAAGCGGCCCCGGCGAACAGCAGGGCAGCGAGCATCCAGGAAACACCGGCCCCACGCCTCATGGTTGTTCCTCCCTCGGCCGCGCACCGCGAAGCACGGCCCGCAGCAATAGACCCGTGCTGCGCGCGCTCCAATCGGAGAACGAGAGCGGTGTTCAGTCCTCCGCGCTGTCAGCGAGGAGACACGGAACGCGCTCAGGGAGAGATGTGATTGATCCAGATGTTGCGCGTCGCGATGTGCGAATGCGTGACGAGGTCCGCGATGCGCTGTCCGGGAGGCAGGGGCCGGTTGAACGGATAGCCCCACTCGTGCGAGGTCGCCGCGTCCTCTCCGCCCACGGCTTCCCGCTCCGCATGGGTGATGATGACCATGAAGCGGAAGAGCAGGCCCTCGCGCCGGCCTCGGGGCAGCAGCAGGTTCAGGGGCCAGCCGCGCTCGTGCACCACGGAGGAGCGGCTCGCGGGCCGGTGGATGACTGCCTGCTCCGAGGGCTTCAGTGTGTGGACGAAGTGGTCCAGCTCCATCCACATCCGGCGATCCTCGGCGTACGCATCCGCCGCGACGAGGAGGCGCACCAGGACCTTCTGCTCGCGCGGCAGCAGGTTCTCCACCCGCAGGAAGTAATGGAACGCGTCGTGGTCGAGCCGCACCGGATGCTGCGCCATGTGCGTGCGCAGCGTGTGCGTGCTCGCGCGGAAGGCCGGCGGAGGACTGGTCCACGCGTCACCGCCGAAGGTGGCCTCGCCCCACTTCTGCCCGTCGAAGTCCGGAGCGTCCGCCCCGGGAATGTCCTGGTGGAAGCACAGGAGGATGTCCGGGCTCTGGTGCGCTGGAGCGAGGCCGTCTCCGAGCCACTTGCGCACGAGCACCTGGGGCGCGTCGGCCGACACGTCGTGCGGAGGCAGGTGGGTGCTCTGCCAGGCGTCGATGATGTCGTCCACGTGGCGGCGCCAGCGGAAGAAGAGCGGATCCCTCGCCGCGGTGGCCGGGGAGGCCATGACCCCGGGCAGGCCCGACCTGTCGCGAGGGCCCGTCAGGCACGCGAGCAGCACGTGCCCCAGGTTGTGGTGCGAGCCATAGTGCCCGAGCGGGTCCGCCCAGGCCTCGCCGTCCACGGAGCCCAGGTTGGACTCGGCGGTGTCGGCGAGTTGCTCGAGGCTCTCGAGGAGGATGGGCGTGCCGCCGTGCCACAGCAGCCCCGAGGAGGCCGCGGTGAAGAGCCGGTCGCGGCGCATGGCGTGGTCGTCAATCCCGTAGCCGGGAATCCCCTTCGGGCTCAGGCCGGGTGGCCGGGGCGCGAAACCGGGGAGGCCGGCGTCATAGCCCTCGTTGATGGGGGACGCGTAGTCCTCCAGGGGCACGGTGCGGGGCATGCCGAACGCCAGCCGCTCCGTGTCGTAGCGGGCCAGCAATTGCTGGTGCACGTACCAGAACAGCTCTCCCCGCCGCTCTTGCAGGAGCCGGCGCTGGGGCTGCGTGGGATCCGGGTAGCCGGCGGCCGGGTGCTTCACGTGCCACGTGTCGACGTGGTCGTTGAGCCCCGTGTCCTCGCGGAAGTAGTCGAGCCACACCTCCGCGCCGGGAGTCCCCGGGTTGCCCTTGCGCGCAAGCTCCGGGCGCTTGGACGGCACCACGAGGTGCGGGGCGCGCTCCACCAGGGGCGGCACGGACAGCGCGCGGCCCTCGGGGTGGTGGGCGAGGAAGACGCGCAGCGCGTACTTCGTCTCCTCGGGGTCTCCGTGTCGCGCCTGCTGCTCGGCCTCGTCGAGCACCGCCGCGAGTCCCGCCTCACCGGGCCTTGCGTTGGCCAGCTCCATGAAGCGGGCCGTCACGGACAGCGCCCGCTGCTGGTGCGAGGGCAGGAAGGGAAGGAAGCGATGCGTGGGGGAGGGCGGCTCGAGGGGCGCGAGCTCCCCGCGAGCCGTCAGGGGCAACGGTGCCGCAGGAGACTCGCGGCACAGCAGGGCCCGCACCCGGGTGTTCAGCTCCGCGAGGTTCACTTGAGACCGACGTAGATGTTCTGGACGTCGTCGTCCTCGTCCATGGCCACGAGGAACGACTCGACCTCGGCGCGGGCCTCGCCCTCGAGCTGCACCGGATTCTTCGCCACCCACGCGAGGCTCTGCGCGCTCACCGTCCAGCCCAGGCCCGTGAGGGCCTTGCTCACCGTGTCGAGCTCGGTGGGGTTCGTCAGGAAGCGGGTGGCGCCTTCCTCGGCGGCCTCGAGGTCCTGCGCGCCCGCCTCGATGGCGGCGGTCTCCGCGTCGGCGCCGCCCTCGGGAGGCGTGGCCTCGATGACGCCCAGGCGGTTGAAGTCCCAGGACACCGCGCCGCTGCTGGCCAGCTGCCCCTTGCGGAACAGCATCCGGAGGTTGGTGGCGGTGCGGTTCTTGTTCTCGGTGAGGCACTCGACGATGACCGGCACCTGGTGCGGGGCGAAGCCCTCGTAGATGACGGTCTCGTAGTTCACCGGCTCATCCAGCAGCCCGGCGCCCCGCTTGATGGCGCGCTCGAGCGTCTCGCGCGGCATGGACGCCTTCTTCGCCTGCTCCACCGCCATGCGCAGCCGGGGGTTGGTGCCGGGGTCGGGGCCTCCCGCTTTGGAGGAGACGATGAGCTCCTTCACCAGCTTGGTGAAGAGCCGGCCCTTGGCGGCCGCATGCTCGGTGCGGCCCTTCTGCTTCCATTGAGCGCCCATGGGAGCGCTCCTACCTCATTCGGAGGCCTAGAACCAGCCGCCGTACACGGTCTCACTGTACCGCTGCCAGATGCCTCCCTGGAGCTTGAGCGTGATGGACTTGAAGCTCACCATCCCGTCGCGATCGAGGTCGGCCTGGGCCGTCACGACGAGCGTGTCGGGCGCGGTGCTGGTGACGTCGTAGCGGAAGTAGACGTGGCCATCCGGCGCCCAGCCCAGGTCCGCCCAGTGCCCGACCGTCATGTCGAAGGGCTTCTTGCTGCCGTCCGGAGCGGAGTTCGGATTGCGCGGCAGGTCCACCGTCGCCCCGCCCGGCAGCTGCCCGTTGTGCGAGGAGGAGTAGTCATTGATCATCCGCACGAGCGAGTTGAGCATCGTCTCGCGCTCGGCCTGCTTGGTGCGCAGCAGGACGTTCTGGAACTCGGGCAGGGCCACCGTGGCCAGCAGGCCGATGATGCAGACGACGATCATCAGCTCGATGAGGGTGAAGCCCTGTGGCACGCGGCCGGGGTGAAGCTTTCGGTTCGTCATGACGTGTTCCCTTGGAGTGGGCGGGAGAGGCGGGAGCGCGTGGCTCACGGAGTGGTGTTGCCGGCGGTGGCCGGGGGTTTGGCGGCGGGCGAGGGCGTGAGGAGGTAGTTGCCCGGGCCCAGCTCCTTGAGCTGCATCCCCTTGGCCTCCTGCTGCTTGAGCCACGCCTGCAGCTCCGGAGAGGCCGAGCCGACGAGCATCGAGCGCACCACGAGGGCGCCGCTGGCCGTGTCGGGCAGGATGACGGTGTTGGCGGGAGCACCCGGATAGGCGGGGGGCTGAGGCGGACCCTGCGTCGTGTTGAAGAAGTGGTAGGCGCCCGCCGCGACCACCGCCAGGCCCAGGGTGGCGTAGAGCCAGATCGGCTTGCGGGCCTTGCCCTGCTTCTGCGGATCCGTCTCCTCCGCCTGGAACGTCACCTTGCCGGTGGCGGCGGGCTTCTTCGGCGCCGCGTGGACGGGGTGCACGGGGGCGGCGGGCTGGTTCGAGGCCGCCTTCACGTTGCTGGAGAAGTCGACGGCCTCCTGGGTCAGCGTCTCCCAGGTGCGATCAATGGCGAGCCCCAGGTCCGGCGAGGCCGGAGTCGCCGCGCGCAGGGCCTCCAGCGTCCGGTCCACCTCGGCCAGCAGCGCGTTGAGCGCCCCCTCGTCCACCTTGCCTCCGCCGCTCAGCAGCAGATCCTGCGCCGCCGCCAGACGCCAGCGCACCGCGACCGCATCGCGCAGGGCGTCCGCCAGACCGTCGTCCTGGAGCGCCTCGCGCTCGGGCAGGGTGAGCTTCTCCTGGAGCTTGCGGGCGCTCGGCAGCGACACCACCAGCGTCCGCTGGCCTCGCAGCACCTCCAGTGCCTGCGTCTGGTTGGGCACGTTGCCGGGCCACATCGCCGGCTGCTCCAGCTTCTTGGGGCCGTGCGCCGCGACGGCGGGCGCGCTCTCATCGGTCTGGGGGTGTTGCGTTTCCTGATCGGTTGCCATGGGCCCACGCGGGTGGATGGACCCCCATCTTCCGATCTGTCCGGGGGCCAATACAATCGCCCGCCCACCTGCTTCCAGGCTCGCTGGGATGCCGGGGAACCCGGGGACTCATCCGGCTGCATGATTGTAGCTGCAACAAAAGGCCGGGAGGGGGGCCCCCGAAAAGTGAAGGGGGGGCGGAAGGGGCGGGCGCCGCGTCAGGGCAGGGGCCGTCCGGAGGAGGCCTGGGCCATGCGCACGGCGCGCTCCATCAACTCGCCCTGGACCCAGCGCTTCTCGTTCCCCAGAGGCCGGCGCCGCCAGGTGCCCTCCGCCTCGAGCACCCAGGCGTGGGTGTTGTCGGAGAGGCACCGGTCGAGCAGGTCCTTGATTTGAGCGATGAGCGCGGGCTCGCCCACGGGCGTGAGGGCCTCCACGCGGTGGTCCAGGTTGCGGGGCATGAGGTCCGCCGAGCCGATGTAGCAGCGCGTCTCGCCGCCGCGCTCGAAGAGGTAGATGCGCGAGTGCTCCAGGAAGCGGCCGAGCGTGGAGACGACGTGGATGTTCTCCGAGACGCCGGGGACGTGGGGGCGCAGGCAGCAGATGCCGCGCACGTTGAGCTCCACCTTCACGCCGGCGCGCGAGGCGTCGTAGAGGGCGCGGATCATCGCCGGGTCCACCAGCGCGTTCATCTTCATCTGGATGCGTGCGGGGTGCTCGGCCGAGTGCGCGCTGATGGTGCGGCGGATCTCCTGGAGCAGGCCCTCGCGCATGTTGATGGGGGCCACCAGCAGCTTGCGGAAGGTTTTGGGGCGGGCGAAGCCGGTGAGGAAGTTGAAGAGGTCCGCCACGTCCGCGCCGATCTCCGGATCCGTGGTGAAGAGGCCGAGGTCCGTGTAGAGCCGGGCCGTCTTCGAGTTGTAGTTGCCGGTGCCCACGTGGACGTAGTGGCGCACGCGCTCGCCCTCGCGCCGGACGATGAGGATGGCCTTGGCGTGCGTCTTCAGGCCGGGGATGCCGTAGACGACGTGCACCCCCGCTTCTTCGAGCGCGAGCGCCCACTGGATGTTGGTGCGCTCGTCGAAGCGGGCCTTGAGCTCCACCATGCACACGGCCTGCTTGCCGCGCTCGGTGGCGCGGATGAGCGCGGGCACCAGCGGCGACTTGTCCGAGGTGCGGTACACGGTCTGCTTGATGGCGAGCACGTCGGGGTCTTCCACCGCCTCGGTGACGAAGCGCTCCACCGAGGTGGAGAAGGACTCGTAGGGGTGGTGGACGAGCAGGTCTCCCCGGCGCATGGCCGACATCACCGTGCTGATTTCCCCGCTGTCGCTCTCGGCCTTGAGGCGCGGCTGGGTGACGGGCGTCCAGGGAGGATCCCTCAGCTCGGCGAAGCCCGGCGTGCCCACGATGGACATGAGGTCCGTCAGGTCCAGCAGGCCCTGCTCCTCGTAGAGCTGGCGGGGCTCCAGGGCGAGCGCCTCCATGAGGGGCTCGAGCATCTTGGGGCTCATCCCCGCCTGCACCTCCAGACGGATGACGTCGCCGAAGCGGCGCTGGCGCAGCTCCGTCTGCACGGCCACCAGCAGGTCCTCGGCGTCCTCGGAGACGGTGAAGTCCGCGTCGCGGGTGACGCGGAACAGCCCCCGGTCGAGCACCTCCATGCCGGGGAAGAGGGCCTCCAGGTGGTGGGCGATGATCTCCTCGAGCGGCACGAAGGACGTGCCGCCCTTGAGCGGGACGAAGCGCGGCAGCAGCTCCTTGGGCACCTTCACCCGCGCCACGTTCTCCGTCTCCGTCACCGGATCTCTGAGCAGCACCGCCAGGCTGAGCGAGAGGTTGGAGATGTACGGGAAGTGCCGCCCCAGGCCGATGGCCAGCGGGGTGAGCACGGGGAAGATCTGCTCGCGGAAGCGCTGGTCCACCAGGGCGCGCTGCTCGGCGTCGAGCTCCTTCATGGAGAGGATGCGCAGGCCCTTCTCCGCGAGCATGGGACGCAGCTGGCGCCCGAAGCACTCGCCGTGACGGCGGCCCTGCTCGAGGATGTGCGCGTGCAGCTTGTCGAGCGTGTCGCCCGGGGTGGCGCCATCCGGCACCAGCCGCGCCACGCGGCCGCGCACCTGCTCGTGCAGCCGCGCCACGCGAATCATGAAGAACTCATCCAGGTTGCGCGCGTAGATGGCGCAGAACTTCACGCGCTCCATCAACGGCACCGACGTGTCCTCGGCCAGCTGGAGCACCCGGTTGTTGAAGGCCAGCCAGGACAGCTCCCGGTTGAAGAAGAGGTCGCTGTCCGGCACGTCCATGCCGGGCGGCATCACATCCCGCTCGGCCGGCTTCTGGGGGGTGCCGCGGTTGGAAGACGCGCGCTTGTTGGCCATCTGGGTTCAGCACTGGGTTCAGCGATTGCCCTTCGAATTGACGGGCTCCCCGGACTTGGAGTGCCCCTTCTTCGAATCCGAGCGGCTGATCTTGGGCACCTTGTTACGCCCCTTGCGCGAGCGGTCCGTTGCCTTCGAGGCCTCGGCCATCAGCTTCTTCGCCTTGGTTCCGCGAACTCCTGCCATGTCGGTCACCTCCGTTCCCCAGGAAGGTGGGTACTGGACAGGCGGCGGGCATTGGCCCCCGGTAGCCCGCGCGCAGAGCGCACGCAGGCAGGGCAGGCGTGCGAGGGACTAGGAGGCGAACCCGGCGGCGTAGTAGCCCGTCTCGTGGTGCTGCCGCATCGGCATGGGCGGCTTGCCGCGGCGCTCCACGTTGAAATAGCCGGGGACGCGCTCCTCGATGAGCCGGGCCAGGCACTCGGCGTGTTCCTGGACGGGCAGCACGCACAGATCGAACCGGTTGCCGGGCTCGTCCCGCCGGACCACGGCCCAGCCATTGAGGGACAGCGGCTCGTCCATGTCCGCCCGCCAGAGGACGCGGTTGATGGACATGTCCAGGTGCGCGAGCGCGTGCTCGACCTCCAGGTGCTCCATCCACATCACGCCCTCGCGCGCCTGGGCGGTGCGCGGCAGATCGATCACCAGCTCCAGGCCGCAGTCGCACTGGAAGCCCCAGCGGAAGCGGGGCCCGAGCCCATCGCCCTCGTCATGCACGAGCGCCGGTCCCAGCCGGTGCTCGAGCTCTGCCCGGGAAACCTTCAGGGTGCAGGCGCGTTGCGACTGGCTCCAGAGGTCTGGACGATTGGCGGGCAGCGGCTTCATGGGGCGTTCTCCTGTGCGTGGGGGAGAAATATGTAGTGCTCGTGCGCGATACCGCTAGGCGCGACGGTGTGCATCGTTCAGTTCAGCAAACGTGACTCAGTTGCATGCACGACGCTTCGGCTCTCCAGGCGGGCGTCCGCCGGAGCGCGCCGGCTTCCGTCACGAATCCCGGGGCCTCGTCTCGACCCGACTGGCCTCGCGTTCGGGGCCCTGTTCATGACTCGGGAGAAGTGCCTCATGCAGACCGACCTACACGCGCATCGCATCCTCGTCACCGGAGCCTCGGGCTTCATGGGCTCCTGGCTGGCCGAGCACCTCGTGCAACGGGGCGCGTCCGTCGTGAACCTGCTCTCACAGTGGGAGCCGCGGGGGCGCTTCGTCCGGAGCGGGATCATCCATCAGGTCGAGAACGTCGTCGGCGGTGTCGAGGACTATTCCCTGCTCGAGCGGCTCCTCGCGGAGCGCGGGGTGGATACGGTGTTCCACCTCGCGGCCATCTCCCTGGAGGGGCGCGCCTTCGAGGCTCCGCACCTGGCGCTCGAGGTCAACGTCCGGGGCACCTACAACATCCTGGAGGCGTGCCGGAAGAACGCGGACACCGTGCGGCGCGTCATCGTGGCCTCGAGCGACAAGGCCTACGGCGACAGCCCCGTGCTGCCCTACACCGAGGATCTGCCCCTGCGCGGCCGGCATCCCTATGACGTCTCGAAGTCGTGCGCGGACCTCATCGCCCATGCCTACGCGCACAGCTACGGCCTGCCGGTGACGATCGGCCGGTTCGGCAACATCTACGGCGGGGGAGACCTCAACTGGAGCCGGCTCATCCCCAATACCCTCCGCCGGTTGCTGGCAGGTGAGCCCCCGCTCGTCCGAGTCCCCGCCCGGGGCGACTTCATGCGCGACTTCCTCTACGTCCGCGACGCGGTGGGGGCCTACATGGCGATGTTCCACGGGCTCGATGCCGGAGTGGCCCAGGGACAGGCGTTCAACTTCGCGATGGGGGGAAGCTGGACGGTCCTCCAGGTCGTGAGGATGCTCCAGCGGCTCCTGCTCCGAGAGGATCTCGAGCCGCACGTCATCCCGGCCGCGCATGGGGAGATCTTCCACCAGCAGGTCTCAGCCCAGAAGGCGCGGCGGCTCCTCGGTTGGGCGCCGCATTACTCGCTGGAGGAAGGACTGGAGGAGACCGCCGCGTGGTACCGCCAGTACCTCGACGGCACCGATTCTCACGAGGCTCGAGCGCCGCTCAGGACAGAAGCGGCAGCAGCCATGGGATGAGCGGCAGGGCGCTGAACAGGTAGCAGGCGGAGAGCAGCGTGCCGGAGAGGCGCCGGAGTCCGGGGTCCCGGGGCCAGCGCAGCAGGGCCGAGGGGAGGAGCAGCATCGGGCATCCGAGCAGGACCCAGAGCAGCGCGGGCACGGCATGGGGGACGTGGAGGCGCTCGAGGTGCTCGAAGAGGTTGAGCGGATCATCGCGCTGGCCCGAGCGGGTGAGGCCCACGTAACACCCATCGGGGGTCAGCAGCGTGAGGCCCCGGCGCAGGGGAACGAGGAAGCCCGAGGCGAGCCGGGTGCAGGGCGCCTCGAGGCGCGCGACGGCGGCCGGTGCGCCGGTGTCTCCCTCCACGCGCAGCGTGCCATCCGCCGCGGCGGCCGTGTGCCAACGCTGGTCCTCCCATTCGTGCACGGCGCCTCGGCCCTGCTCCAGCAGTGAGCGCGAGAGGGGCACGAGCCGGGAGCCCTCGGCCAGCGCGGGAGCGGGCAATGGGCGCCGACCGGAAGGCGGTGGCTCCAAGGGGAGGATGGTGCCATCGGGTTCGAGCCGATAGCGGGGCGGCAGGTTGGGGGGACGCAGGCGTCCGGCCACGCGCAGGTCGAGCCCGGCCAGCAATTCGATGGACCGGCCTTCCGCCTCACCGATGCCGCTCTCCCGCACCTCGCGCAGGGTGCCACCGTCCTCGACGAGGAAGCGCCAGCCGGCCTGGGCCGCGCGGTAGGCCACGCGCACGGCGCAGTCCTGGAGGAACAGGCACATCTCCTCGCGGGTGACGGTGACGGGGAACTCCGTGTCGCCCACCCGCACCAGCACCGCGTCCGCCGCCTCCGCGTGGGTGTCCTCGCCGCGCGCGGGCGCGAGCGCCACCTCCAACTGGCGGCCCGACCAGCCCAGGCCCAGCAATCGGCTTCCAGCCCCCCCGGGGAGGCGCTCGGGAGGCACCTGCCAGCCCTCGTCGTTCGCCACGCCCGCCACGAGCACCTCGGCCACTCCGCCCGAGTGCGGAGGGCTGCTCGCCCGGTACACGAGGCCCACGGTGCCGCCCGAGCCTGGAAGCAGGCCCTCAACGCGCTCGAGCGGCAACCGCTCGGGCAGAGGGGCCACGAGGCGGGCTTCACCCCGTGCTGGTTCGAGCAGGGCGATCGCACCGCCCGGCAGATCGGGCGCGGCGGGGCAGGGGAGCCAGACGCGGTTCTGCTGGACGAGCAGGGGGAAGCGCGTGTCCTGGCCGCAGGTGCTCGGCGCGGAGGCGAGGGCCCGCCCGGTTGCATCCCTCCAGTGCAGCTGGCGCGCACCGGTGGGGTGCCGCGGCCAGAGCGCCACGAAGCCGAGCGCCGCCGCCCAGAGCAGGCAGGCGGCGCCCAGGAGCAGCCAGGAGAGGATGCGAAGGAAAGGCACCAGCCCGAGGACGCCCGAGCCGGGGGATCTCTTCCCGGGTGTGCTGGAGCGTGGCCTCGAGCACGCGTGCGCATAGGCGGAATAAAGGCCGTGTGGAGGCTGCAGCCTCCTCTGGCGCTTGCCTTCCCGAGACAGGACGGGGACCGTGCGGTGGCTCAGCACCTCGCGCCCAGGAGCCACTCCTTGCCCTCCCCTTCCCGGCGACTCTTCACGACTGTCATTGGCACCGTCCTGCTGTGGAGCCTTCCCATGCCGTCATGGGCCCAGGCTCCCGCCTCCCCGGAGCCCACGCGCATCGCCCTGCGCGCCGCGCGGCTCTTCGATGGGAAGAGTGACAGGGTCCTGGCGGATGCGGTCATGCTCATCGAAGGCTCGCGCATCCAGGCCGTGGGCACCGGCCTCTCCATCCCCTCGGGGACACGGGTCATCGACCTGGGCGACGTCACCCTGCTGCCTGGGCTGATCGACGCGCACTCGCACCTGCTGCTGGAGGTCGACGCGGAGAGCGGCGGCGACAGCCTGCTCTCCACCGTCGCCCAGAGGAGTACCGCCGAGCGCGCGCTCCTGGGCGCGAAGCTGGGCCACGAAATGCTCGAGGCGGGCGTCACCACGGTGCGCGACCTCGGCAACTCCGGGCTCAACGGGGACGTGGCGCTGCGCGACGCCATCCAGCGTGGCTGGGTGCAGGGCCCGCGCATCTCCGCCTGCACCCGCGCGCTCGCTCCACAGGGCGGGCAGTTCCCCACGCTCCAACCGCCAGCTCAGGCCCTCATCGAGCAGGAGTACGTCACCATCTCCGGCGTGGAGGAGGCCCGGCGCGCCGTACGGCAGGCCATCTCCGACGGCGCGGACTGCATCAAGGTCATCGTCGACAACGGGCACAACCTCCTCTCGCTGGAGGAGCTGAAGGTCATCGTCGAGGAGGCCCACCGCAGGAAGCGCCCGGTGGCGGCGCACACCACCACCGACGAGAGCATTCGCATCGCGGTCCAGGCGGGCGTCGACTCCGTCGAGCACGCGTACTCCCTCCCCGATGACGTGCTGGCGCCCATGGCCCGCAAGCGCATCTTCATGGTGCCTACCGAGGGCTCGATGGACGCGTGCGACTCGTTCGATGCGAAGGAGCGCTGCAGGAAGCTCATCGCCAAGGCCCATGACCACCTCCGTCGCGCGGTGACGGCGGGCGTTCGGCTTGCCGCGGGCTCGGACATGTACGTCGTGATGCCAGGGCTGACGCGAGGACAGGCCAGCGTGAAGTCGTTCAGCGCCTATGCCGAGGCCGGCCTCGAGCCCGTGGACGTCCTGCGCGCGGCGACAGTGAACGCGGCGGAGCTGCTCCGCATGCAGGACCAGATTGGCTCGCTCGAGCCGAACAAGCTCGCGGACCTGCTCGCGGTGGAGGGCGACCCGCTGAAGGACATCGGGGCGCTGAAGCAAGTGCGGTTCGTGATGAAGGACGGACAGGTGGTCCTGGACGCCCGGAGTCAGAAAGAGCGAGTGGATGAATCGACACGCTGAGCGGCTCGGGTGATAGCCGCGGGCTGCGCTTGAGGCGCTTGGGCCGGGTATGCGGGTGCTGCCGACTTCCAACGCATCCGCGCCTTGGCTGCGAAACACCTCGCCAACGGCGACGGCCAAGCAAGCATGCCGCACGCAAACGGCTCGGCCCGCAGGAACCGGCCTCCGTCAGGCGTCCGGACATTCGGACGCCGCCGGACGAGGTCGGCCGTTCAGAAGATCGGCTTCAGGACCATCCGGCCGTACGCGATGAACGCCATGAGGAGGCCCAGCACGCCGCTCAAGATGATGGGCGGGATCTCGCGGTATTTGACGTGCACCCAGATGAACACGAGGCTCTCGAGCGCCAGGACCGTGGCGGCCACCACCGTGAGCGCCGGCTGCCAGTGGAAGGCAGCGGGGACGATCAGCCCGACCATGCAGACGAGTTCGAGGATGCCGAGGGCCCTCCAGGCTTCCCGCGGCAACGCACCAAAGGACGGGACCCCCTCGCTTACCTTGTCGAACATGAAGACCTTCATGACGCCCGACGCTCCGTACAGGAGCGCGGCGAGGACCTGCAGGACCCACAGCAGGATGTTCATCGTGTGCCTCCTCCCGGTTTCCGCGTCGGCGCGCGCAGGGCGGTTTCTCCCCGCGCGATCCACGTTCTGAGCCCAGCGACCTTCTTCGTGGACGGGCCCGTGACATACAGCCGAACGATAGAGAAATGGAGGCCCATTGGCGGGGTGCGGCCCAGGGCCCAGCGGGGAAGGAGTGCTGCTGCCGGGTGCCACCCGAGCCGTTGGCCGGGCCCGTGTCCCGGCCCTACAGCCGCTATAGGCACACGTGTGCCCAGCCCGGTGAAGAGCAGAGGTTGCCCGCCGCCTCGAGTCAAACCCACTCCTAACGAGGAGGCGCGGATCGCCTTGGGGGACCAGATCGGTTCTTGTTGGACCAGATTTGGACCAAAACCCGTTCCTCGCCCCCGACTGGCCGGGCGGCCTGGACTCCTTCGGCATCCTCACCGCGCTGGTGGGTGAGGATGCCGAGCGGCTCGCCCGCCTGGACGCGGCGGGTGCTGCGACTCAAGGACCGGATGGGCCTGTTGGACGGGCGCTGACTACTCGCACACGTTCACGGTGGAGAAGGTGGCCTGCACGGTCGTCTCGTACTGATCGACACGGAACTGGGTGCGCAGGTCGCGGTCGATCTGGAGGACCTGGAGGGCCTCGGCGCGGGCCGTTTCCACATCCGTGGAGTTGATGCGGATGAAGGGCGGCCACTTGGCGCACGGCGTGATGGACGTCACGGTCCAGGTGGGCCGGGCGGCGATGGCGGCAGCCAGCCGGTCCGCGCACTCCTGGTAGGTCGCGCCCGTCACGGAGACGCCGCCCAGCTGGGAGTTGTACCAGGCCGAGCCGCCGTAGACCTCGCCCGTGGTCGTGCCCGGGCCATAGGGATTGGGCCGGGCGGCGGCGGAGAAGGCGGCGAGGGCGAACGTGGCGGCGGCGATCACGGGAAGGCGCATGGTGGGCTCCAGGGGGGTAGCGAGATGCCATGGGTCTTGTGCAAGGGATGCACCAAGGGACCGTCCGCCCTAGCCCCGCCCATGCGGGTTGCCGCCGGAGCATCTCGCCGGAGCGTCCCGTCCCCGTCTTCCCGGAGCCGCGGGCCCCTGCCTCCCTGGAAAATCACGCCCCGTGGCCTGTGGCCTCAGAGGCAACACCGGGCCCTCCCGCGCGTGCCCCCGCGGCCACAGGTGCTCGTCGACCGAGACGACGAGCACCACGTCAGGGCAGCAGTCTCGCCACAACCCCACGCCACAGCACCTCGGCGAGCACGTCCAGTCCTCGCGAGGTGTCGAGCCGCTTCTGCGCCGTCTTGCCCACCTGCGCGAGCGACTCCCCACTGCTCACGAACGGCGGGAGCGGCCGGCGGCCCAGCCGCACCAGTCGCTCGTCGTAGAAGGCCCCGGGCGCCTTCTCCTTCAGCAGCCGTGCCAGCGCCACCATGTTGGCCATCCGCGTCGGCTGCATCGCCGCCCCCAGGCACGAGAAGTCCAGCTCCCGCTCGCGCAGCGCGATGCGCTGGCCGCCTCGCCCGTACACGAAGAGGACCTGCTCGGTCTCCTCCTGCTGCGAGCGCTCCGTTCGCTCCACCGTGCGCGTGGTCTTCAGCCCCTGGCTGGCGAGCGTCATGACCAGCGAGGCCTTCTTCGACTCGTGCACCGTCTCCGTCTCGGAGCGCACCGAGCTGGAGCCTCGCAGGATGGCGCCCACCTCGCTCCAGGGCAGCTCCACGGCGGCTCCCGTGCGCGGCTGGAAGGTGGCCCCCATGGGTCCGAGCGTGAAGGTGCGGGCCACGGTGCGCTCGGCGTCGGAAGGCACCGCCGCGTCCACCGCGAGCACCTCCAGCCCCGCCTGACGCAGTGCCTCCACGAGCGCCTCCGCTCGCTCGGGAGGCAGACTCGCGAGGAGCATGGGCGCCTCGGTCACCAGTCGCATGCGCGCCTCGGCAGGGGTGAGGCCGGTGGCGGCCCCAAACGCGTCCACCGCGCTCTCCAGGTTGGCGGCTGCATGCACGGTCGCGACGAGCTTCATGCCTCCACGCTACCGCACCCGCCACGCCGGGGCACGGCGAGCTCACTGGCAGGCCGCTGACATGGACCCCCTCCAATGAGAACGCCCCTCCCCGGAGTCAACCGGAGAGGAGGCCCACGGCGGATGCATCTGGGTGGAGAGCACCCCCGGGCGGGCTCCACCTTCCGCTTCACCTTGCCAGTGGCCTCGTCGGAAGCGGGGATGCCATAATTCCCCCTCTCCGCAGGGGGCTTCATGACACGGCATTCTCCCCGCCTGGCGCTGGCGCTGGCGCTGGCGCTGCTCACGGGCTGTTCGTCTTCTTCCTCCACCGGCTCGGTCCAGCTCGCCGTCTCCGTCCCCCAGGCGCTCTCCTCCGTCTCCCGCGTCACCGTCACCGTCAGCGCCCCTGACTTCTCTCCCCGCTCCGTGGACCTCGCCTCCTCCAACGGCGTCTGGGAGGGCATCCTGGAGAACCTCCCCGCGGGCCCGGATCGCTCCTTCGTTGCCCAGGCCTTCGATGCCTCGGGCACCCTGCGCCTCGAGGGCGCTGTCTCTGGCGTCACCCTCACCGCGGACACGACGGCCCTCGTCGCCCTCACCCTGCATGAAGTCACCCCCGTGCCTCCCTTCCTCAACGAGGCGCCCATCATCGACTCGCTCGTCGTCTCCTCCACCTCCGTGGCCGCCGGGGGCACCGTCACCCTGACAGCCTCCGTGCATGACCCCGATGCGGAGGACACCCTGTCCCTGAGCTGGTCCTCCCCCGAGGGCGCCTTCTCCTCGGCCACGGCGGCCTCCACCTCCTGGACGGCCCCGGCCACGGTGGGGCTGCAGACCCTGACCTTCACTGCCACGGACTCCCGGGGCCTGTCCTCCAGCGCGTCCCTCACCCTCAACGTCACGCCTGGCGCCGCGCGCAGCCGCGCCCGCATCTCCCTCTCCTTCAACACCGCGCCCCGGGTGACGCTGCTGAGCGCCGCGCCGACGCAGCTGGCCGTGGGACAGGCCACCGCCGTCTCCGCCTCCGCCTCGGATGCGGAGGGCGATGCGCTCTCCTACGCGTGGGCTGCCTCGTGCGCCGGCTCCTGGAGCGGGGCCTCCTCGCCCTCCGCGCGCTTCACCCCCAGCGCGCTCCCCACGAGTGCTTGCAACAACTGCAACCTCACCGTCTCCGTGACGGATGGACGTGGAGGCGAGGCCACCGGCACCGTGGCCCTGTGCGTCCGGAGTGTCCCCAGCCCCACGCACTTCAACCCTGTCATCACCTCCGCCTTCCGCTCCTCGGACACGGCGACGGCAGCCCAGGTGCTCACCTTCGAGGTGGTGGCCTATGACCCCGAGGGCTCGGCGCTCTCCTTCGCGTGGACGGCCAGCAATGGCACGCTGGGCACCCCGGTGGAGGACAACGCCCGCAGCCGCATCTCCTGGACGGCCCCCGCCTGTACCTCCACCCCCGCCTCCCCGCTCATCACCGTCACCGTCACCAATGCCTTTGGCCTGACGGCCAGCAAGAGCTTCCCGGTGACGGGCCCGGACGCCTGTGCGCGGGCATGGGTCTCCGCGGGCGCCATGGCCCAGGGGCGCACCCTTCACACGGCGACGCTGCTGGCCGATGGCAAGGTGCTCGTCGCGGGAGGAGAAGACGTCTCCGGCTTGCTGGCGACGGCGGAGGTGTACGACCCCGCGACGGGCACGTGGAGCCCCACGGGCTCCATGGCTCGGGCTCGCTTCTGGCATACGGCGACCCTGCTGCCCAATGGCAAGGTGCTCGTCACGGGTGGCTACGATGAGAGCGCGGAGCTGTATGACCCGGGCACGGGCACGTGGAGCGCCGCGAGCCCCATGAGCGAGACGCGCATCGGGCACACGGCGACCCTGCTGACCGACGGCAAGGTGCTCGTCGCGGGGGGGACTGGAAACAGTGGCACTTCCCTCACCGCGGAGGTGTATGACCCGGTCACGGACACCTGGAGCCTCACGGGCCCCATGGCCGCGGCTCGCGTCTGGCTTCAAGCGGCGCGACTGCCCGATGGCAGGGTGCTCGTCATGGGGGGCGCCGGAGCCGGCGCTCTCCTGGCGACGGCGGAGGTGTATGACCCGGGCACGGGCACCTGGAGCGCCACGGGCTCCATGGCCGCGCCTCGCTACTGGCACACGGCCACGCTGCTGGCCAATGGCAAGGTGCTCGTCGCGGGAGGATCCGACGACACGACGGCGGAGGTGTATGACCCGGGCACGGGCACCTGGAGCGTCACGGCGCCCCTGTGCCTGTCCCGTGAAATGCACCAGGCGGTCGCGCTGCCGGATGGCAGGGTGCTCATCATGGGTGGGTTTCATGGAGGGCGCGGTTGGCTGTCCATGGCGGAGACCTACAATCCCGTCTCGGGCACCTGGACCAATGTGACGGCCATGGCCTCGGTGCGTTACTTCTTCGCGGCGACGCTGCTGGCCAGCGGCAAGGTGCTCGTGACGGGGGGCCAAGGGGACGGTGGCATCCTGGCCTCGGCGGAGCTCTTCACACCCGAAGCGCCTTCCGTGGGCTGGAACCGGACGGGGAGCCTGGCCGAGGCCCGCTTCCAGCACACGGCGACGCTGCTGCCGGGCGGCAAGGTGCTCGTGACGGGGGGCCAGGGGAGAAGCGGTTTCCTCGCGACAGCGGAGGTGTATGAGCCCGCGACAGGCACGTGGAGCGCCACGGGCTCCATGGCCACGTCTCGCTTCCTGCACACGGCGACGCTGCTGCCGGGCGGCAAGGTGCTCGTCACCGGAGGAGTCGGAGGCACCGGGACCCCCGAGCTCCTCGCGACGGCGGAGGTGTATGACCCGGACACGGGGACCTGGAGTGCCACGGGCTCCATGACCGAGGCGCGTGTCAACCTCACGGCGACGCTGCTGGCCAATGGCAAGGTGCTCGTCACGGGAAACGGCTCGACGGCGGCGGAGGTGTATGACCCGGCCACGGGCACGTGGAGCCTCACGGGCTCCATGACCGAGCCGCATTCCGCCCCCACGGCGACGCTGTTGGCCAATGGCAAGGTGCTCGTCACGGGAAACGGCTCGACGGCGGCGGAGGTGTATGACCCGGGCACGGGCACGTGGAGCGTCACGGGCGCCATGGCCGTGACTCGCTCCGAGCACAGGGCCACGCGGCTGCCGGATGGCAGGGTGCTCGTCACCGGAGGGGACGGAAGTCTCACGTCCCCCTCGAGCGCGGAGGTGTATGACCCGGGCACGGGGACCTGGAGCTTCACGGGCCCCATGCTCAACATGGGCGGGTTTCACACGGCGACGCTGCTGCCGGGCGGCAGGGTGCTCGTCGCGGGGGGTGGCAGCACCTTGGGGGCAACGCAGGAGTATGACCCGGTCTCCAACTCCTGGACGCTGACGGGTTACCTGCTCCAGGACCGCGTGCTTCACACGGCGACGCTGCTGCCCGATGGCCAGGTGCTCGTCGCAGGGGGGCTGTTCACCATGCCTGAAGCGACGGCGGAGCTCTACGCGTCCCGGCCCTGAACCCTTGCCGGTGGCCTCACTGGGGGCGGAGGTGTCATCATCCGCCCTCTCCGCAGGGGGCTCCCTCATGTCATGGCATTTTCCCCGCCTGGTGTTGGCGCTGGCACTGCTCGCGGGCTGTGTGTCTTCTTCCACCACCGGCTCGGTCCAGCTCGCCGTCTCCGTCCCCCAGGCGCTCTCCTCCTCCGTCTCCCGCGTCACCGTCACCGCCAGCGCCTCCGACTTCTCCCCCGTCGCCGTGGACCTCGTGGCCTCCCATGGCGTCTGGGAGGGCATCCTGGAGAACCTCCCCGCGGGCCCGGACCGCTCCTTCGCCGCCCAGGCCTTCGATGCCTCGGGCACCCTGCGCTTCGAGGGCGCTGTCTCCGGCGTTACCCTCACCGCGGACACGACGGCCCTCGTCGCCATCACCCTGCATGAAGTCACCCCCGTGCCTCCCTTGCTCAACGAGGCACCTGTCATCGACTCGCTCGTGGCCTCCTCCACCTCCGTGGCCGCCGGAGGCACGCTCTCGCTGATGGCCACCGTGCATGACCCCGATGCGGAGGACAGCCTCTCACTGGCCTGGACCTCCACGGCGGGCAGCTTCGCCTCGGCCACGGCGGCCTCCACCTCCTGGACGGCCCCGGCCACGGTGGGGCTGCAGACCCTGACCTTCACCGCCACGGACTCCCGGGGCCTGTCCTCCAGCGCGTCCCTCACCGTCAACGTCACGCCTGGCGCCGCGCGCAGCCGCGCCCGCATCTCCGTCTCCTTCAACACCGCTCCCCAGGTAACGGGGATGAGTGCCGCGCCCACCCAGCTGGCCGTGGGACAGGCCACGGCCGTGTCTGTCTCGGCCTCGGACGCGGAGGGGGATGGGCTCTCCTATGCCTGGTCCTCCTCGTGCGCCGGCTCCTGGAGCGGGGCCTCGTCTCCCTCCGCGCGCTTCACCCCCAGCGCGCTGCCCGCGAGTGCTTGTAACAACTGCCGCCTCACCGTCTCCGTGACGGATGGGCATGGAGGCGAGGCCACCGGCACCGTGGCCCTGTGCGTCCGCAATGTCTCCAGCCCCAGCCACTTCCCTCCCTTCATCACCTCCGCCTTCCGCTCCTCGGACACGGCGACGGCCTCCCAGGTGCTCACCCTCGAGGTGGTGGCGAGCGACCCCGAGGGCTCGGCGCTCTCCTTCGCGTGGACGGCCAGCACGGGCACGCTGGGCACCCCGGTGGAGGACACCTCCCGCAGCCGTGTCACCTGGAGGGCCCCGTCCTGTGCCTCCACGCCCCCTGTCATCACCGCCACCGTCACCAATGCCTTTGGCCTGACGGCCAGCAAGAGCTTCCCGGTGACGGGCCTGGAGGCGTGTGGCCCGGCGTGGGTCTCCGCGGGCACCCTGTCCCAGGCTCGCAACAGTCACACGGCGACGCTGCTGCCCAACGGCAAGGTGCTCATCGCCGGAGGGGACGACCCGTACACGCCCTTCGCGACGGCGGAGGTGTACGACCCGGGCACGGGCACCTGGAGCCCCACGGGCTCCATGACCGAGGCGCGCAGCAGGCACACGGCGACGCTGCTGCCCAACGGCAAGGTGCTCGTCACGGGAGGCACTGGGCGCAGCGGCCCTCTCGCGACGGCGGAGGTGTATGACCCCGCCACGGGCACGTGGAGCCCCACGCGCTCCATGGCCGGGCCCCTCTCCGCGCACACCGCCACGCTGCTGCCGGGCGGCAAGGTGCTCGTCGCGGGAGCCGTCACGGCGGAGGTGTATGACTCCACCACGGGCACGTGGAGCGCCACGGGCTCCATGACGGTGGTTGCCTCCGCACACACCGCCACGCTGCTACCCGGCGGCAAGGTGCTCGTCACGGGAAACGGCTCGATAGCGGCGGAGGTGTACGACCCGGGCACGGGCACGTGGAGCGCCACGGGCTCCATGGCCGAGCCGCGCGTCGGGCACTCGGCGACGCTGCTGGCCAATGGCAAGGTGCTCGTCGCCGGGGGCAATGCCTACGAGGCTCCCGCGCTGCTCGCCGAGGTGTATGACCCCGCGACGGGCACGTGGAGTGCCGCGGGCGGCATTTCCGAGTTCCGCAGCTCCCACCCGGCCGTCCTGCTGCCCGATGGGCGGGTGCTCGTTCCCGGGGGATACAATTACAGACGCGGCGGCGTGCCGACGGGCAACCTCTATGACCCCGCCTCGGGCACCTGGACCTCCGCAACCCGCATGGCCGCGAGCCGGTACCGGCACACGGCGACGCTGCTGCCGGGCGGCAAGGTGCTCGTCGTGGGGGGCGAGTGGGACAGCCCCGCCACCGCGGAGCTGTTCACGCCGGAAGCGCCCTTCGTGGGCTGGAACCTGACAGGGAGCCTGTCCCGGACTCGCTACTTCCACACGGCGACGTCGCTGCCGGGCGGCAAGGTGCTCGTCGCGGGGGGCTACAGTGGTGGCGCCACCGAGACCGCCGAGGTGTATGACCCGGGCACAGGCACCTGGAGCCTCACGGGCTCCATGCTCCACCCGCGTGGCTACCACACGGCGACGCTGCTGGCCGACGGCCGGGTGCTCGTCGCGGGGGGAGACGGGATTGATGGCACCCTCGCGGAGGTGTACGACCCGGGCACAGGCACCTGGAGTGCCACGGGCGCCATGGCCGAGTCGCGCGTCGGGCACACGGCGACGCTGCTGCCCGACGGCAAGGTGCTCGTCACGGGGGGCGATCAACGTGGCGGCATGCTCGCGACAGCGGAGGTGTATGACCCGGTGACGGGCACGTGGAGCGCCACGGGGACCATGGCCGTGCCTCGCTTCGAGCACGGGGCGACGCTGCTGCCCAATGGCACGGTGCTCGTCATCGGAGGCCGCGGCGATGCCGCCACGAGCGCGGAGCTGTATGACCCGGGCACGGGCACCTGGAGCCTTGCGGCGGCCATGCCTGGCGCGGGGAACACGGCGACGTTGCTGCTCGACGGCCGGGTGCTCGTCACGGGAGGCATCCCGGCGGAGGTGTATGACCCGGGCACGGGCACGTGGAGCTCCGCGGGAACCATGGCCCAGCCGCTGGCGCACGAAACGGCGACGCTGCTGCCCAACGGCCGGGTGCTCGTCATGGGGGGAAGCTCCTCGTCGGAGGAGTATGACCCGGTCTCCAACTCCTGGAGCCTGACGGGGTACACGTGCGCGGACCACTGGTTCAACACGGCGACGCTGCTGCCCGACGGCCGGGTGCTCGCCGTGGGAGGGCCGCGGGAGGTGACGGGCGGGCCCGTGGCGGAGCTCTACACGCCCCGGCCCTGAACGGAAACGACGCGCCGCTTGCCCGGAGAAATTCCCCGCGGGGGGGTGGCGCCAACCCCTCGAAGTGCACGCCGCCCTCTCTCGGCACGAAGACGCCATCCGGCACCAGCGAGTGGAAGTGCGGAGTCCCCTGCAAGGCCGAACCGAAGAACTGGATGAAGGACACGTGCACGGCCGTTACATGCGCGCGCTTCGCGTTGCAGGAGGGGCACACCCCTCGACCCTTGCACGAGAAGGCGACGAGAAGCTCGTCCTTGCAACTCTCGCAGCGCACCCGCGCGAAGCCGTGCGCCCCCACCAGCCCCTTCCCAGCCACACCTCGCCAGGGCACATGCTACCGCCAGGCTCCCACGAGACTCCGCCAGGCCCACGCTGGGAGTGCCAGGCGGCGGGTTCGATTCCCGCCGCCTCCACACTCAGAAGCTCAGTAATCCCGAGGGGTTACTGGGCTTTTTCTTTGCCCTCGTTTCCGCATGTGCCCTCAGTGTGCCCCTTCGGCGCTTCTGGCCGGAGCGGCTTGGAGCTGGGGCACAGGAAGGTCGAGCTGCTGCACGGCGCTCGCCCGTACCTCGGGGGACAGGTGCGCATAGCGCTCTGTCATCTCGATGGTCGCGTGTCCCATCAGCTCCTGGATCGCCTTGAGCGGCACGCCACGCATCGCGAGGTGGCTCCCGTAGGTGTGCCGCAGGTCGTGCCACCCAATGCGGCCCTGCTCGCGGCAGATGTCCGCCTCGCGAAGAGCGCGCTCCAGAGGGCCCTTCATGGTGCCGTTCGTGTGCGGCTGCCCGTCCGCCTGACAGAACACGTAGGGACCGCGCAGGTGCCTGTGAGCCCTGAGCGCTTCCACTGCCGAGCCGGGCAGATCGACCGTCCGCTCGCGCCCGCCCTTGGGAAGCCCCGTCACCCCGCGCCAGATGGTACGCCGGACGTGCAGCTTGCCGCGCTGCAAGTCCACGTCGCCCCACTGGAGCCCGATCAGCTCGCCTTGCCGTAGTCCCGTCTTGAGCGCCACGAGCACGACCGCGCGCCAGTCAGGGGCCGCAGCGGCGACCACCCGCTCGGCTTCCTCAAAGCTGAGAAAGTCAAACGCCGCCTTCGCAGTCTTGAAGAGCTTGACGCGCGGAACGTGCGTGATGATGCCGTGCTCCTGTGCGAGCGACAGCATCTTGCGGAGCACCGTTAGCGCATTGTTGATGGTCTTGAGGCTCAAAAGCGCGGGCTGGATGTCCTTACGCTTGCGAAGGGCTGCCCGCGTGGGGGCATCCTTCCGGGCGCGGGCTCCCGACGTCTTCTTGCGCATAGCCGCTTTGAAATCCTCGATCTCAGCCAGACCGACGGAGTCCAACGGCATACGACCAAGAGCCGGAATGACGTGCTGATCGAGGATTTGGCGCTTGGATACAACGCTTGAATATTTGTTGTTGTTCTCGCTGTACGTGAGGAAGCGCGGGACAAACTCTTCAACGGTAGGCATTTGCCCCGCCTCGCTCTGCTTTTCCTTTCCGAAGGAACCCGTGAGGAGTGCGTGCCGAATCTGACGCTCGTATTCCTCAGCGCCCCGGCGAGTGTTGATAGGCGATGCCTTGCGCACGCGCTCAACCCTCCCGCTCGGGTGCTGATACTTGACGTCGATCCACCACGCTTCCTGCACCTTGCCCTCCTTCGTCTTCCACTTCCGCAGTCTGACGCTCATGGCTTTTTTCCAAGCGCGGGACTGCTGTTACCCGGCGTCCAGGATAGCAGAACGCTCCGGCGAAGTCGGACAGATCGACCAAGGTGGACCGCCCCCGGCACCTCGCCGCGCCGGATCGACTCATAGAGCGTTTTCCGGTTCACGCGCAGGAGAACGGCGGCTTCGTCCACGGTCAGGAATTCAGGCGCACTGGAATCAGACCCTGGGGGCGTGGGCAGGCGCGGGGCTGGCGACAGGATGGGCTTTTCCACAACTCCTAAATGGGTGCGGATTCTTGACGTGGCTCAGGCAGGCAGCGGCAGCGGGACGGCGGGTGTCAACCGTCAAGCGTCAATTGGGCTGTTCCAACAATCCTATAGCCCTATACCTCATATATTCCTATATCCTACATGAGCTTTTTCTATAGGAGTTTATAGATTCAAGGCTTGACGGCTTGACAGCGTGACACCTTGCCGGGTCTGGGGGCTTGGTGCCTTGAACGGCAGGCAGCCTCGCCGGGGAAAAGTGGCTCACGTCATGCGTCTTTGAGCTGGTTTTCTAAACCTCCATAGCCTTCTACCTCATATATGTATATATTCTCCTATACTACACGACCTTTTTCGTATGGGGTTTATAGATTCAGGTCTTGGCGGCTTGACCGCGTGCCAGTGCTAGCGTTTCCCTCCGGGTGCCGCGCATGGAAGGACGCCCCCCCGGCAAGCTTTTCCGATGCGGGGCCGCTCTCAACCTTGCTCGGAGGTCGTACACGCTCAGAAAATTTCCAAAAAAACTCGCGGGCCCTCTGGCGATCTGTTCACGGCGGAGCCTGAATCCTGAATGCATTCACCGTGAGCCGCCCGCGTCCCATCCCGTTTTGAGTTTTAAGGGGTGGATCGCTGCTTTTCGACCATTTCTAGGCGAAACCGCCGACTAGGCGAAACTGCCCCCATAACCGGCTGGCTCCTGCTGCGTCGGCTGTGAGCAGAGCAGGCACACGTCGGCACGCTCCACGGTCCCCGAGGTGCCGCTGCCCGCCCTTGGCACCGCACTCGCCCGAGCGTCGGCTGCCGCGCTCCTGGAGCCCCTCCACAGGCCCGCCGTGCTGTCTCTCGCGTCTGGTGGCTCCAATGAATGGAGGTACTTGGTCATGAAGCCAGAGGAGGTCTACGCAGTATTAGAAAGGATCGGCGCTACTCGCCTCCACCACGCGAACTCAGTGACGACGAGCTGCACCTTTTTGGAGCAGGGTGGCCTAGTGTCACGCAAATTCGCCGAGCATTACAATCTCCCACAGACGCCGCAGCCTATGTCAGATGAACTCGACAAGAAGTTCCAAATCTGGCACTGCCTCTTCCTCGATCATGTTGACATCCACAGACAAGGAGGTCGAAAGAAAGGACCAAATAAATATGGTCCGGTCCTCTTCATCTTCGAACTCAACTTGCTCTTGAATCTGCCTCAGGGAACCGAGGTCTTCGTGACCAAGTCAAATCCAATACACTGGTGGCAGGGTCAAGCCAATAGCGATCGATGGTTTCAGAGCCACCACTTTCAAGGTCATGTGAAGGGTGCTACCCTAGCGGTCAGGTGGGAAGGTGAAAGCCCACCTGGGCGGAGGTGGGTCCAGGAAATCGGACGACCCAGGCGAATTCCTCGCGCCCCATCGCGGAGGAACAAACGTGGCCTTGAAGGAAAT